>NZ_JBQERC010000002.1:0-588023 GCF_056534665.1 Ruegeria sp. P8
TCGGGGGGTCCGGGGGGCTGGCCCCCGGTCGCCTTCACATCAGTCTTTCAGACTTTCTTCGCGCAACCCGTCGGCCAGCAGGTTCAGACCCAGAACCAGCGTCAACAAGGCCAGCGCGGGTGGCAGAGCAGGGTGCAGGTAGATCGACAAAAGCTTGCGCCCCTCGTTGATCGTCGACCCCCAGTCAGGGCTTTCAGGTGGCAGGCCCAGACCAAAGAAACCTAAGGTTCCCAGAAGGATGGTGGTATAGCCAATGCGCAGGCAGAAATCGACGATCAGTGGGCCGCGCGCGTTGGGCAGGATTTCCCACAACATGATGTACCACGGACCTTCGCCACGGGTTTGTGCTGCTGCCACGTAGTCCCGTGTTTTGATGTCCAGCGCCAGTCCGCGCACGATGCGGAAAACGGTGGGCGAATTCACAAAGACCACCGAGACGAAGACCACCAGAATACCACCTGGAATATCGAACAGATCCAGATAGGTCGGCAGACCCCAGATACGATAGGCGTCGGTATTGATGATGTAGCCACCGGTCGAAATCAGAGACAGGTAGAACCAACCCGCTACCCCTAAAACTCCGATCAACAGCGGTGTTCGGAAGTTCGGTCTGGTATAGTAGCGTGAGTTCAGCAGCACACCGAGGAAGATGATCGGGAATACGAACAAGACGGCCGCCATGTAATTCGGTACCCCGGTCGCAACGATCTCGGGCGTGACCAGCAGATAGAACAGCAAGATCACCGGGAAGGCCAGAATCAGGTTCGCAAGGAACGACAGCAAAGTATCCAGCCGACCACCATAATAGCCTGCCGGAAGGCCCAACGTGATGCCAACCATGAAGGCAAACATCGTGGCAAGCGGGGCGATCTGAACAACAATCCATGCCCCTTTGACCATGCGGCTGAACACATCGCGGGCCAGATTGTCGCCACCCAGCAGATACCAGGCGTATTGACCGTCCTCTAGATTGGAAAGTGGCGTACCTGGCACTTTGTTCTTCATGCCCGAAACCTGTGACAGCGGGTCATGCGTGACGATCAAATCCATCGCGCCGAATACCCCGGTGAAAACCCAGAACATCACAAGGCCAAAGCCGATCATGCCGATGGGGCTGTCAAACAGTTTGCCGTAGAGGCCAAGCTTGCGTTTGAAAGCGATCGACATGGCATAAAGGATGATCAACGACACCCATACAGGCAAGAACTGCTGGGACATGGCGCCAATAATCCCGGCGCTGGTGCCCATCACAACGCCCAGCACGATATAGGCGAGTGCGATTCCGACACTGGCCAAGAAACTGTAGCGCAGTGCAAGTTGTATCAGTGTCCGCAGGCCCGAGCTTGAGCTCAACGTACCGTCCGGGTTCACCGTCATCTGGTCTTCGGGCAGCACGATGCTGGCCAGCATCCAGACGGCAATGGACAAGACCATTAGCGCAAGGCCAAGGGCAAAAAGCGGGTTCAGGAAGGCGATAGAGCCGGTCCAGGTAAGTGGTTCCATGATCTAACCCTCCTTAAGAAATGCGGATGCGCGGGTTGAGGTAGACATAGCCGATATCCGAAATCAGCTGGGTCACCAGCACCACAAAGACCGACACGACCGAAATCGCCAGCAACAGCTGAATGTCGTTATTGCCCGCGGCCTGAACCAGCGCCCAGCCGAAGCCCTTGTAGTTGAACAGGGTCTCGACGATCACCACGCCATTCAGCAGCCAGGGGAACTGCAGCATGATGACGGTGAAGGGTGCGATCAGCGCGTTACGCAACGCATGTTTCATGACGATATTGGGGAAGGACACACCTTTCAGACGCGCTGTCCGGATATATTGGGCGGTCATAACTTCGGTCATCGAAGCGCGAGTCATTCGGGCAATATAGCCCATCCCATAAAGTGCAATAGTCAGGACCGGCAGGAAGAAGTTCTCAAAGGTCGGGTTCTCCATCGCTTGCGTGGCCGTGCCTTTGAACCACTTCAAACCAACTGCGGATGAGGTGAAGATCGCGATAAAGATCACGCCCGAGACATATTCCGGCGTCGCCGTCGTTGTGATGGCGAAGGTCGATAACGTCCTGTCAGTGGCAGATCCTTCTTTCATTCCTGCCAAAACACCAAGGATCAACGCGGACGGAACCATCAGCAACATGACCCAGAGCATCAGACGACCAGTCAGAGCCAACCGGTTCCCAACAACGGTGGAAACCTCTTCCTTGAAGACAGTCGAATAGCCCCAATACCCTTGCAGGATTCCGCAGAAACTCGGGGATTCTTCGGCGGTTTTGCCCGGCAGGATGCATCTTCCCTGAACGGTTCCGTCTTCATTCGTGTACCGATACGAGGGCAGGACACCCAGCCATTCGCCGTATTTTATCGGAGTGGATTGGAGGTAACCATTTTTGCTCAGGTAGCTCTCAACCTGTTCATCCGACATCCGAAAGTTGCCCTGCGTTTTCGCCAGCTTCTCGAGGTTCGGATAGAGGTTGGTTAAGAAGAAAACCAGGAATGTCAGACACAATGCCGTCAACAGCATGATGCCAACGCGCCTTAGAATGAAAAGTCCCATATTTGCCCCTGTGGGTCGGCTAGCGCGGGTTTCATGGAACGCCACGCTTAGCTGTTATTATTTGTTCGTCGCGTTCAGGACGAAGAGGCCGCGCCAGGGGGGCGCCTCCTTTTGCGTTTTGGCTCAGGACGTAAAGCCGAACTTATAAAGCTGCGGCAGGTCTGCGATATGCTTTTCGACACCCACCAAATTGTCGCGGTGATGGCGCATCGCTGTCCGCCAATAAGGCTGGATCGTGACACCTTCGTCGATCATGATCCCCTGCAGTTTGGCCATCACTTCACGACGTTTGTCGACATCTGCGATCGAGTTCGCCTCGGCCAGCAACGCATCAAACTCTGCATTGGCAAAACCGGATTCGTTCCACGCGACTCCCGATTTATAGGCCAGTGCCAGAACCTGAGTGCCCAATGGGCGGTGGTTCCAGTTCGTCGACGAGAAGGCGTATTTCGTCCAGTCGTTCCAGAAGGTCGACCCCGGCAGAACTGTATGCTTGGCCTTGATGCCCGCGTCGTTCAGCTGCGCTACAACCGCGGCCGTGGTGTTACGGCGCCAGTCATCGTCGATTGATTGCACTTCGTGCTCAAAATCACCCATACCCGCTTCGTCCATCAGGGCTTTCGCCCCGGCAGGATCATACGGGATACGAGTCACGGCCGAGTCATGTTCAGGGTGCATCGGCCCGACGTGGCAGTTGTCTGCTGGAATGCCGTAGCCCGACATGCCCAGCTCCAGACACACCTCGTTGTCGACCGCCATGGCCAAAGCCTGACGAACGCGCTTGTCGCCGTAGATCTTGTTGCCGTTTTCGTCTTCGGCCAACTGGTTCGGGCGGATAACGATGGTGAAGCCTGATGGGATTTCCGAGCGCACAAGCCCAATGCCGTCGAAGATGTCGACGAATTCGCCAACAGATTCCCAGTTCATGTCGATCTCTTCGGCCTCATAAGCCGCAAGGAATGCAGCCGGGTCAGTGCCGTAGTCAATGAACTCGATGCGGTCGATATAGCCGCCTTTGCCAGCCTCATATCCCCACCAGTCGAAACCTTCGTTGCGCACCAGCACGCCTTTGACACCAACTTCGTGGCTGTCAGGCAGCATGAAGCCCGTGCCGACGGGGTTTGAAAGCATGTCGTTCGCATCGAAGCTGCTATGAACGATTGCGGCGGGATAGTCCGCCATACCCGGGATGATCGTGATGTCAGGCGCGTTGCACTTCAGTTTGACAGTATGGGAGTCAACCACAGTGATTGCACCGTCCGCAGCTTGCTGAGTGCTTTCGTCAATAAGCGACGCCATACGCGATGCCATCGAGTTGCCTTCCAGACCCGCGTCACACCATCCTGCAATGTTGCGGGCCACGTCTTCGGCTGTGAAATCGTCGCCGTTGTTCCACTTTACGCCCTTGCGAACGTTCAATGTGTATTCAGTGGCGTCATCATTGGCTTCCCAGCTTTCCAGCAGCATTGGCTTGAACGAGCCGTCGTTGTTGTATTCAACGAGGTACTCCAGCCAGCCTGCTGTGAAAGTGGCAATTTGCGTCCAGTCATAAGTTCGCGGATCTTTGAGCGCGCGCACTTCCATCTGATAGCGGATGGTACCACCGCGCTGCGGCTCTTGTGCCGCCGCAGGCGATTGCAGACCGATCAAACCATAGGCCGTCGGTACCGCGACACCCAGCGCCGTCGCGCGGACCAGAAATTCCCGGCGGCTAAGCTTGCCGTCACGGTATTCCTGCGCGTGCATCTCGGCCGCCCAGTGCACCTTGTCTGTGGTGATTGCCGTATTGGTCATAAATGTCTCCCTGTGACATTGATTTTGTTGATTTGTTCTTGTTCTAAGCGACACGGGCTTGTCCGGTCGAAAGAAAGAAGGATTCCGGTTTTTGGACTCTGTGCATCCCCATGCCGCCATTCGGCACCAGAAATCACTCAACGTCAACGTTCGGAATCGACATAAAATGCACAAAAGCGACGTTCCCGCAGTGTTGATATTTCGGTACGGATTTTGTCATGTGGCGCCCCGCCAGAAGAAACCCTTGCGGAGATTCGGCGTCAAATCACTGATAACAGACGAAAAACCAGTTAGTTTCCGTTGATCTGTTTGCTTTCGGTGTCAAATCCTGTGGAATGAACAACACCAGATATCACTTTGAGAAATCAACGTGATTCCATGTTTTCATTCTGGCTCGAAACCACGTGCGTTGACGTTTGGCAAATTGCCGGGTCGAGATTGTGGCCCGTTCACGGGCCTGATCCAAAGTCAGTGTTCCATCCAGATAGGCCATAAGCTCTGGCACACCAATGGCTTTACAGGCGGGAAGAGCGGGGTCGAAACGATTCCGCATGGCGCGTACTTCGTCGATTGCGCCCAGCTCCAGCATCTGATCAAAACGGCGTTCAATCCGATTCAGAAGCCACGTTTTGTCGACGTCAAAAACGATGGGAACCGCATCATCCAGCCGTAAAATTGGCGGTGGCGTATCGGCCTGCCAAGATAACAGGCTGCGACCAGTGGCGCGCTGCACTTCCCAAGCACGCTGCACGCGCGCGCGGTTCTGCGTATCCAGGCCAGACAGTGTCCGTTCGTCGACCCCGGCGACAAGCTCAGCAACGGTCAGCAAGTCTGCTTCGGCCCGCACCTGCGACGGAGTTGCGGGGATCTCGGCCATGCCTTCGGTCAGGGCCGTGAAATATAAACCGGTCCCGCCGACGATGATTGGCCGCTGGCCCCCGGTCAGCAGTGGCACCACTTCGCGCAGCCAGTGACCGGCTGAATATTCCTGATTATAGGCGATGTGACCATAGAGCAGATGCGGCGCGCGTGTTTCTTCTTTGACAGATGGTCGGGCCGAGATCACTCGCCAGCAGTCATAGACCTGACTTGCATCTGCATTGACGATGACGCCGCCATGCCGTTCGGCGATCTCCAGCGCCAGTGCTGATTTCCCGGATGCCGTCGGCCCTGCAATCAGGACAGGTTTGTCAACGGGAATAGGGGGCAATTGCTGAAATATCGCGTCCGTTGATCGCCGGGTCATATGCGGTTGCCTCAATCCTCACCAACCGCATTGAACCTGCGGAGCTTTTGCTTCATTTTGCGCCGGAAATTAACCCCGTGCCAGCCCGGAGCGCAACATGAGCCTTTCCCCGTCTTCTGAAACTGCCGAAACCCCGAAAACCACATACAAACGTGTCATGTTGAAAATTTCAGGAGAGGCATTGATGGGGGATCAGGGCTTTGGCCTGCACCCGCCGACAGTTCAACGCATCGCGCAAGAGGTGAAATCGGTTCACGATCTGGGCGTTGAGATCTGCATGGTTATCGGTGGCGGAAACATTTTCCGGGGCCTGAGTGGATCTGCTCAGGGTATGGAGCGGACGACAGCAGACTATATGGGGATGTTGGCCACGGTGATGAACGCACTGGGTATGCAATCTGCCCTGGAAGAGATTGGGGTGTTCACCAGGGTCATTTCGGCCATTCGCATGGATGAAGTGTGCGAGCCGTATATCCGCCGCCGCGCCGTACGACACCTTGAAAAGAAAAGGGTTTGCATCTTTGCGGCCGGCACCGGCAACCCGTATTTCACCACCGACACCGCGGCGACCTTGCGCGCCAATGAAATGGCGTGTGAGGCGATTTTCATGGGCAAGAACGGTGTCGACGGCGTCTACGACAAGGATCCCAAACAACATGCCGACGCGGTGCGTTATGACACGGTCACCTATGACGACGTTCTAGCCAAGCGGTTGCGGGTCATGGATGCGTCAGCCATCGCGCTGGCGCGTGACAACAACCTGCCTCTGATCGTCTTTGGTCTGGATGAGCCCGGAGGTTTCCGTGGTATTCTTGCAGGCGAGGGGACATATACCAAAGTTCAGGGTTGAGGCCCGAACGAGACCTGCCCCAGAGTGTTAGAAATTCAGCCCCGGCAACCCCGCCGGGCTTTTTCTTTTGCTTCAGCTTGACGGTCGCGGATGGTGCTGTCTAAGTAGCGTTGTCCTTCCGAAGTGAAGGGCTGCCCGGTGTTTCGTCAGCTCATGGCGCAAGCACAGGCTGGGCTGGAAGACCTGCCATGATTTCTGAGATGTCCGGAAACATGAGCGGGCATCTTGTTGATATGACAGCACAACTAAGGAGCAATGAGGCATGAGCTCTCTGGATATCGATTTCGTTCGGGCACAGTTTCCGGCTTTTTCCGAACCCAGCCTGAAAGGACAGGCGTTTTTTGAGAATGCGGGCGGGTCATATACCTGCAAGCCGGTGATCGACCGGTTGACGCGGTTCTATACGCAGCGAAAGGTTCAGCCCTACGCCCCTTATGAGGCCAGCCGTCTTGCAGGTGCCGAGATGGATGAGGCACGCGTGCGCATGGCCGCCATCCTGGGTGTTGAAACCGATGAGCTGAGCTTTGGCCCTTCGACGACACAGAATACCTATGTTTTGGCACAGGCGTTCAGGCAATGGATGAAACCTGGCGAGGCGATTGTCGTGACCAATCAGGATCACGAGGCAAATTCGGGCCCATGGCGTCGTCTGGCCGAGGCAGGGATTGAAGTGCGGGAGTGGCAGATCGATCCTGAAACCGGATCACTGAACCCGCAGGATCTGGAAAATATGCTGGACGAAAAAGTGCGTCTGGTCTGTTTCCCGCATTGTTCCAATGTCGTTGGAGAGATTAACCCGGTCACCGAGATCACTGCGATTGCCCACGCGGCTGGTGCATTTGTCTGCGTGGACGGCGTATCTTACGCCCCGCATGGGTTTCCGAATGTTGGCGATTTGGGGCCGGATATCTATCTGTTTTCAGCCTATAAAACTTTTGGCCCGCATCAAGGCTGCATGGTCATTCGCCGAACACTGGGAGAGTTGCTGCCCAACCAAGCGCACTACTTCAACGCCGACGTTCTTTACAAGCGCTTTACCCCGGCAGGCCCGGATCATGCTCAGATTGCGGCAAGTGCAGGTATGGCCGATTACGTCGAGCTCCTGTGCACGCATCACGGTGGGCCTGACGCCGGTGCAGCAGAGCAGGGTGCCTTTGCCCATGACCTGATGCGCGCGCATGAGGTGTCCTTACTTCAACCGGTTCTGGATGCGGTAAAGGACCGCAACGCGGTACGTCTGATCGGCACTTCAGATGCCACCCGGCGTGCGCCGACGGTAGCGCTGTCGCTGAACCGTCCCGCTGAGTCAGTTGCAGCAGAACTGGCGCAATACGGTGTTATGGCGGGGGGAGGCGACTTTTATGCTGTGCGCCCATTGCAAGCGATGGGCGTGGATCTGGCACAGGGCGTTTTGCGGGTCAGCTTTACACATTATACCTCGCAGCAGGAGATTGATCAGCTTTTGGAGGCGCTTGAACACGTTTTGTGATCCACTCAGCTTGGGGCTTCGTAGAACGAAGAAAACCTCAGGGTGGATATGGAAAACGAGCGGTCTCCGATCATCTTATGGTACCGACGGGATCTGCGCCTGTCGGACCATCCGGCATTGACTGCTGCTGTTGCAAGCGGCCGTCCGATCATACCAGTCTTTGTTCATGACCTTCTTGTGCAACACCTTGGCGCGGCCCCAAAATGGCGGTTGGGGTTGGGTCTGGAGGTCTTTTGCGACGCTCTGACGAGGCTTGGTAGCCGTCTGATCCTGCGGCGTGGCGATGCGCTTGAGCAATTGCGGACACTTGTCAAAGAGACGGGCGCAAAGGCTGTCTATTGGTCGCGGGCCTATGATCCAGCGTCGATCAGACGCGATACACAGATCAAAACGGCGCTGACCGAACTGGGTGTAAGCGCAAAGTCCTTTCCTGGTCATTTGCTTTTTGAGCCCTGGACGGTCGCAACAAAGCAGGGCCAGCCGTTTCGTGTCTACACTCCTATGTGGCGCGCGGTTCAGCGGCGGGACGTGCCAGCGCCGGATGCGTTGGTGTCACGCTTGGCGGGGCCTGCAACCTGGCCTTCCAGTGATAAACTGAGTACCTGGCATATGGGTGCGGACATGTACCGAGGCGCTGCAATCGTGCGCCCCTATGTCCAACCCGGAGAGAAGGCCGCCCGCGATCGACTTGAGCACTTTCTCGACCAGGTCCCCCGTTATTCCAATGACCGTGACCGGTTGGATCTGGACGGAACATCAAACCTGTCAGAATACCTTTCATTGGGCGAGATCGGGCCACGCACGGTCTGGCACAGGGTTCAACAGGCTGCGATGACGGGAACCCCCGGCGCCGAGGCATTTCTGCGGCAGTTGGTCTGGCGTGAGTTTGCCTATCACCTGATGTATCACTCACCGCATCTGCTGACTGATAACTGGAAAGCGGAATGGGATGATTTCCCGTGGAATATCGATCCGGACCACCCTGAAGTTGCCGCCTGGAGGCAGGCCCGAACCGGAATTCCTGTCGTCGATGCTGGCCTGCGGCAGATGTATGTGACAGGCCGTATGCATAACCGGGCCCGGATGATTGTTGCCAGTTACCTGACCAAACATCTGATGACACACTGGAAAATCGGGATGAGCTGGTTCGAGGATTGCCTGATTGACTGGGACCCAGCCTGTAACGCCATGGGCTGGCAGTGGGTTGCGGGATCAGGCCCCGATGCGTCGCCCTTCTTTCGTATTTTCAACCCCGAAACGCAGGCCGAAAAGTTTGATCCGCAGGGGTCTTACCTGCGGCGCTGGATCGCCGAAGGCCAGACGAAACCCAGTGACGTTGCACTTTCCTATTTCGCTGCGGTTCCCGGGTCATGGAACCTGTGTCCGCAGGCGGATTATCCCGAACCTGTCGTGAAACTGGCGGATGGACGAAACCGCGCCTTGCGTGCGTATGAAAGCCGAAAATCCCACTAAGGAACTGAAAACTTGCCAGAAACAAAATCGCGGCCTAGCCTGATACCTGTGCCGCAGAGGGGAGAGCGGATGGTGCTGACGACAATAGAGGGGCAGTCGGATCTGCCCAGGTATTTCGCCCAGGTCTTCAAGATGCTGGCCCGAATGGAGTCGGGGCGACTAGACATAACATTGCCCGATGGACGCAGTTTTCGCGCAGAGGGACCCAAGGCAGGGCCTGTTGCTCAGATCGATATCCACGACGGAGATGTTTTTGCCCGTCTGATCCGCGAAGGCGAACTGGGGTTTTCTGATGCCTATCTTGAAGGACATTGGAGCACGCCTGATCTGCGCTCATTCATGGATCTTGTCCACCTGGGGTCCGAAACCGTCTATGACGGGTTTACTGGAAAGTTCCTTGTCCAGGCCTATGAACGTCTGCGGTTCTGGCTTCATCGCAATAACCGGACGCAGGCGAAAAAGAATATCTCGTACCACTATGATCTGGGCAATGACTTCTACGGTTTGTGGCTGGATGACACGATGACTTATTCCAGCGCCATTTTTGAGACCGGGCAAGAAAGTCTTGAGAAGGCGCAAACTGCGAAATACGCCAGCCTTGTCGATGAAATGGGGGCCAAACCCGGTGACCACATTCTGGAAATCGGATGCGGTTGGGGCGGTTTTGCCGAATATGCCGCGAGAGAGCGGGGCCTGCATGTAACCGGCCTCACGATCAGTGAGGAACAGTTTAAATATGCGAAAGAACGCATTGAAAAAGCAGGACTTTCCGATCAAGTGACCTTCAAGTTGCAGGACTATCGTGACGAGCGTGGGCAATATGATGGCATAGCCTCAATCGAGATGTTCGAGGCGGTTGGCCAAAAATACTGGCCGGTTTATTTCGAAACCGTTCGTGAGAGGCTGAAGCCGGGGGCGCAAGCGACCTTGCAAATCATAACCGTAGGTGACCACCGCTGGGATTATTACAAGAACGGTGTTGATTTCATTCAGAAATACATATTTCCAGGTGGAATGCTTCCGTCGCCTACGATCTTGCGGCAGCAGATCAATCAGGCCGGTCTGAATGTGGTGAAGTCGAAAGAATTCGGCAAAAGTTACGACCTGACGCTGCGGCGGTGGTATGAGACGTTCAATGCAAAATGGGAACAGATCGCAGATCTGGGCTTTGATGAGCGTTTTCGCCGCATGTGGAATTATTATTTGACTGCCTGTGGCGCAGCCTTTGACACGCGCAATTGCGATGTGACACAGATCACCGTAGAAAAGCAAGTTAACTGACGGACCGTAACATGCCCACTGCCTCGCGTCTTGTAGCCGCCGTTTGTCTCATCGTGCTGGCATTCATTGTCTCAGGAATGATTATCGAAAACGGTGAAGAAGGTAAGGATTACGGGTACTTTACGCTGGTTAACATGGGCCTTGGTGCGGTTTGCGGGTGGGGCATCATGGGCAAGCGTGCAGGGCGCGGCTGGACAGCTGGGATCAATAACGGTCTGACTGGTGTCGCCTCGCTGATTTTCTGGGCGTTGTTCGTGCAGGGCTGTTACGAAATGTTCCGGCTTGCCATGCGCAATCGTTACGGTGGCCCGTTTGAGGCCATTCTGGCCATTTTCAAGATCGGGGTTGAGTACGGTAAGCTGCTGATTTACCCGGAAATTCTGATTGCATTCCTAATCGGGGCTGTTGTATCGGGACTGGCCACAGAACAGGCCGCCCGATCATGGCGCTGATCCGTTACTGACAAGAGAGATCGACTTTGTCTGATTTGTTCTTTTATGGAACGCTGCGACACTTGCCGTTGCTGGAACGCGTTCTTGGCCATCCTCTGAGCGAAACCAAAGCGCGGCCCGCCCTACTTCGAGGCCATGCTGTCCATTCTGTTCAGGGGCAGGATTTCCCGATGATCCTGGAAATGGAAGGCGCCAGTGCCGAAGGTTTACTGGTGCAAGAACTGTCGACTGTGGATCTGGCCAGGCTTGATTATTATGAAGGGTCTTTCGACTATGATCTGAAGCCGTTGAAGGTCGAATTGGAAGATGGGATCGAGGCCGAAGCGCAGGTCTTTTTTCCTGCCCCCGATGCCTGGAGACCGGGTGATTTGTGGTCGCTTCAGGACTGGGCGGACAGATTGGGCGAACTTACAACGCTCGCCGCTGAGGAAGAGATGGCCTATTTCGGGAAGGTTGATCCCCGGATCATGGCCCGCAGTATTCGCGCCACTCAAACGCGAGCCTGGTCAAAGATCATGGCCGGGCAGCGGCGAACCGGTGATCCGCGGGACATTGCAAAAGACGTGATCGTGCATCGCCATGACCGGGTGTATCTTGATTACTTCGGGATGGAGGAAATCGATCTGCAACACCGGCGGCATGACGGCAGCATGGGTCCGGTTCTGCGCCGTGGAAGTTTGTTGCAGGGCAGTGCGGTCGGCGTTCTGCCCTATGATCCGGTCAGAGATACCGTTTTGATCGTGGAACAGTTCAGACCGCCGGTTTTCCTGAACAACGATCCGGAACCCTGGCTTTGGGAAGCGGTGGCCGGGATGATTGATCCGGGCGAGACACCCGAACAGGCCGCGCATCGCGAGGCGATGGAGGAGGCGGGTATTCGTTTTGACAGGCTGGAATATGCTGGCGGTGCCTACACATCGAGCGGATCTTCCACCGGGTTCATGTATCTTTATGTTGGTCTGGGTGAGTTGACGCACACCACAATCACCGGTGGCCTGGACACAGAAGGTGAAGACATCCGCAGTCAAATCCTGCCGTTCGACGAATTCATAGACATGACGGATCGCCATGTTTTCAAGGATCTACAATTGGTGTCTCTGGCTTATTGGCTGGCCCGCCACCGGGACAGATTGCGCGGGTGACTATCCCGCTTGTGGTCGCGGCGGTGCGGCTGTAGATCTTCGATGGTACAAAACGACAAGGGGCCATCATGCGCATTGCACGAGATCTTGCTGACGCAGTAGGAAAAACACCGCTGATCCGGCTGCGCCGCATCAGTGAAGAAACTGGTTGCGAAATTCTCGGCAAAGCCGAATTCATGAACCCCGGTCAATCCGTCAAGGACCGTGCTGCACTCTATATTATCCGTGATGCCATTGCGCGGGGCGATTTGAAGCCCGGTGGCACCATTGTGGAAGGCACCGCCGGCAATACCGGTATAGGTCTGGCGCTGGTGGGTGCGTCAATGGGGTTCAAGACCGTGATTGTGATCCCGGAAACCCAGTCGGAAGAAAAGAAAGACATGCTGCGGCTGGCCGGTGCACAACTGGTTCAAGTTCCGGCCGCACCTTATCGCAATCCCAATAATTTCGTGCATTATTCCCGGCGTTTGGCCGAGGAATTGGCGGAGACGGAACCCAATGGGGCAATCTGGGCCAACCAGTTTGACAACGTGGCGAACCGTCAGGCCCATGTTGAAACCACTGGACCCGAAATCTGGGAACAAACAGAAGGTAAGGTCGACGGGTTTATCTGTGCTGTCGGGTCGGGCGGTACGTTGGCCGGGGTTGCCGAAGCGTTGCAGCCCAAGGGTGTGAAAATCGGTCTGGTCGATCCTATGGGTGCGGGTCTCTACTCTTACTACACCACCGGTGAAATCGCGATGGAGGGAGGATCGATTGCCGAAGGTATCGGACAGGTTCGGATAACAAAGAACCTGGAAGGGTTCACGCCGGATCATTCCTATCAGATCACTGACACCGAGGCGTTGCCCTATATCTTTGACCTGCTCCGTGAGGAGGGGTTGGTCATGGGCGGGTCAACCGCGATCAACATGGCGGGCGCCGTGCGTCTGGCCAAAGAAATGGGGCCGGGCCACACGATTGTGACTGTCCTTTGCGACTATGGCACGCGGTATCAGTCCAAGCTGTTCAACCCGGATTTCCTGCGCGAGAAAGAATTGCCGGTGCCGGATTGGATGACTGAAGCACCGCGCAGCATTCCCGGCGTTTTCGAGGACGTGTGATGCCGAGGCAGGTTCGCCTGTTTCTGACACTGGTATTCCTGTGTCTTGTCGGGCTCGCAGGCGGTGCTGTCGCGCAGCTGACCGACAGGCAAAGTGAGTATTACCGGGGCTGGATAAAAACGGCTGACCGTGCCGAGTCCGTGATTGAAGCGAACCGTGCGTCAAACGCTGCGTTTGAGAATTTACGTTCTGAAATAAACGGTTACCGAGAGGACTTTAACAAGGCACGCAGCGCCAACACAGACCGTATCGCAACGCTGGAAAGCCAGATCAAGGCGCTTGGTCCAAAACCCGAAGGGGACGCGGCCGAACCTGAAGACATCGCTAAATTGCGAACTCATCTTAATGAGCAGCTCAACAGTTTGCGGGTGCCGCGCATCATTTCCGAAGAAGCTTATACCCGCGCAAATGGATTGATCAGTGAAATCGATCGGATCATCCGGACGCGGCAGACAAAACAATTCTTTGAGCGCGGGCCGTCACCGATCAACCCCGTATATTGGGGACCTGCTTGGCAAGACGTAAAAGAGGCGCTTCAGAGCCTGACAAATGAAACAATTACCAACCTGCGTTCGGACGTAGTGAAAGAACGTATCCGTGATCGTGGCTTGGGAATCTTGTTTCTGGTGATCCTGGCCGCGGTTTTACTGATCTTCGGCAAACGTTGGTCCGAACGGGGCGGCGACTATCTGAGGTTGCTGGGCGGAGCGGGCACTGGTGTTTGGTCCTTCATCATTTCTCTGTTGCGGATTCTGTTGCCATGGATCGGTGTCGTTGCCGCCATCGCCGCAATCAGTCTTTCGGGTATTCCGGGTCTGCGAGGCAGTTTGTTGCTGGAAAAAATCCCCTACTGGGCGGCAATTGCCTTCTTCTACGACTGGATTGGCCGACAGATTTACGTGATTGGCGCTTCACAAGGATTCAAGCGCCTGTCTGCTGCTCGGATTACCGAATTGCGGATATACATTGATCTGTTGGCTTTGATGTTGATCCTGCACGAACTGGCGCTTCTGTTTCAGCAGATCGAAAACGTCTCGGATGCGACTCGTGCGGTGATCAGCTTTCCCGTGATTGTTGGAACGGCATTGCTTTTGCTCCGTGTGCGGCAGATCAGAACGAACGACCGCCTGCTGGACCAGACGGCGTCTACCCGGGCCGCTGGATTCAGCCAATTGGTAGAATTCCTGCGCAAGGCCATGTTCCTGCTGGGGATCGCAACACCCGTACTGGCACTGGTTGGCTATACTAATGCGGCCGAAGCGATTGTGTTTCCGGCGGTAAAAACACTGGTTCTGATTGCCGCACTGGCAATTTTTCAACGGTTTGTCAGTCAGATATACGGATGGATCACAGGGCAGGGCGACGCTGCGCGCGACTCTCTTTTTTCAGTCTTGGTGGGCTTTGCACTGGCCATCGTCGCGCTGCCTGTTCTGGCGATATACTGGGGCGCGCGCGAAACGGACCTGCTTGAAGTATGGTCACGTCTGTTGCTTGGCTTTGACATCGGTGGTGTCACGATCTCACCCAGCAATTTCCTGACATTTATCGCCGTTTTCGCAATCGGTTATACGCTGACGCGGTTGTTGCAAAGCGGGCTGCGCAACTCGCTGTTACCCAAAACCAGTATCGATCCGGGCGGGCAGAACGCGATTGTCGCTGGCTCGGGTTATATCGGGATATTTCTGGCTGCGCTGGCCGCGATCATGGTCGCGGGGTTTGATCTGTCGTCTCTGGCAATTGTTGCGGGTGCACTGTCTGTCGGTATTGGCTTTGGGCTGCAAACGATTGTGTCTAATTTCGTGTCCGGCATCATCCTTCTGGTCGAACGGCCGATCTCCAAGGGTGACTGGATAGATGTGAACGGGATGATGGGCTATGTGCGTGACATTTCCGTCCGATCGACCCGGATCGAGACGTTCGACAGAACGGATGTGATCATTCCCAACTCGGACCTGATCAGCGGCGTCGTCACCAACTACACACGTGGCAATACCATCGGCAGGGTGATTGTACCGGTCGGTGTCGCCTACGGAACAGATACACGGCTGGTCGAGACCATTCTGGGCGAGGTCGCAAACAACCACCCGATGGTTCTGGCCAACCCGGCGCCCAGTGTAGTGTTTCAGGGATTTGGAGCGGATGCGTTGGATTTCGAGATCAGAGCGATCCTACGGGATGTGAACTGGGTTTTATCCGTCAAATCCGACATGAACCACGAGATCAATCGGCGCTTTCTGGAAGCGGGTATCGAGGTGCCGTTTGCACAGCGTGATATCTGGTTGCGCAATCCCGAAGCTTTGCAGACCTCGAACAAGGTTAAAGAGGCAGGCCTTGCGCCCAAACAGAACACAACCGATTCAACGGCAGGAAAGCCAGTTGAACTGACAGAATCTGATCTGGACTCTGACGCGGGCGATGAAATCTGACGACCAGCCCGACAGCTGAAAGGTCGCGTTTCTGGTTGCTTGACGCTCTGGGTAGACTACCGGATTTAATTGATCCTTTCCGGTGATTTCACCGAATTGGGGCCTTGCAAATCTCATGACATTGGTCCAAACATCGCCGGCACGGAGAGGTGGCCGAGTGGTCGAAGGCGCACGCCTGGAAAGTGTGTAGGCGGGGAACCGTCTCCAGGGTTCGAATCCCTGTCTCTCCGCCATTACCCCCCTCAGACAGAAACCCAAACCAGCCCCGGCGTCTTGGCTGTGTACAACTTGGTTTCGTGTACCACGCCGGGTCTTCGAAAGCGCAGGATTTTACATCCCGGACACTTTTGCTTTTCCTAAAATGAACGCGCGTTAAGCCGGAAAACGAAAAAAATACCATAAACATTAACAAAAATGTCCATCTGATATAGAATTACAGTGTTTTTGTTCGGTAACTCTTGGGTTTTCGTGTGGCGCAAACGCTTTATGATAAATACGGTGGCTTCAAAACGATCAGCCGTGTCGTGATGACCTTCTATGAAATGGCGTTGGATTCGGATGACATCGGCCATTATTTTGAAGATATAGATATGCCGCGGCTGATTGATCATCAGACGAAGTTTGTATCATCCCTGATCGGCGGACCGGCGTCATTCAGTGATGACAGGATCGAAGCCGTACACAGGCATCTGAGTATCTCACATGACGAATTTGATGTGATGGCTGAGCTGTTTGGCGAAGCGCTGAGCGTGCATGGTATGTCCGATCAGGATATCAAAACCGCGCTGGCCGCAATTGAAGGGAAGCGTTCAATTATCGTCGCCCGAAACGCGGCATGAGCATTCATGCAATAAACGAACAGCTGTTACGCGCCATCGGTGTCGGCATTGCCGTGGTGCGCGCCTCGGATCTTCAGTTCGTTTTTCATAACGGACCTTTCGCAGAGTGGTTTGGAACTCCCGAGAACGGCAGTACTCTTACGGACATTCTGCCTGCCCTTGATCCCAAAGAACTGGAAGACGTCAAGCAATCGGGCCTGAGATATTCGGTTGAGTTGCAGATCAAACCAAAACGGCGGACCTTGATCTTTGCGGTCGCAGTTTCGTTGGCAAGCGGATTGTCCGAGCAGGTTCTGATTGTCGAATGCCAGAACATCACGCGCATTCGCGAGCTGGAAAGCATGATCGACAGCTATTCCACCATGGTCGAACGCAACACACGAGAACTGGAACGCGAGAAAGAACGGGTTGAACGCCTGCTTTTGAACTTGATGCCACGGGCGGTTTATGAAGAATTCAAGACATTCGGTGTCGTCACTCCGCAGCTCTACAAGCAGGTGTCTGTAGTCATGCTGGACTTTGTGGGTTTCACCGATTTCGCGGCCAAGACCGACCCGACAGTGACCCTAAGTGAGTTGAACGACATTTTCACGGCGTTTGACAGGATCGTTGAACAATTCGGGTGTGAAAGGATCAAAACAATAGGTGACGCATATCTTGCGGTCTCAGGCATGCCTGACCCGACACCCGATCACGCGACCGCAGTGGCTCATTGCGCGGTACGTTTCCTGCGTTATCTCGAACGCCGTAACGAAAGCCATCCGCACAAATGGCAGGCCCGGATCGGTTTGGGCATGGGGGCCGCAGTCGGGTCTGTCGTGGGCATTCAGAAATACGTCTACGACGTTTTCGGTCCGGCGGTAAATATCGCGTCCCGACTGCAAATATTCGCCAATCCTATGAAAATCGTTGCACCGGAAGAGATGAAATACGCCCTGATTGACGAGTTTCAGGTCTCGGACCTGGGACGTGTCGACATAAAGGGAATGGGCGAGATGAATCTTATCAACGTAACGTCCGGGCTGAGCTTTCCGCAAAGCAGTCGAACTTTTTGAAAGGTGTCAGTCGTCCTGAGGGATCAGACCCAGCCCTCGCAGATAGATACCAATGCCGCTTTCCAGCAGGTCTTCTGGGGGGAAGGGAGACGTCGCCCCGGTATTGCGCGCGTATAATTCAACCACGCCATGGCTCATCGCCCAGATGTGCGCGCTGAACATCGACGCGGGCGGGCGCTTTTCTGGTGGAATATGTTGCGACAAGTCAGCGGCTGCTTTCTCCAGAACCGATTTGGCCCGATTGGCGGCCATGGATAATTCTGGGGTGCGATTCAACGAAATTCCGCTTTCAAACATGGCGATGTAGTGGCCGGGGTTCTTCCGGGCAAAAGCCAGATAGGCCCGCCCGGTTGCTTCGAAGGCGGATAGGGCAGAGGGTTGGCCTGTGTCATAAGCGTATTGCATCAGGTCCGCGAACATCTCGAATCCCTGCCGTGCGGCTTCGGCGATAAGGTCTTCGCGCCCTTCAAAATGGCGATAGACTGCGGCTGGTGTTACGCCAGCGGTTTTGGCGGCTTCAGATAACGTAAAACCTGTCGGCCCCTTTTCTTCGATCAGGGACAAGGCTGCCTCGATCAGAGCTTGCTTTAGGTTTCCGTGATGATAACCGCGTTTCGACATCCCGGCCTCAGGTTCTTCGATTAGGTATTGGAAGACAAGGGGATAGACCAAATACACCCGGTCGTCCAACACTTGCCCTTGAAAGCCTTGGCCGGGCAGGGCGAAAACGCAACCTACGCTTCCCAGACATCCGGACCACCGCAGATCAGGGGATCAATGTTACCAATGCTTTTTGCGTCCTTCTCATCATAGTCCAGCGTGTGCAGGACCGATTGAATTGCTGCAAGACGGGCGCGTTTCTTGTCGTCGGACCGGACTATTGTCCAAGGAGATATGTTTGAGTGTGACCGGGTAAGGGTTTCCGAAATCGACTGTGTGTATTCGTCCCACTTGTCCAACCCTGCCACGTCAATCGGGCTGAGTTTCCATTGCTTTAACGGGTCGGTTTCACGGGCCAGAAAACGGTTTAGTTGCTCAGCGCGCCCGACATTGAGCCAGAACTTGAAGAGTTTGATGCCATCATTGACCAGACCCGTTTCAAGCGGCAGAACCTGACGAAAGAACCGCTCGCGCTCTTCCCGGGTGCAGAAACCAAAGACGTTTTCGACCACGCCGCGATTGTACCAGCTGCGGTCAAAGAACACGATCTCGCCGGCTGCAGGCAGGTGCGGGATGTAGCGCTGAAAGTACCATTGACTGCGTTCAGTTTCCGAGGGTTTGCTGAGCGCCACATTGCGCGCGCCGCGCGGGTTCAGGTTTTCGCGAAACCGTTTGATCGTTCCGCCCTTACCGGCAGCATCGCGGCCTTCGAAGATGATGGCGATCCGTTGCGCCGTGTCCTTGACCCAAGACTGCATTTTGACCAGCTCGATCTGGAGCAGTTCCATCTGCTCTTCATAGTCCTTGGGTTTCATCTTCTCGCTATATGGGTAGGTCGGGTTCAGGATATCGCCTTTCTTCGAATTCTCGATCTCATCCCGCACAGCTTTGGGCGCGCTATCCTGAAAATACTTCTCGATAGAACCTTTTTCGGTCCGAGCCATATGTCACCTCGCGATAAAACCCATATCCGACTATGGATTAGAGCTTGGATTAACGCAAACCTGCACGCTGCGCTGCACGATCAATTGCGGCAGCAACCTCGGGCGCTGCGACAACCTGCGGCATGTGACCGATCCCCGGTAACGCGACCAGTTCGGCCTGCGGGATTTGCTGGATCAGACGTTGCGAATGCCATTCAAGGCCGACAGTGTCGTCGGCGGTGCCGTGAACGATTTCGGTTGGCACTGAAATCTCACCGTATCGCGGCTGCAATTGGGTTATCTCATCCAATAGGTTGGCCCGTTGCTTGGCATTTGCATGCATGGAACTGCGCCGGATGGTCAGGCCGGGCCCAAAATGTTCAGCATATCCAGCGGGGGCCGATTGGGGCGCAAATACACTGTCCAATGCCCGCGTTACGTACCAATCGGGCACAAAGGAAGAAATCAGGGGCAGGGCGAGCGTATTGCCGAGCGTGGTAGACGCCAATTGGTTAAACCCATCCAGCGGCGTTTCCCAGGGAATGGCGGCGGGTGCGATCAGAACAAGTGCTGAGAGGTCGTCGGGCCTGGTGACCGCCCATGCAAGTGCCACTGAACCGCCATAGCTTTGGCCCGCCACGACAGGCTTTTCCGCCCCAAGCTGGGCAGCAGCTTTTTGCAGGATATCCGCTTGTTCCGTGATCGTTTCACCGTCTGGGTTGAAACTTTCTGAAAACCCCAGGCCAGGCCGGTCAAAAACGATGACGCGGTAGTTTTCCGCCAGAATAGGTGCCAGCGCAAAGGTCATGTCGCGGGTGTTGCCGCTTGAGCCGTGAAGAAGGACCACATCCGGCCCATTCCCCATGACAACCGCATGAACCGCGATTCCGCCGACATCCAGAATCTGGCCTTCGGGTGGGAAAGCCGCTTCTGCCTGTGCTTCATTCCGGGCGCTGCGCCACGCAGTCACAGCGGCAAGGCCCAGAATGATGAGGCCAAAAGATATCAATGTCTTAGCGGCCAATTTTACTCATATCAAAAGGCGTCGTCTGATAGATTTCGTTTATCCAGTTTCCGTAAAGAAGATGCGCGTGACTGCGCCAACGGTTTTGAGGTGTCTTGGATGGGTCATCATCCGGATAGTAGTTGATCGGCACGTTGATGGGCGTGTCATTGGCGACGTCGCGGTCATACTCCTGTTTCAGCGTGTCGCTGTCATACTCAAAATGATTGAAGATATACAGCGCGCGGTGGCTGGGATCTTCGACCAGACAGGGACCCACATCATCACTGCCCAGCAGGGTCGTCAAACCCTGCGCGGCGTCGATCTCATCTTGTTTCATTTCCGTCCAGCGGCTGACCGGTATAACGCAATCGTCAGAGAACCCACGCAAAAAAGGTGATGCAGGGTTCAGGTTGCGGTGGCGGAAACAGCCAAAGGCCTTGGCATCCAGCATGTGTTTTCGGACACCGTGAAAATGGTTGATCATCGCCATCCCGCCCCAGCAAACACCAAAGGTTGAATGAACGTTTGTCTGGGTCCAGTCGAAGACTTCGCTGATTTCATCCCAATAGGTGACGTCGCCGAATTCCAGATGCTCGATCGGCGCACCAGTGATGATCAGGCCGTCGAATTTCTGGTCCTTAACCTCCTGAAAAGGCAGGTAGAACTCTGACATATGCTCGGCGGCGGTGGTTTTTGTCTGGTGTTCCGTCATACGGATCAAAGACAGTTCGATCTGCAACGGAGTTGCGCCGATCAGACGTGCGAACTGGTTTTCCGTCTGGATCTTCTTCGGCATCAGATTCAGCAGCCCAATGCGCAGGGGGCGAATATCCTGACGCATTGCCTGATCCTCGGACATGACCATAACGCCCTCTTTGTTCAGGACGTCGAAAGCGGGCAGATCTGAGGGGATTTTGATGGGCATGTGTCTGACTTCGAAGAGATTAGGGAAAACTGGTAGTTAGGCGTTATTGCGACTGGCCTCAAGGGTGCGTTCGATCAACTCGTCGAAATCAGCCGCATCGCGGATCTTGCCGATGTCGTTGGCATCAATCGTCACGCCCCAGTTCTTTGCCATCGCCTCGTACCGGGGCTGACGATGGGCCAGGGCTTGCGCATAGGTCCAGCGGACAAAATCATCGGGGTTGACCTCGGTCTCGGCACAGCCGTGTTGATCCAGATACTCTGTCCAGGAACGGGTCAGGAAATCGGCCTGATAGGACATGGGTTTCGGGGATTTGTCGAAACGGCGCACAAGATCGACCGTGTGACCCTCGTCACCCTTTAGCCAGATCATGAGGGTATGCCGTGCGAGTTCGGACAAAACCTGATCTCTTGGGTCTTCGGGGTCTACCCATTCGCAGATCGACCCACCCGTATCACAGATAAAATGGGGATATTTATATAAACGCTCGGCGCGGTCGATGAAGTATTCGGTGTCCAGCAGCGCATGAATTTCGGCCAAGCGAAACTGTTCCTGCCTGCGGCGGTATTCCGGCATGTCCAAGCCGCCCAGATCGGGGTTTCCCGGCTTGCCCAGATAAGCAGCAACAGGTGTCAGATTGGCGAATGAAATATTCGAACCGATATAGATCGAATCCGACAACAGCAGTTCACGCAAGAACGGAACTTTCATGGCCTCGGCCTTGGCATTGTCGGTGATGTACTCGCCCATATAGCGCGTTCCGATCCGGTAATCGATCGAGTAGTGGAACCAGTTCCCGGAATCTCTGAGGATGTTGGATACGTAGGTCTTGCCTAATCCTGACATGCCAAAGAACAGCACTTTCTTGCGGCTTGCGGTGCGCCAGTCATTGGCTGAGGTGTAGATCATTTTGCGCTGTCCTTTTTGCCCTAGCTAAATCGGGCAGCGCACGGCGTCAATTGGGCCGGGACGAACGATTCAGAACCAAAAGGCCAATCGCCAGAACGGCAAAGCCCAGAAAGGCGTTTGGGGACAGGGACTCTTCGCGCAGCAATGCGCCCAGAACAATAGCGACCGGGGGTATGACAAGCGTCACCAGCATAAGATTACTACTGCCGGCCATTGCCAAAACCCGATAGTAAAGCAGATATGCGCCGGCCGTTGCGACGATCGCATAGTACCCGATGGCCGCCCAGGTTATTGCGGGTAGCGCCAAGCTGGGTACTCCATCAACTGCAAGTGTTATTGGCAATACCAGCACTGTCGAAGCCGTCAGCATACCGGCGGCGGCAATCACCGGGGAAAGGTGCGATAACGTTTGCCTCGCCCAAGCCGCGGCACATGCGTAGGAAATTGTTCCGGTCAACACTGCAATCTGAGCGGTGCTTTGCAGGCTGAAATTCAAGAAATTCTGCACTCCGATCGCGATTGAGACACCAAGAAAGCCCAGGCAGACACCCAGTAGCCGGGTCTTTGTCAATCGTTCGTCGCGAAAAAACAGTGCTGCAATCAGAACGCCGAAGATCGCAGTCGCCGCGTTCAGGATCGCCGTCAGACCCGTGTCAATGTACAGCTGCCCCCAAGCCATCAGGCTAAAGGGGATGACGTTGTTCAATAGCCCCATGACCAAAAAAGCGCCCCAGATACCGGGCGAGCGCGGCACCTTGATCCCCTTGATCCAAGTCACCAGCCACAAGACAAGCATGGCCCAGAATGTGCGATGCAAAACCGACGTCATCACGGGAAGCGTGTCCAGAGCGACCCGGATGGAAACAAAGGAGGCGCCCCAGATCAGTCCAAGCAACAAAAGCTCGGCCCAGGCGCGAAGAGAGAGGTGTTTTTGTGCATCCATACGGGCACTGTTTCATTGAAGTTAACCAACGGCGACCCGGTTCATGCGAAAAAGCCCCGCAGAAACTGCGAGGCTTTGTAGGAACATATGATACTCAGATCAGTTCAGAGCGTATGTGATCTGGAAACCAACGCTCCAGGCGCTGTTGCCTGTGAATGTACCACGTGCCGCCGGACCGGCGCCATTCGCGGTGGCATCTCCGATATCCGTGTAACGTACACCACCGGAAATTTTGGCATTCTCAAGAGAATAGGTGCCACCCAGACCGATGCTCCAGAACCCATCTGTCGGGCCGAGGTTCGACACCGGCGTACCTTGGGAAGATTCGTAGCCCAGTGTCACAGCACCAGAAAACTCTTCCGAGAACTGATAGCCCAAACCCAGTGAGTAGGTGAAGGTGGCTTCGTCATAGTCAACCAGGTTCGTGGTCGGCGGATAGTTTGGCGGGTTATACACAAGCTGTGGCCAGTCGACCCAACGGATCGAGCCAAACAACAATGTCTTGGGCGCCACACCGGTCTGGAAATCCAAGTTGATTGACTGCGGTGTTTCAATCTCACTTGTGGTGTTGAACGTTGCCACAGTCCCCGGCGGAATTGGTGGGATAGGAGGCGGATTGAGCGATTCTGTCTGCGAAAGGTCGTGGCTGATCTTGGAGTTATAAGTCAGCGATACACGTGCTGCGATTTCGGGTTTTTCCCAGGCGACACCAACAACATACCCAAATGCGGTATCAGCGCTGGTATCCACCTGATAGCCTGCGGTAATGGGAACAGTTATCGAGGCCTTGACGCGCTGCGCGCGAATACCACCGATCGCACTGAACCCGCCATCGAATTTGTAGCGCAGCAGCGCTGTGATGGCATCTGTATCCGCTGTCGCCCTCAGGCTGTCGGTTCGACCGCCGGGAATTGGGTTGATAGACAAGGGATACGTGCTCGCGTACTGAATATCGGCACCGAAGGGCTGATCATACATGATGGCGAAATCAAGCTTTTCTGTAAGCGCCGTTTTGTACCCCAAGTGCGGTGTAAAAAAGTCGTTCGCAACTTCACCTGAATCAACGGGTTGGCCACCATTTGTGCCAAAAACGTCTGGCATCGTACCGGTCACGCTTGGGTCGGTATACCCCAACCGAAACTGAACTGCAGAGCCTTCTTCAAAGATCAGGTTGATACCCTGACCGCTGCGGTCCAGGCCGCCTGCAAAACCAGCCGTTGCTCCAACGCACAAAGCGCACGTTGCGAGTAGTGTTGTTTTCATTCTGTCCTCCCGAACTTTTTCGAGTATTTGCCTGGCGAAGAATTGAGTGAGTCCAGCGCCTACTCGTGTGTAATGCGCGATACTTTCTTTTCAGTTAGTTTAAGGTCAACTGGTGACGGTGCGTTACTTGTTGCCACTACAGTTCTGAACTGTTGCTAAACTGTTACGATTTTCGGACCAGATGTTCAGGAAAATGCCTGCAAAGATGATAGCGGCGCCGATCAGCACCCAATGGTCGATGGGCTCGTGATAGAGGATCATTCCGATCACCGCGATTGTCGGAAGGCGTGCAAAATCAAAGGGAATTACGACGGTTGCCGGGGCGATAGACAGGGCATTGGTAATGCAAAAATGCGCCAGCAAACCCGCCAACCCAACCAGAATCAAGTAGGGCGCGGTTTGCATTGTCGGAAGCACAATCTGACCGTCGATGCCAGCGGCTGTGGCCCCAAGGACCGCTTGCATTGCGGTCAGCCAGAAAACGATACACCCAATACTGGCAAATCGCGTAAGCTTCTTGGTGGTAATCGTTGTAAACGCAAAGAAAACCGCTGATGCCGCTGCTGTTATTAAGCCGGGGCTCAGGGGGGCAGCGCCTGGGCGTGTGACGATCAGAACCCCTGAAAACCCAATTAGCGCCGCAATCAACTTGAGCGGGGTCAACCGTTCGTTCAGAAACAGCGGCGAAAGCAGGATCACCCAAAGCGGTTGAGTGAACTCCAGCGCGAAAACCTGTGCCAAAGGAGCCACTGCCACGGCGTAGAACCAGAGATTTTGCCCTGTAAAGTGTAAGGTGTTTCGTAAAGCATGCAATCCCAGCCGTTCGGCTGAAACCTGCTGCCAGTTGCGCGTTAAAGTCAGGACTGTTGCAACAACAACGAACCCCACGATGCTGCGATACATCATGATTTCAAAGGTATCATGCGCAGAACTCAGCTCACGCCCTGCAACCGCCATGGATGAGAATGAGGCGATCGCACCTGTCATCCATAGACCGGCCTTCAACACGTCTTTCTGCGCATGGCTCATTTCGGGCGTCCCTCAGGTTCGTCGCGTAGCCGCGCGGCCAAAAGACCGCAAGGCCAAGAGCTTATGATAAGCAGGCTAGGTTTGCCCGGCCATTCAAACGTCGAAGGTGCACCAGATTCAAGGTCGTATAGATGACTGCCCCGAACAAAGGCTTGAACGAGAAGGACGTTTTGCAGCTCAATCAGTTAAGTTTTACGCAGACACCCACCGGTTATTCCCACTCGATGGTGCCGGGTGGTTTCGATGTGATGTCATAGGTGCACCGGTTGATGCCCTTAACCTCATTGATGATCCGCGTTGCCGTTTCGCCCAGGAACTCATGGCTGAACGGGTAGTAGTCTGCGGTCATGCCATCGACAGATGTGACGGCCCGCAGCGCACAGGCGTAGTCATAGGTGCGTCCATCACCCATGACGCCTACCGTGCGCACTGGCAAGATGGCGACAAAAGCCTGCCAGATGTCGTCATAGAGGCCGTGTTTACGGATCTGGTCGATATAGATCGCATCGGCTTCCCGCAAAATACCCAGTTTTTCACGTGTGATCTCGCCGGGGCAGCGGATTGCCAGACCGGGCCCGGGGAAGGGGTGACGCCCGATGAAACTCTGCGGAAGGCCAAGTTCACGGCCAAGCGCGCGAACCTCATCCTTGAACAGCTCTCGCAGGGGTTCGACCAGTTTCAGGCCCATCTTTTCCGGCAAGCCACCGACATTGTGGTGCGATTTGATGGTTACAGAAGGACCGCCCGAAAATGACACCGATTCGATTACATCCGGATAAAGCGTTCCCTGGGCCAGGAACTCGGCCCCTTCAATGGTATCGGCGTGTTTCTGGAACACGTCGATGAACAGTTTGCCGATGATCTTGCGTTTGGTCTCCGGGTCGCTTTGCCCTTCAAGCTCGCCAAGGAACAGTTCGGATTCGTCCGCGTGGATCAGTTGGATATTGTAGTTGTCGCGGAACATGCCGACGACTTCTGTCGCCTCGTTCTTGCGCAACAGCCCGTGGTCAACGAAGACGCAGGTCAACTGGTCTCCAATCGCCTCGTGGATCAGGATCGCCGCGACCGAGCTGTCAACGCCGCCCGACAAACCGCAGATGACCTTCTTGTCACCAACCTGCTCGCGGATCTTGCGGATCATCTCCTCGCGATAGGCCCCCATGGTCCAGTCGCCCTTGAAACCGGCCAGCTTGACGAAGTTCTCGTACAGCTTCGCGCCCTTGGGCGTGTGGTGCACCTCGGGGTGGAACTGCACGGCATAGAAATGGCGCGCTGGATCGGCTGTGATCGCAAAGGGCGCGTTGGGTGATGTGCCAAAGACCTGAAATCCCGGCGCGATTTCACTGACGTGGTCACCGTGGCTCATCCAGACCTGTTCATCCCCGTCGTCAAACCAACCCTTCAGAATTTCCAGTTCGTCTTGCGGCGTGACAAAAGCCCTGCCAAACTCGGCGGTGCCATGGCCACTTTCGACCTTGCCGCCAAGCTGGTGCATCATCACTTGCTGGCCATAACAGATGCCCAGAATCGGCACGCCGTAGTCAAAAATCTCTTGCGGAGCACGGGGCGACCCTTCGCGCGTCACACTGTCCGGCCCGCCCGAGAAGATCACGGCGCGCGGGGCCATTTCTCGCACGAAATCCATCGTGACATTCTGGTAGGGGTGAATTTCGCAATAGACATTCAGTTCGCGCAGGCGGCGGGCAATAAGCTGCGTAACCTGGCTGCCGAAGTCGATGATCAGAAGGCGGTCGTGGGATGTCTGGGTCATGTCAGCGCCTTAGGGCAAGCCTGCACATTTCGCAAGAGCGAGGTCCGATTCCGGCGCGGGATTCGATGAAGATCGCCACACAGGCCTTCGGCACTCGCGTTTCCCGCCGTTCGTGATCCGAAGTAGACAGGTGCGGTAACAATTGGGCCGCACTTTCCAAAATCCGATTATCCCCAATGGCAGCTCGTTGGCGGGATTGCAGAACGGCAATGTCGCTTTTTCCCCCAACGTGCCGCAATCCCTATGCTTGCGTTCCGGCAAACCTGTATCAAACGCTCAATCTAACCAACAACACGGGATCTTCTCATGACCGAGGCAAACACCCGGCGCAGGGCGAGAGGTGGCGGTGGCGCTGCCCGCCGTGCCGAGCGGACTGCAGTTCGTATCGAGACCGCGAAATACATCGAACGCAACATTCCGAACTTCGAAATCCTCAATGAAGAGGCACTGGAGATCATAGAAAACAATGCGGAAACCGTGTTGGAAGAGATCGGTGTTAACTTTGTTGATAATCCGGCTGCACTGGAACGCTGGCGCGACGCTGGCGCGGATATCGACGGTGAACGCGTGCGCATTCCGCGTGGCCTTGCTCGTGAGCTGATCAAAACTGCACCCAGCGAGTTTACCCAACATGCCCGCAACCCCGAGAAATCGGTCGTAATCGGTGGCCGAAACATGGTCCTGGCCCCGGTTTACGGCCCTCCTTTCGTGCGCGATGCACAGGGCGGCCGTCGTTACGCGACGATGGACGACTTCAACAAGTTCGTGAAACTCGCCTATATGTCCAAGTGGTTGCACCATTCGGGCGGTACTGTGTGTGAACCGACCGACATTCCGGTGAACAAGCGCCATCTGGACATGTTGAAGGCGCACATGACCCTGTCGGACAAGCCTTTCATGGGTTCTGTGACCGATCCCAGCCGGGCTCAGGATTCGGTCGAAATGTGCGAAATCCTGTTCGGCAAGGAGTTCGTTCAGCAAAACACGGTGATGACGTCGCTGACCAACATCAACTCGCCGATGACATTCGACGATGTGATGATGGGCTCGCTGGAAGTCTACGCACGTAACAATCAGGCCTGTATCATCTCGCCCTTTATTGTGGGCGGCGCGATGGCACCGGTCTCGGTAGCCGGTACTTTGACACAGGTTCTGGCCGAGGTTCTTGCCGGTGTGGCGTACAGCCAGATCGTCCGTCCCGGTGCACCCGCGATCTTTGGTGCATTCGTGACTTCGATCGACATGAATTCTGGTGCGCCGACCTTCGGAACACCAGAAGCTGCGCATATCACCTATGGCGCGGGTCAGCTGGCGCGGCGTCTGAACTTGCCCTATCGGTCCGCAGGATCGTTCTGTGGCTCGAAACTTCCGGATGCGCAGGCGGCTTATGAAACAGCGAACTCGCTGAATATGGGACTGTTGGCTGGCGTGAACTTCATGTTGCATGCCTGCGGCTGGCTGGAAGGTGGTCTAGTGGCCGACTTCGAGAAATTCGTTATGGATGCGGACCAGTTAGGTGTTTTGCATTCGCTGGCCAAGGGCGTGGCCTATGATGAAAACGCGCAGGCCATGGATGCGATCCGGGAAGTTGGCCCCGGCGGGCATTACCTAGGATGTGCCCACACGCAGGCGAACTTCAAGGAATCGTTCTGGAAGTCCGATCTGCTGGACTACAAGCCATATGAAACCTGGCAGGAAGAAGGCGCGCGTGATACGCGGGCTCTGGCCTCTGCGCGGGTTGAACACCTGCTGGCTAATTACCAGCAACCGCATATGGAACCGGATACAGCCGCAGCGCTGGAAGCCTATATCGCCGAGAAAAAGGCCTCCTTGCCGGATGCGTTCTCCTGATTACTGAAGGACCGGGGCGCGGCTGGCCTGATACAGCCGCGCCTCACCCAACAGCGCGATAAGAATGTCGAGATGCCGGACCAGAGAGTATGCGGCATCATCTTCTTTGCGCAGTTCATTTACCTCTTTTTCCATCTCCATCAGTCGCAGCAGGGCCTGACCTGAACCCGGCAATGATCCGTATCCCAGAATACGTTGCAGATGCCTGTCCCGGTTGTACTCTCTCGCTCCGAAATTGGCGGCTCTTGCCAACATGCGTGGGCGGTGAAGCGTTGAGATCATTGTCATCAGGTCCTGCATCTTATGTGTCCTGTGTCTGAAGGTTTACGGGACCATTAAATGCACAACCTAAGCGGGTGTTGCCTGCGTGACAGCCTCTCCGAACGATGGTTTCACGACTGTTTATCTTTTTGAATCAAATCTGGTTCGTGCCTTGTGAGGTTAACGAACGAGTAACGAATGGACCTCTAGTTAGATTTGGTTAACCCGCAATCCGAGGGCGAAAAGTGACATTTTGTTTTGTCGACGAGGGCAAATAATCATGGAAAACAACATGGCTTTCACCATTCCGGCATGGGTTCCAGAGGGGGCGCAAAGATACCTTGCTCATACCGAAACCGGACGCTCGATCCGCGATATCGCGAGATCGGCAGGCTGCCATGCGTCAACCATCCTCCGGCAAATCCGGCGTATCGAGATGCGCCGTGACGATCCATTGGTGGATGCTGCTTTGCAATCGCTGGCAGAAACACATTTTTCCATGTCCAATGACGCAGGTGACGCGGTCGTGATCGCGGATGAAGCTGCCCAGGAAGAAGCGTTCGAAAGAGAAACATTGCGCATTTTGCGCCGCCTGAGTGAAACCGGTTCGGTTCTTGCCGTGGCTGAAGAAATGGACAAAGCGGTGGTCGTTCGCGACACCGGCAACGCCGGAGCGACCAGAACCGCGGTCGTCGATTGCCAGATCGCTCAGGCTCTGGCCTTAAAGGACTGGATTTCCTGCGATAACCCCGGTCGTATTTCACGGTATCGGATTTCTGCAGCTGGCCGAACGGCCCTGAGCCACCTGATTGCGAAAGCGGAAAACAAGGCGCGGGTGGGGACCGAATTTGGATTTGCCGAAGCCCAGTCGTTGTTTCAGTCTAAGACGTCGGCCGGGGCGGCTGACCGGATCAAGCGCATTCGCTATAGCGCCACCGAAAGCCCGTTGGTTGCCCTTGCACGCAGGCGTGACCGCGATGGTAAGCCATTTCTGGATGAATCGCTTGTCAGCGCCGGAGAGCGTTTGCGAGAAGATTTCGAATTGGCGCAGATTGGCCCACAGGTTTCACAGAACTGGGACCGGTTTCTAACGGCTGGTGGCCGTGGCTGTTATGACAGTGAAAGCCACGGAGGAAAGGGGTCGTCCGATGCGCGGGACCGCGTGGTGCGGGCATTGTCTGACCTTGGTCCCGGGTTAAGTGACGTTGCCCTGCGGTGTTGTTGCTATCTCGAAGGGTTGGAACTGGCGGAAAAGCGTATGGGCTGGTCCGCACGATCCGGCAAGATTGTTCTGCGGATCGCATTACAGCGGCTGAAACGCCACTATCAGGATCAGGCTGAACGCGACCGCATGATTGGCTGAAGGCACAAAAAAGGCCCGTCAAAACGGGCCTTTATTCGTCTTGTTAATACTCAGGCCAGTTCGGGCTCTGCCGTTGCCTGAAGATGTTTCATCAGGTTTTCGGGCGAAGACACGCCATAGGGATCTTCGGGGCAGTTATCCATCAGGCCAGGTTCTTCGAACCAGGATTCGACAACGCCGTCGTTTACGATGGCCGCATAACGCCATGACCGCATGCCAAAGCCCAGATTATCCTTGTCAACCAGCATACCCATTTTGCGGGTGAACTCGCCCGATCCATCCGGAATGACCTTTACGTTGGTCAGGCCCTGATCTTGCGCCCATTTGTTCATCACAAAGCTGTCGTTGACAGACATGCAGTAGATTTCATCGACACCCCGGGCAATGAAATCGCTATACCCGTTTTCAAAGCCGGGCAGTTGATATGTCGAGCAGGTGGGCGTGAACGCACCGGGCAACGAGAACAGGATCACGCGTTTTCCTGCAAAATAGTCAGCGGTGGACTTGTCTTCCCAACGGAATGGGTTTGGTCCTTCGATAGAGTCATCACGGACACGGGTGTGAAAGGTCACGTTGGGCAGAATTGCGCCGGATTTCATGGTCAAACTCCTGTGATTCACTTGTGATTTTGTTGTGACTTAAAACAGTTCTAAACTACCTTCAATCGACGAAACGCCGCATTCCGAATTAATAGTCTCTTCTCATTAGGCATTGAAAACATGCGGTAAAACGGGAATTTGGAATCGTGTTCTAATTCATGCACGGCGGCGTTGCATAGCGGCTATGCGCCGCTGGTGTAACACTGCGCATCTGTCTATGTTATGAGCGACAGGATTGACCCAAAGTCAGGAAAATTGCCCGTGCGAGATCTGAAGATCCCCGAACAGCGCCATCCGGAAAAAGCGCACCGCCCGGATAATGCGCAGCCCAAGAAACCGAACTGGATCAGGGTCAAGGCACCCGGCGGCAAAGGTTATGCAGATACGCGCCGGATCATGCGCGACAATAATCTGGTCACCGTCTGCGAAGAGGCAGGATGCCCCAATGTCGGCGAATGCTGGAGTCAGGGTCACGCCACCATGATGATCATGGGCGAGATTTGTACCCGTGGCTGCACATTCTGCAATATCGCTACTGGTCGCCCAGACGACCTTGACGCCTTTGAACCTGGGCGGGTGGCACATGCGGTCGAAAAACTTGGCCTGAACCATGTGGTTATCACCTCTGTCGACCGGGATGATCTGAGTGATGGAGGAGCCGAGCATTTTGCGCAGACCATCCGCGCGGTGCGGCACCGCTCTCCCAAAACCACGATTGAGATTCTGACACCCGATTTTCTGAAATGCGATGCGGATGTTCTGGAAATTGTGGTTCAGGCGAAGCCGGATGTCTTCAATCACAATCTGGAAACCGTACCGGGTTTGTACCCCGAGGTTCGCCCCGGTGCGCGGTACTTCCATTCCCTGCGTCTTTTGCAGCGGGTGAAAGAACTTGATCCGTCGATCTTTACCAAGTCTGGCATCATGGTTGGGCTTGGCGAAAACGAACAGCAGGTGCGCCAGGTCATGGATGATATGCGCGCGGCGGATATCGATTTTTTGACGATTGGCCAGTATCTGCAACCAACGCCGAAACACCACGGCGTTGATCGTTTCGTTACACCCGACGAGTTCGCGTCATACGAAAAGGCGGCATACGGCAAAGGCTTTCTGATGGTATCTGCGACACCTTTGACCCGGTCTTCTTATCACGCTGGTGACGATTTCACCCGACTGCGCGCGGCGCGTCTAGAAAAGCTACAAAAAGCGTGACGCCGGACCAGAGCGCGCGACTGACCCTTCTGCGCCACGAGTTGCATCAACATCCTGAACTTTCGGGGCAAGAAAAGAATACCGCAGCGCGGGTGGCTGAACTTGTGCACAAAGCGGGTGCTGACCATGTCTTGACCGGAATTGGTGGGCACGGAGTCGCCGCCGTTTTCGAAAGTGGCCAACCCGGTCCCACCTTGGGCATTCGCTGCGAATTGGATGGGTTGCCGATCCAGGAGTTGGCGGACCATTCCTATGTATCACAGGTCGTGGGCAAAGGGCATTTGTGCGGCCACGACGGGCATATGACAATGGTGCTGGGCGTGGCGTGTGGGTTGAAACATCAACGCCCTAAGAAGGGCCGCGTCGTATTGATTTTCCAGCCAGCCGAAGAGACCGGTCATGGTGCAATCGCTTTCCGGGCTGACCCTCAATTTGCCGGGGTTGCGCCCGACCTGGTGCTGTCTTTGCACAATCTACCGGGATTGGAGTTGGGGGCGGTCGAAATTTGCAGCGGTTCTGCCAATTGTGCCTCACGCGGGATGCAGATTGTTCTGACCGGAAAGACGTCACATGCTGCCGCTCCGCAAGATGGGGTGTCGCCTGCCGGTGCGCTGGCTAACCTGATGCCGGCTTTGACCGCGTTAGGCGGCGGCGGGGATCTGAATGACGGCTACGCGTTGACGACCGTCACACATGCCGCGTTGGGTGAGCGCACGGTCGGAGTAGCACCGGGGCGGGCCGAGCTGTGGGTGACGCTTCGCACCGTCACGGACGCGCGAATGGTGCAGCTGATCAGCGACGCTGAATCGTTGGTCCGTGAAATGGCCAAAGCCGAAGGACTGGCGGTCGAAATCAGTTATGACGAAGTGTTTGAGGCTTGTGCCAATCACCCGGAAGCAGTCTCGATCCTGTACACGGCCTGCACGGAGCAGGGCGTTGCTTGCAGGTTTGTCGATCAGCCACAGCGGTTTTCAGAAGATTTCGGCCAGTTTGGAAAAAGTGCGAAGGCCGCCATGTTCTGGTTGGGGTCGGGGAGCGACCATCCCCAGTTGCACAACCCGGACTATGACTTCCCGGATGCGCTTATCCCGATTGGGACCGGGATATTTCTTAAGGCCATAGAATCTATGCTCGGAAAAGCCATCTAGGGGCTAATTTTTCATTTTTATTAATAATTACAAGAGGTTGGGGCGAAGTATTCGTACAGCGCGACGTCAACTTTTTCTTCAGTTCAACCATGCTGTTGGTTGGACTGTGACAGATTCTTTATAGTAATCGAAAGAGTTACAACTCGGGTGTCTGGCCCGAAAGGAGCGGCAAATTGCCCGCTCAGCTATTCGTCTGTAAAGCGGACTTTGCCAATATAGGGCAGGTTGCGATTGCGTTGGGCGTAGTCAATTCCATATCCCACGACAAATTCGTCTGGAATCTCAAACCCGATCCAGTCTGATCGGAAATCCACTTCACGGCGGCTCGGCTTATCCAGCAGGGCAATGGATTTCAGGCGCGCGGGGTTACGGCTTTGCAGCAACTTGGTGACATGGTTCAACGTATGACCGGTGTCAACGATATCCTCGACAACCAGCACGTCGCGCCCTTCAATTGCGCCGCGCAAGTCTTTGAGAATACGAACTTCCCGGCTGCTCTCCATCGCGTCTCCGTAAGAAGAAGCTTCAAGGAAATCCACTTCGATCGGAAGGTCAAGTTCGCGCACAAGGTCGGCGATGAATACAAAGCTGCCGCGCAGCAGACCCACGACCACCAGCTTGTCGGTGTCTTTGAACTCTGCCGAAATGTCGCGACACAGCTCCTCGATTCGAGCAGCGATGGCCTTTGCCGAGATCATCTCATCTATCACATATGCGCGGTCAGTCATCGCAGCCCCCTTGATCTTTGGCGCGCAACATACGACATGACGCGCCATTGTCACCTGCAAATACCGGACATCATGCCTATCCATTCGGAAACCCGCCACCTGCCTTATACAGCCCAGCAGATGTACGACCTGGTTGCCGACGTGGCCAAGTACCCGCAATTTCTGCCGTGGTGCGCTGCTGCCCGCATTCGCAAGACCTATGCGCTGGAAGAGGCTGAGGTGATGGAGGCAGATCTGGTCATCTCGTTCAAGGTTTTCCGGGAACGATTTGGCAGCAAGGTAACCCTGTTTGCGGATCAAAAGAAAATCGACACCGAATACCTGGACGGCCCCTTCAAATACATGAAATCCGACTGGCAGTTCGAGGACGCGCCTGATGGGGGTTGCAACGTCTCGTTCCATGTGGACTTCGAATTCAAGAATGCCATCCTGCAAGGGATTATCGGCGTGGTATTCAACGAAGCCATGCATCGGATCGTGCGCGCGTTCGAGGCGCGCGCGCAACAACTCTACAGCTAGGTCTTTACCCTTGTCAGGCGCACGCTAGACTACGCGCATGACGGAATTTACAGCATCATTGGCCGCATTTGCGGCAGGCCCGGTTTCGACGTCGTCTCAGGCAAGAATCGTCACGTCGCTATCTGTTCTTGACTGGGTCGCTGTGGGCCGGGCAGGCGCGCGCGAACCCGTCTCAACCACGGTTCGCGAAATGATACTGTCCGAGGGCGGGAATCCTCAGGCACATCTCTTTGGCGGCGGCTCGGCACCGCTGCGTGGTGCGGCGTTGGTCAATGGCACGGTGTCCCACGCGCTGGATTACGATGACACGCATTTCGCCCATATCGGGCATCCTTCCGTCGCCATCCTGCCCGCAGCCCTTGCTGTGGCCGAATGGGATGACCTTATTCTAGTCGACATGCTCGAAGCCGCTTTGGTGGGCATGGAAACCTCAATCCGAATTGGCTTGTGGCTGGGGCGCGGCCACTATCAGGCAGGGTTTCACCAGACGGCAACATCCGGTGCCTTCGGGGCGGCAGTTGCTGTTGGTCGTTTGCTGGGGTTTAACGCAAACCAGATGCGAATGGTTCTGGGTCTGACGGCAACGCGTGCGGCGGGGCTGAAGGCGCAGTTCGGAACCATGGGCAAGCCGTATAACGCCGGACTTGCCGCCTCGGCAGGGGTCGAGACAGCATTGCTGGTGCAGCGCGGTTTTCATGCCAACGCCGACGCGCTGGAAGGTCCTTTTGGGTTTGGCGCAACGCATCAAGGCGCGGCAGACCAAACTGCTCTGGATGGGTTGGGCGATGAATGGCTGTTTGAAACGGTCAGCCACAAGTTTCACGCCTGTTGCCACGGTCTTCACGCCGCGCTGGAAGCCGCGCGGGAGTTGGACATAGCAGAACCGGAGGTCGCCGAGATCCAGATAAAAACGCATCCGCGCTGGATGAGTGTGTGCAATCAGCTGTCACCGACAACCGGACTGGGAGCCAAGTTTTCCTATCGGACAGTGATCGCGATGCAGGCACTGGGATATGATACGGCTTTGCCTGGCAGTTTCACTGACAAGGTCTGCCTTGACCCGCGTATTACGTCTTTGCGCGACTGCATCACGGTCGAGGCAGATGACAGCCTGTCAGAAACGCAGGCGCATCTGTCCCTGTTGCGTCGCGATGGCATTCGCCGCGAAGCAACGCATGATCTGCTGAACCCAATGTCGCTGTCTGACCGCGAGGATCGCGTGCGCGACAAAGCGACCAAGCTGATCGGCGCGGATGAGGCGGACACGATCTGGTCGATGCTGCGCACCGGGGGGCGTGCCCGCGATCTGGCCGAACGAATGGCGGGTTAAGCCACGCACCAGTGCAACGGAAAACCCGGGTCAAACACAGTGACCGGTCCATCGCCTGTGTCAATCCTTGAGGGATACGAAACGGGCTCACCCTTGGTCAGGGTGATCATATCCTGGTTCACCGGCAAGCGATAGAAACCTGGCCCGTTGAGCGACACAAAGCCTTCCAGCTTGTCCAATGCATCTTCCCGGTCAAACATTTCGGCGACCAAAGACATGGTGTTGGTCGCTGTGAAACAACCGGCACAGCCGCAAGCCATTTCCTTGTTGGCATCCGTGTGCGGGGCGCTGTCCGTGCCCAGAAAAAACCGCGCATCGCCCGATGTCGCGGCGGATAGCAGGGCCAGACGGTGTTCTTCGCGCTTGGCAACAGGAAGGCAATAGTAATGCGGTTTGATGCCACCAACCAGGATATGGTTGCGGTTGATAATCAGGTGATGCGCCGTGATCGTTGCACCCAGATCAACCGCGTTGGCTTTGACATAATCCACACCATTGGACGTGGTGATATGTTCCATCACCACACGCAGGCCAGGTGTCGATCTGCGGATCGGATCCAGAACACGGTCGATGAACACGGCTTCGCGGTCAAATATGTCGATCTCGGGATCCGTCACCTCGCCATGTACGCACATGGGTAAGCCGATTTCGGCCATCTTCTCAAGCACCGGGCGCACTTTGTCGAAATCGCGCACACCCGAGGCAGAGTTGGTCGTAGCCCCGGCAGGATACAGTTTGACGGCCTTGATCAGACCGCTGGCATGGGCTGCAGCGACATCTTCGGCATCTGTATCCTCGGTCAGATACAGGGTCATCAGCGGCTCGAACGTCATATCGTCGGGCAGGGCCGCCAGAATGCGGTCTCGATAGGCGGCGGCCTGGTCGCCGCGCACAACCGGCGGCACCAGGTTCGGCATAATGATCGCACGGGCGAAATGGCGCGCGGTTTCGGGCAGGACGGCCTGTAGCATCGCGCCATCGCGCAGATGCAGGTGCCAGTCGTCGGGGCGGCGGAGCGTAAGGGTGTCGGTCATGGCCTTCCGCTAGCATAGCTGTTGCGAAAGACCAACTGCGTCCGCGCAAGCCACAAAGAAAATCTTGTCAACCGACCTGAACGTCGTAGCTCTGACCAAGGTTGAGGCCTTGACGGCCAGACGGTTGCATGACCTGTTTATCCCTAAAGCAGAGAGGGGTTCCATGACACAGCCAGTTTCCATCGATGCCGTGCAGCAGATGCTGGGTCGTCAGGGCTATGTCTGCGGTCGCGCCCTTGCGACGGTTGTGTTCCTGTCGCTGAAACTTGGACGCCCGTTGTTTCTGGAAGGCGAGGCAGGGGTTGGAAAGACCGAGATCGCCAAGGCTCTGGCATCCGGGTTGAACCGGCGCCTGATCCGTCTGCAATGCTACGAAGGTCTGGATGCGTCCTCTGCCGTTTACGAATGGAACTTTCCGGCGCAGATGTTCGCGATCCGAACGGCCGAGGCCGCAGGTGGGGCCGACCGGGGCGCGTTGCAGACTGAACTGTTCTCGGACGAATACCTGATCGAACGCCCCTTGCTGCAGGCGATGCGCCCGGACGAAAACGGAGCACCAGTTCTGCTGATCGACGAACTGGACCGGACCGATGAGCCGTTTGAAGCGTTTCTGCTTGAAGCGCTTAGTGACTTTCAAGTCACCATCCCCGAACTTGGCACGATAAAAGCCCCCGAACCGCCCATCGTGATCGTCACCTCGAACCGGACGCGGGAGGTGCACGACGCGCTCAAGCGCCGTTGCCTCTATCACTGGGTCGATTACCCGAACTTCGAGCGTGAGATCGAAATCCTGCACGCCCGTGCGCCTGAAGCCGCGGAAGCACTCAGTCGCGAGGTTGTAGCCTTCGTTCAACGTTTGCGCACCGAGGATCTGTTCAAAAAACCCGGCGTGGCCGAGACCATTGACTGGGCGAAATGCCTGTTGGCGCTGAATGTGATGAACCTGAGCCCCGAGGTGATCGGGGATACGCTGGGTGCGATCCTCAAATATCAGGACGACATTCAAAAACTTCAGGGGTCCGAGGCAAAACGCATCCTCGACGAGGCCAAGGCCACGCTCGAACCGGTCTGATGTTTCATCTTTTTCCAAATACTCCAGGGGTATGGGGGCATAGCCCCCATAACGTCTGATGGCCGAACAACTTCCGCTGGATATCCCGGACTACCCAAAGCTGGCGCACAACATCACCCATTTTGCCCGCGCACTCAGAAAGGCTGGGCTGCCAATCGGACCCGGTCGTGTGATCGACGCAATTCGTGCGGTGCAGGCGGCAGGTTTTTCCGAGAAACAGGATTTCTACTGGACCTTACACGCCTGTTTCGTGAACCGCCCGGAACACCGCGTGGTTTTTGCGCAAGTCTTCCGAATGTACTGGCGAGATCCGCGTTACATGGAACACATGATGGCGATGATGCTTCCTGCAATTCGCGGCGTTCAGGAAGAACGCAAGGCCGATGCCGGTGAAAAGCGCGCAGCTGAGGCGCTGCTGGACGGGGTTGAGCGTGATTTGCCGGACGCTGCAGGACAAGAGGAAGACGAAACCGAGATCGAAATCGACGCAACCCAGACCGCATCGTCCGAGGAGCGGTTGCGCAATCTGGACTTCGAGCAGATGAGCACGGCCGAAATCGCGCAGGCCAAGCGCGTATTGGCGCGGATGACACTGCCAGTAAAGCCAATTGAATCACGCCGCGGGCAGACCAGCCATCTGGGGCACCGCATCGACCGTGCCCGCACCTTGCGCGCGGCCATGCGGCAAGGGGGTGAGTTGCGCGATATTGCCAGACTACAACCCAAACCGCGCTGGCCAAATCTTGTCGCACTTTGCGATATTTCCGGCTCGATGAGCCAGTACAGTCGGATCATCCTGCATTTCCTGCACACGGTATCGAACACCAAGGGAGCGGGGTGGGCCAAGGTCCATGCCTTCACATTCGGCACACGCCTGACCAACATAACGCGCCACCTGCACCAACGGGATGTAGACGCGGCACTTGCCGCCGCAGGTGCCGAGGCACAGGATTGGGAGGGCGGCACTCGTATCGGAGAGTGTCTGCATCAATTCAATCGGGACTGGTCACGCCGGGTGATGGGGCAAGGGGCGGTCGTTCTGCTGATCACCGACGGGCTCGAGCGGGGTGATCCCGAGCTCCTTAAGAAAGAGATTGAGCGTCTGCACCTTTCCTCAAAACGCCTGATCTGGCTGAATCCCTTGTTGCGTTGGGACGGGTTCGCGCCCAGGGCGCAAGGCGTCGCCGCGATGCTGCCGCATGTTGACAGTTTTCGCGCAGGGCATTCGATTGCCTCACTCGAAGACTTGGCCGCAGCGATTTCACAACCCGACGACCAGGGGCAGAAAGCACGGCTGATGGCCGCGCTTTCCGACTAGCCGATTACGACAGTTGCTCTTCGTTGCACTTGCGGGCCATCTCCATGGCTTTGTAAGTGCCTGTCAGATCGACCGTGAAGGCATAGGATGTCTCGGGGAACACGATCATGACCTTTTTCTTTGCCAGATCATCCGCGAACTGAGGGCTGTCCGACAGGACATAACCACCGGAATAGCCTTTGGTGATGTTGCCTTTCATGCCGGTCGCTTCACCCAGATAGATGTTGTCGCCCAGCAGGATGGCGACTTCTTGCGTCTCGCCACGTTTGATATCGGTTTCAGCCTTGGTGAACACGCCGACATATCCCACACCGCGATCTTCGGTCAGACCCATCTGAACGACGTTTTCCGCATCATCAACGGCCTCGATCAGGCAGGATTTCTTTTCATTGTCGATGAAGACTTTCCAGCCTTCAACCTCTCCATAGCGTTGGAATGTGTCAGCCCACGCTGCGGTTGAAGTCAAAAGACCAACTGCCGCGCCCAGTGCAAGAATACGTTTCAACTGCATGTCTCCGATCTATGAATTGTTTGGTATGCAAGCCAGACCCGATGCCGGTTGCCTGTACAAGCTAGAACTCGGGTCACAAACAATCAATGCTATGATTTGTTGAATATCTTTCAGGCCGTGGCGTTGCCTAATGGGGTCCAATATAGACCTTTTGGTAAGCTTGGTGCGCTTTTCATCCCGCAAATCCCGCTTATGTTGGTGTAATAGGTCATCCAGAGGTTCCGATGAAGCGATTCGACAACAGTCCTGAAACGGCGCTTGACTGGCACCGCAGCGGGCGCGGCGCGGCGCTCGCTACAGTTGTCGAAACCTGGGGCAGTGCGCCGCGGCGGGTGGGATCCCAATTGGTGATTGGTGGCGATGGTCGGATCGAAGGTTCCGTTTCTGGTGGATGTGTCGAAGGTGCTGTTATCGTCGAGGCGCTTGAAGCCATTGACGAAGGCGAAGCGCGTTTGCTTGAATTCGGGGTCAGTGACGACGATGCCTTTGCGGTTGGTTTGGCTTGTGGGGGGACCATACGCATTCTTGTCGAACCCATAGGACAAGTCCTGCCCGAACCTATGTTGGCGGAACTGGTTGCCGCTCGGACCGCTCGTGCACCCATTGCCTACGAAGTCAATGTCGAGACCGGGCGCAGGGCGTTGCGCCGCAATGCTTATGCCGACAGGCTGCGCATGGATCGGTCAGGGTTCGAAGAAGATGGCCAGACCTTTGTCGCAGTGCACAACCCGCCGCTAAGGTTGCTGGTCGTTGGGGCGGTTCACATTGCGCAGGCTCTGGTGCCGATGGCGCGGATTGCGGGCTACGATCCAACCATCATCGACCCACGTGACGCCTTCGCGTCCAGTGCGCGTTTTCCCGGCGAAACGATCCTGACGGATTGGCCGGATGAAGCCGTTGCGAAGCTGGGATTGGACGCGCGGACCGCGATTGTCTTGCTGACACATGACCCAAAACTTGATGATCCGGCGCTACAAGCCGCATTGGACGCCGATGTGTTCTATATTGGTGCATTAGGGTCAACACGCACCCATGCCAAGCGCATTGAGCGTATGAAAGCGGCCGGTTTCACCGATGCGCAAATCTCTGGCATTCATGGGCCCATTGGCTTGGATATCGGGGCCGCCGGTCCCTCGGAAATCGCGGTTGCGATACTGGCGCAAATCACTGCAGTTCTTCGAGGGAAATCATGAAATTTGGACCTGTGCCGGTGTCCCGGGCAGAGGGGGCCATTCTGGCGCATTCGGTTACAGCGGATGGGCGAAAGCTTCGCAAAGGGCTTGAATTGCGCTCGGAACATGTGGAGCAACTGGAAAAGGCTGGTCTAAACGAGGTCATTGTTGCCCGGTTGGATACCGGTGATTGCCATGAAGATCAGGCTGCGCGCAAGCTGGCGTCTGCGCTGGCACCTGATCCAGCTTCAGCCAACTTGCGGGTAACCGAGGCATTTACCGGGCGGGTAAACCTTTTGGCCGACGGGCCTGGGGTTGCCGTGCTTGATGTTCGTGCACTTGAATTGTTCAATCTGGTCAATCCGATGATTACCGTTGCGACCGTTCCGCAGTATCAGCAAATGGGGGCGAACGGCATAGTGGCGACCATCAAGGTCATCTCATACGCTGTGCCAGAGGCTGATGTTCGGCGCGCCGCCGGGCTGGCACAAGGGGCTGTGCGTTTGGCGCGGCCTGTTCATCGGACAGCCGGGCTTGTTGTCACGGAAATTCCCGGTGGCCCACCGAACGATAAGGGGATTGCGGCCATTCGGGGACGGGTCGACGCATTGGGAATGGAGCTTGCGCAGGTGCAGATTGTTCCGCATCGAACAGATACTTTGACCAGCGCGATTTCTAAGGGGAAGGGTGATCTGCTAATGATATTGACGGGTTCGGCCACCTCGGATCCCAACGATGTCGCACCGTCGGCCGTTCGGCAGGCCGGTGGGACGATTGATCGCTTTGGTATGCCGGTTGATCCGGGAAACCTTCTGTTTCTGGGGGACCTGCAAGGCCGACCTGTGATCGGTTTGCCGGGATGCGCCCGCTCTCCAGCGTTGAATGGGGCGGATTGGGTGCTGTCGCGTGTCGCATGCGGGATTGAAACAACAGGCGCAGATATTGCCGGAATGGGTGTTGGCGGATTGCTGAAGGAAATCCCAACCAGACCCCAGCCGCGGGCGAAACGAAACGACTGACCGCCGCCAAGGTCCGCGATATCGCGTATGTACTATTGATATTCTAGGGTTTTCTCATCCTTGGCAAAACGCCGGGCCGCCAATACGCGCCGGTGTCCTCCCGCGCTTTTTGAAACTGTTCGACCCTATCCCGTGCAGCTTCGCCCCCTGCATCAAAGAGATGACCGAGCAGGCATTCCAGAACCGCCATCGCGCCGGAAAAGCTTGAAAACGGATGTAATGTGCGGGTGCTGACGGGCAGAACCACATCCGGGTTGACGCCGGGGGCAATCACCTCGCTATCCGACAGCAGTACAATCTTTATGGCCCTGTCGCGGGCAAAGCGCATCGACTGGATCGTATCTGCGGAGTAGGGATGGACCGTGATGGCAAACAAACAATCCTCGGACGTGGCCTCGACCAGGTCATCGATGGCCGAGCCCATGTGCCGAGGTATCAGCTGTAATCCGGGATGGGCCATGCGCCCCGCGTAGTGAAAATAATAGGCCAGCGCATGACTGGACCTTGTGGCGGTCACATAACAACGACGTGCAGACACCATGTATTCAACGGCACGCTTGGCCAAATTCGGCTCCATCAGACGCAGAGAGCGGGACACAACATTCATCTCATTGCGCGCGAATCTGGCCTGTGCGCCGTGGAAAGGGTCTTGTCCGGGTGATGTGGTTAGCCACCCATGACCTATCCTGTCTTCGCTGTCTGTTGTGAGGGCAAGGCGAAATGGGTGGCGGAAGGCGTCAAAACTGTCGAAACCCATACGCTGTGCCAGTCGAACAAGAACACTGGTGCTGATGCCGATCCGGTCAGCGGTCACCCGGACCGGGTTCAGGCCGAAATCACCGGGATGGTCGATGATATATTTCGCCGCGACTTGCATCTGCGCAGGCATCTCGTCGATCTCGCGCCGAATTTGGCTGGTCAAGGCTGCAAGGGTGGGTGCCATACCAAAAAGAAACATATGTTTTCTTTAGTGTAAATTGAAAACGTCATCCAGCGAATCTAACTGAAGGCAAAGACTTGGGTGGTGCTATGACATCAAAAACAACTGACAGCTTGGACAGGCCCTACATTCTGGTTGCGCCAAACGGTGCCCGGGGGAACGCGTTGGATCATCCCGCCTTGCCGCTCAGGATTGACCAGATCGTCATATCTGCACGGGATTGCCATGCCGCAGGTGCGGACGGGTTGCATCTGCATATTCGAGATGCAGACGGACGGCATTCACTGGACGCCGGATTGTACCGGGAAACGCTTGCGGAATTGCAGCGAGAGGTTCCAAAAATGGAGCTACAGATCACGACCGAAGCCGTTGGGCGGTTTGACGTAGCATCGCAACTGGACTGTTTGCAAAAGGTGCGACCTGAATGGGCCTCAATCTCGGTGCGTGAAATCGCCCGCGACCTTAACCTTGCACCCAGGGTCTATGCACAATGCGCGGATCAGGGCACACGGGTTCAGCACATTTTGTATGATGCAGAGGACGCACGATTACTGGACCATTGGCGCGCTCAGGGCATCGTACAGGCGAACCAGACAGACCGTTTGCTTGTTCTGGGGCGATACAGCGATGGACAGCAATCTATGCCAGCCGATCTCGAGGCTTTTCCAAAAAGCCCGGCTCGTTGGATGGTGTGCGCCTTTGGTGCGCAAGAACATGCCTGTCTGGCCGAGGCTGCACGACGCGGTGGTGACGTGCGGGTTGGGTTTGAAAACAGTCTGACGGGGCCGGATGGCAGACCTTGGGCAGATAACGCGGCTTCGGTCGCAGCATTAGTTGAATTGCTTGGAAGGGCAAAGAAATGAGTCATGTTTTCCCACGTCACACGAAATCGGACCTCCCCGTCGCGGTTGGCGGCGATGGCTGTTATCTGATTGATGCAGAGGGCAAGCGATACCTGGATTGCGGTGATGCCGCGGTATCATGTCTGGGTCATTCGAATCAGGCCGTGATCCAAGCGGTACAGCAACAGGTGGAACAGATCGCTTTTGCACATACCGGGTTCATGACATCGGAACCGGCCGAGGCTTTGGCCGAATTGTTGATCCGGCATGCACCGGGGGATCTGGACCGTGTGTATTTTGTTTCGGGCGGGTCGGAGGCGACCGAAGCGGCGATCAAACTGGCGCGCCAATATTTTCTAGAAATCGGACAACCTGAACGCCGTCACGTTATCGCGCGAAAGCAAAGCTATCACGGCAACACTTTGGGGGCTTTGTCCGCAGGGGGTAACGCATGGAGACGGGCACAATTCGCTCCGATGCTGATCGAGATGACCCATATCTCTGCCTGCTACGAATATGCTGAAAAACCGGAAGACGAGAGCAGTTTTGACTACGGCCAGCGTGTGGCGAATGAATTGGAAACTGAAATCCTGCGGCTGGGTCCCGATACGGTCATGGCATTTATGGCCGAACCAGTGGTCGGGGCCACCCTTGGCGCAGTTCCTGCGGTTGAAGGATATTTCAAGCGTATTCGCGAGATTTGCGACCACTATGGTGTGTTGCTGATCTTGGATGAGGTGATGTGCGGTATGGGCCGAACCGGTCACATGTTTGCCTGCGATCATGACGGTATCGAACCGGATATTCTTTGTATTGCCAAGGGGTTGGGGGCTGGATATCAACCAATCGGAGCCATGCTGTGCACCGGTAAAATCTATGACGCGATCCGCGATGGATCAGGGTTTTTCCAGCATGGGCACACCTATGTCGGTCATCCGGTCGCCACAGCCGCCGCATTGGCGGTGGTCCGTGAGTTGACCGAACGGGATTTACCTGCGCGTGCCGGGGTCATGGGCAACAAGCTGCAATCTGCCCTTGAGGCAGCATTCGGACAGCACCCGAACGTGGGAGATATCCGTGGTCGTGGGTTGTTCCGAGGTGTTGAACTGGTCGTTGACCGTGACACCAAGGAACCTTTTGATCCATCACGCGGCATCGCAGGTAAGGTGAAAAAGGCAGCACTGGCTGAAGGGTTGATTTGCTATCCCATGGCAGGCACGCGGGATGGCCGGAACGGCGATCACGTCCTGCTGGCGCCGCCTTTTATCATCGAAGAGGAACAGATAGGCGAACTCGTCAGCAAACTGGAACGCGCCATTTCCGCCGTGCTTTGACATTACCGTGAGCGCACTGTTCGCCCGCAGGTTATTTGTTAGTGTCGCGGGAGAAGTATCTGAAAAGGCGAAATCAATGGCGCTGGATATTTGGCGCAGTTTCCGCGCGCTTCCCCTTTGGGTGCAGATCTGGGTGGCCGTAATATTGGTGCCGGTTAATTTGGTTCCGCTTGCTTTCCTGGATCAGCCGCAGGGGATGCTCATCGCTGTTCTGGCGATTACCGGTATGGCGCTGAACATACCCATCATGGCGGTTGCGCGCGGGATGAGCGGTGCGATGGCTTTGCCGCACATTCTGTGCTGGGTTCCACTGGTTGTCATCGTAACGCTTTTGTTGTTTTCCGATGCGACCCTGAGCATTGCCTTTATCAAGTTTCTTTGGGTGCTTCTGATCGTTGACATAATTTCCTTGCTTTTCGACTTCAGAGATGCGGTCAACTGGTTACGAAGCAGACGCGCGACCTGAACGAAAAAGCCCCTTCGGCAGCGAAGGGGCTTTGATCGTTTCTGTCTTTTAAGCGGATTACTTATGCGGAAGCGGGCCGATCATCATGACCATCTGACGGCCTTCCATCTTTGGCATGTTTTCGATCTTGCCGACCTCTTTGATGTCCTCGGCCACACGTTCCAGCAATTCGCGACCCAGGTTCTGGTGCGCCATTTCACGGCCGCGAAAGCGCAGGGTGACTTTGACCTTGTCGCCCTTTTCCAGAAACTTAAAGACGTTCTTCATTTTGACGTCATAGTCATGCGTATCTGTGTTCGGTCGGAACTTGACCTCTTTCACTTCGATGACTTTTTGTTTTTTGCGCGCTTCGTTTTCGCGTTTTTGCGTTTCGTACTTGTACTTGCCGAAATCCATGATCTTGCAGACCGGTGGGTTCGCATTGGGCGAGATTTCGACCAGATCAAGACCTGCATCTGCGGCCATCTGCATGGCTTTGGCGGGATGAACCACCCCGACGTTTTCACCTTCGGCGCCAATCAGGCGAATTTCGGGGGCACGGATCTTATCATTGACGCGCGGGCCTGTGTCTCTCTGTGGCGGCGCGTTGTGAGGTCTGCGAGCTATGGGTTCATTCCTTTGATGATTGCAGAATTTCGAGCCCGGAATTTAAACCGGGCAGAGCCGCACTTCAAGCGGCATAAATACAGGGTAATGCGAAAAAACTTGTTTTCTGCCGGTGTTTTTCGCGTTCAGGGTGGCAAAGCCCTGAACGCAGGGTTGCTTTAGCCGACAAAGGCTTTTTCGATCACGAACTCCTTGGGTTCCGAGTTGGCACCTTCACGCAATCCAAACCCTTCGAGGATTTCCTTGATATCTAGGTTGAAAGCCAACGAACCGCATACCATTGCACGGTCGGTTTCGGGCTTGATGCCACCGTCAATACCCAAGTCGGAAAACACGGTGCCGTCCTGAAGCAAAGTGGTGATGCGACCCATCTTTGGGCTCTCTTCCCGTGTGGTGGTCGGGTAATAGCGGATCTTGTCGGCAAATCCTTCACCGATCAGTTCGGCCAACAGTTCGTCCTGACGGATGCTGTCGATCAGCTGACGGCCATATTCCAGCTCTGCCACTTCGCGGCAGGTGTGGGTGATGATGACCTCGTCATAGTCCTCATAGGTCTGCGGTTCACGCAGCAGCGAGGCAAAAGGCGCAAAGCCGGTGCCGGTCGCAAAAAACCACAGGCGCTTGCCGGGCAGCAGGGCGTCATGCACCAATGTGCCAACCGGTTTGGGACGCAGGATAATCTGGTCACCCGGTTTGATATGTTGCAACTTCGAGGTCAGCGGGCCGTTCTGAACCTTGATCGAATAAAACTCCAGCTCTTCATCCCACGAGGGCGAGGCGATGGAATAGGCGCGCAGCAACGGCTTGCCGTTGTCGCCCAGAAGACCAATCATCACAAACTCGCCCGAACGGAAACGCAGCGAGGCCGGGCGCGACACCTTGAATGAAAACAGGCTGTCGGTCCAGTGTTTGACTTCGGTTACAGTTTGCGCATCCGGAAGGACGGGGACTTTTACGGCGGTTGCTTCGCTCACGGGCTTCATCTCTGTCATCGTTTACCTGCCGGTCTGCTAAACCGACATCTCCGTTTAATCTTTGATCCAAGTCAGGAAAAGGGGACAGATTGCCCCCTTTGCGTCACAGGCTGGCAATCGCGGGATCAGCCGCGCAGGCGGGCCTGATAGTTATTCTCTTTCCAGTTCGCGCGGGCCAGCCACTGATCCTCGGGTTGGCGGTCTGCCAGTTCTCCGTCGATCTCGACCTCGTCAAAGCCGCTGCGGCGCGCCATGGCGTATTGATCGGCAAGCACATGCCCTTTGGCGCGCAGCCGGCCTTTGTAGCCCTTCAGGCGCAATGTGCGAGCGATGGTAAATCCGCGACCATCTGCGAAAGACGGGAAGTCTACCCGAACCAGCCTCGTGCCGCCCAACCGGTCAAACAGTTCGTCCGGGTCTGTCTCCGAGCTCACGTCTAGCGCGACCACGTCATTGGCGGCATCATCCAGAGTGACAAAGCCGTCGGTCCAGTCATCAGGCGAAAAGCCCTCATCCGTTACGATTACGTTCATGTTTTCTCTCCGATGCGCATCATCTTGCCATCGACAAAATGGATGCCGCATTCTTCCTTGTTCTGGTCGCGCCACCGTCCGGCGCGGGGGTCTTCGCCCTCTTTGACAGGCGAAGTGCAGGGCGCACAGCCGATCGAAGGGTATCCTTTGGCCACCAGCGGATGCCGGGGCAGGTTGTTTTCTTCCATATAGGCCCGCACATCCTCGGGCGCCCAATGGGCGAGCGGGTTGACCTTGATCCGGCCTGTACCATCTTCGACCTCGAAGAATTCCAGCGCAGCGCGCGTGCCTGCCTGAAACCGCTTGCGTCCGGTTATCCAGCCATCGAACCCCACCAGCGCTCTTTGCAGCGGGAAAGTCTTGCGCAGGTTACAACATGCATCGGTGTCGCGCAGGCGCAATGCGCCGTATGGGTCTTCGCGTTCAACCTCTGCATCCTCGGCCCGGATGATGCGAATGTTGGTAAGCCCCAGACGCTCGCTCACCTCCTGCTGGTATTCCAGCGTTTCGGTGAACAGCATTTGCGTGTCCACGAAAAGAACGGGCGTTGCCTTGTTCACCACCGCCGCCATGTGCAACAGAACGACGGATTCCGCACCAAAGCTCGAGACCAGAGCAAGCTCATCGATCTCATCAATCGCTCCATGCATGACATCATGGGCGCTGTGGTGCCGGAACCGGGCATTCAGGTCTTCGACACGTTCAGTCAGTTCGTGTCTGTCCCAGCCCAGTTCCGTCTGGATCAGGTCAAGCGGCATTTGCGCGGGCCTCGGGGTAGAGGGCGTCTTTGAACGGCGCCATGCCCACCCGGCGATATGTTTCCAGGAATGTCTCCTCTGCGCTTGCACGCTGGTTCAGATAGGTGTCGACAATGCGCTCGACGGCAGGAACGATTTCGTCATAGGCAAAGCCCGGACCGGTGCGATCACCAATTGCCGCAGTTTCGGTCGCATCGCCACCCAGAGTGATCTGGTAATTTTCCACGCCTGCGCGGTCCAGACCCAGAATGCCGATATGGCCGACATGGTGATGACCACAGGCGTTGATGCAGCCTGAGATCTTGATCTTCAGGTGGCCGATGTCATGCTCGAGCTTCAGGTCCTCGAACCGTGTTGCAATTTCCTGAGCAACCGGGATCGAACGCGCCGTCGCCAGCGCGCAATAATCCATACCCGGGCAGGCGATGATGTCGCTGATCAGACCGATGTTGGCGGTGGCCAGTTCGTATTCCTTCAGCTTGGCGTGGATCGCGGGCAGGTCCGATTTGTGGACATGCGGTAGGATCACGTTCTGCTCGTGGCTGATGCGCAGCTCGTCATAGGCGAATTCTTCGGCCAGATCGGCCATAACGCGCATTTGCTCGGCAGTTGCATCGCCCGGTGTTGCTCCATGCTTCTTGATCGAGATCGTGACGATCGCATGGTCCGCGTTCTTGTGCGGCGCGATGTTGGTGTCGACCCACGACCGGAAGACCGGATCGTTGGTATAGGTGCTTTCAAACGACGCGACCGAGCCTTCACGGTAGGCAGGTGGTGCAAAGTGGCCCTTGATCTCTTCCAGCAGGTTCATATCCGCGCCTTTGAACTGCGGGCGGACCTTCAGGAAGCGTTCGTTGACCTTGGCGCGGATAGCGTCGATGCCATGCTCGTGCACGGTGATCTTGATACGTGCCTTGTACTTGTTGTCGCGGCGACCAATCTGGTTCCATACGGAAACTGTGGCCTCCAGATAGGCCAGCAGGTCGTCAAAGGCGACGAACTCGGACAATTCCTTGCCGATCATGGGCGTACGGCCAAGGCCACCACCAACAATGACGCGAGCGCCCAGAACGCCGTCACGTTCGACCAGTTGCAGGCCGATGTCATGCGCTTTGATCACGGCACGGTCATTTTCTGAACCGGTGATGGCGATCTTGAACTTGCGCGGCATGAACTGGAATTCGGGGTGGTCGGTCGACCACTGGCGTAGCAGTTCGGCATAGGGGCGCGGATCTGCGACCTCGTCCGCTGCGGCACCGGCGAAATGGTCGGCGGTCACGTTGCGGATGGTGTTGCCCGAGGTCTGGATGGCGTGCATGCCAACCTCGGCCAGCGCGTCCAGCATATCCGGTACGTCGTTCAGCTTTGGCCAGTTGTACTGGATGTTCTGACGCGTGGTGAAATGGCCATAGCCTTTGTCCCACTTCTCGGCCAGCAGCGCCAGTTGACGCATCTGCGCACTGTTCAGCGTGCCGTAGGGAATGGCGACACGCAGCATGTAGGCATGCAGTTGCAGATACAGCCCATTCATCAGGCGCAGCGGCTTGAATTCGTCTTCGGTCAACGAGCCGTCAATGCGACGCTCGACCTGGGCACGGAACTGCGCGTTACGTTCTGCCAAAAATGCTGTGTCGAACTCGGAGTAGCGATACATGTCTAGCTGTCCTTGTTTGCAGCCCCGAACCTAGGGGCCTTGAAAGGGGAGAGAGATGGCCAGAGGTCAGGCCCGGGGCTGCTGGGAAGTTTCCTGTTTGCCGTGGGCATAGTTGGACGGACCAGTCCGGCGGAAATCTTCCCGAAAATGGGTGGGTTCTGGGCCGTTTTTGCCAGCAACGGCATCGGCCAGATAGGCGCCCACGACTTTATTTGCCTGACGCGCCGCATCCAGCAGACGCACCTGTGCATGTGCTTCGTCAGTGATCAGTTCCGCCTGCGACAGATCACGCGTCCAACTGTCATCATCGGTCTGGTAAATGACGTCACCTACCAGCAAGTCATTTGCGGTGACGACTTTGGGGGTAAAAGCGCGGGCCATCAGGCAAGCTCCTTGTTGAATTCGGTTACGGCCTGCGTCGCTTCGCGCGGGGCAAGGCCATAGAATGTCAGGGCCGGTCCGTCCATTTCGGCGGCGGCCAGGTCGGCGGGCAGTTGATCCAGTGTGGTGGCCAGTATCCGCTGGTTCGGACGCGAAGCGTTTTCGACCAGTGTGACAGGGGTGGCGCGATCGGCGCCATGCATGATCAGGCGACCCTGGATAAAGCGGGCAGATTTCTTGCCCATATAGATCGCAGCAACCGAACCGGCCCTTGCCAGGGCATTCCAGTCATGATCGGCAAAACCTTTCATGTCGTGCCCGGTCAGAAACCGCACCGAGGAATTCCGGCCGCGTTGAGTCAGACTTTGGCCGATTCCAGCCACCGCGGCAGATGCCGCCGTGATACCGGGAACGATCTGCCACGAAATTCCAGCCGCCTCGACGGCCTCGATCTCTTCATCCAGACGGCCAAAGACAGTGGGATCGCCAGACTTAAGGCGGACCACGCGGTTACCATTCAAGGCATATTCGACCAAAAGCGCGTCGATATCACTTTGCTTCCAGGATGGGCCGAACCCGGCTTTGCCGACATCAACCAAGGCGGCGCTTTGACCGGCTATGTCCAGTACGGGTTCACTGATAAGGCGGTCATGCAGCACAACATCAGCCCGCTCAAACGCAGTCAGCGCCTTGAGCGTCAGTAACTCAGGATCGCCCGGACCTGCGCCGACAAAGTCGACATGTCCTTTGGGGCCTGTTGTGCGAACGTCCTGCATCGGATCATCTCGGGTGTGGTTTGACTTGACCCTCAATATAGGAAATATTCCCACCAAAGTGCCATATGGGCGCTCAAATAAGGACAAACGTTCCATCGAAACGAAAATTTGGAACGAATTCTTCGATGTGGAAGGAATATTGGAATGTCGGTGCGGATAGATGATACGGATCGGAAAATTCTGGCCGAGCTGCAACGCGATGCAGGGCAGTCACTGGACGAAATAGCGGCTCGTGTCGGCAGTTCAAAGACGCCTGTCTGGAATCGAATACGCAAGCTCAAGAGTGCGGGAATCATTGGTCAGCAAACGGTTTTGCTGGATGCCGAAGCGCTAGGGTTTGAGGCGACTTTCTTTGTTTTGATCCGCACGTCGGAACACGAGGCTGAGTGGCAGCGCAAGTTCCTTAAGGCATTGCGCGAACATCCCGAAGTGCAGGAGGCGCATCGGCTGGCAGGCGACATCGATTATATTCTCAAGGTTCGGGTCAAGAACGCGCGCGCCTATGATCAATTCTACCAGTCTCTGATTTCGGAAGTGCGGGTGCACAACGTGACCGCGCTTTTGTCTATGGAAGAAATCAAGTCCACAACGATGCTTCCCCTCAACGCATTGGTTGAAGGGGCATAGAAGGCAGGTGCTGCCAGCGCCGGATCGATCCGCGCCTTATATAGGTCAGACCTGAACCATTAACCGTTCCAGACCATGGAAGTGATAGCTGTCTGAGTAGGTCGGCGGATCGGCAAGCCGCAGGTTCGGGCAGCTGTTGAACAGAATGGGCAGGGCTATGCGCATTTCCAACCTTGCCAAAGGGGCGCCGACGCAGAAGTGGATGCCTCCACCAAAACTTGTGTTGACCTCAATCGAGCGCGTCGGAACAAACCTTTCGGGTTCATCCCAGACGGTAGGGTCGCGGTTTGCAGCGCCAAGCAAAAGCGCGACCTGATCACCGCGCCTGAACGAATGCCCAAATATGTCAACGTCTTCATACGCATAGCGTGTGAACATGTGTAGGGGCGGGTCATAGCGCAGGATTTCTTCAATCGTTGCGTCGATCTGGTCCGGGCCTAGAACGTCGGGGCTGGTATGTGTTTGCAACAGGGTTTTCACACCGTTCGCCAGCGAATGCACCGTTGCTTCGTGACCTGCATTCAACAGCAAGATGCATGTTGCGACCAGTTCGTCGATGGACAGCTTTTCGCCTTCCTTCTCGGCGCTGATAAGCCGGGTGATCAAATCGTCACGCGGATCGTTGCGTCGTTGTTTAATGTATCCCAACAGGAAATCCGTGAACTCCTGAGAGGACTTGGCGGCCTTATCCTCGGTCGCCTGTGTCCGGTTGGCCTGATACATCGCGACCATGTCATGCGACCACTGCAACAGGTTGGGCGCCATGTCTTCGGGAACGCCCAACAGTCGGCAGATAGTTATCACCGGGACCTGAGTGCAATAAGCGCTCAGCAGATCGAAAGGTGTATTCGGAAACGCCTCGACAAGACTGTGGCATAGCGATTCTATGGAAGGCTGCAACGCAGATATTTCCCGCGACGTGAAAGCGCGCATAACAAGCGCCCTTAGGCGGGTATGTCGCGGGGGTTCAGCTTCAAGCAGCGAATGGGCTTCGATAGCCAGCCAGGGGGCCAAATGGGCGGGGCCCTGTATCGCGCATTCAGGCGGAACTTCCCGCCCAAACCGGCGGTCGCGAAGAAGTGCCCGCACGGCACGGCAGGACGTCGCAGCAGCCATATCGTAGTCGCGCCAATAGAACAGATCACCAGCAGCGCGGGCCTGATCATAGAAAGGGTAGGGGTTCTGAACGAAACCCGGGTCTGTCGGGGATTGCGAGAATGACTTCATGCGACGCACACTTGCCACGAGCCGCGTTGAATGCAAGACCCTGTCTATGCAGAGAGTTTGGATCATTGTCGGTTTTTTGTCCGCTGTCGGGCTGCTGTCAGGTTTTGTTTGGTCTTATGGCTATCGTCAGGCGCTGTCTCAGCTAAGCGACAAGGCCGAAGCCGACCTTGAACTGGCGGCGGATCGGCTCAGCACCCAGATGCAGGTCTACCAGGAACTGGCGGTTCTGATGGCGACACATCCCGCCTTGCACGCGTTGGATACACCGACACAAATACATGACGCGCAAGCGATGTTGCTGGACGTTGCCGACAAGACAGCGGCCGTCAACATGATGTACCTGGATCGCAGCGGTCGGGTTCTGGTCGCCGCACAGCCAGTGGCACAGCGAGACATGTCCGCACATCCAGCGTTCAGGCGCGCCATGCAGGGTGCGGCTGGCACAGCGCATGAGGTAGCTCCGGACAGTGGCGACCGGATATATTCCTATGCCGCTCCGACTTTTGCCGCCTCCGGGCAAGTCGAAGGTGCAGTGATGGTGGTTGCCGATGTCCAGGACATTGAACAAACCTGGCGGGGCAGTACCGAAGCCGTTTTCTTTGTTGATTCTGACGGTGTCGTCTTCATCTCGAACCGGTCGGACTTGCTGTTCTGGAGGCGCGAGGTTGGCCAGTCCGGGCTGACACCGCCAGAGGGTGCCTCGGTGGATTTTTCTGCGACGCGGGTCGGCCAGCATGAATTGTGGCGGCTGAGCTGGGGGCGGTATTTGCCACGCGATGCGTTGCACCTAACGCTTGAATTGCCTGTGATCGATATGACCGCCGAGGTTTTGGTGGACGTGGCCCCGGCCCGGCGACTTGCCGGGTTGCAGGCGGCGGCGGTCGCAGCGATCTGTCTGGCGTTTGGCGCGATGCTGTATCTTGCGATGGAACGGCGACGGACGCTGGCTAATGCCAACACGGTTCTGGAAAGCCGGGTGGCGCAGCGTACCCGTGCTTTGACCCAAGCAAACACCGCATTGCGCCGCGAAGTTGCAGAACGTCAGGAGGCCGAAGTAGCACTGAAAAAAGCGCAGGCCGAGCTGGTGCAGGCAGGTAAGCTCAGCGCGCTGGGGCAGATGTCGGCGGGGATCAGCCACGAACTCAACCAACCGTTGATGGCGATCCAGCAATTCGCCGACAATGGTACGGCCTTTCTTGAACGCGGCAAAGGCGACAGGGCCAGCGAAAACCTTGGGCGTATTTCGGAAATGGCCGCCCGCATGGCCCGGATCATCAAGAACCTGCGCGCGTTTGCCCGAAACGAAAGCGAACCGATGGGCCGGGTCGATCTGGTGCAGGTTCTGAAAACTGCCGTCGAATTGACCGAAACCCGATTGCGTGACGATGATGTGACGCTGGAATGGGAACCGGGACAGGCTGCGGTTTATGTTTGGGGGGGTGAAGTCCGCTTGGTGCAGGTCTTTGTTAATCTGATCAATAACGCGGCGGATGCGATGCTGGGGAGACCCAAGCGGTACATTTCGATTGTGATGCACGAAGAAGACCGGTTGCGCGTTTCTGTGCAGGATACCGGACCGGGGATCGAAGACCCCGACCGGGTGTTCGAGCCGTTTTATTCGACCAAAAGCGTAGGTTCCTCTGAAGGTCTGGGGCTTGGTCTTTCTATATCATATGGTCTTGTTCAAAGCTTTGGGGGTGAAATCCGCGGGGCAAACACGGCTGATGGCGCAGTGTTTACCGTCGAGCTGGAGCCCTATGGGAAAGAAGAGGCAGCATGATGCGCAGGGTTCTGTTGGTCGATGATGACGCAGCTGTTCGCGAGGCATTGGCGCAAACCATTGAACTTGCAGATTACGCACCGACAACAGCCGGTTCTTTTGTGGCGGCCAAGGATCATATTCGGCGGGATTTCCCCGGTGTGATTATTTCGGACATTCGAATGCCCGGGCGGGATGGCTTCCACTTGTTGGCGTATGCTCGGGACATCGACCCCGAGCTTCCGGTGATCCTTTTGACCGGAGAAGGTGATATCCCAATGGCCGTAGAAGCCATGGGAAAAGGAGCGTTCGATTTTCTCGAAAAACCCTGCGCTGCGTCTGACCTGATGGATGTTCTTGAACGCGCATTCGCGGCCCGCACTCAGGTGTTGGAACAGCGCGCCCTGAAATCCGAACTTGAAAGGGGGGACCCGGCCGCACGTTTGCTGTTTGGCCTGTCTCCGCAAGCTGAGGCGCTGCGGGATCGCGTGCGGACCGTCGCACCGACGGGGGCCGAAGTCCTTGTTACCGGCCCGCCGGGCAGCGGCATATCCAAAGTAGCCGAAGTGGTTCACCTGATGTCGCCCGCTGGTCAGGGGCCTTTTGTCAAACGTCCGGCTTCAAGTCTAAGCCCTGATGACCTTGCCCAAAGCTGCGGCGATGCCGTGGGTGGTTCCCTGTTTCTGGACGAAGTGTCCGCCATGCCCCAAGCCACGCAGTTTGCGGCGTTGGAGATCATCGAGCGCGGTCCGGGGGGGCGCATTATTGCAGGAACAACCGCTGATCTGTCTGCGTTAAGTTCGGAGGGGCGGTTCAACGCTGATCTGTTCTATCGTTTGGATGTGATGCGGGTACGCGTTCCATCATTGGCGGAACGCCCCGACGACATTCCGGTGATTTTTCGCCACTATGTGGCGCAAGCGGCCGAACAGGCTGGCATCGCAATTCCCGAGATTTCGTCCGAACATCTCGCGGCCTTGATGGCCAGCGACTGGCCGGGCAACGCCCGTTCTTTGATGTCAGCAGCAATGCGGTTTGTTCTTGGAATGCCCGAGGAGGTTACGCAGGCAACAGATCTGGGGTTGAGCGAACAGATGGCGCGGGTTGAACGATCCTTGTTGATTGCAGCTTTGGGCCGCCACAATGGAAAAGCGTCAGATGCGGCCAAGGCGCTGAAGCTGCCGCGCAAGACCTTTTACGACAAGCTGGCGCGCTATCAGATTCGTCCCGAGGATTACCGCAGATAAGCAGGAACCGGAATGGCGCATCTGATTCGGATGAACTGATTCGAAATTTGTGCGGAAATCCGCACAAGCCTCTCTGAGAATGTGCGAGTTTTCGCACGGCTCAGAACTGTGAAGTGCATAACCCGAACCAACAAAGCCGTAACGCTTTGGTATTAAACAGGTAATCAGACATTTCCTGTAGTCGCAGTCAAAAGTTGTGTGCTTTACCCTGAGTCGCTTCACTGCACGCCATACGGCGCTTACCCGGCGTCGACTGCAAGTTTCAAAGAACTCTGGGAGGATATCAGATGAAGCTTTTGACAACGGCAGCAACTGCGCTTGCTCTGACGGTAACCGCAACGGCTGGTATGGCTGCATGCGATGAAGGCGAAATCGTCGTTAAGTTCGCACATGTGACGAACACCGACAAACACCCCAAAGGCATCGCGGCATCGCTGTTAGAGCAGCGGGTCAACGATGAAATGAACGGCACGATGTGCGTTGAGGTCTACCCGAACTCGACGCTCTACAACGATGACAAAGTTCTCGAAGCGATGTTGCAGGGTGACGTGCAACTGGCCGCGCCCTCGCTGTCGAAGTTCGAGAAGTTCACCAAACAGTTCCGCCTGTTTGACCTGCCGTTCATGTTCAAGAATGTCGACGCTGTAGACGCGTTCCAGGCCTCGGCCGAAGGGCAGGCGATGAAAGACAGCATGCAGCGCCGCGGCCTGCAAGGGCTGGCGTTCTGGCACAACGGCATGAAGCAGATGTCGGCCAACAAGGCTTTGGTTGATCCGTCGGATGCAAACGGTCTGAAGTTCCGTGTACAGTCGTCAGATGTGCTGGTGGCGCAGATGGAAGCCATCGGGGGCAGCCCGCAGAAAATGGCCTTCTCGGAAGTGTATGGCGCGCTGCAACAGGGCGTTGTGGACGGGCAGGAGAACACCTGGTCGAACATCTACGGCAAGAAGTTCTTTGAGGTGCAGGACGGTATCACCGAAACCAACCACGGCATCATCGACTATCTGGTCGTGACATCGGTGGATTGGCTGGACAGTCTTGATCCGGCGGTGCGGGATCAGTTCCTGACCATTCTGGCCGAAGTTACTGACACCCGGAACAAAGAAGCCTTTGCTGTGAACGAAGCGGCCAAAGCCTCGATCATCGATGCGGGCGGCGTCATTCGTGAACTGACCCCTGAACAGCGTCAGGCCTGGGTCGACGCAATGAAACCGGTCTGGGACAAATTTGCAGGTGACGTGGGTCAGGACAAGATCGACGCGGCGCAGGCCATCAACGCCGGGTTCTGATCCGGTCAAAGGCCGCGCGTCAGGGGACTGGGGAGTATTCGACGCGCAGGCCGGGCGGGCTGAAATGGCCCGCCCCATTCTCAACTCTCTCTTCAATAAAATGCGGGGACTGAAAGATGTCTGGTGCGAACTCCGGCCAGGGCGGGCTGATCGACCATATCGAAGAAACCCTGATCGCGTTGCTTTTGGGCCTTATGACGGTCGTTACATTTGCCAACGTGATCGCGCGGTTTGTCTTTAATTCAAATATCCTATGGGCGCTTGAGTTGACAGTGTTCACGTTTGGCTGGCTGGTGCTGCTGGGCGCATCTTACGCGGTCAAGAAACATGCTCATCTGGGTGTGGATGCAATCCTGAACATGCTGGCACCAGCACCGAGGCGCATTATGGCGCTGGTCTCGGTCGGGTTCTGTCTGATGTTCTCGCTGCTGATGCTCAAAGGGGCATATGACTATTGGGCCGTCTTTGCAGATCTGCCGCCAACATCGGGCCGCTGGTTCCCGACCGGGTTCGATTTCGGCGCACGCAGCCAGAGTTTCTACGAGGTAGACGACATCCCCATGGTCGCTCCGCTGCGCTTTCTGGAAGACCTGATCAACTATGGCGAGGGGTATGAAAAACTGCCCAAGGTCGTACCTTATCTGGTTCTGCCGGTGTCCATGCTGCTGCTGGTGATCCGGTTTACGCAGGTCGCCGTTCAAATTTGGCGTGGTGAGACCGATCGCCTTGTCGCCAGCCACGAAGTCGAGGACGAGATTGAAGAAGTCCGCGCACAACAAGGGGTGCATGACTGATGGACGTTATCCTTCTTTTCTCGATGGTCATCGGCCTGCTGCTGATCGGGGTTCCGATTGCGGTTGCACTTGGCCTCAGCTCGACCCTGTTCCTGCTGATCTATTCCGACAGTTCGCTGGCTTCAGTTGCAGGCACGCTGTTTGAGGCGTTCGAGGGGCATTTCACCCTGTTGGCGATCCCGTTCTTCATTCTGGCCTCGTCCTTTATGACGACAGGTGGTGTAGCGCGTCGGATCATCCGTTTCTCGATTGCTTGCGTGGGGCATCTGCCCGGCGGTCTGGCGATTGCGGGTGTGTTTGCTTGTATGCTGTTTGCCGCGTTGTCAGGATCGTCCCCGGCCACGGTTGTAGCTATCGGTTCGATCGTCATCGCAGGTATGCGCCAGGTTGGGTATTCCAAAGAGTTTGCCGCTGGTGTGATCTGTAACGCGGGTACGCTGGGCATCCTGATCCCTCCGTCCATCGTGATGGTTGTGTATGCTGCCGCCGTCGAAGTTTCGGTTGGGCGTATGTTCCTGGCTGGCGTTATTCCCGGTCTGATGGCTGGCTTCATGCTGATGATCACCATCTATGTCATGGCAAAGGTCAAGAACCTGCCCAAGGGTGAATGGAAGGGGTGGGGTGAGGTCTTTACCTCGGCCCGCGAGGCCGGTTGGGGCCTGTTCCTGATCGTTATCATTCTGGGTGGCATTTATGGGGGTATCTTTACCCCAACCGAGGCTGCCGCGGTTGCTGCCGTCTATGCCTTCTTCATCGCCAGTTTCGTCTACAAGGACATGGGGCCGCTGAGTACGGAAGGGGACGCACAGAACCTGCCGCTGCTGAAAAAGCCCTACGCTTTGGTCACGGCGTTCTTTCATCCCGACACCAAGCATACTCTGTTCGAGGCAGGAAAGCTGACGGTGACGCTGTTGTTCGTGATCGCCAACGCGCTGATCCTTAAGCATGTTCTGACGGACGAACAGGTGCCGCAGCATATCGCCGAGGCGATGCTGACCGCAGGGCTAGGGCCGGTGGCGTTCCTGATCGTTGTGAACGTGATCCTGCTGATCGGTGGTCAGTTTATGGAGCCGTCGGGCCTGTTGGTGATCGTCGCACCGCTGGTGTTCCCGATTGCCATCGAGTTGGGCATCGATCCGATCCATCTGGGCATCATCATGGTGGTGAACATGGAGATCGGGATGATCACGCCTCCGGTTGGTCTAAACCTGTTCGTAACCTCGGGCGTTGCAGGTATGCCGATGATGAGCGTTGTTAGGGCAGCGCTGCCGTTCCTCGCTGTTCTCTTCGTCTTCCTGATTATGGTGACGTATATACCGTGGATCTCGACATTCCTGCCCAACACTTTCATGGGCCCGGAAATCATAACCAATTAAGTGGTTTGACGATGTACGTAGCCGGGCGGTTTCGACTGCCCGGTTTTTTCGTATCTTGAACCCCGGCATCAAGTGCTTAACTCGGGTTCAGAGGACGACCTCCCCATAATGGGACATCTTTCGGGACGACCCGAACGAATACGAGGTTGTCATATGCCCTGGATCTTTCTTCTTTTTGCTGGCCTGTTGGAAATCGTCTGGGCTGTAGCGATGAAGCAATCGGCTGGTTTCACCCGATTGTGGCCTACGGCCTTGATGGCTCTTTCGATGATCGGCTCTTTCGGCCTGTTGGCGCTGGCGATGCGCGACCTGCCATTAGGCACGGCTTACACCATCTGGACGGGTATTGGGGCAGTGGGGGCGTTCTGTGTCGGTATCCTGTTTCTGGGCGAAGCCCTAAGCCCTGCGCGGATTCTCGCGGCCCTTCTGATCGTGACGGGTCTTATCCTGATGAAGCTGGCATGAGCCCTTTATTGACCAAGCTATTGCGCTTGGGCAGGGTTCAGGAAACACGGGAAATGGAGACCGGAATGCTGACCGAGACCGACAAGCGCCTGCTACGCGTTGCTTATGACGAGGCCAAAGCCGGGTTTGACGAAGGTGGATGCCCGATCGGGTCAGTTCTGGCGCGGGGTGGCGATATTGTTTCACAAGGGCGTAATCAACGTGTGCAGGGCGGGGATCCGATCGCACATGGCGAAATGGATGCCTTGCGTAAAGCGGGACGTCAGAAAACCTATCGGGATACGGTTCTTTACACGTCGTTGTCACCTTGCATGATGTGCTCGGGCACTATCGTTCAGTTTGGTATCCCGCGTGTGGTGATCGGCGATACCCAGAACTTTGGTGGCAACGAAGACTTCCTGCGCGAACGCGGTGTCGAGGTGGTGATAGTCAACGATCCTGACTGCATCGCACTGATGCAGCGGTTCATCGAAGAAAAGCCAGAGCTTTGGGCCGAAGATATTGCCGAGTAAAGGCGAATCCTAGACGCTCTCCAGCGCCTGAATAATGCCCGTGAAATCCCCGGCCTTCAGGCTGGCGCCACCCACAAGCGCACCATCGACATTTGAAACCGCAAAGATCTCCGCCGCGTTGGAGGGTTTGACCGACCCACCATACAGAAGACGGACAGAGCGGCCCACACCTTCGCCAAAGCGGCGCTCTAGCCGGGCGCGGATGAAGTCGTGAACTTCCCCAATCTCATCAAGCGTCGGAACCTTGCCGGTGCCGATGGCCCAGATCGGCTCATATGCAATGATCAGGTTCTCGCCGGTTGCCTGATCCGGGATCGACCCCGACATCTGACCGCCGATTATGTCGAGCGTATTGGCCGCCTCGCGTTGCTCCAGACTTTCGCCTACGCAAATGATCGCTTTTAACCCCGCGTCCATCGCTGCACGGGCCTTGGCGCGTATATCCTCGTCATGCTCTTCATGGTCTACGCGACGTTCGGAATGACCCAGGATGACTGACGTCGCGCCCGCGTCCAGCAGCATCCCGGCGCTGATATCGCCTGTATGCGCGCCCGCGCTTGCCGCGTGGCAATCCTGCCCGCCGACGGTAACCGCTGACCCGCGTACGGTGTCCGCTGCGCGGCTGAGCAATGTTGCCGGAGGGCAGATCAGGATATCGACCGAAGCGTCTGGGTAGGACTTGCACAGTGCTTCAAGCTCGCTCAGCGCAGCACCGGTTCCGTTCATTTTCCAGTTTCCTGCCGCAAGCCTGCGCCGCATACCCGTATCTCCCTGATCATTCGATGATTTAGGATGCGGATAGCATTGTCGACGCGATCTTACAATTCCACGGATCGGGTGGGTTCAAGCGCTATGATCGACAATACGTCGTTCGGTCGGGCCCGTGTCACAGGATTACCCGGCGCAAACTAGGATTGCTGCGTGATGCTTTCATCGAATTTGATGGATTCACCACAACCGCAAGCGTCGACAACATTCGGGTTCTTGAACTTGAAACCTGATTCCAGCAACGACACCTCGTAATCGATTTCAGTGCCGAACAGGAACATCTGCGCCATTGGCGCGATCATGACGCGTGCTCCATTCTGTTCGACAACTTCGTCATGCGGATCGGCTTGATCGACATATTCCATGGTATATTCCATACCCGCACAGCCGCCTTTCTTGACGCCAATGCGCAAGCCAGCGTGGCCACCCGAGTTCATCAGGCGGGTGATTTGTTCTGCGGCTTTAGGTGTCATGGTCACAGCCTGTTTGCCGGGAATGCCGAACATGTAAGTCTCCGTTGTCGCGCGTTGCGTTTAATTTAGGGCTCAGGAGGTCAAGGCTCAAGACGGTGTGTTATAAAGAGTTTTATCCGGATGAAACAACCCGGCATTCAGAATGGGTTCGCTGAAGATATCCAACTGTGAGACCGTGGAACTGAATGGGTTCAAGTTGGTCAGCCGTTAATTCGGTTTGCTTTGATATACTATCGGAAAGGATATTATTGTGAATGATTTACAGGCGATTGTTAATTCGATCTTGATGCGCGCGGTGCTTACCATTGCAGTTCTTCTGTTTGTTCCGGATGATGCGGCGGCCACCAATGATGGAGAGAGGCATCCATTAAACTGCGCGACCGCCGAGGGCGATTTGCGCGCCATCGCGGCCGAGAAAAAGCACGCGCAGGACCAACAGTTGGAAAGTGTTGCCGCCATTACTCCTGCCGGGGCACTTTTGGGGCTGGTCACAGGAACGGAACACAAACGGCTGCAAATGCTGTCGGGCGACTACATCAATCAACTTGACGCCAGATCTGCGGAGATCAAAAAGACCTGCAATTTTAACTGATTACCCGACGTTCGGTGGTTTGGATAAGAAAAAGGACCGTTCTCGGGCAAGAACGGTCCGTGTTTCGGGGCCGGAACTCGGGGGGCGGTCAAATCATGTCTGGCCCGAGGCGACACTGATTGGTGCCGTCCACAGGTCTTTTCCTGCATCATTGTGACAGGGACAGCACGAGCAGGTAACAAAAACGCCAATGTTTTGTGACAAATACCCGGGAAACTGTGGCAGGTGCCTACATAAATCCCAGTTCCAGACGTGCTTCGTCTGACATCATCTCCATACCCCAGGGCGGCTCCCAGGTCAGTTCCACGTCAACCTCTTTGATGCCTGCAACAGGCTCGATCGCTTCCATGATCCATCCGGGCATGTCGCCGGCAACAGGGCAACCGGGTGCTGTCAGTGTCATGATCACCTTCACGGCGTTGTCCGAGGAAATGTCGATCGTGTAGATCAGGCCGAGGTCATAGATGTTCACCGGGATTTCCGGATCGTAGACCGTGCGACACGCCTCGACCACGGGCTCGTACAGGGGGTGCTCAATGGTTGACGGCGCAATCAGCGGCGTGCCTTCAAACTGTTCGCTGGGGTGAGTCATCTTTGCCTCGGGTCAGTTGCCTGAGTGATTATATAGGGAATTGGCGCAACAGGGTCCAGTAGGGCGGCGGCGCCGATTGGGGCGCCGCGGCAATTTAGTCGTTGATGTCGTGGTTGAAGGTTTTGACCTGACCTTGCGGCAATGCAAACAGTTTCCGCAAAACAAGCCACGCAATCAGTGACATCACTGCGAAGATCAACGCCAACACATTCAAAGACAGAGCCATACCGGATACGGCAAGGATAAGGCCCGTGACTGCGGCCCCGATTGCAAAGCCCAGAAAAATGAACCCTGGCAGGACAATCTCAAGGATACCCAGCGCCAATGCGGCGGCGAGCCAGATCCACCAGGTCAACCAGAAGGGGTCTGCCATCATTTTCCTCCTTTTAACATCTTGAATGCGTCACCAAAGGCTTCCAGTGCGTTGGCAGGCACAACAATAGTTTGCTTGCCAGTACCGTTTCCAAGCGCATTCAGGGCTTCAACCTGCTTCAAGGCAACCTGATACTGGGCCGCTTCAATGCCGTTATCCTGAATGGCCTTGGCGACCACACCTGTGGCATAAGCTTCGGCTTCGGCCTGAATGCGCCGCGCCTTGGCGGTTTGTTCCGCCGCATAAAGCTCGGCGTCGGCATGCAGCTCGACTGCGCGCTTTTTGCCCTCGGCTTCTGTCACCTGCGCACGACGGGCGCGTTCGGCGTTCAGCTGTTGCAGCATGGCGTCACGGGTGGCCTGATCCAGATTTACGTCCAGAATCTCGGCGCGGGTGACTTCGATGCCCCAGTCATCGACAGCGGTTTCAACGCTTTCCTGAATACGCGTGATCAGTTGGGACCGGTTCGACTGGACCTCATCCAAATCCATTTTACCGATCTCGGCGCGAACGATCCCGGCGACAGTGGTAGCAATCGCGCCATCAACGTCGCGGATTCGGTAGACCGTCTTTTCAGGTTCGAGAATACGGTAGAAGACCGATGTATCGATCTGCACCAAAACGTTGTCCTTGGTGATTGCGTCCTGCGTCGCGTTTGGCAGTTGGCGTTCCAGGATCGAGATCTTGTGGCGCGCAATGTCCAGCAGCGGAACGATAAAGTTGATGCCGGGGCCAAGCACGGAATGCAGGCGCCCAAACCGTTCTACCACGTATTTTTCGGACTGAGGTACAATCTTGATGCCCTTGAAAATGATAACAATTACCAGCACCGCGGCCAGCAGGTAAATGATGTTTGACGAAAGCAATCCGATGATTTGGTCTTCGGTCATACTGTCCTCTTGTTTTTGTGTACTATAGTATACATGTGGCGATTGAGTCGCTCGATTTCAACTCTGGTATGAGGGGAAAGCAGTCCCATGCAAATGCCTCGATAATGAAACGCTGTATCGAAAAATCGTGCTGTGACCGCTTTGCATCCCTAATTGTTTGCGGTATCGGGCGGGGATGAAACTGATAATCGATACAGATCCTGGCATCGATGATGCCATGGCTATCGCCTATGCCGCTGCAGCACCCGAGATCGAGCTGATCGGCCTGACCACGGTGTTTGGAAACACGCATGTACATCAATCCAGCCGCAATGCCCGATTCCTGCTTGATAAACTGGGTCTGGATTTGCCTGTCGCGGAAGGGGCTGCCGTTGCATTGGGTGCCGATGCGCATTCGCCATCCGAACATGTGCATGGTCCCGAAGGATTCGGTGACCTGACTGACATTCCCGAGATTGGAAGTAACCACGCCCTGCCGGCTGCTGAATTTCTGGTCGACATGGCACGAACCCATAAGAAAGAACTGGTGGTTTGCGCCGTGGGCCCTCTGACCAACATCGCCAACGCCATTCGTCTGGATCCGGAATTCGCCGACAATCTGGGGCGTTTGGTTATCATGGGCGGCGCTGTGTACTGCCCGGGCAATATAACCAACCATGCCGAGGCAAACATCTACCATGATGCTATTGCGGCTGAAGAGGTCTTTGCCACACCGCCGGATACGGTACTTGTCGGCTTGGATGTCACGCTGAAAACGCTCTACGAGACTGCGGATTTCGAAAGCCTGGCAATGCGATCACCTGACATGGGGTCCTTTCTGCGCGATATCTCTCGCTTTTACCTGAAGTTCTACAAGGACGTCGGTGGTCTGGAAGGTTGCGGCCTGCACGATTCGACGGCTGTGATCGCTTGTTCTCATGGTGCTATGTTTGACATGGTCGAAACGGGTCTGCGGGTTGTCACCGAAGGCGACCAGAAGGGTGCGACGCGACCTGATCCGGAACGTCCCGCAGTTCGGGTCTGCCGCGACGTGGATGGGGCAGGGGTTGTTCAACTGTTTACAGACCGTGTTGCCTCGCTACCCTGACGGGTTGCAAAGACCGAACGGATCGGGCAAAGCCTGCCCGGTTCGGCGACCCGAGGCGATGACATGACCCAACAGTTTTCTTTTGATCTGAAAGCCACAGACGGCAAAGCCCGGACCGGTGTGATCAGCACACCGCGCGGCGACGTGCGAACGCCTGCCTTTATGCCGGTTGGCACGGCGGCAACGGTCAAGGCGATGATGCCGGAAAGCGTTCGGGCGACAGGTGCAGACATCCTTCTGGGGAACACCTATCACCTGATGTTGCGCCCGACCGCTGAGCGTATTGATCGACTGGGTGGACTGCACAAATTCATGAACTGGGATCGGCCCATTCTGACAGATTCCGGCGGATTTCAGGTCATGTCGCTGGCCGGTTTGCGCAAGCTGACTGAAAAGGGCGTGACCTTCAAATCCCATATTGACGGGTCAAAGCACGAATTGACGCCGGAACGGTCGATGGAGATCCAGCGCCTGTTGGGCTCGGACATTGTCATGTGTTTCGATGAATGCCCCGCACTGCCAGCGGATCGTGACCGCATTGCCGAGTCGATGCGCCTGTCGATGCGTTGGGCCGAACGGTCGCGCGATGCGTTTGGCGATCGTCCGGGACATGCGCTGTTTGGCATCATGCAAGGTGGGCTGGAAAAAGACCTGCGCGAAGAAAGCGCCAAGGTTTTGAAATCTATTGGTTTCGAAGGCTACGCAGTTGGTGGCCTGGCCGTCGGCGAAGGGCAGGAGGCCATGTTCTCTTGCCTCGACTATGCCCCCGATTTCCTGCCATCGGACAAGCCGCGCTATCTGATGGGCGTCGGCAAGCCCGACGACATCGTCGGTGCTGTTGCCCGCGGGATCGACATGATGGACTGTGTGTTGCCCTCGCGGTCCGGGCGTACAGGGCAGGTTTTCACCCGCTACGGTGTGGTGAACATCAAGAATGCCCGTCACGCAGACGATCCGCGGCCGCTGGACGAACACTGCACTTGCCCGGCTTGTTCGAATTATTCCCGCGCTTACCTGCACCACGTGTTCCGTGCGAATGAGATGATTTCCGGCATGTTGCTGACATGGCATAACCTGCATTATTTTCAGGAGATCATGGCCGGCATGCGCGACGCGATTGCCGCGGGTGCGTTCGAAGTCTGGCAAGCCGATTTCCACGCGCAGCGCGCGCAGGGGGATATCGAACCGCTGTGATGTTTTGCCCCCTCCAAGGCGAAAACGGGCAATTCTGCACAGCCGGGCTGTTTTCTGGCGACTGATCGCGCAAGACCGGGGCGTATTCTACTATTTTGGTGGATATGTTCCCGGCACGCCTTGCAGTCCGCCAAACCTCGGTTCATTCTGATTGGTGATACATGGCGGTAAGGTTGAAAACGGGCGATGAGGCCCCACCTTTATCGTCCAAGACAGGAGACGGTCAAATGTTGCCTCGATGAGGGACAAGTGCCGTCTTGCCAACGATAAGGATAGAGCATGCAAGAGCCTCTGAATTCCTCCTACCCCGTCCTGCCGCTGCGCGATATTGTGGTGTTCCCACATATGATCGTGCCGCTTTTCGTAGGCCGTGACAAATCGGTCCGCGCGCTGGAAGAGGTGATGCAGGATGACAAGCAAATTCTGTTGTCCAGCCAGATCGATCCCGGCGTTGACGATCCGGATGAAGAAGGCATCTATCGCACCGGCGTTTTGGCAAATGTGCTGCAACTGCTGAAGTTGCCCGATGGCACGGTAAAAGTGCTGGTCGAAGGGCAGGCGCGCGTTCAGATCACCGAGTTTCTGGAGAACGAAGAGTTCTTCGAAGCCCGCGCGGAATACCTGACCGAAATTCCCGGCGACGTCACCACGACCGAAGCACTGTTGCGCACTGTCGCGGACGAGTTCGAGCGTTATGCCAAAGTGCGCAAGAACATCCCCGAAGAGGCACTGACCGCAGTGGGCGATACAACCGAGCCTGCGAAGCTGGCCGACCTTGTGTCGGGGCATCTGGGCATCGAAGTCGAACAAAAGCAGGAGCTTCTGGAAACCCTTAGCGTCAGCGAGCGGCTTGAGAAGGTCTATGGCCTGATGCAGGGCGAGATGTCTGTTCTGCAGGTCGAGAAGAAGATCAAGACCCGCGTCAAATCCCAGATGGAGAAGACGCAGCGTGAATATTATCTGAATGAGCAGATGAAGGCCATTCAGAAGGAACTTGGCGATGGTGAGGACGGCAGCAACGAAGTTGCTGAACTGGAAGCCAAAATCGCCGAAACCAAGCTGTCGAAAGAAGCGCGGGAAAAGGCCGAGGGTGAGCTTAAGAAGCTCAAGAACATGTCGCCCATGTCGGCCGAAGCCACAGTTGTGCGCAACTATCTGGATTGGATTCTTGCTCTGCCTTGGGGCACCAAATCCCGTGTCAAAAAGGATCTGGGCCGCGCGCAGGAGATTCTGGACGCGGACCATTATGGGCTTGAAAAGGTCAAGGAACGGATCGTTGAATACCTCGCGGTTCAGCAGCGCTCGAAAAAGCTGAAAGGGCCGATTTTGTGCCTTGTCGGCCCTCCGGGCGTGGGCAAGACCTCGCTGGGTAAGTCGGTTGCGAAGGCAACCGGGCGCGAGTTCATTCGCATCTCATTGGGTGGTGTACGTGACGAATCCGAAATCCGGGGCCATCGTCGGACTTACATTGGCTCGATGCCCGGCAAGATCATCCAGGCGCTGAAGAAGGCGAAAACCACGAATCCGCTGATTTTGTTGGATGAAATCGACAAGATGGGGCAGGATTTTCGGGGTGATCCGGCATCAGCAATGCTTGAGGTGCTGGACCCGGAGCAGAACAACACGTTCATGGACCATTATCTTGAGGTTGAATATGACCTGTCCAACGTGATGTTCCTGACCACGTCGAACAGCTACAACATGCCTGGGCCTTTGCTTGACCGGATGGAGATCATCCCGTTGGCCGGTTACACCGAGGACGAAAAGCGCGAGATCGCCAAGCAGCACCTGATCAGCAAACAGGTCAAGAACCATGGTTTGAAAGCCAAGGAGTTCGAGCTGACCGACGAAGCGCTGCAGAAGATCATCCGCACCTATACCCGCGAGGCGGGCGTACGGAACCTTGAACGTGAAATCGCCAAGGTTGCGCGGAAGTCGCTGACCAAGATCATCAAGAAGGACGCGGAGACCGTTAAGGTCACACCCGAAAACCTGCAAGATTTCCTGGGTGTTCCGAAATTCCGTTACGGTCTGGCTGAGCAGGACGATCAGATTGGTGTTGTCACCGGTCTTGCGTGGACATCAGTGGGTGGCGACCTGCTGCATATCGAAGCGTTGAAATTGCCCGGCAAAGGGCGGATGAAGACGACCGGTAAGCTGGGCGATGTGATGAAGGAATCCATCGACGCCGCTTCGTCCTATGTGCGCTCGATTTCGCCTCAGATCGGGGTGAAGCCGCCGCAGTTTGACAAGATCGACATTCACGTTCACGTGCCGGATGGCGCGACACCCAAGGATGGCCCATCCGCTGGTCTGGCCATGGTCACGTCTATTGTCTCGGTTCTGACCGGTATTCCCGTTCGGAAAGACATTGCTATGACCGGCGAAGTCTCACTACGCGGGAATGCGATGCCGATTGGTGGTTTGAAAGAAAAACTGCTGGCCGCGCTGCGTGGTGGGATAAAGACCGTTTTGATCCCGGAAGAGAATGAAAAGGATCTGGCGGATATCCCGGACAACGTCAAAGAAGGGCTGAAGATCATCCCGGTCAAACATGTCTCGGAAGTTCTGGAACATGCTTTGGTGCGTAAACCGGAACCGATCGAATGGGACGAAGCCGCGGAAGAGGCCGCGGCAGCGGCGGCCGCGTCGCCCGGTAATACCGGACCTTCCGCGACCGCGCATTAAGTCTTTGGTGAGTCAACAAAAGGCGAAGCAATAGCTTCGCCTTTTTTGTTGAGGGATGTAGTGAAGACCGCACCATGCAGCGCCAAGACGTTGCATGAAACCAGCGTTTCATTTTGGGCATCGGTGTGCTCTGGAAAATGGTGGGTGATAACGGATTTGAACCGCTGACATCTTCGATGTGAACGAAGCGCTCTACCACTGAGCTAATCACCCATGGGACGGGGTGATATCTTTCCCGAAGGTTGGCTGCAAGGGAAATAGAACCTGCGGCATCCGCAAAAAATCGCGCCGTATACAAAATTCTGGAATCTGACAAAAAACTTGAAAACGCCGCTTGACGCTGCCCGAGCGTAGCCATAATACACCCAAACGTTCAGCAATGAACATGCAGCGGGCGGTTGTAGCTCAGTTGGTTAGAGTACCGGCCTGTCACGCCGGGGGTCGCGGGTTCGAGCCCCGTCAACCGCGCCACCGCTGCCAACCTTGGTCCAGGCAAAAGGCCACGAAAATAGATGCGCGGTTGTAGCTCAGTTGGTTAGAGTACCGGCCTGTCACGCCGGGGGTCGCGGGTTCGAGCCCCGTCAACCGCGCCATTTTCATCCTCAAGCAGATCAACGGTTGCGCCTTTACGGGCACCTTTTTCCAATCCATTGATCATTGCAGGTTCTAATCGGCGAAATTTCGACTGTTCACTAAATGTTCTAACTTTTCTGTTGGAGTCTTGGTCTGGCTCGCCTATCTCTTAACCACTTGTTTGTTGGGGGCCGCATATGGCTGAGCTGAAGAATATCGAGGTGCGCGGCGCGCGCGAACATAACCTCAAAGGTATAGACGTTGATATCCCTCGGGATCAGTTGGTGGTCATCACCGGACTGTCGGGTTCGGGGAAGTCCTCATTGGCGTTTGACACCATCTATGCAGAAGGCCAGCGCCGGTATGTCGAAAGCCTTTCGGCCTATGCCCGGCAATTCCTGGATATGATGGAAAAGCCGGATGTCGACCATATCAGCGGCCTGTCTCCGGCAATTTCGATTGAACAAAAGACGACGTCCAAGAACCCGCGTTCAACTGTGGGCACGGTAACCGAGATCTATGACTATCTGCGTCTGCTGTTTGCCCGCGCCGGAACGCCCTACAGCCCAGCCACCGGGCAACCGATTGAGGCGCAGCAGGTGCAGGACATGGTCGACCGGATCATGACAATGGAAGACGGTACGCGCGGTTATCTTCTGGCCCCCATCGTGCGCGATCGGAAGGGTGAGTACAAAAAAGAATTCCTGGAGCTGCGCAAACAGGGTTTCCAGCGCGTCAAGGTGGACGGAGAGTTCTACGAACTGGATCAACCGCCTGTATTGGATAAGAAATTCCGTCACGATATCGATGTGGTTGTTGATCGACTGGTTGTGCGGGAAGGTATGGAAACGCGCCTGGCCGACAGCCTGCGCACCGCTCTGGATCTGGCGGACGGGATTGCCATATTGGAAACTGCCCCGCGTGTGGATGATCCGGAACGCATCACATTCAGCGAGAATTTTGCCTGCCCGGTCAGCGGTTTCACCATTCCCGAAATCGAACCACGCCTGTTTTCATTCAACGCGCCGTTCGGTGCCTGCCCGGATTGCGACGGTCTTGGGGTCGAGTTGTTTTTCGATGAGCGCTTGGTGGTGCCGGACCAGACGCTGAAACTCTACGATGGCGCTTTGGCCCCATGGCGCAAGGGTAAATCCCCGTATTTCCTGCAGACCATCGAGGCCATTGCGCGCCATTACGAGTTTGACAAGAACACGCCCTGGAAAGACCTGCCTAAAAATGTGCAGGAGGTCTTTCTGCGTGGGTCCGGGGATGATGAAATTCAGTTCCGGTACGACGAAGGCGGGCGCGTCTATCAAGTGACCCGCAGTTTTGAAGGCGTGATCCCGAATATGGAGCGCCGATACCGCGAAACCGACAGCGCATGGATTCGTGAGGAATTTGAACGATATCAAAACAATCGCCCCTGCGGTGCCTGCGAAGGCTACAGGCTTCGGGCCGAAGCGCTGGCGGTAAAGATCGCCGGGCTGCATGTGGGGCAGGTGGTGCAGATGTCGATCCGTGAGGCTCTGGCGTGGATCGAAGATGCGCCCAACCACCTGAGCGCCCAGAAAAACGAAATTGCCCGCGCCATCCTCAAGGAAATTCGCGAGCGACTTGGTTTCCTGAATAACGTTGGTTTGGAATACCTTACGCTGTCCCGTTCAAGCGGAACACTGTCGGGTGGCGAAAGCCAGCGTATTCGTCTGGCCAGTCAGATCGGCTCGGGGCTGACCGGGGTTCTCTATGTGCTGGATGAGCCCTCGATCGGACTGCATCAGCGTGACAATGACCGGCTTTTAGGCACGCTCAAGAACCTGAGGGATCAGGGCAATACGGTGATCGTTGTTGAACATGACGAGGAAGCCATCCGTGAAGCTGACTATGTTTTCGACATCGGTCCGGGGGCAGGCGTACATGGCGGGCAGGTGGTCAGTCACGGAACGCCTGCGGAAATCGCGGCAGATGCGGCCTCCATTACCGGGCAGTACCTTGCGGGAACGCGTGAAATCGCGGTTCCGGTGCAGCGCCGTAAAGGCAAAAAGCAGAAAGTCACGGTGGTCAAAGCCACGGGCAACAACCTGAAGAATGTCACAGCCGACTTCCCCTTGGGCAAATTCGTTTGTGTCACCGGTGTGTCGGGCGGGGGTAAATCCACCCTCACGATCGAGACATTGTTCAAAACCGCGTCAATGCGGCTGAACGGGGCGCGTCAGACACCAGCACCCTGTGAAACCATCAAGGGGCTGGAACACCTCGATAAGGTCATCGACATCGACCAGCGCCCCATTGGGCGAACGCCGCGTTCAAACCCGGCGACTTACACCGGGGCCTTCACCCCGATCCGAGATTGGTTTGCCGGCCTGCCTGAGGCTAAGGCACGCGGGTACAAACCCGGTCGCTTCAGCTTTAACGTCAAAGGCGGGCGGTGTGAGGCTTGTCAAGGTGACGGTGTCATCAAGATCGAGATGCACTTTCTGCCTGACGTCTACGTGACTTGCGAAACCTGCAAGGGAGCGCGGTACAACCGCGAGACGCTTGAGATCAAGTTCAAGGGCAAATCCATCGCGGATGTGCTTGATATGACAGTGGAAGATGCGCAGGAGTTCTTTAAGGCCGTGCCCTCAATCCGGGACAAGATGGACGCCCTTGCGCGTGTGGGTCTTGGCTATATCAAGGTGGGTCAACAAGCCACGACTTTGTCAGGTGGCGAGGCGCAGCGGGTAAAGCTGTCTAAGGAACTGTCGAAGCGTTCAACCGGGCGAACGCTCTATATTCTCGACGAACCGACAACAGGTCTGCATTTCGAAGATGTGCGCAAGCTGTTGGAAGTGCTGCACGAACTTGTCGATCAGGGCAATACTGTGGTGGTGATTGAACATAATCTGGATGTGGTTAAAACCGCGGATCATATCATCGACATTGGACCTGAAGGTGGTGATGGCGGTGGCGAAATCGTCGCCACAGGAACACCGGAAGACATAGCCGATGTTGAACGCAGCCACACCGGGCGATACCTGAAGTCGATGCTGAAAGGCGCGCGCGTCGCGGCAGAATAAGTGCCCAGACGCGGCCTCAGTTCAGGATATCTGCGATCGCGCCGATCAGGTTCAGGACTTTGCGTGTCTCGGGGTCGACCCGGTACACATAATCACCGGCACGGACATATGAGTAGTTTCGGTTCAACCCATAGCGATAAGGGTCATTGATCCAACGGTAATCATTGGTAATGAAGTCACCATCGCGATAGATTTTCTTTGCCTGACCAGGCGGCACGCAGGGAACGGATTTCTTGGCCAGACCCGGAGGGCAATGCCCGGCCTTGTTCTTTGCAACCGCGGCAACCGGGGAAAGGGCCAAAGCCGCCAGAGTTGCCGTCGTTACCAAAAATCTCGTCATGTCGCCGTCCTTTGCGAATTGGCCAGCCGGGCCTTTTGTTCATGACTGCCTAGATGGTCGCTTGCCCAAGATCTGTCAAATCGTTGGGCAAGATGCCGCCAGTTGTTTCAGTCACGTCCGCGGTTTTCGAACCGTGGCAACATGGCACTGAAATCGCGTCCCTTGCCATCTTCGTTCTCGACAAATTGCTCATAAAGCGCGGTGGCCGCCTGACCCATCGGTGTATCTGCATCTGCACTCTCAGCCGCCTGCTGGCTGAGGCGCAGGTCCTTCAGCATCAGCTCGGCCGCAAAACCGGGGGCGTACCCATTGTCGGCCGGGCTTTGCGGGCCGACACCGGGGGCAGGGCAATAGGCGTTCATCGTCCAGCTGTATCCGGACGACGTACTTACCACGTCAAACATCTTCTGCCGGTCCAGACCCAGTTTGTCGGCCAAAGCGAAGGCTTCACAGGTTGCAATCATGGTGACACCAAGGATCATGTTATTGCAGATTTTGGCAGCTTGACCGGAACCGGCCTCACCACAGTGAACAGCTTTCTGCCCCATGATGTCGAACAGAGGGGATGCCTTGGCAAACGCGGCTTCTGATCCGCCAGCCATGAAGGTCAGCGTGCCAGCCGCAGCACCACCGATGCCGCCAGAAACTGGCGCGTCTACGGACAACAGTCCGGCGTTGATGGCCTGATCCGCAACTGCCCGCGCGCTTTCCACATCAACTGTCGAGCAATCGATTAGCACGGCACCTTGTGCCATTGCAGGAATGATCTGATCCGCAACGGCCCTCAGAATCGCACCGTTTGGCAGCATCGTGATGACAGCATCGGCCGCTGCAACAGCTTCCGAAGCGGTTGCGGCTTGAGAAACCCCGTCAACCGTCACGCCTGCTGTGTCAAAGCCAAGTACTTTATGACCGGCTTTTGCAAGATTGGCTGCCATTGGCGCGCCCATGTTTCCCAGTCCGATGAAACCGATTTGCATCTCTTAATCCTCTTCGAATGTCAGGGCGTCCGCACCCAGGGGCTGAAGCATTTTCGACACGGTAACCAGAGGGACGTTCATGTCAGGAAACTGCCAGTTCGGGTTGCGATCCTTGTCGATGATCTGCGCGCGGATGCCTTCCAGAAAATCGCCATGCTCCATCGCGCGGTGGGTGAAACGATACTCCATCTCCAGAGCTCGGCGTATGGTCAGAGAAGGGGAGCGCAGGCGATGAAGAACCTCGATTGTGCAAGCCACGGAAAGCGGCGCGTTTTTCCTCAGCATGCCCAGAGTTTTCGCCGAAAACTCAGTGTCGTTGCTGTGCAGACTGTTCAGAACGTCGCCAAGGGTGTCACCGGAAAAATGCTGATCGATTTGGGCCTGCAAGTTCGCCAATTCACCAACAGGCGGTGTACCGGCATGGTCAGCCAATAGTTCAGCGTTTCCAGAGGCTTCGAGCAACTCGATCAGATCGGACCATTGTGATTGCGGGATGAAAAGGTCGGCAAACCCGGCATAGATCGCATCCGCAGGCCCCATCCGATAGCCGGTTGTTCCCAGAAACTCACCCGCGCGTCCAGGCGCAAGGGCCAGCATCAACGAGCCGCCGACATCCGGCACCAGTCCGATGGAACATTCTGGCATGGCAATCTTTGCGCTTTCTCCAACAACGCGATGGCTGCCATGGCATCCGATGCCAACACCGCCGCCCATCGCGAACCCCTGAAGAAAGCTGATGACCGGTTTAGGATATTCGAAGATCAGGGCATTCAGACGGTATTCGTCACGCCAGAATTTTTGACCGTAAGAAAAATCACCCTTGGTGCCGGTTTCATAAAGTTCAGCAATATCACCACCCGCGCAGAAGGCTTTTTCCCCCTCGGCGTCCAGGATGATCAGGTCAATCTCATCATCCTCGCGCCAGTTGCGCAGCGCTGTGTCGATGGCCATGCACATGTCATAGGTCATCGCGTTCAGCGCATGAGGACGGGTCAGGGTGATACGCCCGGCACAGCCTGTGGTGCGGATATCGATATCTGACATGGGTGCCTCAGCGATTGGCAAGCAACTGGCGCGATACGATCACACGCATGATCTCGTTCGTGCCTTCCAATATCTGATGCACACGAAGATCACGCACAAGCTTTTCGATGCCGTAATCCGCAAGATAGCCATAACCGCCATGCAATTGCAGGCACTGGTCCACCACTTTCGATCCGGTCTCGGTAACGAACTTCTTGGCCATGGCGCAGAATTTCGTGGCATCGGGTGCGCCCTGATCCAGCTTCCAGGCTGCCTGCCTAAGGAACGTTCGCGCGGCCTGCAATTCGATCTCCATATCCGCCAGACGGAATTGAAGGGCCTGAAACTGGTCGATGGACTGGCCAAAAGCCTTGCGTTCGGACATGTATTGCAGCGTCATATCCAGCCCGGCCTGAGCGGCCCCAAGCGAGCAGGCAGAAATGTTAAGCCGTCCGCCATCCAACCCCATCATCGCATATTTGAATCCGTCACCTTCCGTGCCCACAAGGTTTCCGGCCGGTATCTTGCAATCGTCGAACTGAACTTGCGCGGTGGGTTGGCTTTTCCAGCCCATCTTCTGCTCGAGCGCGCCAAAGCTGAGGCCGGGCGTGCCGTCTTCAACGTAAACGGTCGAAATTCCTTTGGGCCCGTCCTGGCCGGTACGCACCATACAGACGTAAGCGTCGGAATATCCGCCGCCTGAAATGAAGGCCTTTGTTCCGTTCAGCGTATAGCCTTCGTTGGTCCGTTCGGCGCGTGTTTTCAGCGCTGCCGCATCCGATCCAGAACCGGGCTCGGTCAGGCAATAACTCAACACAGTTTTCAAGCTCAGAACATCGGGCATGATGCGCGCCTTGAGGTCATCGTCTGCAAAGTTGTCGAGCATCTTGGCGCACATATTATGGATCGACAGGAACGCCGCGACCGACGGGCAGGCCATCGATAGGGCCTCAAAAACCAGAGTTGCATCCAGACGGGTCAGGTTTGACCCACCGCTGGCCTCGGACACGTAAAGGGCGCCGAAGCCAAGCTCTCCGATTTGGGGCCATAAGGTTTTGGGGATCGTTCCATCAGCCTCCCATTGCCGGGCAAAAGGGGCGATATGTTCCTGACCAAAGGCATGTGCCATGTCGAAAATGGCTGTTTGTTCCTCGCTGAGTGCGAAATCCATGGCGCTCCCTCCCATCGGCAATGAATTGAACAGTTGTTTATTTCTGAATTCTTACAGAAATTTTGCAGGCTCAACAATGGCTCTGGGCAGGGGACTGTTGTCGCCAGTGTCTAAAGATCCGCGTGGAACTCTTCGATCAGGTGGCGCACGACGGCCTTGCCAGGATCTTCCCCGCGCGCGGAAGCCTCGGCATGAACGCGGCGCTGGCGTGTGGCCGAGGTGCCGTTTTCGGCGATCTGCCGCAGGCGGGCCAGTTCCGACATTGTGCCCAGTGCCTCGGCGTCTTCGGCCAGCAATCCCATCAGATCACCGATCAGGTCGGACATGGGTTTGATCGAGCGATCGCCGAAATCGATCAATCCTTCGCCCACACCATATCGCTGCGCGCGCCAGCGGTTTTCACCTATCAGAAAGCGATCATATTGCCGCCAGCGCAAGTTGCGATCTTTCAAGCGGCACAACATTCTGGTCAACGCCTGAACAAGGGCGGCCAGTGAAAGCGTGTGTTCCAACCTTGGCTGGACATCCATAATCCGCGTTTCAAGCGTTGGAAAGCGATGCGAGGGGCGCAGGTCCCACCAGATCTTAGTGGTATCTTCGATGACCCCAAGTTCAATCAAAATACCCGTGGTGCGCTCATATTCGCCCCAGCTTGCAAAGACCGGTGGCAGACCGGTACGTGGCAGATTGTCAAAGACGGTCAGACGGTACGACGACAGGCCCGTATCCTCGCCGTTCCAGAAAGGCGAGGACGTTGACAACGCCAGAAGATGCGGCAGGAAGTAAGACAATTGCGGCATCAGATCAGAACGCAAGGCTCGGTCTTCGACCCCGACATGAACATGCATGCCGCAGATCAACATCCGGCGGGCCACGCCCCCAAGCGCGTGTTGCAGCGCATCATAGCGTTCCTTTCGGGTGTGATGCTGATCCTTCCAGTTCGCAAAAGGGTGGCACGACACGGCTATTGGTGACAGGTTATATTCCGCAGCCCGTTCCGATACACAGGAGCGCAGGCGTTTCAGGTCCTCGCGCGCCGAAGCAACGGTTGCATGCGGGCGGGTGCCGACTTCTATCTGACATTGCAGGAATTCGGGGCTGACCTGTCCTTCGAAATCATTCTGACAGGCTTCCATCAGCGCTTCGGGAGCTTCGGACAATTGGAGGCTGTCGCGGTCTACAAGAAGGTATTCTTCTTCGATCCCGATCGTGAATTCCTGCTGCATGGCGGCCCTCGCGGTAGTTATTTTGATCAGTGAATACGGAAATTTTCTTTTTGCCAAGGGTTTGCCCGGCTTGTCCTTGCAGAGGAACGACCACCAAAGGTATGGAATAACGCAGCAAAGACCACGGAGCCAGCGACTTGAAACCCAGAAAATTCCCGCAGATCAACGCCGCCCTGGATGACCTGGGTGTGAAACTGGTCGACAAGGTCACCGAACAGGATGAGCGCGCGCGGCTGGAAGCTTTTGAGGCTGCCGGAGGTCTGACGCGCCCCGTCTATGCTTTGTCGCCGGGAATGGATGGGTTTGATATTTCGCAACTGGTCAGTGAATACGCCGCGCATAAGCATGCGCTGGACGCGCTGAAGGATCCTGAGCGCAATCAGACCGGCTATCGTGCTGGAAACGGCTATTACGACAGCCCCGACGCGGATGCCTTGTATCTGATGATCCGACGCTTTCAACCCCGGCGGGTGATTGAGGTTGGATGTGGTAATTCGACCCGAGTAACCCGGCAGGCGGCCATCGATGGCGGGTTTGACACCACGATTACGGCAATCGATCCGTATCCCCGCGCTGACATTGCCCATGTTGTTGATCGGTTCGAGCAAAAACGGCTGGAAGAGGCCGACCCGGTACTGTTTTCAGAGCTGGAAGCCGGCGACGTCCTGTTTATCGACTCCAGCCATGTTGTGCGGATGAGCAACGACGTCGCACACTTGTTCTGCCGCATCATTCCGACACTGAAGCCCGGAGTGGTGATCCATGTGCACGATGTTTTTCTACCCTACGAATACCCCAAGCGGTTCTTCTATGACTGCCCGGGTTGGGGTGAGCAGTATATGCTGCACGCTTTGCTGCAATCTGGAGCGTATTCAATGCTTTGGCCGGGATATTACTTGCAACAGGATCGACCCGATGCTGTCGCCGATTTGCCCTTTTTGGCTGAAGGGCGCGCGCAAAGCATCTGGGTGCAGCTAAAAGAAAAATGATCTCAGACTGATCCGGCGTGACGAAAGCCCCGTATCCCTTTCCATAACAAGCTGGAGAGGAGAAGACAGCCATGTTTCGTCGTACTTTTATGGGTGCCGTCGCCGCATTTGCATTTGCCATGCCGCTCAAAGCGCAGGCTGCAGATATCGTTGATACCGCTGTAGCAGCCGGATCGTTCAACACGTTGGTGGCCGCAGTTCAAGCCGCAGGTTTGGTAGATACCTTGAAAGGAAAAGGTCCATTCACCGTCTTTGCCCCGACAGACGAAGCCTTTGCCGCACTACCCGAAGGCACGGTGGAAACGTTGTTGTTGCCGGAGAACAAGGATCAACTCGTATCGATCCTGACATACCATGTAGTACCAGCCAAAGTGATGTCCGGCGACATTGCTGGCAAGCGCGCCAAGGTTCTGACTGTTCAGGGTGATCGGCTTAGCGTGAATGCCAAAAACGGCGTCAAAGTGAATGACGCCAAGGTCATACAGGCAGATATTGAAGCCAGCAATGGCGTGATCCACGTGGTCGACGCTGTTATCCTGCCGGAATGACGCTCTGTTCCTTAAGAGATCAAAGCCCCGGCGTATGACCGGGGCTTTTGCTTTTCTGAGCTGGTAGATTAGATCAAACGAACCTGTGTGTCGACCTTAACCAGCGGATACAGTTCTTCGACATGCTGGTTGTAAAGGCCGATACAGCCAGAAGAGCTCTGCCGGCCGATCTTGCGGGTGTCATGCGTGCCATGAACCAGGTAAGCGGGCCAGTCCAAATACATTGCACGTGTGCCCAGCGGGTTTCCGGGATCACCGCCATCGATCCGAATAGGCAGGCTGGGGTCACGCTCGCGCATCGAGGCAGTCGGTGTCCAGCTTGGAAACTCGGTCTTGCGCACAACTTTTGTGTAGCCGCGTTTTGTAAGCTCTTCGCTCATGGGCACAGAGCTGGGGTACAGCTTATAGGTGCCATCCGGTGCCCAATAGTGAACCGCGCGGCTGGTAATGTCGGCCAACAGGCAGCCTACGCCCAGCTCATCAAAATGGTCCTGCCAGTTTTGCTGCGAGAAGGACGACACATTGCGCCGTACCGGCAACTGTGTGCTGATCGCGTCTTCGGTTTGCGGGAAAGCATCAGTGCTTTGTGCCCGAACAAGGGCGGGGGTCGCCATCAGGGATGCAACGCCTAGCAGGGCGGAACGACGGGTTATTCGGGAGTGGGACAAGGGTGCCTCCGGTAAATTCACTGCTCAATGTGTATTTGGCGGCAAGATATTTCCATTGGTCGCAATTTTCCAGAGTGACGCACCTGAATTTCTTGTGAACGTGGGGAATTTGAACGCTGCTCGGCGGAAAAATGCAAAAACCCGGCCCTGAATAGGGCCGGGTTCCATAGTCATGCAGGCTGAAATCAGTCCATGGCTTTGAAGTTGAACTCGCCACCTTCCTTGATGCCCGACGGCCAGCGTGCGGTTACTGTTTTGGTGCGGGTGTAGAACTTGAAGCTGTCCGGGCCATGCTGGTTCAGATCGCCAAACATGGATTTTTTCCAACCACCAAAAGTGTGATAAGCCAGCGGAACAGGGATCGGAACGTTGATACCCACCATGCCGATATTGATCCGGCTGGCAAAATCGCGCGCTGTGTCACCGTCGCGGGTAAAGATCGCTGTGCCGTTGCCGTATTCGTGGTCCATCGCCAGGCCGATCGCCTCTTCGTAGGAACCTGCACGGACAGTCGACAGAACCGGGCCAAAGATCTCCTGTTTGTAGATGTCCATGTCCGGAGTGACGTGGTCAAACAGGTGCGGGCCGACAAAGAAGCCGTCCTCATAACCTTGCAGGCTGAAATCACGGTTATCGACGACCAGCTTTGCGCCTTGCTCGACACCCGAATTGATCAGACCAAGGATACGCTCTTTCGCGGCGGCGGTTACTACAGGACCCATGTCGACATCGTCACCAGCGGTGTAGGGGCCCACTTTCAGCTTTTCGACGCGCGGGATCAGCTTTTCGATCAGCTTGTCCGCGGTTTCTTCACCAACCGGAACCGCAACAGAGATTGCCATGCAGCGTTCGCCTGCTGCGCCAAACCCGGCACCGACCAGCGCGTCGGCGGCCTGATCCAGATCGGCGTCGGGCATGACGATCATGTGGTTCTTGGCACCGCCAAAACACTGGGCGCGTTTGCCGTTTGCGGTGGCACGGCTGTAGATATACTGAGCGATCGGGGTAGACCCTACAAAGCTGACGCCCTGAATGATCTCGCTGTCGAGGATCGTATCAACGGCCTCTTTGTCACCATTCACGACCTGGAACACACCCTTGGGCAGACCGGCTTCGACAAACAGTTCGGCCAGCATCAGCGGAACCGAGGGGTCACGCTCGGACGGTTTCAGAACAACGGCGTTACCGCAGGCCAGTGCAGGACCGACATGCCACAGGGGCATCATCGCAGGGAAGTTAAAGGGCATGATCGAACCCACGACACCCAGCGGCTGGCGCATGGAATACATGTCGATGCCGGGGCCTGCGCTGTCGGTGAACTCGCCCTTCAGCATCTGCGGTGCACCGATGCAGTATTCGATCACCTCCAGACCACGCTGCAAGTCGCCCTTGGCATCGGGAATGGTCTTGCCGTGCTCGCGGCTTAGTGCCTCGGCCAGTTTGTCCATGTCGCGGTTCATCAGGCCGACCATTGCCATCATGACACGTGCACGTTTCTGAGGGTTGGTTGCGCCCCATTCCGGCTGGGCAGCGGCTGCGGCCTCAATGGCCGCCGTGGTTTCCGCAGCACTTGCCATCGGGCACTTGTATTGAACCTCGCCCGTAGCCGGGTTGTAGACGTTGTCGAAACGACCGGATGTACCGGCGACCATTTCGCCGTTCAGGAAATGGGTCAGATCTTGCATCAATAACTCCTCCGATAGATTTGTGCGCACAATAGGCTTGCAGAAATCCCGCGAACAGAGGCAATATCTCAAAAGAGTTTTGCAAAAATGCAAAGGTTAATGGTGTGACCCCAAACTGGGATGATATGCGGATCTTTCTGGCCGTGGCACGCGAGGAAAGTCTTTCTTCCGCAGGTCGTGTCCTGAAAATCGATCCCGCTACGGTGGGGCGACGTGTTGCGCGATTGGAAACGACGCTGGATTCTGCGTTGTTCACAAAGTCGCAGCAGGGATATGTCCTGACACCGGCAGGGCAGCGCCTGTTGGAGCATGGGTTGCATGCAGAAGAGGCGATGCGCGCAGCGGCCGGAGCTGTGGCCGGATCCACGAAATCACTCAGCGGGCAAATCCGAATAGGCGCGCCAGATGGCAGCGCAAATTACCTGTTGCCCCAAGTCTGTGCCAGGATCAGCGATTCAAACCCGGAACTGGATATTCAGATTCTGGCTCTGCCGAGGGTGATCAACCTGTCCCGTCGCGAGGCCGATATGGCCGTGACTGTCAGCGCGCCAACCGCAGGGCAGCTTTTGGTCAAGAAAGTCAGTGATTACAAACTGCATATGGTCGCGACCGATGAATATCTGAAACGTCACGAACCAATCCACTCGGTCGCTGACCTCAAGGGGCACCGGTTGATCGGTTACATTCCCGACATGATCTTTGACCGCGAACTGGATTACCTGAACGATATTGGGGTTGACCGTGTCGCGCTTGCATCGAACTCGGTCTCGGTGCAATTGCGGCAGGTCAGTTTGGGAACTGGCGTTTGCGTGGCGCATGACTTTACGTTGCCGTTCCATCCGGGGCTTCGGAAAATCCTGACGGATCAAGTGAGTCTGACGCGCAGTTTCTATCTGGTCCGGCATGAAGGAGATCAGCGCAACGAACGGTTGAACCGCTTTGCCGATGCCCTGACGCGCGGTATTCGCGAGGAAGTGCTTCGATTGGAAGCAGATGCCGGTGCTTGACAGGTCGCCACAATCGCGCAACGCTTTGGAATAAGTGTTATTATTCCGGAGGAATTCTTCATGTTGGTACAGGCTATCCTGACGTCCAAAGCGACAGACGGCGTTGTAACGGTGGCGCCAATGGCGACGGTTTCAGAAGCCTCGAAGATTCTTGCGGAAAAGCGGATCGGGACGGTTGTTGTTTCTGACGATGGCGGAGAAACCGCGATTGGAATTCTGTCTGAACGCGACATCGTCCGCGAGCTTGCCGCCAGCGGTAGTGGCTGTCTCGACCAGCCTGTAAAATCCTACATGACGCAGGACCTGATCACGACGACGCGTCAGGCCTCGGTTCAGGATATCATGGCCCGCATGACAGAAGGGCGCTTTCGCCATATGCCGGTTGTCGAAGACGGTAAACTGATCGGCATCGTCACACTTGGTGACGTGGTAAAGGCCCAGCTGGCCGAACTGGCGATGGAAAAAGATGCCCTGGAAGGCATGATAATGGGGCACTAACAGCAAGGGGTGCCAAAGCAATCACTTGCACCTGCAGCAAAGTTGTGTTTGCTTGCGCAGAAATTTTATTGCGCAGGAGGGCGTGATGCGGGTTGGTTTGTATCCGGGAACCTTTGACCCTATCACCATAGGGCACATCGATATCATTCGCCGGGCGGCTGCATTGGTGGATAAACTTGTCATTGGCGTCGCTATCAACCGGGACAAAGGCCCCTTGTTCTCGCTGGAAGAGCGCGTCGCGATGATCGAGGCCGAATGCGCCGAACTGACCGAACAAACCGGCACAGAAATCATCGCTCATCCCTTCGAAAACCTATTGATCGATTGCGCAAGGGATGTCGGTGCACAGATCATCGTGCGCGGTTTGCGCGCTGTCGCGGATTTCGAGTATGAATTCCAGATGGTTGGTATGAACCGCGCACTGGACGACTCGATCGAGACTGTCTTTTTGATGGCCGAGGCACGCCATCAGGCGATTGCTTCAAAACTGGTGAAAGAAATTGCCCGTTTGAACGGAGACGTGTCGAAATTCGTCACGCCCCGTGTCAATGCGGCACTGCGTGAGCGGTTAGGCTAGGGCACCCATCGCGGCGGCCGTATCCAGCATCCGGTTCGAAAATCCCCATTCGTTGTCATACCAGGCCAACACGCGAACCAGCGTACCGTCGGTGACTTTGGTTTCTGCCAGTGACACGGTCGAGCTGTGCGAGTCGTGGTTGAAATCGACAGAGACCAGAGGACGGCTTTCCGCCGCCAGAACACCGGGAATCTTTGCTGCGGCATCAATGAACAGTTGATTGACCTCATCTTCGGTCGTTGGGCGCGAAACCTCGGCAACCAGATCAACGACCGAAACGTTCGGGGTTGGTACCCGGATGGCCTGACCGGTCAATTTGCCCTTGAGTTGCGGCAGTACCAGCCCCACAGCGGCGGCTGCACCGGTTGTAGTAGGGATCATCGACAGGGCTGCGGCGCGCGACAGGTAGGGGTCTTTTCCAACCGTGTCATGCACAGGCTGGCTGGCGGTATAGGCGTGAACGGTGGTCATGTTGCCATGTTTGATGCCAAGACCAGCGTCCAGCGCTGCGGCAACCGGAGAAAGGCAATTCGTGGTGCAGGATGCGTTCGAAACGACCAGATCTTCGGCCGTCAACTCGCTGTCGTTGACGCCAAAGACGATGGTTTTCACACCGCCGTCACCCCGTGCAGGGGCTGAGATCAGGACTTTCCGTGATCCGTTCTTGAAGTGACGTTCAGCCGCTTCGCGTGTGCGGAAAACCCCGGTGCATTCCAGAACAACGTCGATATCAGACCATGGCAGGTCTTCGGGATTACGCTCACTGCTCAGGCGGATCGGGCCGCGCCCCACATCCAGGCCGGCGTCTGTAAGCGTGACAGGGTTGGGATAACGGCCATGAACGCTGTCAAACTCGAACAGATGCGCGTTCATGTCGGGCTTGCCTAAGTCGTTGATCGCGACGATCTCAACGTCTGTACGCCCGCTTTCCATCACCGCGCGCAGAACCCCGCGCCCGATCCGTCCAAATCCGTTGATCGCTAGTTTCAGGGTCATGGTTCGCTCCGTACAAATATCTCAGCCATATGAGTTAGCGCTAACAATTACAGATCAAGAGAAATGTCAAGAAAAACCTCAGTCATCGCCAAAAAGCGAGCCAATCCAGAAAGTCGTATAGCTTCTTACCGAGGAACAACATGTGCTCGGTACCATACAAGGCCACGTCCAGCATCATGCCCCCAAGCAATAGGACGCCAAGCCACATAGCAATTTGATTGTTCATGTCGGTTCCGAATGAAAATGCCCGCTCAGATAACCTGAGTGGGCACCAACGTACAAGCGAAGTCCGAAGGGTCAGTTAAGGCGGCCCATGGCGACGGCTACGTCTGCCATGCGAACCGAAAAGCCCCACTCGTTGTCATACCAGGCCAGCACGCGCACCATGCGATCATCGACGACACGGGTTTGGTCGGGTGCGAAGATCGAGCTTTCTTCGGTGTGGTTGAAATCGGTTGATACCAGAGGCGCGGGCTCATATCCCAGAACACGCTGCATCGGGCCTTTGGCTGCTTCTTCGACGATTGCGTTGATTTCGGTCACCGAGGTGTCACGCGACGCACGGAACGTCAGGTCAACCGCAGAAACATTCGGGGTAGGAACCCGGATGGCGGACCCGTCCAGACGGCCTTTCAGGTTTGGCAGAACTTCACCCAAAGCTTTGGCAGCACCGGTTGAGGTCGGGATCATCGACATTGCGGCAGCGCGGGCGCGATAGAGATCACTGTGGCGACGGTCCAGCGTGGGCTGGTCTCCGGTATAGGCGTGAATGGTGGTCATGATGCCATGTTCAATGCCGACACCCTCGTCCAGCACCTTGGCTAGCGGGGCCAGGCAGTTTGTGGTGCAGGAGCCGTTCGACACCATGTTGTCGTTCGCGGTCAGGGTGTTGTGGTTCACACCAAAAACGATGGTCTTGTTCACATTTTTGCCGGGGGCGGACAGCAGCACCTTGCCCGCACCGCGATCCAGATGTGTTTTGGCCTTGGTGCCATCATTGAATTTACCGGTGCACTCCAGAACGACGTCACAGCCGTCCCAGTCCAGTTCATTCATATCGTAGGTCGAAAACATCTGCATTGGGCCACGACCCAGATCCATCGTGTTGCCTTCGATTGAAACTTCGCGCGGGAAACGCCCATGAACGCTGTCATATTTCAGCAGATGCGCAGAGGTTTCCAATGGGCCGGTTGCGTTGACTTTGATCACTTCGATGTCGTTACGCCCCGACGCGGCGATGTGCGACAGGGTGCAGCGGCCAATACGGCCAAAACCATTGATACCGACCTTGATGGTCATGTGACGTCTCCTGATGCGCTTGCGTTGAGGGCCATATAGCGGCGAAATGGGAATCTCAAAAGGGCAAAAACGGCATATTTTTAAGGTGTTAGCGCAAACCTGCGACGGTTGCGCTAACGCTTGCGCTAGCCGTTGGATCAGGTAGGGTCCAGATGCGGCAGTGATTGGGAAAGGAAACGCAATGAGTGGTCTTTTGGCCTTGTTGGACGATGTGGCCGGGATCGCCAAGGTTGCGGCGACATCGGTGGACGATGTCGTGGCCGCGGCGGGCAAGGCAGGGGCCAAGACGGCCGGTGTGATCATTGACGACGCTGCGGTAACACCAAAATACGTTCAAGGCTTTGCCCCGGCGCGCGAATTGCCGATCATCTGGCGTATCGCGCGCGGTTCGGTTTTCAACAAAATCATACTCCTGTTGCCGGTAGCCTTGCTGCTGGCCAATTTCGCCCCGTGGCTGATCACCCCACTGTTGATGCTGGGTGGATCATATTTGTGTTTTGAAGGCGCCGAGAAGATTTTTCACGTTCTGTTTCCTCATGGAAGTCACGTCATAGAGGAAGACATGAAAAACCGGGATCCGGGCCACTTGGAAGAACAGAAGGTCAAGGGCGCGATCAAAACTGATTTTATCCTCTCAGCCGAGATTATGACCATTGCACTGGCGGCGATTGAAGCGCCGAACCTTTGGATGCAAGCCGCAACTTTGGCCGTTGTGGGGATTGGCGTGACGGTGGCGGTTTATGGCTCGGTGGCGTTGATCGTGAAGATGGATGATGTTGGGCTTTATCTGGCGCAGAACGCGCCGACACCTATCGGTCGCGGTCTGGGCCGAGGGTTGGTCAAGGCAATGCCCGCGGTGATGAAAACACTGTCCATTGTCGGAACAGCGGCGATGCTGTGGGTGGGGGGCTCGATCGTCATCCACGGGATGGAGGTGTTGGGCTTTGAATGGTTGGGCCATCATATCCATGATTGGGCCTATGCCATTGGGCATACTGTGTCTGATCAATGGGTTGGCGCGGTTGAGTGGGTATCCAAGGCCACGATGGATGGCGTATTTGGTTTGGCTTGGGGATTGGTTTTGATCCCTGTTGCAACCCGGATCATAGCACCACTGTTAAGTAAGAATGCGAAACACTGAATTGACCCGTTACCGTCTGGGCACGACCATCGATGGCCCGCTTAATCGAAAAGTGGGCACCCGCGGATCAAACGGCAGATCCTCAATTATTTCTGCTTTGAGTGTTGCTGCCGACGAGGTCCCATTCGATGAATCCGAGCTGTACAGTTTCTTGCATTTTCGTGTTGATACCGCTTTCAGGGCGCAGGAGCGTAGCCGTTGGTTCGGGGGACGCTTTTTCAACGCTTTAGTGGGTCAATCGGCTACTTATGTTCAGCTGTCTGGAACACATCTTCGCCAAGCATTGTCTTGCCTCGGCCTGCAAGCACCTGAGAAAGTGGTGGTGCAAGGACGGTATGAGTTGCGACTGGACTACGCTCTAAAAGCCTTTGAAGAACTTGCGCTTCGGGTAAAGGCTGAACCCAAATGAAAAGGGCGGCCAAGGCCGCCCTTTGCTCGATCAGGTGGGACTGATTTACAGCCCCAACAATTCCTTGACCTTTGCTACGGTCTCTTCGGCGGTGATGCCGAAATGCTTGTACAGTTCTCCCGCAGGGGCCGAGGCACCAAAGCTGGACATGCCGATGAACCCGGCTTTGGCTTCGCGGCCACGTTCACCCAGCAACCAACGATCCCAGCCACCAGCGCGAACCGCGGCTTCGATACCAACGCGGACCGGACCCGCCGGAAGGACGCGCTTGCGGTAAGCTTCATCCTGCTGTGCGAACAGCTCCATGCACGGCATCGAGACGACGCGGGTGCCGATGCCCTCGGCCTCGAGCATCGCTTTGGCTTCCATGGCCAGCGACACTTCGGAACCTGTGGCGATCAGGATTGCCTGACGCTTACCTTCTGCTTCGGCCAGAACGTAAGCACCCTGTGAGGTCAGGTTCTTGGTCTTGTGCTCGGTACGTACCGTTGGAACACCCTGACGGGTCAGCGACAGGACCGACGGGCTGTCCTTGAAGGTCAGCGCCAGTTCCCATGACTCGGCGGTTTCAATGGTGTCAGCGGGGCGGAACACAAAAGTGTTGGGTGTTGCGCGAGAGATTGCCAGATGCTCGACCGGCTGGTGGGTCGGGCCGTCTTCGCCCAGACCGATCGAGTCATGGGTCATCACGAAAACCGAAGGGATCTTCATCAGCGCCGCCAGACGCATGGACGGGCGGGCATAATCGGTGAAGGCCATGAATGTACCGCCATAGGGGCGGATACCACCATGCAGCGCCATTCCGTTCATCGCCGCCGCCATGCCGTGTTCACGGATACCATAATGGATATAGCGACCCTTGCGGTTTTCCGGAAGGAACACGCCCATATCGGCCGATTTTGTGTTATTTGACCCGGTCAGGTCCGCCGAACCGCCAACGGTTTCGGTCATGATCGGGTTTACAACGTTCAGGACCTTTTCCGAAGACGAACGGGTGGCCAGTTTCGGCTGATCTTCGGACATCTGTTTTTTGAAAGCGCGAATGGCTCCGGCCAGACGCTTGGGGGCCTCGAATGCATATGCGCGGGTGAACTCAGCCTGCTTACGCTCGGACAGTTGTGCGAAACGCTCTTCCCATTCCGAACGCTCGGCAGCGCCACGCGCACCGATAGCTTCCCATGCGGATTTGACACTGGCAGGCACGTCAAACGCGTCATGCGCCCAGCCATAAGCCTTCTTGGCGGCCTTCAGCTGATCCGCATCGGTCAGCGCGCCGTGCCCTTTTGACGTGTCCTGCGCCGCGTGGCCCAGAGCAATGTGGGTTTTACACGCGATCATGGTCGGCTTGTTCGACTTCTTCGCCTGAACGATGGCTGCGTCGATGGCCTTGGGGTCATGACCGTCGATTTCGATCACATGCCAGCCCGAGGCCGCAAAGCGGCGAACCTGATCGGTGCGGTCGGCGATGTCGACGGTGCCGTCGATGGTGATGTTGTTGTTGTCCCAGAAGACGATCAGCTTGCTCAGCTCGTGACGACCGGCCAGGGTGATTGCCTCCTGGCTTACGCCTTCCATAAGGCAGCCGTCGCCCGCGATGACATAGGTATAGTGGTCGACAACCTTCTTGCCATAATGCGCGCGCTGGATTTCCTCGGCCATCGCAAAGCCCACGGCGTTCGAGATACCCTGACCCAGCGGTCCGGTCGTGGTTTCAACACCAGCGACCAGAAAGTTTTCTGGGTGGCCTGCGGTTTTTGCGCCCAACTGGCGGAAATTCTTGATCTCCTCCAGCGTCACATCTGCATATCCCGTAAGGTACAGCAGCGAATAGACCAGCATCGAACCATGGCCGGCGGACAGGATGAAGCGGTCGCGATCCGGCCAGTTCGGGGCCGAGGCGTCAAACTTCAGATGCTTTTCGAACAGGACGGTGGCGACATCAGCCATGCCCATGGGCATACCGGAATGTCCGGAGTTTGCAGCGGCGACGGCATCAAGGGTCAATGTGCGGATGGCCGCAGCTTTGTCCCAGTGTTCGGGGTTGGCATTGCGCAGCGCAGTCAGGTCCACGGGCGTTGTTCCTTTGGATAAAAAGCAGATTGCGGGCTCAATACCACTCAGCACTCAAAGTGCAAGCAGAACCGGGGTTTATCCGCCTGGATTGCTTGAAGTGCGTGGCCCAAGTGGTTGAAAGCAAACAGTGGGTATTTTCTGTCGCATTCCGTTAGACTGGCGGCAGGCGGGATTCGATTTTGATTCGGATCGCTTCGCAACAGAATGAACCTTGATAAAGAGGTGACAGGGGCATGAGCCAACTTGAGGAATTACAGCACCGCATTATTGCGGCGATGGACCGTATCGGAGCGGGCGTCGACGCATTGGGCGGTGCGACCGTAGATGCCCGGCCAGATGACGGCCTCCAGGCAGCGCTTGAAGATGAAAAAGTTGCGAACGCGCAGCTTCAGGAACGTCTGAGAACCCTGAAGGAACAGCACGAACAGGAAGTGGACGGGTTGCGTGCCGATCTTGAGGAGTTGCGAACCGCTCCGGCCGATACAGCCGAAACAGACGCTCTGCGATCCGAGCTGGAAGAAGCCCGTGCGAAAATCGCATCGGTCGAAGCCGCACGCGCTGAACTGGCCGAAGCCAAGGCCGCATTGGACAATAGCACCGAGCTGGAGGCGCTGAAGGCGGAAAACAGCCGTCTAAAGGAAGAACTGTCAGACACTGTCCGCGTCGACGACCTGAGCGCCGAGCTTGAGATGCTGCGCGCTGAACGGACCAGCCACGGCGCTGCAATGTCGCGGCTGGACGACGATCTGCAACGGATGCGCAAGGCAAACGAGCAGTTGCGCACTGCGATAGACGAATTGCGCGCCGCCGCCGCCGAAGGTGTCGCAGATGCCGAGCTGCTGAACCGGGCCACCGTCGCGGAACTGGAAGCAACGCGCGCGGCGCAGGCGTCAGACGCCGCCGAAGCGCAGGCCGTTCTTGCAAGGTTGGAACCTCTGCTGTCGCAGGCGAAACTTGTTGAAGGTGAGGTAGAGTAATGCCCGAAGTGACCATTCATATCGGCGGGCGCGGTTTTGACGTATCCTGCCGGGACGGGGAAGAGCCCTTTCTGCACGCTGCCGCCAAAGTGTTGGACGACGAGGCACAGGTGCTGTCCGATCAGATCGGTCGTATGCCGGAATCCCGCATGTTGCTGATGGCCGGTTTGATGCTGGCCGACAAGACTGCGGCAACAGAGGACAAGGTCAAGTCGCTCGAAGGGAAACTGGCCGAAGCCGAAGCCGAGCTTCAGGCGCTGCGAAGCGCCCCGGCGCCCGAACCTGAGCGCATTGAAGTGGCTGTGGTTCCACCATCCGTTACAGATACGCTGGCCGAACTGGCCGCACGGGCCGAAGCGCTGGCCGCAGTAGTTGAGGAGAAAAAGGCACGATGAAGTTCCTGCGCAAATTCATCTGTGCGGTGGCGCTGATTGCGCCCGCGACAACAGCATTGGCTGAGATCGATATTCTGTCTGTCACCTTCACCTGTGAAAACGGAATACCGCTGCCTGTCACCTATTTCAACGCGCCGGACAGTACGGGTGCAGCGGCAACCTTGGTGGACAATTCTCTGGTTGTGATGCGTCAAGTCCAAAGCGGGTCTGGTATCCGCTACGAATCCATTGGTGATGGTGGAACCTACATCCTGCGCTCGAAAGGGTGGGACGCGTCCGTAAGCTATTTGGCGGCAGGCGCCGCCGTTGAGCAGGATATCTACCGGGGTTGTTCCAGCCGTTAGGCTGGATTACGCGTTTGCTTCGCGAATTTTGTCGGCTGCTTCCTTGTTGTAGCCGACGTTGTTTTCGTCGAACAACGCGTCCAGTTCGCCCGACAGAGTCATCTCGGTGATGATATCGCAGCCGCCAACAAACTCACCTTTGACGTAAAGCTGGGGCACAGTGGGCCAGTCGGAATAATCCTTGATCCCCTGACGCACCTCTTCATCGGCCAGAACGTTCACATCCGTGTATTCAACGCCCATGTAGTTCAACACGCCAGCCACGCGCGAGGAGAACCCGCATTGCGGCATTTCCTTGGTGCCTTTCATATACAGCACCACATCGTTGGCTTTGACGGTTTGGTCGATCTGGGTCTTAACGTCGGTCATCTTGTTTTTCCTTTTCATCCGCACCTGCGGGGATTGTTCCATCACTGGGCAAACTGGGTGCCCATCCTTCCGTTTCAAGCCGCCGGTGTTCGGCCTGCGCCATTTCCACCGGATCAAGCCCGTACCTCTCAAGGCCGCCCACTTTGCTGAGTTCACCCGGATCTGGACGCATGTCGGCGAGGTTGCGTTTTCTGTTCCGCTTCACATAGGCTTCGATCAGCGCGGCGGCAACTATCAAAGCTGCGATTGCTGATATCCAAACCTGCCATGAACTCATTTTTTGGGAACCATCGCTTTGGCGTAGGCCTGTGGGTCTCTGGTGACCCGAGACACGGTTACATGACCACCGCCGCCTCCCAACACGGTTCCGTGGTCTATCAATTGGTCTCCGTGACCAGGTTTCACACCCCGAATTTTGTCGGAGCGCCTATTTTTCATTGCCGATCTGATAATAAAGGCGCTGCCGGCAAAGGCAATCAGTCCACAAATGCCGTATATCCAGACGGTTGCACTCACTCAGGTACTTTCGTCGTCAGCGCCAGCGCGTGCAGCTCACCATCTGGGCCATCCATCTTGCCTTTCAGCGCGGCATAAACCGCGCGTTGTTGCTGCACCCGGTTTTTGCCGCGAAAGCTCTCGTCCACCACCATGGCGGACATATGAACACCGTCGTTGCCGCCGACCTGAATATCCGCGTCAGGAAAAGCTTCTCGCAGCAGGTGTTCGATTTGATGGGCGCTCATCGGCATGTAGGTAACTCCTGAAGGTCTTTCCAAAGATGTAGAGCGCCTGAACCGGGCGCGCAAGGGCACATGAATATGCCAAAACGACGAAACCTGCGCTTATTCAGAACGCAGGTTTCGAGCGAGATTTATTCAGCCTGATCAGGCGACGGCGTCGGCAAAGCTGTTGCGGAAAACGGTCGTCAGGTCTTCTAGCGAGGCCTCCGAACCGCCGATCCTGACGGTATCTCCAGTAAAACGACCTACAGAGACCAGCGGCACACCTGCCTGACCTGCCGCGATCATCAACGCCTCGGCCTGATCAAAGTTGCACGCGACCAGATACCGTGCCTGATCTTCCCCGAACAGGAATTCCGTCGGTGCATCATCGAGACAAACGCCAACCCCGGCCGCCTCGGCCAGTTCGAAGGCCGCAAGCGCAAGACCGCCATCACTCAGGTCTGTGCAGGCCTTGATCATTCCACGATTGGCGCGAATGAAATCACCATTGCGTTTCTCGGCGTCCAGATTCACATGTGGCGCGTCGCCATCTTCTCGGTTGAAGACCTCGGCCAGAAGGGCGGACTGACCCAGATGGCCTTTGGTTTCGCCGATCACCAAAGCCACGTGGCCTTCGCGCACCTCATTGCCGATGATTTCATCACTGTGTTTCAGCAGCCCGACAGCGCCAATTGTGGGGGTGGGCAGGATCGCCTGACCGTCGGTTTCATTATACAGTGACACGTTGCCTGACACGATCGGCATATCCAGCGCGCCGACTGCGGCGCCGATGCCCTGAATGGCGCCGACAAACTGACCCATGATTTCGGGCTTTTCCGGGTTGCCGAAGTTCAGGTTGTCGGTGGTAGCCAACGGTTTCGCCCCAACAGCCGTCAGGTTACGGTAGGCTTCGGCCACCGCCTGTTTGCCGCCTTCAACCGGGTTGGCGCGGACGTAGCGCGGGGTCACGTCAGAGGTAAACGCCAGCACCTTGTCGGTGCCGTGCACGCGCACCATACCCGCACCCAGGCCCGGTGTCCGGTTTGTATCCGCCATTACCATCGTGTCGTATTGCTCATAAACCCACTGCTTGCCCGCGTAGTTGGGCGACGATAGCAGGGCGCGCAGGCCGTCAATCGGGTCGATCTGAGGCACTTCAGCCAGTTCTTCGGCTTCGGGCGTCGGCACCCAAGGGCGATCATATTCGGGCGCGGTCGAAGACAGTTTGGACAGGACGAGATCGGCCTTGACCTCACCGTTGTGCATGATCAGGAAGCGGTCTTCGGCAATGGTTTCGCCAACGATTGCGAAATCGAGATCCCATTTTTCGAACACGGCGCGGGCCTCGGCCTCAAGTTCGGGTTTGAGAACCATCAGCATGCGTTCCTGAGATTCGGACAGCATCATTTCATAAGCTGTCATGTTCTCTTCGCGCTGGGGGACGTTTTCCAGATCCAGACGTACGCCCAGACCGCCCTTGTCGCCCATCTCAACCGCGGAACAGGTCAGGCCCGCGGCACCCATGTCTTGAATCGAGATCACGGCACCGGTCTGCATCAGCTCAAGCGTTGCTTCCATCAGGCGTTTCTCGGTGAAGGGATCACCCACCTGAACAGTAGGGCGTTTTTCCTCGATGGTGTCGTCAAACTCGGCCGAGGCCATCGTCGCGCCGCCAACACCGTCGCGTCCGGTCTTGGCACCCAGATAAACCACAGGCATTCCCACGCCCGACGCGGCAGAGTAGAAAATCTTGTCGCTGTCGGCCAAACCGGCGGCAAAGGCGTTCACAAGGCAGTTGCCGTTGTAAGCCGGGTGAAAGCGGACCTCGCCCCCAACGCAAGGCACACCGAAACAGTTGCCATAGCCGCCAATGCCTTCGACCACGCCGTTGACCAGCTGGCGGGTTTTGTGGTGGCCGGGTTCACCGAAGGACAGCGCGTTCATCGAAGCGATCGGGCGGGCACCCATGGTGAACACGTCCCGAAGGATGCCGCCGACACCCGTTGCCGCGCCTTGATAGGGCTCGATGTAAGACGGGTGATTGTGACTTTCCATCTTGAAAACAACGGCCTGACCGTCGCCGATATCCACGACACCGGCATTCTCGCCCGGTCCGCAAATGACCTGAGGTCCCGAGGTCGGAAGAGTGCGCAACCACTTCTTCGACGACTTGTAAGAACAATGTTCGTTCCACATAGCCGAGAAAATGCCAAGCTCGGTAAAGGTCGGTTCACGCCCGATGATCTCGAGGATCATGTCGTATTCCTCGGGCTTGAGCCCATGTGCGGCAATCAGATCGGGTGTGATGGCGGGCTCTTGCATCTTCTGTCCTGTGTCCAAGTGGGCCGAGATTGCGCGCCTTGTAGGGCAAGCACGCGCGTGTGGAAAGGGTCAAGACGGCGCAGGTCGCGTCTTTCAAAGAAAAACGGAACCGGCATCACGGCCGGTTCCGAATAACCGTACAGCAGTCCTGCTGCAAATCGCCGACGTAAACCCCGAAGGTTACGCCGATCCCTGGTCTTTGTTGACCTCGGCAGCAGCTGCGGCGCCAACAGCAGTCTTCTGTTCGGGCGTCAGATGCTCGACCTCTTCCAGTCCGGGAATTGCAACGCGCACCTCGCGGCGGGCAAAGTCGATGCCGTTGGCCTTGAACTCGGCCTTGACCTTGTTGAAGATTTCCTTGCGCAAGGTGAACTGCTTGCCGGGCTTTGCCATGAATTTACCGCGAATGATCATGCCGACATCGTCGAAGTCGAACACACCCTGAGACTTGAAGGGTTGCAGGAAGCCTTCTTTGTGGGTTTCGTCCTCCATCATCTCGGCCCCGATCTTCTTGAAGATTTTCTTGACCTTGTTGGGATCGGTATCGAAAGGCACGGTGAATTTCAGCTTCATGATCACCCAGTCACGGCTGTAATTCGTCAGCTTCTGGATTTCACCATAAGGGATTGTGTGCACAGGCCCCCTGTGATGACGCAGTTGCATTGAACGGATCGAGATTTTTTCGACCGTTCCGGTGGTTCCGCCCACATCGACATATTCGCCGACGCGGAAGGCATCATCGACCAGAAAGAAAACACCACCGACGATATCCGCCACCAGTTTCTGAGCACCAAAGCCGATGGCCAGACCCAGAACACCGGCACCGGCCAGAAGCGGTGTGATGTTGATACCCAGCGCACCCAAGGCCAGCAGGCCAAAGATTACCGAAATTGTGACTTGGGCCGTAATCCGCATCAGCGGCAGAACCGTCGCCAGACGAGAGCCCCCGGCACCGCCGCCTTCACCGCTTGCTTCCTCGTCGACTGCTTCAGCTGCGGTCTGTTCCTTGGCCAGCCTGCGGTTGATCCATAGTGAAACAACCTCGTTCAGGATGTAGCCGACCGCAATGATCAGAAGGAATTCAATGACAGCGCCGCCAACTTCGGCACTGACACCGGCCGAGGCGACATTGCGCAGGTCAAGATGCCACGTGCGGGCGATCATGAAAACCACGACCAAACCCGCAATAACCCGCCCAATCCGGATATAGCTGCGCTTGGCCGCGCGATGAGCGCGTTCGGCCAGCGGGCCTTCTCCTGACATTGGCGGCTGCAAGTGGCGCACCAGCCCGCGGATCAAAGTGTCGAGGGCAGGGGCAATCAGCAACCAGAACATGGTTGTGAAATGCGCACCACCTCCAAGCAATCTGAGCGTCGACGGATCGCGTTGCGCGACCAGGAATTCGACCAGCAGCCAGATTGTCACCGAAACGCCAATGGCGAAGTAGGGATAATAATGCGCAACTTCTTCATCGAATTTTGTGCGGTCCGGGTCTGTTCCCAGCATCATCTGAGACAACCCGTCGCGCGCGGTCCAAGCGATGACGGCGATATAGACATGGATTGCCGCATTCAGCCAGAAGGCGATGCGTGTGTCGTCCCCTGTGATACCATTTAGGGCGTTGAATCGCACAACAAACAGTGTGAACCCGATCAGGATCAACAGCCCGATCAGATTGCGATGCAGATATTTTGCCCAATGGTCGTCAATACTCACCAGCCGATATTTTGGCTTCTCCGGTGCCAGAACAAAACGTGAGGCCGCAGCCCCCAGGCGCGGAATCCAGATCAGATAGAACACAAACGGAGCGGCATAAGTGATCTGTTCGGGTGTCAGAAGCCCGCGACCAATCGCGCGAATGACAACATAGAACACGATCAGCCCGGCAATTTCGCGGCAGAACCTGCGGAACAGGTAACTGATGGCGCCCCTGAGATCGGCCTCATCCCCAACTTCGGTCGCTTCATGCCAGCGACGGGTCAGGAAAATGAACAGTTTCTCGGCTATGAAACCCGCAATCAACACAGAAAGAACAAGCCCAAACAGGGTAAGGACGCCGGACGTTCCAAACGTGTCGCTGAAATTGCCAAACGCAGTTATCTGTGCCGTGACAATATTGGGAAGCGTGGTCAGAACATGTGTCCAGGACGAGACCATCTCGGCCCATATCTCACTGATTTCGGTCAGCGGGTCTTCCACGTTCGCCTTCTCGGCAGCCTGCTTTTCGGCGACCGCATCAAGGCGCTCTAACAGAATGGCGCGCACCTGGTCATCTGACATGCGGGCAACCAGACCATCGACCTGCTCAGGTGTTAGATCGTCCGGAATGGTCACTGAAGAAGTTGAGCCGGTATCTTGCGCATAAAGCGGAACCGCCAAAAATAGAGTGCAGACAATCGCCAACATAAGGCGGAATGGGTGGAACATGATTCTCCCTCGAACACGAAATTATCTCGTTTTTTTGGGATCATATGCCTATGCGTGTATTTTTCCCAGAGCTTTCGCTGACTTGATGCAACGCCTAGAGCAAAAAAAAGGCCGAGCAATAAGCTCGGCCGTAGTCCAACAGGGAGGTATGAAGATGATGAGCGTTTCAGCATCACCGCCTTCGAGTGCTCATTTAGGGGTCAGATTGTAAACGTTCAAGGAATTTAACCCTGAAATGTCCTCATGCCCGCTATGCCATTTATGCATAGCTAAAGTTTTCCCATCTTTTTCAGTTGTTTGCGCTGTGCGATGATCTCGTCCTGCACAAAGTCGCGGAACGCCCCGACACGTTTGGAGTGTCGGAGTTCTTCGGGATAAGCCAGATAGACCGGCACGTCAGCGGTTTCGACATCCGACAGAACTGGCACAAGATGCGGGAAATCCTGTGTGACGTAATCTGGCAGAACCCCAATGCCGAGATTGTGCAACACTCCCTGAAGGACGCCGAAGTAGTTGTTTACCGTCAACAGGGATGCGGGATTGTAGGTCATAAGGTGGCGAACCATGGCCGCGCTGGCGCCCACCTGGGGTGCCGCGGGTGTTTGACAGATCAGCCGGTGATTTTGGATATCCTCCAGAGATTTCAGCATTCCGCCATGCGCTTCGATGTAGTTGTGCGTCGCGTAAAGCGCCATCTGAACCGTCATAAGGCGTTTTCGCACAAGATCTGCCTGGCTGGGTTCCTTCATGCGAATGGCGACATCCGCTTCTCGCATGGGAAGGTCCAGAACTCGTTCTTCCAGCATCAGGTCGATGTTCAGATCAGGATATTGTTCATAAAGCTTGGGCAGGCGAGGGGCGAGCCACAGTGTGCCGAACCCAAAGGTCGTCGTGACCCGAAGAACGCCAAAGACCTCTTCTTCACTGTCGCGAATGCGTGCGGCAGCTGCGTCCAGCCGTTTTGACATGGCGGATGTGGCGTCGAACAACAATTCACCCTGTTCGGTGAGAATCAGCCCCCGGGCGTGACGGTGAAAAAGGGTGGCATCCAACGACTCTTCCAGCGCACGGATCTGTCTGCTCACGGCGGATTGAGACAAATTGAGCTTGTCCCCTGCATGTGTGAGGCTGCCCGCATCGGCCACCGCGTGAAATATTCTAAGCTTGTCCCAATCCATCGCCGCAACTTTCGTTATCTTTTCGAACGCCTATATGAAACAGGTAACAAGTTCTACAATCAAAGGCCGAAATCGTTACAGTTCAGTGCATAAAACCTATACAGGTCAGAAATTATGACCTAAAATGCGCTGAGTACATGCACACTGATCTGGCGAGGGGAGACGTCTGATGAGTCAGCCACAGATTACGTTAAACGACCGGTTCGATCTTGAGAAAAGCCCCGTTCTTCTGAACGGAACACAGGCGCTTGTCCGGTTGATGCTGATGCAAAAGGCCAGAGACCGGCTGGCGGGACTGAACACTGCGGGGCTGGTGACTGGATATCGTGGCTCGCCACTTGGCGCTGTTGATCAGCAGATGATGCGGGCGCAAAGGCAGTTGTCCCAAAGCGATGTTACGTTTCAGTTCGGATTGAACGAAGATCTGGCAGCAACGGCGCTGTGGGGCAGCCAACAGGCCGGCTTGCGCGGCGACGGCAAGTTCGATGGGGTTTTTGGGCTTTGGTACGGCAAGGGGCCGGGCGTAGACCGGTCCGGTGATGTCATGCGCCACGCGAATATGGCCGGAACCGCCAAACATGGCGGTGTGCTTATGGCGATGGGTGATGACCATACCGGCGAAAGCTCGACCGTGTTGCATCAGTCCGAATGGTCACTGGTAGATATGTATATGCCGGTCGTCAGCCCGGCGGGCGTGCAGGAAATCCTCGACTACGGAATATACGGCTTTGCGCTCAGCCGTTTTGCCGGGGTTTGGGTCGGGCTAAAGACCATGAAGGACACAATCGAGGTTACCTCGGTTGTGGATGGTCGCCCCGACCGAATGCAGGTCGTCGTACCTGATTTCGATATGCCGGAAGGCGGTTTGAATATCCGCCTTGGGGACACGCCGCACCTGCAAGAAACGCGCGTTATCGATTACAAAAGGTTTGCAGCCGAGACGTTTTCGCATGCCAACAAGCTGGACAAGCGGATTTGGGGCAAACCGGGTGCAAAGATCGGGTTTGTTGCCGCGGGCAAGAACTGGCTAGACCTGACCCATGCGCTGTCGCTGTTGAACATCGATGAATCCGAAGCCGAACGGCTGGGGATCACGACCTACAAGGTGGGGCAGACTTTCCCGCTGGACATGGTCGGGTTCCACGACTGGGCCGAAGGGCTGGACCTGATCGTGATCGTCGAGGAAAAGCGCAAGCTGATCGAGGTTCAGGTCAAAGAAGCTATCTTTGACGACCGCCGCGGTCGCCGGGTTTATGGGTGGTACAAGGGCGGCGCCGGTACGTTGCACCGCGATGAACTGTTCCCGACCCGTGGCGCGCTGGACCCGATCATGATTGCTGAAAAGCTGGGTGAGATCCTGATCGAAGAAGGGCGTGAAACCGATGGTATTCGGGCCGGGCTGGCCTCTTTGTCCGAGGCGCGCCGGGCCGACAACGCACAGGAAATCGCAACACGGCTTCCGTATTTCTGCTCGGGCTGCCCGCATAACAGTTCGACCAAAGTCCCCGATGGCAGCCGTGCCTATGCAGGGATCGGTTGTCATTACATGGTCCAGTGGATGGACCGGAATACCACGGGCTTTACCCAGATGGGCGGTGAAGGTGCGAACTGGATCGGTGAGGCCCCGTTTTCGACCACCAAACACGTGTTCCAGAACCTTGGCGATGGCACCTATAACCACTCGGGCGTTCAGGCGATCCGCGCGGCGTTGTCTGCGGGCACGAACATCACTTTTAAGATCCTGTTTAACGATGCCGTCGCCATGACGGGCGGGCAGGAGAATGAAGGCGATCTGACCGCAGAACGGATCGTTGCCGAAGTCAAAGCCATGGGTGTCCGTGAGGTTGCTCTGGTCTATGACGAAAAGGAAGACGTGAACTTCAAGGCTCTGCCGTCGAGTGTTCAGACATTCGAGCGTGCGGAACTGATGCAGGTGCAGGAGAAGTTCCGCGAGATTGAGGGTGTTTCGGTCATCGTTTATGTTCAGACCTGTGCGGCCGAGAAGCGCCGCCGCCGCAAACGCGGCACGTTCCCGGACCCGGACAAGCGTGTGTTTATCAATACCGATGTTTGCGAGGGCTGCGGCGATTGCGGGGTGCAATCGAACTGCGTGTCGATCGTTCCCAAGGAAACAGAACTCGGGCGCAAGCGGGCCATCGATCAGTCAAGCTGCAACAAGGATTATTCCTGCCTGAACGGCTTTTGCCCGTCCTTCGTTACGCTTGAGGGGGCGAAGATCCGCAAAGAGGCAACAACCGAAATCGACTTGCCCGACCTGCCGATGCCGGTGCTGCCCAAAATCAGCGGTACGCATAACGTGGTGATCACGGGTGTCGGGGGAACCGGTGTTGTCACGCTGGGTGCGATCCTTGCGCAAGCTGCCCAGATTGACGGCAAAGGCGCGGGCATGATGGAAATGGCGGGCTTGGCGCAGAAGGGCGGCGCGGTACACATCCATTGCCGTCTGGCCAACACACCCGAAGACATCAGCGCCATCCGTGTCGCAACCGGCGAAGCCCATGCGCTGATCGGCGGTGATCTGGTGGTATCCGCCGGAGCCAAAACATTGGGCCTGACCCGCACTGGCCGTACAGGCGCCGTTGTGAACAGCCATGAGACGGTAACAGGCGACTTTACGCGCAATACCGAGTTCCGCATTCCCGCCGATCAATTGGAACTGGCTCTTCAAGCACGACTGAAAGAAGATGTCTCGCTGTTTGACGCGACCGAGTTGGCACGCGCCGTGATGGGCGACTCGATCTATTCCAACATGATGATTTTTGGCGCAGCGTGGCAGCGCGGGTTGTTGCCCGTCAGCCATCAGGCGATCTTTGATGCCATCGAATTGAACGGAACTACGATTGAACGAAACAAGCGTGCGTTTGATATCGGGCGTTGGGCGGTTCTTCATCCGGCAGAGGTACAGTCCATTCTGTCCCCGACCGTAACCGAGATGCCCAAATCGCTGGATCAGAAGATCGAATCCCGCGCAAGCCACCTGACCGACTACCAAAGTGCGCGGCTGGCCAAGCGGTATCGCAAGCTGGTCGACAGTGTTGAGGATGCGGATATCCGCGAAGCGGTGGCAAAAGGCTATCACAAGCTGTTGTCCTACAAGGATGAATACGAAGTCGCGCGCCTTCTTCTGACAAGCCGTGACAAAGCGGCCGCCGAGTTCGATGGCGATTTCAAGATGACATTCCATCTGGCTCCGCCCTTTTTGGGGGGATCGGGCAGCAACGACAGACCCCGCAAACGTGCGTTTGGCGAAGCCATCCTTGGCCCACTGAAGCTTTTGACCCGGTTGAAGGTGCTGCGCGGTACGCCATTGGACATCTTTGGCTATTCGTCGGAACGCAGGATGGAGCGTGCGTTGATCCGTCAATATGAAAAGGACATGCGCGAGGTTCTGCCGCGTGTGTCGCAGACCACACGCGATGCGATTGCCGCCCTGGCCCGTTTGCCGCTGGATATCCGTGGGTTTGGCCCCGTATTGCGCGCGAACGAGGCCAAAGCAGCCAAGCGGCGCGAGGAATTGCTGGCCGTCATTCGCGGCGGAGGGGCAGGGTTGCAGGCCGCGGCAGAATAAAACGTCACAAGCGAGTCACGATAGCTAGGCAAAATTGTTACTTGCACTTATTTTGCAGGCAGCAAGCCGGAGACCCATATGCCTTCTCGTCGTCATGCCGTTCGCGACATTTCCTACGCGCATTCCGCCGAAACCAAAGGCGGGCGGATGGTTATCAAGCTGATGGAGAACACGACGGGCCGTATGCGCCTGATCAAACGCGCGGACGGGTACGAGAAAGACGTTGCCAATGGGCGCGACTTTTGGGCCGTGATGGTCGAACGCTATGGGCTGACTCTGGACGTGGCGGGGGGATCGCTTTCGAATATTCCGAAAGACGGTCCTCTGATCCTGATTGCCAATCATCCCTACGGAATTCTGGATGGCCTGATGATGGGACATATCCTGTCCGAGACGCGGGGAGATTTCCGCATTCTGGCTCATCGGGTGTTTCGCAAGGCCGAAGACCTGAATCGCATCATTTTGCCAATTTCGTTTGATGAAACGAAAGAGGCGATGCAACTGAACCTTGAGACCCGCAAAACCGCGCTCAGCTATCTGGGCGAAGGCGGCGCGATCGGCATTTTTCCCGGTGGGACGGTCAGCACCGGGGTTAAGCCGTTTTCCCACCCCATGGATCCGGGTTGGCGCGGGTTTACCGCGCGGATGGTGGCCAAATCGAATGCCACGGTTGTTCCGGTTTTCTTTGATGGCCACACGTCTCGTCTGTTTCAGATCGCCAGCCATCTGCACAGTACTTTGCGCATGGGCCTGCTGATTAAAGAGTTCAAGAAACGCGTTGATACATCGGTGAAAGTCGTGATCGGAGAGCCGATACGCCGTGACATTCTGGACCCGCTCAGCAAGGATACGCGCAAGATGATGGATTTCCTGCGCAAAGCCACGTATGAGCTGTCTCCAACGCCGTTGAAGTCTTATGATTACGGCTATGAGTTTGAGGAACGGCATCGCGCCTGAAGGATCTAATGGCAGTAGGTATCTTCGATTCCGGTTTGGGCGGTCTGACCGTCCTGAGCGCCGCGCAGCAACGTCTGCCGGACGTTGATTTCCTGTATTTTGCAGATAGTGCACACGCGCCTTACGGAGTGCGTGATGCCGAGGATATCTATCAGCTGACCCGCAAGGCGGTTCAGGATCTGTGGTCGCGTGGCTGCAATTTGGTGATTCTGGCCTGCAACACGGCTAGCGCCGCAGCGTTGCGGCGCATGCAGGAAGAGGGCGTGCCCAGCGGCAAACGCGTTCTTGGCGTTTTTGTCCCGTTGATCGAAGCGCTGACCGAACGGCAATGGGGCGACAATTCTCCGCCGCGCGAAGTGGCCGTCAAACATGTGGCATTGTTTGCAACGCCTGCCACGGTATCCAGTCGGGCCTTTCAGCGTGAATTGGCCTTTCGGGCCATCGGTGTGGATGTCGAGGCACAGGCCTGTGGCGGCGTTGTGGATGCCATAGAAGACGGCGACATGATCCTGGCCGAAGCCCTGGTGCGCAGCCATGTGGATGCGCTCAAGCGCAAGATGCCGGAACCTCAGGCCGCTATTCTGGGCTGCACGCATTACCCGTTGATGGCCGAAGCATTCCAGGCTGCGTTGGGTGAAGATGTGCAGGTTTACAGCCAGGGTGCGCTTGTTGCTGACAGTCTGGCAGATTACCTGCAACGTCATCCCACCATGTTGGGCGAGGGCCCAAGTGGTTTTCTGACAACGGGCAAACCCAATGTTGTCAGCGACCGGGCGACGCAGTTCCTCCGACGACAAATCACGTTCCAGGCTGCCTGACTTAGGTCAAGGACGCAGCCGCTCTGCTTCCCTTATTTCAAGGCCGTCGCATCGGCGGTCGAAACATGTGACACTCAAGTGAAAGAGGTCTGACATGACCCATAAAATCGCAATTCTGGGCGCTTCGGGCTATACCGGCGCTGAACTGGTGCGGCTGATCGCCGAGCACCCGAACATGGATATCGTCGCGTTGGCCGCCGAACGTAAGGCTGGCATGACAATGGCGCAGGTCTTCCCGCATCTGCGCCACTTGGATCTGCCGGACTTGTGCAAAATCTCCGAGATCGACTTTGCGCAGGTCGACCTGTGTTTTTGCGCCTTGCCGCACAAAACCAGTCAGGAAGTGATCCGGGACTTGCCGAAAGGCCTGAAAATCATTGACCTGTCCGCAGACTTCCGGCTGGCAGACCCCGACGAGTACGAAAAATGGTACGGTAATCCGCATATCGCGCTAAAACAGCAGGAAGAGGCGATTTATGGTCTCACCGAGTTCTACCGCGAAGACATCAAGGGGGCACGGCTTGTTGCGGGTACCGGGTGCAATGCGGCGACCGGGCAATATGTTCTGCGGCCACTGATATCCGCCGGGGTCATTGATCTGGACGATATCGTTCTTGATCTGAAATGCGCCGTATCAGGGGCAGGGCGGTCACTGAAGGAAAACCTGCTGCACGCTGAACTGAGCGAAGGCAGCAATGCCTATTCCGTCGGTGGGACACACAGGCATCTTGGCGAGTTCGATCAAGAGTTTTCGAAACTTGCCGGTCGGGCTGTGCATGTGCAGTTCACGCCCCACCTTATCCCTGCAAACAGGGGTATTCTGGCCACAACCTATGTGAAGGGTGACCCGCACAGCATCTACGAAACGCTTGCCAAAGCCTATGCGGATGAGCCGTTCATCCAGATGCTGCCGATGGGTGAGACCCCTTCGACCCACCATGTGCGGGGGTCGAATTTCTGTCACGTCGGTGTTGTGGCCGATCGGATTGAGCGGCGCGCAATTGTGATTGCGGCGCTGGATAACCTGACAAAAGGTAGCAGTGGGCAAGCCTTGCAGAACGCGAACCTGATGTTAGGTGAAGATGAAACTCTGGGCCTGATGATGGCCCCGCTTTTCCCGTGAGGATGGTATGAAAACGCTCAAGAAACGTCGGCGCGTACAAGTCATTCTGGTGGCAGTTGTTGCCTTGGTGGCGGCAACTGCGTTGATTGGTTGGGCATTGCAGGACGGGATCAACTTTTTCCGCTCGCCCAGCGAGGTGATTGCAGAGCCGCCGAAACCGACCGAAGTGTTTCGGATTGGCGGCTTGGTCGAAGAAGGCTCGATCATCCGCGGACAGGGCGAAACCATCCGTTTTGTTGTAACGGATGGCGGCGAAAGCGTTCCGGTCTCGTTCACAGGTGTTCTGCCTGACCTTTTCTCGGAAAATCAGGGAATGATCGGCACGGGAAGTTACGTGAACGGCGTCTTTGAAGCGACTGAAATTCTTGCCAAACATGATGAGACCTACATGCCGAAAGAGGTCATGGACGCTCTGAAAGAGCAAGGTGTCTACAAAGGCGCGGAAGAAAGCTGAAGCCGTTTGACTCTGTTACGGAGCGTTGCGTGCATGGTGCATGCAGCGCTCCGTTTCGTTTTAAATCATTAATTTCTGTCGGAAACGGTGTGGCCACCTAACGTTACGAGGGTGGTATGCAAACGGTTCGGCAAATTGCCAAAGAGATTGTGGCCCGTGAAGGGGGCTTTGTTGATGACCCCGACGATCCGGGCGGGGCAACCAAGTTCGGGGTCACGATTCACACCCTGCGCAGGCTGGGTTTGGATCTGACTGGCGACGGTCGGGTTGACGAGGCGGATGTGCGCGCAGTGTCCGCTCGACAAGCGGTCGACATCTTTGTGCAGCACTATTTCGACAAGCCGCACATTGCGGAGCTTCCCGAAACCCTGCATGCTTCGGTTTTCGACATGTATGTGAATGCCGGTGCGCAGGCGGTGAAGATCCTTCAGCGGCTGCTACAGGAAATGGGGTTTAACGTCACCGCCGACGGCGTGATAGGCCCGCAAACCGTGGCGGCCTGCGAAAGCGCGGCGCAGCCAGAGCCTGACGTCTTGCGCGACGCATACGGAATTGCGCGGCGAAACTACTATTTTCGCCTTGCTGATCGGCGGCCTGCATCCAGAAAATACGCGCGTAGCCGATCAGGCGGCAAAGGTGGCTGGATAATACGGGCGGAAGAGTTCCTTTCGCCGCGTTATCACCTGTCGGACAGCGATTTTAACAGAAGGATCGCGGCATGGGGCTGATTTCAGGTGTGTTGGCGCTGCTGTTTGGCAACGGGCGCAACGTCTTGCAGGAAACCGCAGAACTCTATCGTGAAAACACCGAAGCAAGCGCAGTACGCGCTTACGAGGTTCAAACTCAGGCCATGTTGCAGTTCGGTAGCGAATTTCAGGCACCTCAGAAGGGCCTGTTTGACCGTGTCATGGACGGCGTAAACAGGTTGCCGCGCCCGGCACTGGCATTGGGAACGCTTGGCTTGTTCGTTGCCGCCATGGTCGACCCAATATGGTTTGCCGCACGGATGCAGGGCATAGCCTTGGTGCCAGAGCCGTTGTGGTGGTTGCTGGGCGTGATCGTTTCGTTTTACTTTGGCGCGCGTCACCAAAGTAAAATGCAGGATTTTCAGCGGGATATCCGCTCAACCATGACGCAACTGCCAACGGTCATGAGCAATATCGAAGCCTTGCGCACAATGCAGAGCGACAGCCCCGGTGTTGCTGACCCCGGGCCGGATGCTGTGCTGAACCGCGATGTCATACGTCCCGAGGAAAACCAGGCGCTAAACGATTGGCGAAAGCTTCGCGGTATCTGACCCGCGACACTTTGTGCGTGCAGAACAAGCTAAAGGTCATGGCCCCCGGTTCCGCACCGGCGTATATTCCGGGGCATGATTACAGAACTTGGCCACTTCACCCTGATCCTCGCGTTCTTTGTCGCAATTGTGCAAAGCGTTGTGCCGCTGATCGGCGCCTCAAAACGCTGGACCGGCTGGATGGTTTTTGCAGAGCCCGCCGCCATCGTGCAGTTCCTGCTGACGGCGTTTGCGTTTGGTGCTTTGATCTGGGCGTTTGTAACCTCTGACTTTTCCCTCAGGATCGTGGTCGAGAACAGCCACACGGCAAAGCCGATGCTGTACAAGATCAGCGGAACATGGGGCAACCACGAAGGATCCATGCTGCTTTGGGTGCTGATCGTCACCCTGTTTGGAGCGATGGCGGCTTTCTTTGGTGGCGGCTTGCCACCGACACTCAAAGCCCGTGTTCTGGCCGTTCAATCGGCCATTGCCGTGGCGTTTTTCGGTTTTATCCTGTTAACGTCGAACCCGTTTGACCGGCTGGCCATCGCTCCGTTTGACGGGCGCGACCTGAACCCGCTGCTGCAGGATCCCGGGTTGGCCTTCCACCCACCGTTTCTGTACCTCGGCTATGTCGGGCTGAGCATGGCTTTCAGCTTTGCGATTGCTGCCCTGATTGAAGGGCGTATCGATGCGGCCTGGGGCCGGTGGGTGCGCCCCTGGACGCTGGCGGCCTGGGTTTTCCTGACTATCGGTATCGCGCTGGGGTCCTGGTGGGCCTATTACGAACTCGGTTGGGGCGGTTTCTGGTTCTGGGACCCGGTCGAAAACGCGTCCTTCATGCCCTGGCTGTTGGCGGCGGCGCTGTTGCATTCGGCAATAGTTGTGGAAAAGCGCGAAGCATTGAAAAGCTGGACCATTCTGCTGGCAATCATCGCGTTTGGATTTTCCCTCATCGGCACCTTTATCGTGCGTTCAGGTCTGCTGACCTCGGTACATGCTTTTGCCAATGATCCTGAACGGGGAGTGTTCATCCTGATCATTCTGGTCTTCTTCATCGGTGGCGCGCTTACCTTGTTTGCCGCGCGGGCACAGGCGATGGAGGCCAAGGGCGTTTTTGGCATGGTCAGCCGCGAAAGCGCGCTGATCGTGAACAATGTCCTTCTGGCGGTCAGTTGCTTCGTCGTCTTTGTCGGGACGATGTGGCCGATGGTGGCCGAGATGATGTTTGACCGCAAACTTTCGGTTGGGGCACCGTTTTTCAACGCGGCGTTTTCTCCGTTCATGGTTTTGCTGGGGTTGATTCTGCCAATCGGGGCGATGCTGCCGTGGAAACGCGGTCGGCTGGGCAAAACGGCCTGGTCCCTGCGCTATGCCTTTGGTCTCGCGCTGGCGATTGCGCTGTTGGTTTGGGCCATGCAGACCGGCCGCAGCGCGTTAGGGCCCGTAGGCCTGTTCCTGGGGGCATGGATCACATTCGGTGCAGCCATTGATTTGTGGAGCCGGACAGGCCGCAATGGCAGCTTCAAACGTCTGATCCGACTTCCAGGCGCCGATTGGGGTAAGGCAGTTGCCCATACAGGCCTTGGGGTGACGATCTTTGCGATTGCCGGTCTGACCGCATGGGAGGCAGAAGATATCCGTGTGGCGCAGCTGAACCAGCCCTTCGAAGTAGGTCAGTTCACACTGACGTTGCAGGACGTGCGACGGGTTCAGGGGCCGAACTATTTTTCAACCACGGCTGATGTTCTGGTCGAAAAGGGCGGTCGCGTCATCGGAACGCTGCATCCCGAGAAACGGGATTATCCCGTTGCACGCATGCCGACGACCGAGGCCGCGATTGACTATCGTTTTCTTGGTGATCTTTACGTCGTCATCGGGGATCAGCAGGCAGATGGCGGCTGGGTCATGCGCACCTATATCAAGCCTTTGGCGAACTGGATCTGGGGTGGATGTATCCTGATGGCGCTCGGCGGTGTCCTTAGCCTGAGCGACAGGCGGTTCCGTGTCGCCGCAGGTGCGCGCAAATCCCCCGCTGGCGGAGTACCCGCAGAATGAAACGCCTTGTATTGATCCTGCTGCTGCTGGCAGCGCCGGTGTTTGCGGTACAACCTGATGAAGTTCTGGACGACCCTGTACTGGAGCAGCGCGCGCGCGACCTGAGTGTTGGGTTGCGATGCCTGGTGTGTCGCAATGAAAGCATTGACGAAAGCAACGCTGAACTGGCACGCGATCTGCGCTTGCTTTTGCGTGAACGCCTGGTTGCGGGTGACAGCGACGAAGAGGCCGTCGCGTTTATCGTTGACCGCTACGGCGAATATGTCTTGCTCAAGCCCACCACCAGCGGCTCGAATCTGCTGTTGTGGCTCGCCGGGCCGATCATGTTGCTGATCGCTGCCGCAGTCGGGTTGAACTTTCTTCGCACACGCGCCAGGGCGCAGGTTTCAGGTGAAACCGAAGCTCTAAGCGCAGAAGAACAGGAACGCCTTCGCCAAATTCTTGAAGACTGACGTTTGGTTCTGCTTTTCCCAACCTGCCCGGACAAGTAAATGTGCTGAAACACGTGGCGCGAGGGAAAAAGTCTTCATGAATTACGAAACGGTTCTATTGGACATATCGGACGGTCTGGCGGTTCTGACCCTGAACAGACCGGACAAGATGAACGCGCTGACCACTCGGATGCGGGCAGAGATTACCCACGCGATGAAAGACGCCGCGGTTAAAGCGCGCTGTATCGTTATCACCGGGGCAGGTCCGGCGTTTTGTTCCGGGCAGGATCTGGGCGATGCATCATCGACCGGCAAGATCGATCTGGAACGATCATTGCGCGACGAATACGAGCCGATGCTGGAAACCATCCACAGCTGTCCGGTTCCGACGATCGCGGCTGTGAACGGACCTGCTGCGGGTGCAGGCGCCAACCTTGCGCTGTGTGCGGATGTGGTTATTGCAACGGAAAGTGCGTATTTCCTACAGGCGTTTGCACGTATCGGCTTGCTGCCCGATGCCGGGGGCACCTGGTTCATGCCGCGCCAGATGGGCTTGGCCAAAGCGATGGGGGCCGCCTTGTTTGCTGACAAGATCAGCGCCCGGCAGGCCGAAGAATGGGGCATGATCTGGGAAGCTGTGCCCGATGATGCGTTTGCCGCACATTGGCACAAAAGGGCAGAATATCTGGCCAAAGGTCCAACTGCGGCCTATGGCGCGATCAAACGTGCCATTCGCGGGACGTACGAAAACACACTGCAGCAGCAGCTTGCGACCGAGGCGCATCTTCAAGGCGAATGTGGCCGGTCGCGGGATTTTGCTGAAGGTGTAGTGGCGTTCATGGAAAAACGCCCTCCGAAATTCGAAGGGCGTTGATAAGCGTTAGGCGCGGCGGCGGCGACGCGTACGGCGTTCGGGGCCCGCGTCGTCCTCGGTTCCGTCGGAAGCCGACGAAAACGGCCCCAATGCCTCGGTGATCTGATCCAGTGTCGGGCGCTCGCCGCGCGAAGTGGTATCCAGCGCTTCGCGCATTTTGCGCAGATGATCGGGCATGGTGCCGCAGCACCCGCCAATGATTGTGGCGCCCGAATCCCGCGCCATGGCAGCATACCGACCCATCAGTTCGGGTGTCCCGTCATAGTGGATATGGCCATCCACGTATTTCGGAATGCCCGCATTGCCCTTTGAGATCAGCGGGCGCTCGGTGCCTTGCGCAGCAAAACCCAGAACCGTGCGCAGGATATCCGACGCGCCGGTACCACAATTGGCCCCAAAAGCGATCGGTGGGTTTGGCAAGGTTTCAACCAAAAGCGCAAGATCGGCCGAGGTGACACCCATCATTGTGCGCCCGGCCGTGTCAAAGCTCATCGTGCCGCACCAGGGCATGTCGGCCAGTGCAAAGGCCTCGGCTGCCGCGCGGAACTCCTCGGGCGCGCTGATGGTTTCTACCCAAAGAACGTCAACCCCGCCCGCTTTCAAAGCCTCGGCCTGTTCATGGAACATTTCAACCGCTTCGGAATGCGACAGGCTGCCGACCGGCTCCATAATCTCGCCGGTGGGTCCAACCGATCCGGCCACGACAACAGGGCGCCCGGCTTTGTCTGCGACTTCACGTCCGAGTTCTGCGCCGATACGGTTCAGCTCGCCCACGCGGTTCTGCGCATCATGCAGTTTCAGACGCGCCGCAGTACCTCCAAACGTATTGGTCAGAAACAGGTCGCTGCCCGCATCGACTGACCCCTGATACAGCGCCCTGATCTTGTCCGGAGCATCCACGTTCCACAGCTCAGGCGCATCACCTGATTGCAGACCCATGTTAAATAAGTTGGTCCCCGTTGCACCGTCCGCAAGGATGGCGTCTTTGGTGTCCAGAAGTTTGCTCAGCGCGTTTGTCATAGGGTTATTCCAGAAAAAGCGTATAAACGCTGCTAAAAAACAGAGACGCCCCATGTCTCATGACCAGGGCGTCAAATCAAATTCATAAAACTCATGAAGATCATGAGTTTTGCAATTCAGGCAATCAATGCTCGCCTTCCGCCATCACCTGTTCTTTGGCCTCAACCAGAAGCTCGGCCATTTTCGAACGGATCGTGGCTTCGTCCGCAAGATCACCCAGGTAGGCTTTGACTGCCTCGACAACATCGTCCTCGCCGACATGCTGCAGGTCGGTATGAACCAGTTCCTGTCCGTATTTCCGTGCCTGTTCAACAGTTTCGCCCTTCAGCGCTGACGCCCAGACAGCCATAAAGCGGTTGCGGCGCATCCGTGCGATAAACTGCATCTTTTCGTCATGGGCGAATTTGCTTTCAAACGCGGCTTCACGTTCGTCGAATGTGGTCATTGGTTGGGGACCCCTTGGATTACCGTTTCTCACTGATGATATGACAATAGGACACTCTGGGTGCAAGGTATTTGCGCTGCGTCAAAGGCCCTCGGGGCAGCGAACTTGCGGGAACGCAGGGCTTGCACTATGAGGACGCCAACGTGAAGGGACTCATTCCCTTTCGCCAGTCTGGAAAGGTCGCTTATGGCGCGTCGCAAGAAAATTTACGAAGGCAAGGCCAAAATTCTGTATGAAGGCCCCGAGCCGGGCACCATCGTACAGTATTTCAAGGATGACGCCACCGCATTCAACGCCGAGAAGAAGGACGTGATTGACGGCAAAGGCGTGCTGAACAACCGTTTGTCCGAGTTCTTCATGACCGGGCTGACCCAGATTGGCATTCCGAACCACTTCATCCGGCGCCTGAACATGCGTGAACAACTGGTGCGCAATTGCGAGATCATTCCGCTGGAAGTGATCGTGCGCAATTACGCGGCCGGTTCGATGTCGAAACGTCTTGGCATTGCCGAAGGGACGCAATTGCCACGTCCGATCGTTGAATATTGCTTCAAGGATGATGCCTTGGGCGATCCTCTTGTCACCGAGGAACACATCGCCGCGTTTGGCTGGGCCAGCCAGCAGGACATGGACGACATCCTCAGCCTTGCGCTGCGCGTGAACGATTTCCTAAGCGGCGTGATGCTGGCGGTGGGCATCCGTCTGGTTGACTTCAAGATCGAAATTGGGCGCGTGTTTGAAGGCGACTATCAGCGGCTGGTTGTTGCGGACGAAATCAGCCCGGACAGCTGCCGCCTGTGGGATATCAAGACCGGTCAGAAACTGGACAAGGATGTATTCCGCCGCGATCTGGGCAGCCTGACAGATGCCTATTCCGAGGTCGCCCGAAGGCTGGGTGTGCTGCCTGCCAGTAATGTCACCAAGCCGACGCTGATCAACTAAACATTCCATCTCAGCAGCGCCGCCCCCTCAGGGCGGCGTTTTGCCTTTGCCAAGTTGTTGGCAGAGCAGGGTGTTTGCGTGTGGCCGGGCCGTTAAATCAGATGACTATACCGAAGTTTCCAGCTGCTGCGCCAACAAAACTACTCAGGTCCAACTGACGGCGCAGGATCGTCACTCGCCTGCGGCAAACTGCGTTTGAAACAGGGTTGTCGAAACCCATCAGGCGCGCTATCCCCCGCGCAACGAAATGGGCCTTGTATGCGGCCCACAGTTGGAGTTGCCAAAATGAAAGCACGGGTTCATGTGATGCTCAAGAACGGGGTGCTGGACCCGCAGGGCGAAGCAGTACGGCACGCATTGGGTGCTATGGGCTTTGATCAGGTCGAAGGCGTGCGCCAAGGCAAAGTCATCGATCTTGAGCTTGCCGATGGCGCGACCGAGGCAGACGTGACCGAGATGTGCGAGAAGCTTTTGGCCAACACCGTCATCGAACGCTACGAGATCGAACTGGCCTGATTGATGCGGGCCGCGCGTCTGATCACCTATCGTCAACCGCTTGAGGTGTCGACGATCCCCGACCCGGTTCCCGCCGAAGACGGTGTTGTGGTGCGGGTGCTGGCCTGCGGCGTGTGCCGGTCCGACTGGCACGCCTGGTCGGGCTCAGACCCCGACGTTGTCCTGCCCATGACACCCGGTCACGAGTTTTGCGGCGAGGTGGTCTCGGTCGGAACGCGCGTCGCACGGTGGCGTGTCGGGGACCGGGTGATTGCGCCCTTCATCCTAGCCTGTGGGCATTGTCCGGACTGCGCGCAGGGTCATCAGACAATCTGTCCTAACCAGGTCGTACCCGGCTTTACCTGTGACGGGGCTTTTGCTGAATATGTTGCCGTCGCTCATGCCGATGCCAACCTGACATCCTTGCCCGACAGCATCGCGCCTGAAATCGCCGCCGCATTGGGGTGCCGCGTAACCACGGCGTGGCAGGCGCTTGTTGGCCGGGCGCAGGTGCGGGGTGGTGAGTGGATTGCTGTCTTTGGCGGCGGCGGTGTCGGAATATCAACGCTTCTTCTGGGCAAGGCGCTTGGCGCGTGTGTAATCGTTGTCGATATCGCCGAAGACAAGCTGGCCTATGCCAAAACTCTGGGCGCCGATGCGGTGGTCAACGCCGCGACATGTGATGCCCCACAGGCGGTGAAGGACATCACCGGTGGCGGTGCCGATGTTGCGATCGAGGCACTTGGCGTCCAAGCCACGACCGTTTCCGCCATGCGATCCCTGCGTAAAATGGGCCGCATGGTGCAAATCGGAATGCCCGCGGGGGACCATGTGCAGATGTCGCTGCCGATGGATGTGCTCTATTCTGGTCAGCTCTCCGTGTTTGGCACCCGTGGAATGCCAAGCTGGCGCTATCCATCGCTGTTGTCCCTGATCACCGGTCAAGGGGTCGACCTGAGCCCGCTGGTGACCCGGAAAATAACCCTGAACCAGGTAAGCGCCGAGCTTGCCGCTTTTGACCATCCAACGCCTCCGGGTGTTGCGGTTGTCACAGATTTTGTCTCGTAGGAGGGCCCGCCATGCGCGCAGCCGTAATCGTATTCCCCGGATCCAACTGTGACCGAGATCTTGCCGTCGCCTTTGAGCAGGCCGGTTTTCAGGTCGATATGGTCTGGCACAAAGACGCGGCTTTGCCCGAAGGTATTGATATCGTGGGTGTTCCCGGCGGGTTCTCTTACGGAGATTACCTGCGTTGCGGCGCAATCGCGGCGCAATCGCCGATTTGCAAGGCCGTGGTCGAACACACGCAACGTGGCGGTTATGCCGTTGGAATTTGCAACGGTTTTCAGGTTCTGACCGAAACCGGCATTTTGCCGGGCGCCTTGCTGCGTAATGCCGGGCTGAAATACATCTGCAAGACCGTTGGCCTAAGGGTTGAAACCAGCGACAGCGCGTTTACCAGCGGTTACAACGCAGGCGATGTGATCGGTATTCCGATTGCGCACCACGATGGCAACTATTTTGCGGATGACACGACACTGGCCGCTTTGAAAGATCAGGACCGGATCGCGTTCACCTATGCCGAAAACCCGAACGGCTCGGTCGGGGATATCGCCGGGATCCTGTCGGAAAACCGCCGCGTGCTTGGAATGATGCCGCACCCCGAACGCGCAGCAGATCAGGGCCATGGCGGCACAGATGGGGTGGCGTTGTTCCGCGCATTGTCAGGTGTGTTTGAAGCGGCGTGACTTGAGGTCTCGCCCGCCGGGGCGTAACCTTTCGCCATGAACCCCGAAGTTCGATCTGGCTGGTCAAATATGTTGAAACCGTTTCGTGGTGCACCGCTGGGCTGGCGGTTGCGGCTGGCGGTTCTTGTTCTGCTGGTCGCGACAATTGCAACGGTGTGGGTCACGAACCGGCTGTTGACCGACAGGTTCACCGAATCCACGCGCAACCGGGCGGAACTGCGGCTGACGCTGTATTCGGGCAACTTGCTGAGTGAACTGCGCCGCAACTCGATTGTTCCGCAATTGCTTGCCCGCGACCCGACGTTGATTTCGGCATTGCAGTCAGGCGATTACACCCTGTCGACACAGCGCCTTATTTCATTCGTGGAAGAGATCGGCGCGGCCTCACTGGTATTGCTGGACAGCGACGGGCGCACAGTTGCCGCGACCGACCGGAACAGGTTGGGCGAGGGGCACCGGAACACACCCTATTTTGTGGATGCGATCCGCTCGAACGCGACGATATTTTCCGTTATTCCCAAGGATGCAGGCGGATACAGCTTTGTGTATTCGCGCCGGTTGGAGAACGGGGCGGAGTTTCTGGGGGTGATCGTCGTCGAGGTTGACCTGCAGAAGTTCGAACGCGCCTGGGCCGGTATCTCGGATGCAGTGATGGTTACCGACAGCACCGGCAACATCATTCTGTCTACTGAACCCCGGTGGCGCGGGCTGGATGAGAACACGGCGATGCTGCGCCAACCGCCACAAGGTGCGATCCAGCGCGCCATCCGGGCAACAACCGATTGGACCGCGCTGCCGCCTGATGCCTATCTTCAGGGCGAAGCGGTGATGCGGATCGAGACGCGTATTCCTTTCCGCGGCTGGCAGATGACCTCGTTCACGACCTATGCCTCGATCCGGGAAAAGGTGAACAGTGTTCTGGCGCTGGAAATCATGGGGTTTGCGATTCTTCTGGCGCTTGCGTTCTATGCGTTGAGCCGCCGTGCCACGTTGCGCATGACCCTGTTCCAGCGCGAGTCGGCAGAGCTTCGCGCATTGAATGCACGGCTACAGCGGGAAATCGCTGAACGTGAACGGGTTGAAAAGACGCTGGATTTGGCCGAACAGACGCTTGCGCAAAGCTCGAAACTGGCCGCCCTGGGCGAGATGTCGGCGGCGGTCAGTCACGAGTTGAACCAGCCTCTGGCGGCAATGAAAACCTATCTGGCCGGGGCCCGTCTGCTGCTGCGCCGCAACCGGCCGGAAGAGGCCCTTGCCAGCTTTGGTCGCATCGATGGTCTGATCGAACGGATGGGCGCAATTACCCGGCAGCTGAAGTCTTATGCACGCAAGGGGGCAGATGCGTTTTCACCAGTAAATCTTGGTGAAGCGCTGGCCTCGTCCCTGTCGATGATGGAGCCGCAATTGCGTCAGCGACACGTGAAGATCACACAGATCGTACCAGAGGAACCCGTGATCGTGATGGGGGACCGAATGCGCATCGAACAGGTCATGGTCAACCTCTTGCGAAACGCGCTGGACGCCACCAAATCAGTGGCGGAGCCGGATGTGGAAATCATCTTGGCAGCTGGTGACACGGCTGTGCTGACCGTACGCGACAACGGGCACGGAATCGAGGATATCGAAAACCTGTTCGAGCCGTTCTACACAACCAAACAGCCCGGAGACGGTGTTGGTCTGGGGCTTGCCATCTCGTCGGGGATCGTGAACGACCATGGGGGACGGCTGACTGCACGCAACGGCCAATATGGCGGTGCGGTGTTTGAAATGCAGTTGCCTGCACTGGGAAGCGACGGCCTTGAAGCCGCGGAATAACGAGGAATGACTATGGCACAAGCCATGAAAATTGCCATTGTTGACGATGAACAGGACATGCGCCAATCGATCAGCCAGTGGCTCGCTTTGTCCGGCTATGACACGGAAACCTTCGCCAGCGCGGAAGATGCGCTCAAGGTGTTGGGTCCGGATTATCCGGGGATAGTGATTTCGGACATCAAGATGCCCGGAATGGACGGCATTCAGCTTCTCAAAAAGCTGATGGGCGCTGACAGCACCTTGCCCGTGATCATGATCACCGGTCACGGCGATGTTCCGATGGCTGTTGAGGCGATGCGTGTCGGTGCATTCGATTTCCTTGAAAAACCCTTCAACCCCGACCGCATGTCTGAACTGGCCAAACGGGCCAGCAGTGCGCGGCGTCTGACATTGGACAACCGCGCGCTGCGCCGGGAATTGTCCGGCGGCACCCAGATCATGAACAAACTGATCGGTGCCAGCCCGGTTATGGAACGCCTGCGCGAGGATATCCTCGATCTAGGTCAGGCGGATGGCCATGTGCTGATCGACGGAGAGACAGGGACCGGAAAGACGCTTGTCGCACACGCCCTGCACGCGGTTGGAAGCCGTGCCGGCAAGAAATTCGTGCTGGTGTCCTGCGCGGCGCACGAGGAAGACGCGTTGGCCAAACGTCTGTTTGGGCCGATGATGCCTGAAGACGCCCAATTGCCCGCCATCGAAGAGGCGCGGGGCGGAACGCTGGTTTTGGAAGATGTCGAAGCGCTCAGCGATTCCCTGCAAGCCAAGCTGCTCAGCGTGATGAACGAGCAGGGCACGCCGGCCGAGACACGCATCGTAGCGATCTCGAACCTGCAAGAGGCCGGAAAAACCTCCGAAGATGTCTTGCGGCCTGACCTGTTCTATCGATTGGCCGCCTTGCGCATCACCATGCCGCCCCTGCGCCAGAGGGGCGAGGATATTCTGACCCTGTTTACCCGTCTGAGCGAGCAGTTCGCCGAAGAATACGGCTGTGATGCGCCTCAGGTAAGTGCTCAGGAAGCGGCGCAGCTGTTACAGGCGCCCTGGCCGGGGAACGTGCGCCAGTTGATCAATATTGCCGAACGCGCGGTGCTGCAATCGCGCCGCGGGTCCGGAACGATCGCTTCACTGTTGATGTCGGATCACGAGGAAATGCAGCCGGTCATGACCACCGAAGGCAAGCCGCTGAAGGAATATGTCGAAGCCTTTGAACGGATGCTGATCGACAACACGATGCGGCGGCACAAAGGTTCGATTGCGTCTGTGATGGATGAGCTGTGCCTGCCGCGCCGGACGCTGAATGAAAAGATGGCCAAATACGGTCTCCAGCGCTCGGACTATCTGTAAACTTTGTGGCGGAGGCTCTGCCCCCGTCGCCTTTGGCGACTCCCCCGGGATATTTTTGGCCAGATGAAGGCGATCCCGCACGCCGTGGCAGGGGCGGTGCAGTTTGCCCATTGTCTTTTCCACAGGACTGCTTTTATTGTGTCCGGACGGGCCGGGCCAGTTTTTGTGTCCATAAGCCCCGAATCATTGAGTTTCGCTGCTTTGCTGATGGTGATGACGGATTGTTCGCCGCAAAGCAGACCGATTGTGCCTCATTTGGGGCAATGTAGTACCTGAGTCCGACATGTCGGGCGAAAGGAATAATGGGCAGGCTGCGGCTAACGCGCCTGTCGGAGAAGAACCGCGATGACGCGCGCGCAACGATTGAGTGACCGGGCAGGGGGCCACAGCGCCAGACCCTGCCGCGCGCCGTCCAATATCGCCCTGACAAGACACCTCCCCAAATGTGCCTGTCCACCTGGACGGGTCAGGACAACGCGTTTGGCGCGGTGCACCAAGGACACATGGCTAAGAAAATGCTTATCGATGCCACCCACGCGGAGGAAACCCGCGTCGTGGTGGTCGACGGAAACAAGGTCGAGGAGTTCGATTTTGAATCCGAAAACAAGCGCCAGCTTGCTGGCAACATCTATCTTGCAAAAGTAACACGGGTTGAGCCGTCGCTTCAGGCGGCCTTTGTGGATTATGGCGGGAACCGGCACGGCTTCCTGGCGTTTTCGGAAATTCACCCGGACTATTACCAGATCCCCATCGCCGACCGCGAGGCGTTGATGGAGGAAGAGCGCGCCTATGCCGAGGCCATGAAGGCGCGGGATGAGGCCGACGAGGGCAAGCCGAAAAAGCGGCGTTCTCGGTCCCGATCAAAGGCCGCGGATCTGAAGTCGGACGATTTGGTCGAAACGATGGAAGTTTCGACCGAGCCGACCGGTATGGAAACCATCGATTTTGACGACAGTGACGAAGCGGACATGGAGGTGCCCGAGGGGACATCGCCAATGGAAGTCGTCGCTGAAACACCTGTTGAGGAGCCTGAGGACAACGAAGCGCCGGAAGCTGTGTCAGATGACACTGCAGAGGAAGCGGCTTCGGAAGACGAGGCTGAGGTTGAAACGGTTGAGTCTTCACAAGACGACGCAGCAGGGGATTCTGATGACGCGGCGGATGCTTCAAGCGCTGACGATGGCGATGAAGCGTCTGAATTGTCTGAAGATGACCAGGACGCAGATGATGGCGACGCGGATGAAGAACACGCTGACGCTGCCGCGAAAGATGACACGATTGAATCCGTGGCCGAGGAAGACGACAGCGAAGACATCCGCCCTCCGCGCAAGCCACGCCCGCGCCGGTACAAGATTCAGGAAGTGATCAAAGTGCGCCAGGTTTTGCTGGTGCAGGTCGTCAAGGAAGAGCGCGGCAACAAAGGGGCGGCCCTGACGACATATCTGTCGCTGGCCGGTCGCTATTGTGTTTTGATGCCAAACACCGCCCGTGGCGGTGGGATCAGTCGCAAGATCACCAACGCGGTTGACCGCAAGAAACTGAAAGAAATTGCCGCGGATATTGATGTGCCCACGGGGGCAGGTTTGATTATCCGGACTGCGGGCGCCAAGCGCACCAAATCGGAAATCAAGCGCGACTATGAATACCTGCAACGCCTGTGGGAGCAGATCCGGGCATTGACCCTGGAATCCATCGCACCTGCGAAGATCTATGAAGAAGGCGATCTGATCAAACGGTCGATCCGGGACCTTTATAACCGCGATATCGATGAGGTTTTGGTCGAGGGCGAGGGCGGATACCGCATCGCCAAAGACTTCATGAAGATGATCATGCCGTCGCACGCCAAGAATGTGAAACGGTACGAGGACGCGCTGCCGCTGTTTGCACGCTATCAGGTGGAAAGCTACCTGGCGGGGATGTTCAACCCGACTGTTCAGCTGAAATCTGGCGGGTATATCGTGATCGGCGTAACCGAAGCGCTGGTGGCAATCGACGTGAACTCGGGCCGGGCCACGAAAGAAGGCTCGATCGAGGAAACGGCGCTGAAAACCAACCTGGAGGCCGCGGAAGAAGTGGCGCGCCAGTTGCGTCTGCGTGACCTTGCCGGTCTGATTGTCATCGATTTCATCGATATGGACGAGCGCAAGAACAATGCGTCCGTTGAAAAGCGTCTGAAGGACAAGCTGAAAACCGACCGTGCCCGCATTCAGGTCGGCCGGATTTCAGGTTTTGGCCTGCTCGAGATGAGCCGTCAGAGGCTGCGCCCCGGTATGATCGAGGCGACCACGCAGCCATGCCCGGCATGCCACGGCACCGGCCTGATCCGTTCGGACGACAACATGGCACTGTCGATCCTGCGTCAGATCGAAGAGGAAGGCACGCGCCGCCGCTCACGCGAGGTTCTGGTGCGCTGCCCGGTCAGTATCGCGAACTTCCTGATGAACCAGAAGCGCGAGCATATTGCGCAGATCGAATCGCGCTATGGCCTGTCTGTGCGGATCGAAGGCGATGTGCATCTGGTCAGTCCGGATTTCTCGATGGAGAAATTCAAGACTGCCAGCCGCATTGTTCCCGAAGCGACAGCACCTGTCGTGTCGGTCGATGCCTCGCTGATGGATCTGGTCGATTCTTCGGACGAGGAAGAAACCGAAGAGGATATCGCGCCGACCGAAGATGACACCAAACCCAAGCGCAAGCGCCGCCGTCGTCGTCGCAAGAAGGGCGGGGGCAATGGTGACGCGCCGGAACAGGGCGCGGATGAAGGTGAAGGGACAGAGCAGGAGGATGCCGCAGGCGAATCCGCTGAAACCGAGACCGCCGTCGAGGCAACCGAAGCCGAAGCGACGGAAGAGGAAAAACCCGCCAAGCCCAAACGCAAGCGCGCTCCGCGCCGTCGTAAGAAAGATGCGGTGGCAGAAGAGGCTTCGGAACAGACAGAAGCAACTGGTGCCGATGCTGGGGCTGATGCACCGACGGTTGAAGAGGCGGCCTCAGACGCTGAATCCGAACCTGCCGAGGCGACTGTCGCCGAGCAAAGCGAAGCCGCTGAGGCCGCTGATGCTGCGCCTGAAGCAACAGAGGTTGCCGAGCAGACTGAGGAAGTCGCCCAAGCTGAAGCGATCGTTGCGGTGGAAGAACCTGAAGTTCAATCTGCCGATGAGCCGGTCGAAGACGCGCCCGTGGAAGAAACACCCGTGGCAGCAGAACCTGAACCGGTGCTTGAAACTGTGGCAGATGAACCTGAGCCAGAATCCGACAGGCCCAAACGGCGCGGATGGTGGTCGTTGGGCAACTGATGAAAGGGCGGGCAGATTTGCCCGCCTTTCTTATTTCATTAAGTCAGTCGGATTTTCGGATCAGATAGACCTGATGTTCGCCATCCAAATCCTGAGACAGCAATGTGTGGCCAGCTTCGGCGCAAAAATGCGGGACATCGATGATGGCTGCCGGGTCATCAGCCAGTACACGCAGCACAGAACCTTGCGGCATGGATTTTAGCCGTTTGCGGGCCTTGAGGACGGGCAGGGGGCAAAGAAGGCCCAGCGCATCCAGCGTATCTGTAATCTCTGACATGATTTTCGGGATAGGGCGTAGTTGTAATATTGTCCAGATTCCAAGCACGAGGATGTGACTCATTGGCCCCGTGACGGACCGCCAATCATCACTTATGTGCTTAGACATGTTCGGAATAGAAATCATTGACGCGGGGCTGCTGCCCGCCATGTTTGTTGCCCTGCTGGGTGGCCTGATCAGCTTTCTGTCGCCTTGTGTGCTGCCCATCGTGCCGCCCTATCTGGCATATATGAGCGGCGTCACGATAAACGAAATGCAGGATGAGACCCGCGCCCGGCGCAAGGCAACCATGTCAGCGCTGTTCTTTGTGCTGGGCCTGTCGACGGTTTTTCTGCTGTTGGGCTTTACCGCATCTGCCTTTGGAGTGTTCGTGCTGCAAAATCAGGTGCTTTTTGCCAAACTGTCCGGTGCCGTTGTCATTGTCTTTGGCCTGCATTTCCTGAATGTCTTCCGCATCCCCTTTCTGGACCGCGAAGCGCGGATCGAAACCGGTGATTCCGGTGGCTCGGTCTTTGGTGCTTATATTCTTGGATTGGCCTTCGCATTCGGTTGGACGCCTTGCATAGGCCCCCAACTTGGCGCGATCCTGTCACTTGCGGCATCCGAGGCCTCGGTGGCGCGTGGAACGCTGTTGCTGGGTGTCTATGCGGCTGGATTGGGTATTCCGTTCCTGCTCGCAGCCATGTTCCTCAACCGCTCTATGACCGTGATGAACCGGATCAAGCCCTATATGGGTGTGATCGAAAAGGTCATGGGGGGGCTGCTGCTGTTCGTGGGCATCATGCTGGTGACAGGCCTGTTCACCCGCTTCAGCTGGTGGTTGCTGGAAACCTTTCCGGCGCTTGCGAATTTCGGCTGAGCGTCTGACCCCCTTACCTTGACCTAAAGCCTGCGTTAACCTGCGCGGCAGAAGGTAAAGGCATGAGCAGTCAGAGAAATCAGTCACAGGTGCGCAAACGCCGGGTGTTCTACATCCCCGGTTATGACCCGATGCCGCCGCGACGATATCGCGAGCTTTACCGAACCGAGTCGCAAGCGCAGGCCCGGATTTCGGGATATGAGATCGCCATGGCTCCCAAGTCCGCGGAGGGTCTGTTCGGCTGGTCCGTGACGTCCATTCAGGACGGTGCGTCCGTCGAGACAGAGATCGAAGTACTGGTCTGGTCAGACATCGTGCGCGACAGCATGTCCGCGTCGATCCCTGCCACCTATGCGCAGTTGGCCCACACGGCGTGGATATACATTTCGACCGGTGCTTTGTGGCGCCTGATGCGGTTGCGCAAAGGCCCGGTGATTGCGGCGCTCTATCCGGTGGCGATGTTGGTGTCTCAGCTGCTGGTTGCGTTTGCAGTCGTGTGGGCATCCGTGGCGACGGCTGGCTGGTGGGGTCTGTTTCCGGGTATCGCCGTTGCGGTTGCGCTGATGCTGTGGTTCCGCAAGATCGACAACCGGTTGTTTGCCTACTACCTGATGCATGATTACGCCTATTCCGCACAGTTAAAGGGGGAAACTCCGCGCAAACTGAAAGACAGGCTGGCCGCATTCCGCAAAGCGATTGAAGCCGCGCTGATATCCGGTGTGGATGAGGTTCTGGTGGTGGGCCACAGTTCGGGTGCGCATCTGGGGGTGTCTGTTCTGGCCGACCTGATCCGCGACAGGGCGGTGCCGCAACAAGGGGCAGAGTTGTCCTTTCTCAGCCTGGGACAGGTGATGCCTATGGTGTCCTTTCTGCCAAATGCGCATGGCCTTCGGTCCGACCTTCAGTTCCTTTCCTCCAGTTCAGCCGTCACATGGGTCGATGTCTCGGCCCCCGGGGATGGCTGTGCATTTGCGCTGTGTGATCCGGTGGCCGTTACAGGGGTGGCCGGGAAGGAGAAACGGTGGCCGCTTGTCCTGTCGGCAGCCTTTACCCAAACCCTGGCGCCTGAACGTTGGAAAGCCCTGCGCTGGCGGTTTTTCCGGCTGCATTTTCAATACCTTTGCGCATTCGATAAGCCGGGTCTGTACGACTATTTTCGGATAACAGCAGGCCCTTTGACGCTGAAACAGCGTTTCCGAGGACGTGCCCCCTCACGCAGCCGGATTGAGACGCCTGTGTCCAAATACACTTCGGTTCGCCCATGATCCCGCCCAAGCCCCAGCCGCGCGCAGACAAGGTTTCCCTATTGCGTTACCTGAAACTGTTTCGTCAGGATCTGCTGTCTGCACAGCCAGCGCGCCTTTATCGCGCGTGGATGGCCGAATTCAGGACACCCTTCTTCCGGTCCTTCCTGATCAATCAGCCGGACCTGATTGACACCGTCCTCAGGAAAAGACCCGAAGATTTTCCTAAATCGGGCCGGATCAGCGAAGGCCTGCGCCCCTTGCTTGGAAATTCGGTGTTCCTAACCAATAGAGAGACGTGGAAACGACAGCGGCGCATCATTGACCCGGCATTTGAAGGCGGGCGGCTGAAAGACACGTTTCCTGCCATGCTGGCCGCGGCAGACGCTTGTGTTGAGCGGTTGCGCCCCCATGTCGGCAAACAGATCGAAGTCGAAGAACAGACAAGCCACGCCGCAGCGGATGTGATTTTTCGCACCTTGTTTTCGGTGCCAATCGACCACGCCATAGCTAGCAAGGTGTTTGAAAAGTTCCGCAACTACCAGCGCGAACAACCTTTGCTGAACCTTGCAGCCTTCGTTCCGCTGCCCAAATGGATGCCTCGGTTTCACTCCCGGACGACACGGAAAAACGCCGAAGACATTCGTAACCTGATCACTGACCTGACCCATGAGCGGGCCGAGGCGATCAAGGCCGGAACCGCCCCCGATGATCTGGCAACCAAGATCATGACAACCGCTGATCCTGAAACCGGCCAGTTTTTCGGGCCCGAGGAAATGGTCGATCAGGTCGCGATCTTCTTTCTGGCAGGCCATGAAACCAGCGCATCGGCTCTGGCGTGGACATTGTACCTGCTGGCAATTTATCCCGAGTGGCAGGAAAGGATTGCTGACGAAGCTGCCGCTCTGGACGATCCGACCTTTGCCTCGGTTTCCAAACTCAAGATCAGCCGCGACGTGTTTCGCGAGGCACTGCGCCTTTACCCACCAGTTCCCATGATGGTGCGAGAGGTCACGTGCCCACACCAGTTCCGAAACAGAGACGTTCCGAAAAGGTCACAAATCGTCATCAGCCCCTGGCATCTGCACCGTCACGAACGGTTATGGGAAAACCCCGACGGCTTTGACCCCACCCGCTGGAACAGTGAAAACGGCAAAACATGCCAGCGTAAGGCATATATCCCATTTTCCGCAGGTCCCCGCGTCTGTACCGGGGCCGGGTTTGCCATGGTCGAAGGGCCGCTGATCCTGTCGATGCTGGTGCGGAATTTCAAATTCGAAACAATCAGCGGCAAAACGCCGGTTCCGGTGGCCCATCTGACCGTTCGATCCAGGGATGGCATATGGTTGCGGCTGGTTGAGCGCTAACAAACTACCATCGGTCCTGACTGTGATGTATGCGGGGGAAGACATCGGAATCATCATTGAACGGGAAAACATTATGGCCAAAGCAGAACAGCGCGCGCAGATGATCAACGGCGCAGGCTTTATCGCGGCATTGGATCAAAGCGGCGGCTCGACCCCGAAAGCTCTGGCGTTGTACGGCGTTGACGCGTCGACCTACGGCTCGGACGCTGAGATGTTCGGCGAAATTCAAAAGATGCGCGCGCGGATCATTCTGGCAAATGACTTCACCAAAGACAAAGTCATCGGTGCGATCCTGTTCGAACGCACCCTTGGTGAAGAGATCGAGGGCCGCAAAGTCGCTGATTACCTCTGGTCGGTCAAAGGAATCGTGCCATTCCTGAAAATCGACAAGGGCCTTGAGGATCAGGCCAACGGTGTTCAGTTGATGAAACCGATCCCCGGTCTGGCCGACACGCTGGCTAAGGCAGAAGGCGTGTTCGGTACCAAAGAACGTTCGGTCATCCACGAGGCCAATGCCGAAGGCATCGCGGCCGTGGTTGGCCAGCAATTCGACGTTGCCCGTGAAGTGACTGACGCCGGAATGGTTCCGATCGTCGAGCCTGAGGTCAACATTCATTCAGAAACCAAGGCTGAGGCCGAGGAGATTCTGAAAGCTGAAATCCTGAAGAACCTCGACCAGCTGGGTGAGGGGCAGGAGGTCATGCTGAAGCTGACGATCCCGACACAGGCAAACCTGTATGACGAACTGGCCGACCATCCTCGCGTTCTGCGCGTTGTTGCGCTGTCAGGTGGGTATTCGACCGAAGAGGCCTGCGACCTGTTGGGGCAAAACGGCAAGATGATTGCGTCTTTCTCGCGCGCACTGACCGAAGGTCTCTCGAAACAGCAGTCGGACGCCGATTTCAACGCCGCCTTGGGCGGCAATATCGACAAGATCTTCAAAGCCTCTGTCTGATCCTCAGACAGGTTTCGTGAAAGAGCGGCGCAACTGTGCCGCTTTTTTTCTGCTGATACAGCCTTTGGCATGGTCATTGACCAGCCCCATGGCCTGCATGAACGCAAACACCGTCGTGGGACCAACAAATTTCCAGCCCCGTTTCTTGAGGTCCTTCGACATTGCCACCGACTCGGGCGATGTGGATGTCGATTGTGGCGGCGGCGGGGTTTCCGCCTCATACCGCCAGACATAAGCCGCCAGCGATCCTTCCGATGCCACCAGTTCCTGCACGCGGCGGGCGTTGTTGATCACCGCCTCGATCTTGCCCCGGTGGCGAATGATCCCATCATTTTGCAGCAGACGTTCAACATCGGCTTCAGAGAACTCGGCCATCTTGTTGAAATCAAACCCGTAAAACGCTTCTCGGAAATTCTCGCGCTTGTTCAGGATCGTGCGCCAGCTAAGACCCGACTGAAAGCTTTCCAGGCACAGTTTCTCGAACAGTCGCTGGTCATCCGAGACCGGAAAGCCCCATTCGGTGTCATGATAGTCAAAGAATTCCGGCGCCGCCTGGCACCAGGAACACCGAGGTTGACCGTCAGGTCCCAATACCGTGTTTCCCATGAGTGTACCCCTTTTGTTCCTTGGGGACGTTACACCCAACAGCCAAGATCTGACAAGCGTTAAACCTTGTCTCGGTACCAGTTCAGAATAAACACGCGAATAGCCGAGGCCAATCCGGTTTCCGGGTCGCGGTCAACATCAATTTGCGCGGCCAGTGCATTGATTGGCTGATCTTTTTCTTTCGCAATGTCGCGAAATGCCCGCCAAAACTCATCTTCAAGCGAGACAGATGTCCGGTGTCCTTTGAGGGTCAATGAACGTTTTACCGGGCGGCCGCTCATTCATCCAGCTCGTGATTGTCAAGGTCACGCCTCTGCTTGTCCTGCTGAAGCCTGACGATTGTTTTCTCGGACTTGGTGCGCCCAAAGGCGACGGCATTCTGGTCTGCGCGGGCCTTCTTTTCGGCCCGCGCCTTTTCTTTTCGATACCGGTTCAGGTTGACCGGCTTGCCCATCAGTCTTTCGGGCCGATCATCTGTTCGGGGCGCACAACGGCATCAAAGGTTGCCTCGTCCACAAACCCCAGCGCAATGGCTTCTTCCTTGAGGGTTGTGCCGTTCTTATGCGCGGTCTTGGCGACCGTGGTGGCGTTGTCATAGCCGATGGTCGGGGCCAGCGCCGTCACCAGCATCAGCGATTCCTTCATCAGCTTGTCGATGCGCGGCTCATTGGCCTTGATGCCCAGCAACATCCGCTCGGTAAAGCTGTCGGCGGCGTCGCCCAGCAACTGGATGGATTGCAACAGGTTGTAGGACATCATCGGGTTATAGACGTTCAGCTCGAAATGGCCCTGACTGCCTGCAAAATTCATCGCGGCGTTGTTGCCCATCACGTGCGCAGCAACCTGTGTCAGAGCCTCGGCCTGGGTCGGGTTCACCTTGCCGGGCATGATGGACGAGCCGGGCTCGTTCTCGGGCAGGATCAGTTCGCCAAGCCCCGAACGCGGACCAGAGCCCAGGAAACGGATGTCGTTGGCAATCTTGTAACAGCTGCCCGCGATGGTCGCCAAAGCCCCGGACATAAAGACCATGGCGTCATGGGCGGCCAGCGCTTCGAACTTGTTCGGCGCGGTCACGAAGGGCAGGCCGGTGATCTGCGCCATATGGCCCGCAACCGCTTCGCACCAACCGTTTTGGGTGTTCAGGCCGGTGCCTACGGCGGTGCCGCCTTGCGCCAGTTCGTAGATGCCGGGCAGCGCTGCGTGAACGCGTGCAATCCCCTGACGAATCTGGTGGGCATAACCGCTGAATTCCTGCCCCAGTGTCAGAGGCGTTGCATCCTGCGTATGAGTCCGGCCGATCTTGATGATGTCCTTGAACTCATCAGCCTTCTGCTCAAGACCAGAGGCCAGTTTTTCAAGCCCAGGCAAAAGGACGTCACGAACACTCATCGCTGTGGCGATGTGCATCGCGGTGGGAAAGGTGTCATTCGACGACTGACCCATGTTGCAGTGATCGTTCGGATGCACGGGGTCTTTTGAACCGATGACACCGCCCAGAATTTCGATGGCGCGGTTCGCGATGACCTCGTTCGAGTTCATGTTCGACTGGGTGCCGGAACCCGTCTGCCAAACAACCAGCGGAAAGTTGTCGTCAAACTGGCCTTCGATCACCTCACCCGCGGCCTGAATGATGGCATCGGCAATCCTGGCATCCAGCTTGCCGGTCGCTTTGTTTTCCATCGCGCAGGCTTGCTTGATCACGCCCAGCGCACGCACAATGGCAATGGGTTGTTTTTCCCAACCGATCGGGAAGTTCATGATCGAACGCTGCGTTTGCGCGCCCCAATACTTGTCGGCAGGAACCTCGAGCGGGCCAAAGCTGTCGGATTCGGTGCGGGTCTGAGACATCTGTCACTCCGTCTGGTATGCTGTTGTATGCCGTTTAGCCGCAGCCAAGCCGTGACGCAATCGGCCAGTTGCGCGCACCTTAAACCCAAGGGCGTCAAAGGTATAGGCGTGGGGTGCGTCACTTTAATTGTAATCGTCGGGGAATGTGCCATTGTGCGCGGCCCCCTCTCAGCTACAATAGGTTCGTAGCCGCCTTGGAGGACAAGATGTCAAATTTCCATCGCATTACGCTTGAAAAAGCGATCGTGTTATTTGCTGTCTGTGCTTTGTGGCTGTCTGTTCTGGGCGCACCTGCGCGTGCCGCAGACATAACTCCGTTCCTGGGGGATTATGTGGGTTCGGCAAATGTCGTGGATGCGGACGGAACCTCAACCCCGCGGGATATGAGCGTTTCTATTTTCGAAACCAAGAACGGGTTCAACGTCAGCTGGCAAACCACGACCTATAAGCTGGACGGGCGGGTAAAAGAACAGCAGTTTTCCATCGACTTCGTGCCCTCGGACCGCCCGGATGTGTTTTCAGCCGCGATGAAGCGCAACGTATTTGGTCATGAGGTCCCGCTGGATCCGATGAAAGGTGAACCCTTTGTCTGGGGGCGTATCGAAGGCGAAACGCTGACGGTGTTTTCGTTGTTCATCGACGTGGACGGCGGATATGAACTGCAGCAGTTCGATCGAACATTGGCCGAGGACGGGCTGAACCTGTCATTCTCGCGCTTCATAGACGGTCAGAAATCCCGCTCTGTCGAAACATTTCTGATGAAACGCTGAACCCCGCGCCCTGCGGGGCTCAAAGGCTTATTTGCGGAAGCTGTCCAGCGACACGACATCGGCGTCGTGATGCGCCTGTTCTTCCTCTTCGACTTCGATCAAGTCATCTGCAACATAATCGTCCTCATCTTCGTCATCGGGGCTTTCGAACCGCAGTCCAAACTCCACCGATGGATCGACAAAAGTCTTGATCGCGCCATAAGGAATATAGAGCGGCTCCGGCGCGTCCCCGAAATTAAGGGTAATGGCGAATCCGTTCTCTCCGACCTCGAGGTTTTCAAACCAGTGCTGCATGACGATTGTCATTTCTTCCGGATACCGGTCGCGCAGCCAATCGGCGATATCCACGCCTTCTTCGCGTGTGTCGAAGGTAATGAAAAAGTGATGCGCTCCGGGCAGACCGGATTTCGATACATCCGTCAGCACAGTCTTGATAAGCCCGCGCATGGCGGTGTGCATCAGGTTGCCATAGTCGATGCCTTGCGACATGTGTCATCCTCAAAAGTGGTTAAGCTCAGCATAGGGGTTTTGTTCGGAAACGAAAGGGCAGGTATGATCGGATTGATCAGATATTATGCGCAACCAGCCCTGCCAGTGACATCAGAACCAACACTTTTCCGATCCCCAATTTTAGTCGAAATATCAATATTCCAGCAATAAAGGTTAACGCAAGCGCCGGGATGTCGAGCGAAGACACTTGGGGCACGGGTATTGCCGCCGGACCCAAATTCATGTCTGGCACCGATTCGAAAAGAACATTCAGGGCAAACCACACGGAAAGGTTGAGAATCACTCCGACAACAGCGGCGGTGATACCGTGAAGGGCGGCAGACAGGCGGGGACGTGTGGCCAGACGGTCAAGGTAAGGGGCCGTCAGGAAAATCCACAAAAAGCAGGGCACAAACGTTGCCCATAGCGCAACAGCGCCCGCAGCAAGCGCCAGTGAGAATCCACCGTTGATCTGTCCCGCCAGCATGGCGACAAACTGTGTAACCAGTATCAATGGCCCAGGGGTGGTTTCTGCCAGCCCCAATCCGTCGATCATCTGGTCTGCACTGATCCAGTGGTACTGATCCACAACCGTTTGCGACATATAGGCCAGAACGGCATAGGCGCCGCCAAAGGTCACAACAGCCAGACGGGCAAAGAACCACCCCAGATCGCTGAGCAGTTGATGGCCGCTGAGTGTTAACGCAACAAGCGGCCCCAGCCAAAGCGGCAACCAGACCGCTATCGTCCGGGCCGAACGGGCAAGGTGCGGCGTGTCCTGAACAGCGGTTGCCACAATGGATCCATTATAACGCAAATACCCCCACAGGGCTGCGATCAGAATGATCAGCGGGAAGGGCAGGTTGAACAGAAAGATTGACAGAAACGACAGGCCCGCGATGACACGATGTTCCGTATCCGTCAGCGCCTTACCTGACAGCTTGCGCAGGGCTTGCAGGACGATCACGATGACGGTCGCCTTGATGCCGGTAAATGCGGATTGCACCAGTGGAACGTCGCCAAATGCTGAATAAAGCGCAACCAGGGCAGTAATGACAAACGCCCCTGGTAAAACGAACAGGCTGCCCGCAATCAGCCCGCCCGCGACACCGCGCAAGCGCCAGCCTGCGTAGGTCGCCAATTGCATTGCCTCGGGACCGGGCAGCAACATGCACAAGGAAAGCGCACGCAGATAGGTCTGTTCATCCAGCCAGGGCCTGCGCTCGACCAACTCTTGATGCATCAGCGAGATCTGGGCAGCCGGGCCCCCAAATGACAACAGGCCGATCCGTCCGAATACCTTGAAAAGGTCCAGTGCCGTAGCTCTCATGCGCCATGACCCGATGGCCAGTCATGCTTTTCATCAAACCCGTCGCGTGCCCAGCGGAACAGGGCATCATAAAGGTGCAACCCGGCTTCAAGCTGAGCATGATCATCGCGATACTGGCGGGACAAACCGACCGAGAACGCCAGCAACCCAGCGGCTTCCGGGGCCAGATCATTCTGGTCGGTATCTGCAGCGCGAATGATCCGGGCCATACGCTCAAGCGCCTCGGTTCGCAGGTCAAATGCCCGGATCATCGTGTCAAATGTGCAGCCGCTGTCCCGATGCGTCCAAAATGTATTCGGAACGTCAAAGGGGGTGGCACCAAAGTGATCAGCGACTCCCTGAACTTCTTCCGACGCGACGAAAAGGAACCGTGCATTGCGATCAACAAACCGGCGGATCAGCCACGGGCAGGCGATACGGTCAATTTTGGGCCTTTGACGCGTAACCCACAATGTGCTGCCGTCAATGCGCGCCGGCAAAATCGATTGGGGGACCAACGGCGCCTCGCGCTGTTCGTGCCACCCTTCAAACCCGCCTTCCAGATGTTCGGCGTTTTTGCCCATCCCGCGCAGCCAGGACGACACCCCTTGGCTCAGCTTTTTTCCCTTGTGGCAGATAATTACACAAGGGTCGTCGCCAATCAGACGACTCATCGCGTCGATTTCCGTGTGCGGGCAGCGAATTGACCCCGGAATCAACCGCGGATCGTCGCTGAAATCCGCATCGGTGCGTATATCGATCAGAATCGGCGCCCGAGGCGTTCCGATTAACCGGCTCAATTGGGTCGGTGTGATGGCGTTAAGAGCAGCCATAGCATGTCTCCTTTAGTCATTCGGATCCATGCGAAGCTTGGGCTGACGCCTCACGGGGTGTTCGCAAGCTGACCCCCTGCATCAGTGCTACCGCGCAAGAACGTAGGGGGTCAAGTTTGCGTTTTGAACCGTCAGGCCCAGTCGAGCCGCTGACCGGTCATACACACGGGAAGGGTGTCGGCGGGAAACTGACCCATCTCTTCAAAGAACGAGATGAAATCGAAATGATTATACGCTTCGACCATCTTATTGTCCTTGAACCGGGCCATGACCTGACCGGTCACCTCCAAAGGGGCACCATTATCGGCCCGGCACGTCTGCACATGCAGGATGGCGGATACCCAATCGCCATTCTCGATGATCTTGGGCAAATCCACTTTGATATCCCCCAAGACATGACGAAAAGCCGTTACGAGGTCCCGAAAATCGTCTGCACCCACCTGCATTTCGGGGATCAGCCCCTCGGCCATGGTTTCGGGCGCAAAGAACTGATCGATTGCCTCGGTGTTTCCGTTTTCCCAAACCTCAGAATACCAGGATCTGAGTATCTCTGAATTCGTCATCTCAACGCTCCTGTCCAACTGCGAACACGATGGCAAAAAGGAATGAACAAACTCTGAATCTGCGCAAAGGCGGCATAAATATCAGACATATTGGGGGGGGAGTGCAGGTTTCTGTTGCCAGGTACCTGCGAACCCCGCCTTACGCGGCTAGGCGCAAGGACTTAAGTTTCGGTCTTGTTACTGCTTACGCAGCAACTGCAACCGGAGCACGATTGTCGTTTGCAATTGTACTGTTTTCGCCGGTAACGGTGGCAGACAGCCGAGACAAAGCTTACCCCTTTAGACGTTCGTCGATCCTGTTTCGGCCCCGTGATCCTCAAACGAAGGATTTTGGTGGAGCCGCCGGGTACCGCCCCCGGGTCCGATCCGCTTATTACGAGCGCGTTTATGTCCATAGTCCCGAAGGACACCTCATATATAGGTGAGGAGAGCTGCGGATGCAAACCCGGATTGCACATCTTTGTTAGCTTTAATTACAGAGCGTTACGCGGCCCTATTGAAGTTTGCGGCGATCAACCATATCGCCAGAACCAGTTCGATTCCACCAAAAGTCGCTGCCTTCCAAAAAGGCGGGTTATCCAGCGCCAGTGACAGGAAGCGGCCCAATGCGGCACCGGCATAGACAATGCCCAGCATCGTGTAGGCCATCGGAGCATTCAGCCAGATGACAGCAATGCCCGAGACCACAAACAGCCCTCCGACCGAAGCGCGCAGCTCGCTCAGACCCATGGTGCTGTTGGTAGGCGCAAGATCCAGCGCGTTGGCGGTATGAACTGGCGCCAGAAAGCCGAACAGGCCAAAACCGATTGTCAGCAACGCGGCAATGACATTCAGGGTCGTGATCATCCGGGCCTCATTGAATTGTAATATCAGCACCTGAGGATAGTGTGTTGCGGCCCAAAGGAAAGCGATTAAACCGCCGACCACAGCCCCAAAAGACCAACTAAAACAAGGCTGAGCGCCCAGATGAGTTCCAGGTTGAACCAGCTGCGGGACAGGAAACGCAGCCCCAGCCAACGATAAACAGCGAAGGCCAGAAACCCTCCGCCCAGAACCATGGCGGCGGTATGCAAGGCCGCAACTCCCAGAACCAGCAGACCGTTTGTTGTCATGATTTTGGAGATCGCCTGATGACCGGCATCCAGTTCATCCAACTGGCACAGACCCAGATAGATCGGAACCAGCATAAGGGCGGCCCCGTGCGCAAGAGCCACCAGAAACGACCACAGCGCCAGTTTGCTGGGCGGTATGCGCGACAGAAAACGGGGGTGACGGCGGGTGATCGCAATGTAAAGCCCCATCGCGATGACAATCAACGCAGCCCCGATGCGGATTTCCCGTTGATAATCGACCAAAACGGCCATCAGGGCAAAGGGCAGAAGGACACCCAGCATGGCAACAAAATGCCCGCCGGCCAAAGCTGCCAGCGCGCGCCACAGGGCGGATTGGCGCTGCTCCATCAGGGCTGACGAAACCGCCAGCGGCCAGCCCATCCCGGGGTTCAGCCCGTGATACGCGCCGCTCAGAACAACGGCCAGCCAAAGGCCAGCCGTTGATGTCATCAGGATTTCCAATTCAGACCGAAGGGTAACAGAAACTGTCGGTTGAACAATCTCCGCCCTCCAGCCGGATTTGGTGGCTGCGATATCCTTTGGGAAAATCGACCCAGAACTTCGGATCCAAAACCAGCCCGCCATTGTAGCCGACATCCGCCTTGACCATGGCCGCACCGCCTTCTTCGGGATAGAACTGATCGTCCCACGTGGAATAAAGCGAATTGGTCCAATAGACGCGTTTACCATCGCGGCTGATCTCGACCATTTGCGGGCCATAGCCAAAGGTCTGACCGTTCGGATGTTTGGTCTTTTTGACAATCCCTCCGATTTCGACCTTCCCGGCAAGGGTCGGGTTCATCGGATCGGACACATCATATTGATGCATCTCACCGGTGCCCCAGCAGGCGACATAAAGGTATTTGTCATCCAGGCTCAGGTCGATATCGGTGACCAGTGGCGGTACAGCGGCAAACCCCTTGAGAAGATCAGGAAGATCATCAGGATCAGCGGGTTGCGGGTCGATGGTGATCGTTTTCTTGGCTTCGAACGTGCCGTCGTCATTGCGCCACCACGTAAAGATTGCGCCTTGCAGGTTGGTTGTATCAACGACAACGCCGCAGAACCCGTATTGTTTGACCGGGTCATGCGCGGGCCGGATTTCCAGCGCCATCTGGTGGTTTTCGCCCAGATCGATGGTTTGAATATTGGTCCGGTTGCGCAGGTTCCAGAAATGGATGCGGTGACCGTATTTGTTCGAAAGCAGATCTTCGGCCACCAGCCCGTTTTCAAATTGCGGGGGAAGGCCCCATTCGGAACTGACCATGTAATCGCGCGGCAGATTCCACCAGAAATCATAGTGCTTGTCCTGCACGCCGCGCTCGATCTCATAGCGCCCGATGATCTCGAAGGTTTCACAATCCATAATGAAAATACCCGGAGGGCCATCGGTGCCGTCCGCGCCGCCGCCGCCCAGCGTGCTGACATAGATGCCTTCCGGCCCGCAATGGATCGTGTGCGGTCGTGAATACCCTGTTTTGTCAAAGACTTCCTCGGGCTCGATGATCTTATGAATCTTCGCCTCAAGCGGGTTCTTTACATCGATGATATATATCCGGCTGGAACGGATGCCGGGGATAATCAGATAGCGTCGTTCCAGAAAGGCATGACCGCTGAGCGGAGACAGCGACGAGGAACAGGCATTCCAACCGAAATGGTGAAACTCGTCGCCTTTTTCGGGCATGATCACCTGGTGCACGATCTTCCCGAAATCGGCCGAGGTCGGATCGACATTCACAACTGCCAGCCCGTCGGGTTGCGAAAAATCGGGGCTGAGCATCAGCGTGAATGCAAGCGTTTCAGCGGGGCCTTCCATCGCCAGCTTGGCCGACGGATAAAAGGTTGGGTCCGGTCTTTTGTTCATAACGTCCTCCCGTAAATCATTGTCATTCAATTCTTATTGAGAGTTCCGGTCTTGATGCCGGATGACATTCTGCCTGCTCGACCTCTGCCTTTAAAGTATGTTTCCGTTTAAGCCTTCAGGCCGGTTTACGTTTGCGTTCAGCCACATCGTGGGCCAGCTGCTGTGTGTAATGTTCCAGATCGACCAGCGTGGCGTCGACGGTATCTGCGTCTCTGGCCTCAAGCGCGTCTGCAATTCTGGTGTGCAATGCGATGATTTCTTCGCGCGAACGTGCCGTGAAGGTAATCATGTTCATCAAAGGCTGCATCGCCTCGACCGCGCCAGCCAGTTGATAGGACAGGACCGGGTTGTCGGCCCCGTCCACCAAGGCCCTGTGGAAGGTGACGTCTGATGCACAAAACGCCTCATCCGTCAGACCGGGCTGGGACTGGCGAAAGATTTCCGCCCGCATCGTGGCAAGCTGATCCGCTGTTCGTCTCTGGGCAGACAGGGGGGCACAGGCCCGCTCCAGCGCATAGCGGGCCTCGCAGGCCGTATCAAAGCTGACAGCGTTCATCGACAGCAGCAGGGTCGAGGTCGTGATCTGCTGCGAATAGGCATCTTCGAAACTCAGACGGTTTACGAACGCACCTCCGGTTGCGCCACGCTGTGTGCGGATCAGGGATTGCGCCGCCAGTCGTTTCAAAGCCTCACGCACCGTTGGGCGCGAAACTTGAAATTGCTCGGAAAGTTCCGCTTCCGAGGGCAGGCGTGCATCCACGATCAACTCGCCTGAGACAATCGCGTCCCGGATGGCATGTGCAATCTGGGCAGACAGGTCGGCGGTTTTCCGAGGCGCGGTTTTCATGTTCAGAAGACCCTGAGCAAATTTTTATTTGTCTGACATTTAAAAGTCTGACATTTGAAAAGCAAGAGAGTTGAGTCGGGAGGCCGAAGTGAGTCGTACTTGGCTGCGCAGCGGAATGTGGCTGGGCTTTTATGTCCTGATCCTGTGGGCATGGTGGGTCATGTTCGCGATGGGCCGCGACATGGACCTGGACCTGATCGGTCGTCCGGGGCCTATGGGGCAGGCGATGGCTGCGATGGACCCGCGCATGGACATGTACATGCCGATGGCCGAGTTTGGCACGCTGTTCTGGATGTGGGCGATCATGATGGCCGCCATGATGCTGCCGACGCTTGTGCCAACCCTGCGCAGTTATGACGACCTGATCCGCAGTGCCAATGGCACCCGTGCCGGGTGGCTGGGTGTGCTTGCAGGGTATTCCTTGGTTTGGGTCGGGTTTGCGGCTGTGATCGCGGGAACGCAACTGGCTTTGCTGTTTGGTGGCGTGATCGACATGCTGGGCATTGCCAGATCCGGCTGGGTTGCGGGCGGGTTGATGATCGCGGTTGGCGCGTTTCAGTTCTCGCGCGCCAAAGAGGTCTGCCATGGCGTGTGCCACGCCCCGATGACCTATTTCCTGGGCCATTGGAAAACCGGATTTGCGGGCGGTGTTCGCATGGGGCTAGGCCTTGGTGCCTTCTGCGTCGGATGCTGCTGGGGTTTCATGGCGCTGGGTTTTGTGGGCGGCGTCATGAGCCTGTTGTGGATGGGTCTTGCGACCCTGTTCATGGTTTTGGAAAAACTTCCCCAGATCGGGCATGCTGTAACCCGACCGGTGGGAGTTGCATTGATTGCGGGCGGTCTTTTCCTGCTCGTCTACCCTATTAGCTACGGAGGATAAGCCAATGGCTAAGAACAGAAAACCAGATGCCGACCGGTTGCCCGTCAGCCAGCGTATCGACAGCCGTATGCCTAATCCCAAACGGCGCGAGATGAGCCCGACGGACTGGGCCATCAAGGGGGAGTTGATCCTGAACTGCTCGTGCGATGTGTTCTGTCCCTGCGTCGTTTCACTGGGCGCGCACCCTCCGACCGAAGGGCATTGTCATGCCTGGATGGGTATTATCGTTGATGAGGGCCATTACGAGGGCGAGGACCTGTCGGGTCTGAATGTCGGCCTGCTGGTCGATATTCCCGGACGGATGGGCGAAGGCCAGTGGAAAGTGGCGGCTTACGTAGATGAACGCGCCAGCGGCAAAGCCTACAACGGGCTGCTGCAAATCTTCAGCGGGCAGGCGGGCGGCACCACCGGTCTGTTCACCATGCTCGTCAGTGAAATCATCGGGGCCGAACGGGCGCCGGTTCAGATCGAGCGCGACGGCACCAAACGCCGCATCATGATCGGTCGCAAGATTCAGGGTGAGATCGAGATGTTGGCGGGCAAAGACCCCGAGCATCCCGTGATGGTTTCAAACTCAAAATACTGGATGGGACCGGACATCATCGTGGCGCGCGGCACCAAATCGAAAGTGCGCGACTACGGTCGCGTTTGGGATTTTGGTGGCAAGTCCGCTGAGATTTGCCCGATTGATTGGCACGGGCCCAAATGATGATCACAGGCGCGTTTGCGCAAGATGTGGCGCGCCAAAAACACTGGCAAAACTCGCAGTTGGCCGCGTTTCTGCATTAGCTGTCGCATCAGGAACTGACCTGTTTATCGGGCCAATCACCTGTTGCTTAGTCGTAAAAGAGGTCGATGTCACAATGCCTTACGAAAACTATGTGATCCATTTCTTCAACCATCAGACCCACCACCGGGGTCAAATGCGCAAGATGCTGACCGAAGTTGGGTCGCAAGCGCCCGTCAGCGATATCATTTTTATGCCCAAGGAGGTTTGAATGCCGCAGATTTCCGCCTCTCGCCGCTTGCGGCGCACACCGTTTTCAGAAGGGGTCGAGGCCGCAGGGGTCAAAGGATACACGGTTTATAACCGTATGCTGTTGCCCACGGTCTTCGAAAGCGTCCAAGCCGATTACCGGCACCTGAAATCCCACGTGCAGGTCTGGGATGTCGCATGCGAGCGGCAGATCGAGCTACGCGGACCGGACGCCGCGCGCCTGATGCAGATGCTGACCCCGCGCGATTTGCGGGGGATGTTGCCGTGGCAATGTTTCTATGTCCCCATCGTGGATGAAACCGGCGGTATGCTGAATGACCCGGTTGCGGTAAAACTGTCCGAAGACCGCTGGTGGATTTCAATCGCTGACAGCGATCTGTTGTTGTGGGTCAAGGGAATCGCCGTTGGATATCGTCTGGATGTGCTGGTGGACGAACCGGATGTGTCACCTCTTGCTGTTCAGGGTCCCAAAGCCGACGATCTGATGGCGCGTGTCTTTGGCGACCGGGTGCGCGACATCCGGTTCTTCAAATTCGATATGTTCCAGTTTGAAGGTCGCGATCTGGCTGTGGCGCGATCGGGTTATTCCAAACAAGGCGGGTTCGAGATTTATGTGGAAGGCAGCGATATCGGCATGCCCCTGTGGAACGCTCTGTTTGCAGCAGGGGAAGATTTGCAGGTGCGCGCCGGGTGCCCGAACCTGATCGAACGGATTGAAGGCGGTCTGCTGTCTTATGGCAATGACATGACCGACGACAACACCCCGCATGAGTGCGGTTTGGGCAAGTTCTGCAATACACATACCGCGATTGGCTGTATCGGCAGGGACGCGTTGCTGCGCGTGGCCAAGGAGGGGCCTGTTCAGCAAATCCGCCCCGTCGCCATTGCGGGCGATCCGGTGCCGGGCTGTGACCGACCATGGGGCCTTTACGCGGACAGCAAGCGTGTGGGGCAGGTGACCTCGGCCGCGTGGTCACCCGATTTCAACACCAACGTCGCCATTGGCATGGTACGCCTGAGCCATTGGGATTCGGGAACGGAGCTGGACGTGGAAACACCAGATGGAATGCGCCGCGCGACCGTGCAGTCACATTTCTGGATTTAAAGGGGATTTGGGGGCGCTGCCCCCGTCGCTGCGCGACTCCCCCGGGATATTTAGGGCCAGGTGAAGCAACGGGCCGGTTACAGAAACACGAAAGGAATTGAGAGATGTTCAATGCACTTGTGATGGACAAGGACGAAGAAAGCGGTTTGGCGAGCGCGTCGGTCAGGCAGCTTACGCTGGATGATCTGCCGCATGGCGACGTCACGGTCGCGGTTGAATATTCCACAGTGAACTACAAGGACGGTCTGTGTCTGTCCCCCAAGGGGGGCGGTTTGGTGCGGGCGTATCCGCATGTCCCCGGAATTGATTATGCCGGTACCGTCGAGGCATCTTACGACGCGCGTTACAAGCCCGGTGACAAGGTCGTTCTGACCGGGTGGCGGGTAGGTGAAGCGCACTGGGGTGGTTATTCGCAGAAAGCCAGTGCCAAAGCGGACTGGCTTGTGCCTCTGCCGGATGGGCTTGACGCCCGGCAAGCGATGGCTGTTGGGACTGCCGGGTTTACCGCGATGCTGGCCGTGATGGCGCTGGAGGATCACGGGCTGACCCCCGATCGCGGCCCAGTTCTGGTAACCGGGGCGGCCGGTGGTGTTGGGTCTGTGGCCACTGCCATTCTGGGCCATCTCGGGTATGAGGTGGCCGCCGTGACCGGGCGACCTGAAACCGGCGATTATCTGAAATCGCTGGGCGCAACGACAATAGTGCCCCGCGATGAGCTGAATGAGACAACCAAGCGCCCGCTGGAAAGTGAAACCTGGGCGGGCTGCGTGGATGCCGTGGGCGGTGCGATGCTGGCGCGTGTGCTTGGGCAAATGAAATACGGCTGTTCGGTTGCGGCCGTGGGTCTGGCGGGTGGCGCGGCGCTGCCTGCAACGGTGATTCCCTTCCTGTTGCGCGGCGTGAACCTTCTTGGCATCGACAGTGTGATGCAGCCTTATGAAAACCGGGTTCGTGCCTGGAAAAGGATTGCCACCGACCTGCCGATGGACAAGCTTGAGTCGATGGTTCAACCAGCGGCCTTGTCCGACCTTCCGCAACTGGGTGCCGATATCCTGAAAGGGCAGGTCAAAGGGCGCGTTGTTGTCGATGTGAATGCCTGAGCGCAGTTGACAGCCTAAACCCGATACGACGCCGTGTCGGGTTTTGCGCAGGCGCGTTTGGTACAAAATGATCGCAACACCTCTGGCCATTGGTACAAAACCGCCTCATGATTGCTATACATCCCAAATGTGATGGCGTAAGACCCATCCAAAGAGTACCTGAATACGGGGAGTGAGCAGCATGTCTGACGACTTCGAACTGGACACCGATGACCTGAAACGCCGTATGGATGGCGCAATGGCCAATCTGAGAACCGAATTTGCCTCGCTGAGAACCGGGCGCGCCTCGGCCTCGATGCTGGAACCTGTCATGGTCGACGCGTATGGCTCGATGACACCGATCAACCAGGTGGGCACCGTCAACGTGCCTGAGCCCCGCATGGTCACTATAAATGTGTGGGATAAGTCATTGGTCGGGAAGGTTGAAAAGGCCATTCGTGAAAGCGGCCTTGGCATCAACCCGCAGCTGAACGGCACCATCATCATGCTGCCGATTCCCGAGTTGAACGAAGAGCGTCGCCGTGAACTGGGCAAGGTCGCTGGCCAATATGCGGAAAGCGCCCGGATCGCGATCCGCAATGTGCGCCGGGACGGCATGGATCAGATCAAGAAGGCAAAAGCGGATGGTATGTCTGAAGACGACCAGAAGCTTTGGGAAAGCGAAGTGCAGGATCTCACGGATGCGATGATCAAGGCGGTCGATGCGGCGCTTGAAACCAAGCAAACTGAAATCATGCAGGTCTGATCTGGTCTGATGCCGAAAGATCCCCAAACCGATCCGGTCTGCGGCCCGCGCCACGTCGCTATCATCATGGATGGCAATGGCCGTTGGGCGCAGGCGCGTGGTCGCCCCAGGTTGTTTGGGCACCATGCCGGTGCGCGGCGTGTTCGCGAGGTTGTCGAGGCCTGCCCGCATCTGGGGATCAAGTACCTGACTGTATTTGCATTCTCGACCGAGAACTGGAAGCGAACGCAGGTTGAGGTGGCCGGGTTGATGAGCCTGTTTCGGCGCTACATCATCAAGGAGACACGGACCCTGGCGGACAATGGCATCCGGGTTCGGTTCATAGGTGATCGGGTAAGGTTGGATTCGAAACTGACCGAATTGATGGATTCACTGGAAGAGGAAACCAAGGACAACGACCTTGTTCATCTGACGGTCGCCCTGAACTATGGCGGTCGGGACGAGGTGGCGCGCGCGACCAAACGTCTTGCGCGGGATGTGGCCGACGGGCGGCTTAAACCCGATGATGTGGATGAAGAAACGTTACCTAAGTATCTGGATACACGCGTTCTTCCGGATCCTGACCTTGTCATTCGCACCAGTGGAGAAGCACGGATTTCGAACTTTCTGCTGTGGCAGTCCGCCTATTCCGAGTACGAATTCATAGATACCTTGTGGCCGGATTTCACCGCCGCAGAACTCGAACGGCTTTGTCGCAACTATGGGGCCAGAGAGCGTCGGTACGGGGCGGTTCTGGCATGAGTGATGGCCGGTGGTCTGATCTGACGAGCCGGGTCCTTTCTGCCGCCATTCTGGTTGCAATAGGGGCCATCGAAGTCTGGCTTGGCGGTCTCTGGTTCGAGGTCTTCATTGCGGCCGCTTGTGGCCTGATGACCTGGGAACTGGTTCGGATGATTGACCCTGAAAGCCAGGGTGTGGCCGTCCAGTTGGGCGTTCTGACTGCGTTTGCGGTTATCCTCAGCTACCACCTGCCGGCGCTATACACGCTCCCGGTCGTGCTTGCGCCAGCTTTGGTGGGCATGGGACAGATCAGCCGTTCGAAACCCTTGTACGGAATGTTCGCGGTCTGGATTGTTGCGGCTGGTCTGGGTTTCATTTCCATTCGCGAAAACTCGGGTTTTGGCTGGATGGTCTGGCTGATCGCGGTGGTGGTTGCCACCGATGTGGCGGGCTATTTTGTGGGTAAAATGGTCGGTGGACCCAAGTTCTGGCCAAAGGTCAGCCCTAAGAAAACATGGTCGGGAACGGCAGGCGGATGGGCTGCCGCGGCCTGTGTCGGTATCGCCTTTGCAAGCCACGCGGGTTTCGGGTTTGCCTTTGTTGTTGTTTCCGTTCTTGCATCAATGGCCAGTCAGGCGGGTGACATAATCGAAAGCGCGATCAAACGTAAATTCGGGGTCAAGGACAGTTCAAATCTGATCCCCGGCCATGGCGGCTTTCTGGATCGGTTCGACGGCATGATGGGGGCTGCGGTGTTTGTTCTGATGGCAGGGCTTCTGTACACGCCGGGTGAGATGTAATGCGACGGATTTCCGTTCTTGGGGCCACGGGTTCGATCGGGCAAAACACGCTTGATCTGATTTCGCGTAAACCCGAAGACTATGATGTGGTGGCCCTTACCGGCGGCGCAAATGTTCGACAACTTGCTGATGACGCTCGTCGGTTGCGTGCCGATCTGGCTGTCACGGCACATGAAGACAGGTTGGAGGACCTGCGCGCCGCCCTGTCGGGCAGTGGGGTCGAAGCGGCGGCCGGGGCGCGTGCGATCGCCGAGGCCGCAGCGCGCCCGGCGGATTGGGTCATGTCAGCCATCGTCGGAGCAGCGGGCCTTGCGCCTGGGATCGAAACCCTGAAACAAGGGACAACACTGGCCTTGGCCAACAAGGAAACATTGGTCTGCGCAGGATCATTGGTTCTGGACACTGCAAAAAACCATGGCGCGCGTTTGCTTCCTGTCGACAGTGAACATTCGGCGGTGTTTCAGGCATTGGTTGGTGAAGATATCGACGCTGTCGAGAGGGTGATTATCACCGCAAGTGGCGGAGCGTTCCGCGATTGGCCGCTGAAAGATCTGGCAAATGCCACCGTCGAACAAGCGTCCAGCCATCCGAATTGGGATATGGGCCAGCGGATCACGATCGACAGTGCCTCGATGTTCAACAAGGCGCTGGAAGTTATAGAAACAAAAGAATATTTCGGAGTTTCCCCGGACCAGATCGAAGTTTTGGTTCATCCCGAATCCATTGTCCATGCAATGGTCGGGTTTCGGGATGGCGCGATGATGGCACATATGGGCGCCCCCGATATGCGCCACGCCATTGGGTATGCGTTGCACTGGCCCGACAGGCAGGAGCTGCCGGTTCAGCGGCTGGACCTGGCAAAGCTGGGACAGCTGCGCTTTAACGAACCGGATCTGACACGCTATCCAGCCCTGAAACTCGCCTGGGACGTGATGCAGCGTGGTGGGCTGGCTGGCGCAATATTCAATGCCGCCAAGGAACGCGCGCTGGATCACTTCATTGCGGGCCGGATCGGCTTTCTTGATATGGCGGATGCCGTTTCTGCCGTATTGGACAGGTTTGACGCAACGGGCGGCCTTATTGATGCCCCGATGACACTTGATAACGTGCAGCTAACCGACCATCTGGCACGTCAGTGGGTCGATAACACTGTGATGGAACGAGCAGGATAGAAATTTGGACGTACTTTCGCTGATCCCGCAATTCGGCAATCTGCTGTGGACGATTGTTGCCTTTGTTATTGCGCTGTCGGTCATTGTGGCCGTGCATGAATATGGCCATTACATTGTGGGCCGGTGGTCTGGTATCCATGCCGAAGTCTTTTCGCTCGGGTTTGGGCCGGTGCTTTGGAGCCGCAAGGATAAGCGCGGAACCAAGTGGCAGATCGCAGCGTTGCCTTTTGGTGGATACGTGAAATTTCTGGGCGATGCCAATGCGGCCTCGGGCAAGGATGAAGAGGCGATGGAAGACATCGCGATCCAAAATCCTGAGGAATTGCGCCGCACCATGCACGGCGCCCCGCTATGGGCACGAGCCGCCACTGTTGCCGCTGGCCCGGCCTTTAACTTTGCTATGTCAATTCTCGTTTTTGGCCTGATCTTCTGGTCGCAGGGCGTTTCGCGCGAACCCCTGACCGTTGGCGCGTTGCAGCCTTTGGCGGGCACCGTGCAGGAGTTACGCGAAGGCGATGTGATCACGGCTATCGCCGGTCGTCCGACACCGGACTATGACGAAGAAGTCGCATGGAAGGAGTTTATCGACGACCTGCCTGTTCAACCGGTTCTGGATTATTCTGTGATCCGGGATGGTGAACCCCTTGAGGTTCAGGCCCCATGGATGTTCCCGCCGCTGATCCGTCAGGTTGCCCCGCGCAGCGCGGCGATGGATATCCAGCTTAAGCAAGGGGACGTCATCACCTCGGTCAACGGTGAACCGATCTTTGCTTTCGATCAGCTAAAGGATCATGTCGAAGGATCGGACGGTCGCGTCTTACTGCTTGAGGTCTGGCGGGATGGGTCCGAGTTGGAATTTGCCCTTGCGCCGCGGCGCACGGATGAGCCCCAGCCTGATGGTGGCTTTGTCACGCATTGGCGCATTGGAATCGTCGGTGGCATGATGCTGGAGCCGGCAACCGTACCGGCCGGGCTTTTCGATTCCTTTTGGGGCGGTGTCATCCAGACTGGTCGCATCATCGAAGGGTCCTTGTCCGGCATGTGGCACATGGTGACGGGCGCAATCAGTACCTGCAACATCTCAGGGCCAATCGGAATTGCCGAAACCTCGGGGGCAATGGCCAGCCAGGGGGCGCAGAACTTTATCTTTTTCATCGCTGTCCTGTCGACGGCGGTCGGGTTGTTGAACCTGTTTCCCATTCCTGCATTGGATGGTGGGCATCTGGTCTTCTACGCCTACGAGGCCATCGCAGGGAAACCACCCAGCGACCGGGCGTTGCGTGTGCTCATGGGCATTGGAATTGCGATCATCCTGACGCTGATGCTGTTTTCGGTCAGCAACGACCTGTTCTGCTGAATGTGGCGGCTGGAGCAAATTCCAGCCGCATTCCCGCCATATTTCGACGTTACTGTATTCCCGTCTAAAGGGAACAGTCATGTCCAAAACGCTGAAAAAATCGTATCAAAGCTTTAGCTTCCTGTTCATGTTGAATTGGGATGTTATGCTGAGTTTTGCCGTTACAGCGTTGGCGATGGCTGGGGCCGCCTATCTGGCGGGAATGTGATTCTCGGGAAAATCGTAGGTCTGTTGTCGCGTGGTCGTCTGCCTGACTGCTTCGATATCGCCTTTTGACAAGCTCATTCAATCCCGTTACTCAGCATTAAAGTCTCAAAATTCTGGGTAGAGCATAAAATGACTGACAGGCGAGACGCAGGCACATCCTGCGGGGGGCATATGCCGACAAACAATATTTTGTGGCAGGCGCTAACGGTTTTTTTCCTTTTTGTTGCGGTAAGTTTACTGGCGTTTCCGCATGCGGCATCGGCGCAAAACTACACAATCAACTCGTTTGATGTTGAGGGGAACCGCCGGATCGAAACCGGAACAATTATCGCTCGAACCGGAATCGAACCGGGCCAGACCGTAACGGCCGGGCAGCTTAACGATGCCTATCAGCGTTTGCTTGACAGTGGTGTATTTGAGACAGTTGAACTGACGCCGCGCGGCACGACTCTGGTCATTCAGGTCCAGGAATATCCAACGATCAACCAGATCAGCATCGAAGGGAACGCTCGCGTCAAAGACGACGTTCTTCTGGACGTGATCTCGTCGCAACCCCGCCGGGTCTTTACGCCACAGGCGGCCGAAGCAGACGCCGACACCATTGCCGAAGTGTATTCCGCCCAGGGTCGCGTCGCGGCAACCGTTATTCCTCGCATTATCCGTCGCAGCGACAACCGGGTTGATCTGGTCTTTGAAGTGGCAGAAGGCACGACCATTGAGGTCGAGCGCGTCAGCTTTGTCGGCAACCGCGCCTATTCGGACCGGAGGCTGCGCCGGGTTCTGGAAACCAAGCAGGCAACCTTCCTGCGGACGTTCTTCCGTAACGACACGTTTATCGGCGACCGCATTGAATTCGACAAACAGGTCATTCGCGATTTCTACCTGTCGCGGGGCTATATCGATTTCCGTGTGAACAGCGCCAACGTTGAATTCACCCGCGAACGGGATGCGTTCTTTCTGGTGATGAACGTCACCGAAGGCCAAAAGTTCTCGTTTGGAAAGATCACGACGGTTAGTGAAATTCCCGGCGTTGATGCAGCGCCTTATCAGGATGTGCTGAAAATCAAACCGGGCGTGACGTATACGCCGACGCTGGTGGAAAACTCGATCGCGCGGCAGGAACGCCTTGGGTTGAAACAGGGTGTAGATTTCCTGCGGGTTGAACCGCGTGTGACGCGCAATGACCGTGATCTTACCCTGGACATTGAATTTGTTCTGACGAAAGGTCCGCGGATTTTTGTTGAACGGATCGATATCGAAGGCAACACCACCACGCTGGACCGTGTGATCCGCCGCCAGTTTGACACTGTAGAAGGTGACCCGTTCAACCCACGTGAAATCCGTCAGGCCGCGGAACGCATCAATGCGCTTGGGTTCTTTGCAGTTGCGGAGGTCGAGCCTCGGGAAGGGTCGTCACCCAGCCAGGTCATTCTCGATGTGGATGTCGAGGAACAGCCTACAGGTTCGCTGAGCCTTGGCGGCAGCTATTCGGTCACAGACGGCTTCGGGATTGCAATCGGCCTGAACGAGGCAAACTTCCTTGGACGTGGTCAGAATCTTGGTGTTTCGATCTCGACGGCACAGGATTCAGAACAGTACACGATTAACTTTACCGAACCCTATTTGCTGGGCCGAAAGCTGCGTTTCGATCTTGGACTGGGACTGTCGGCAACCAATTCCGGCTTTGCCAGCTACGACACGAGCTCGTTGTTCTTCACACCTCAGCTGACCTATGCAATCGGTGAACTGTCCGCTCTTCGTCTGCGCTATGGCTGGGACCGCAGCGAGATGACGCAACAAAGCAATCAGACCAATGGCGCAGTGATCGCATCCGAGATCGCACAAGGCAAACGGACGTCCAGTTCACTGGGACTGTCCTACATTTATGACAGCCGGATTGGTGGTCTGGACCCGAATTCTGGTGTTCTGTTCGAGGTGGGCGTCGACGCGGCAGGCCTTGGTGGTGATAACAAGTATTTCAAAACCACTGCGCGCGGTATCGCCCAAACGCGGGTCTGGAATGAAGAAGTGGTACTACGGGCCACATTGGAGCTGGGTGCGTTGAATTGGAGTGGAAATGACTTCAGCCGCACCGTCGACCGTTTTGTGTTGGGGCCTCGTACTTTCCGCGGTTTTGAGCCTGCGGGTCTTGGCCCGCGTGATTTGTCCAATGGTCAGGACGATGCCATCGGCGGCAACTATTACTGGGTCGCGCGTTTTGAAACCGATTTCCCCTTGGGTCTGCCCGAGGAACTGGGCCTGCGGGGCGGTCTGTTCTATGACGTTGGAAACCTTTACAACATCAACGATGTGAACACCGCAGGGGCAAATATCGTTGGCGCAGACGGGTCCATTCGTCACGTTATCGGTATCTCGGTCTTGTGGGAAACGCCGTTTGGACCTTTGCAGTTCAACTTCTCGAAGGCTCTGAAAAAGGAAACGTTCGACAAGGAACAGAACTTTGACCTGACCATTCAGGCCCGGTTCTGATCTGCGATGACGAACAGGTTCTTTACCTTGATACAGGGCCCGCTTTGGGCCCTGTGTGCATTTATGATGCTGTTTCAGGCCCCTTCGGCTGATGCGCAGCAGCTAGGTGTTCCGCAAGCCAGCGTGGTTACGTTGTCCGGTGAGCAGCTGTTCAAGAATTCCGCATTTGGGCAACGTGTGTTGCGCGAGATCGAAAAAGAAAGCGCAATGCTTGCGGAAGAAAATGAACGGATTGTCGCGGAACTCAGCCGAGAAGAAAAAGACCTGACCGAAAAGCGTGCGACCATGCCAGCGGAGGAGTTTCGCCCGCTGGCCGAAGCGTTCGATGTCAAGGTTCAGTCCCATCGAGACGGACAAAGGGCAAAGCTGGACGCGCTGGCACGTCGCAGCGAGGAAGCGCAGCAAACGTTTTTTGAAATTGTTCGCCCGATCCTTGTTGATTTGCTACGCGAATTCGGGGCCAGCGTGATCATCGAACGCTCCAATGTCGTTGTAAGCACGTCAGATATCACCGAGGCCGCGATAATCCGCGTGAACACGGCAATTGGCGATGGCAGCGGGTTGCAAAAGGACACAAGCGAATAGGTTCGCTTGCCCTTGCGAGGCTGTATTGCTAACCACGCTGAAAAAGAAACATTCAGAACGGGATACCTGAATCATGACAACGGAACCCAAAAGCGCCGATATTCAGTTGATCCAAAGGATCCTGCCGCATCGTTATCCGTTTTTGCTGGTCGACAAGGTGGTGGACATCTCTGGCTATCAATCAGCCCGAGGTATCAAGAACGTCACCATGAACGAGCCGCATTTCCAGGGCCACTTCCCGGGAACACCGATCATGCCGGGTGTTACCATCGTCGAGGCGATGGCGCAGACAGCAGGCGTAATGCTGGGCGTGGGTATGGATGTCATCGACACCGAGTTGCTGATCTATTTCATGAGCATCGACAAATGCAAATTCCGCAGGAAAGTTGTTCCTGGCGACGTCCTGGAAATGCATGTCGAAACGGTTCGCGGCAAGAAAGGTGGCAAGCTTTTCAAATTCAACGGCCGCGCAACTGTTGATGGTGAAGTGGCCGCCGAGGCAGAATTCTCGGCCTATGTCGATTGGGATATGGAAAAAACAACATGAGCCGTATCCACCCCAGCGCGATTATCGAAGACGGGGCGCAGATCGGGCAGGATTGCGTCATCGGTCCTTTTAGCTATGTGGGCGCCAATGTAAAACTGGCTGATCGGGTCGAACTGAAGTCTCATGTCGTTGTGACCGGTGACACATCGATTGGCGAAGACACCGTGATCTTTAATTTTTCGGTGATCGGTGAGATTCCGCAGGACCTGAAATTTGGCGGTGAAAACACGCGCCTTGAAATCGGTCAGCGCAACCGCATTCGCGAGCACGTGACGATCAATACCGGGACCGAAGGTGGCGGCGGTGTAACCCGGATCGGGGATGATTGCCTGCTGATGGCAGGTGTTCATGTGGCCCATGACGTGCAGATCGGCAACCGGGTTATCATGGTGAACCACGCAGGGGCAGCTGGTCACTGCATCGTCGAGGATGATGTGATCGTCGGTGGCATTTCGGGCCTGCACCAGTGGGTGCGTGTTGGTCGCGGGGCGATCATCGGTGCGCTCACCATGGTGCCAAAGGACGTCATTCCCTACGGTTTGGTACAAGCCTCCCGGGGTGAGCTTGAAGGTCTGAACCTCGTGGGTCTCAAGCGTAAAGGTGTTTCGCGCGAAGACATCTCGGCGTTGCGTGCCGCGTTCAAGGAGCTGTCTGAAGGCGATGGAACATTCATGGATCGCGCCTACCGTCTTGGTCAGGGTAACGACAGCGACTATGTGCAGCGGATCGTTGATTTTGTCACCGGACACAGCGATCGGTCGTTCCTGACACCGAGGAAATAGGAACATGCTTGCGTTGATTGCGGGAACCGGGGCACTGCCGACCGAATTGGTTGCCCAACTGGCGGAACGTCCGCTGATCTGCGCGATGGAAGGGTTCCTGCCGGATGATCTGGTCGCAGATATCGTGTTTCCGCTTGAACAGCTTGGCAGTTTTATTGCCGGGCTTCAGGCGAAGGGCGTGACCGAGATTTGTATGGCCGGCGCAGTTCGGCGCCCGAAGGTTGATCCTAAACGTATTGACGCGGCGACGATGCCATTGGTTCCGGTGATCCAGCAGGCCATGCTGTCGGGTGATGACGGAGCATTGCGGGCTGTCATTGGCCTGTTGGAAGGCGCAGGATTGCGGGTGTGCGCCGCGCATGAAATCGCCCCTGGCCTGTTGCCGCCTTTGGGCTGTCTGACTGATGTGCACCCATCCGAGAGTGATATGGCAGATGCAGACCGCGCTGCCGGAATTCTGCGGGCCATGGGGGCTGTGGATATTGGTCAGGCCTGTGCAGTCTCAAAAGGGCAGGTGTTGGCAATCGAAGGCATCTTTGGAACCGCCTGGATGCTTCAATCCCTGACGCAACGCCCGGACGCGGGGGGCGGCATACTGTTCAAAGGCCCAAAGCCCGATCAAGATCGGCGTGCTGATCTGCCGGCCATCGGGCCAGATACCGTCACGGATGCGGTCGCGGCAGGCTTGTCTGGCATCGTTCTGGAAAAGGGCGGTGTGTTGGTTTTGGACAAAGAACAGGTCATCGCCGAATGTAACCGCCTTGGGCTGTTCCTGTATATTCGCGAGCGGGCGGTCTGATGCGCGTCTTTCTGGTCGCCGGTGAACCTTCGGGCGACCGGCTGGGCGGCGCGTTGATGGAGGGGCTGAAAACACTGATCCCCGATATTGAATTCGACGGCGTGGGCGGACCATTGATGGCGGCTCAGGGGCTGACCAGCCGGTTTCCGATGTCGGAACTTTCGGTGATGGGTTTGATCGAGGTTCTGCCGAAGTTTTTCCACCTCAAGCGTCGAATCTCGGAGACCGCGCAAGCAGTGTTGGACACGCGGCCGGACGTTCTGATCACCATCGACAGCCCCGATTTCAGCCTGCGTGTCGCCAAAATCGTCAAAGTCGCCAGTGATATCCGCACCGTGCATTACGTCGCGCCCAGTGTCTGGGCCTGGCGTCCGGGGCGAGCGGACAAAATGGCAAAGGTCATCGACCATGTGCTGGCACTGCTTCCGTTCGAGCCGCCATACATGGAGCGGGCAGGGATGGAGTGCGACTTTGTCGGCCACCCTGTTGCCGGCGAACCGACGGCAACACAGGCCGAGATTGCGGCCTTCCGGAGCAAGTACGACCTAGGGGATGTACCAGTCCTGCTGGCTCTGCCCGGATCGCGCCGGGGTGAGATCGAACGTCTGGCAGACACGTTCGGTGAGGCATTGCGGCTGTTTTTGACGGACCATCCCAGTTATCGTGTCGTGGTTCCAACCGTGGGTGCGACAACTGACCTGGTCAACGCTCTGACGCAAAGCTGGCCGGGCGCACCAATAGTGCTCGACCCGCGAAAAATGGGGGCCGGGCAAGCCACGGTCGAAAAACGCGCGGCTTTTGGCACGGCATGTATCGCGCTGGCCGCTTCGGGTACGGTTTCTTTGGAACTGGCGGCGCAGAATACACCTATGGTGATCGCCTACAAACTCAATTGGCTGACCCAGAAAATGGCCGAACGCATGGTCAAGCTGGACACTGTTACATTGGTCAATCTGGTATCTGAAACACGCGCCGTGCCTGAATGCCTGCTGAACGATTGCCAGCCAGACAAGATCGCCAAAGCCCTGCATGATGTGACCAATGCCCCTGACGCTCAGCAACTCGCGATGAACCTGACAATGGAACGGTTGGGGCGCGGAGGAGAAGCACCGGGGTTGCGGGCGGCACGAGCTGTGCTGGACAGAATGCAGATTGAGCATGCTTGATCACACGCTGTTCGCCGCTTCAGCCGGGGTTGCCATGATATCCACCAATCTGGACAATCTGGCCGTCCTACTGGGTTTGATATTGGTGATTGAGCAACGCCGCGCCATCATTGGCTTTGCCGTCGCGCAGACAATTGTTCTGACATTGGCCATGACTGTCGCATTGGGTGTTGACCAGAGCGGCGCACCGTTTTGGATCGGGTTTCTGGGTCTTGTACCACTGGCCTTTGGTTTGCGCGGAATCTGGCGGCAGTTTTTCGGGGCCAATTCTGAAGGAACCGAGGTAAAAGGGGCCGTAACATCGGTGGTTACCCTGTTCCTGAGCCTGTCGATTGACAGTTTCGCAGTCATGACACCGCTATTGGCGGAGTCTGCCCCTTCATACCGTGTTGCCGCCTTGATCGGCGCAGCACTGGCCGCTTCAGTTCTGGTCGTAGTTGCCGCCTGGGGCGCACCTCGGGCCAAAAGCCTTGGGCCACGCGTCGCCCGTATGGATCGGATCGCCCCATATATCATGGTCTGCGTCGGGCTTTACATCCTCTTCAATTCGCCCACGGATGCCCTGTAACAGGCCTGTTTCGGCATTCCGTCTCGGGTTTGTTATCCGAGACCGTCTGTTGCAGCGGTGCGGACTTAAGATATCCTCGCTGAAAAGGAGATTTCATCATGACCCGCATCCCCCCTTTGTCAGACCCTGAGATGGCAGACGAGACACGCGCGTCACATGCGGCTTTGGGTGCTTATGGCCCGTTCGACAATTGGGCCCGGGTTGCCGCACATTGTCCACCGGTTCTGGAACATGTCGCGGGCATGTTGACGGCGTTGCGGGAACAGCAAACCTTGCCGCGTCGTGCGCTGGAACTGGCCATGGTGACGGTTTCCAAATTGAACGCCTGTGACTACTGCGTCTCGCATCATACTCCGCTGTTGACGGTTGCAGGTCTCAGCCCCGAAGGCGCGGCGCGCCTGCCAGATGTCGAAAACCACCCCGAACTGGACGCGTGCGACAAGGCTGTCGTGCGATACACCGAGGCGGTGACGACACGTTCAGGCCGCATGCGCGACGCTGAGGTTTCCAACCTACGGGACTGGTTCAGCGATGCCCAGATTGTCGAGTTAACCTGGCGCATCGCATTGTGCGGTGCATTCAACCGGTTCAACGATGCGCTTCAGATCCAGATCGAACCCGAGGTTGAACCCGTTTCAGCCTAGTACCCGCGCCAGATCCAGCCGCCGCCAAAGATGCGGCTGCCTTCCGAGGCATAGAAGACGCAGGCCTGACCGGGCGAGATGCCTTCTTCGGGTGTCAGCAATTCCACCTCAGCAGTGGTGTCGGACAGCGGTCGAATAATGGCCTCGCGCGGGGGGCGGGTCGAACGGACCTTGACTGACAGGTGCCATTCTTCGCGCGATGTGAAGGCTTCATCGCCCAGCCAGTTGATCTCACGCACGGGAACGACACGCGTTGCCAGCATCTCTTTGGGGCCGACAACGACCTGTTTTTTGTCCACGTCCAGCTTGACCACATAAAGCGGCTCGCTCAGGCCGCCGATGCCCAAGCCGCGCCTTTGGCCGATCGTGTAATGGATCACCCCGTTATGCTGTGCCAGAACGCGGCCATCGGCATGAACAATCTCACCCGGTTCCGCAGCACCGGGGCGCAGCTTTTCAATGACGCTGGCATAATTGCCGTCGGGCACAAAGCAGATGTCCTGACTGTCGGGTTTGTCCGCCACAGACAACCCATATTGAGTCGCCATTTCGCGGGTCGCGTCTTTTGAGGGCAAATGACCCAACGGGAAGCGCAGGAAATCAAGCTGTTCGGGCGTTGTCGAGAACAGGAAATAGGATTGGTCCCGGTTGGCATCTTCGGCGCTGTGCAGTTCCGGGCCGTTTGGCCCCATCTTGCGTTGGATATAGTGCCCGGTGGCCATACAGTCGGCCTCAAGATCCTTGGCGGTTTCCAGAAGGTCCTTGAATTTTACGCGCTCGTTGCAGCGAATGCAGGGGACGGGTGTTGCGCCTGCCAGATAGCTTTCCGCAAATTCATCGATCACCGCGTCCTTGAAGATGTTTTCATAGTCCAGAACATAATGGGGAAATCCACGCTCTTCCGCTACGCGGCGCGCATCGTGGATATCGATCCCGGCACAGCACGCCCCTTTCTTGGCCAAAGCCGCGCCATGGTCATAGAGTTGCAGTGTCACCCCCACCACATCATAGCCCTGATCGGCCAAGTAAGCCGCGACGACGGAGCTATCGACGCCCCCTGACATGGCCACAACCACCCGCGTTTCCGAGGGCGGTTTGGCAAAGCCAAGCGAGTTCAGCGGGGTCTCGGTGTCGAGGGCCATTGGCGGTTCCTGTCCGGGTTAAGAAAGACCGGCAGAATATAGGAAAATTCTACACACTCTCAAGGGGCGGTTTCATACGACCTTAAGTAGGCTGGTGCCAGCTTTGATGCAGCAAAAAGGGTAAAGCGATGTATTTGCACAAAGTGGAAGGGCCAAGGTCTGTTTCTCTGCCGGATGGATCCATACTGACGCGCGCCGATCTGCCGCCGACAAGCACTAGGCGGTGGGTGGCCTCACGCAAGATTCTGGTCGTGCGTGGGGTGCTTTACGGGCTGATCAGCCTGTCTGAGGCAAAACAGAAATACGGCATAAGTGACGAAGAGTTCAACGGCTGGGTTTCCCTGGTCGCGGAACACGGTGTCGAGGCTTTAAAAGCCACGGCCTTAAAAAAGTATCGACAACCTAAAGGTGAGCGGGAATAAATGATTCAACGGTAACGTCAGATTAACCATTCTTGGTCAGGTTTAATTTTAATTGGAATTATTGACCCGAATTGGAGCAGTGAAAATGCGTATACTTCTTGTCGAGGATGATCCGACCACGTCTAAAAGCATCGAACTGATGCTGACGCATGCGAACCTAAACGTTTATGCAACGGATCTTGGCGAAGAAGGTATCGATCTGGCAAAGCTCTACGATTACGACCTGATCTTGCTGGACCTGAACCTGCCGGACATGAACGGGCATGAAGTGTTGCGCCAGCTACGGATTGCCCGTGTGGAAACACCGATCCTGATCCTTTCGGGCGCAGATGATACGGACAGCAAGATCAAAGGTTTCGGGTTTGGCGCGGATGACTATCTGACCAAACCCTTCCACCGCGAAGAACTGGTGGCCCGCATTCATGCCATCATCCGCCGGTCGAAAGGGCATTCGCAGTCCATCATCCACACAGGTCGCGTGGCTGTAAATCTGGACGCCAAGACCGTTGAGGTGGACGGAAAAACCGTGCACCTGACAGGAAAAGAATACCAGATGCTGGAATTGCTCAGCTTGCGTAAGGGTACGACTCTGACCAAGGAAATGTTTCTGAATCACTTATACGGCGGCATGGATGAACCCGAGCTGAAAATCATCGACGTCTTCATCTGCAAACTGCGCAAAAAGCTCAGCAACGCAACGGGTGGCGAGAATTATATCGAAACCGTTTGGGGGCGGGGCTACGTGTTGCGCGACCCGCAAAGCAACACTCTGGACGAGACGCGAATGGCGGTCGGCCTCTGATTTGAACCGTTTGTGTTGCTGGTGGTCCAGGGCGGCACATTGCACTCACGGCTCAGCACATCTGGACCTGGCCATGACCTCGCCCTATCACTGAGGTCCAAGAACGCGTGACAGGGCGAGGCCATGAGCAAATCCACTCCCATATCAAACCTGACCGATGATGAGGCGCGTGCCGAACTGGCGCGGTTGGCGGACATCCTGTCCCGAGCCAACACGCTGTATCACGCAGAAGATGCGCCCGAGTTGTCGGATGCGGATTATGATGCCCTCAAACGCAGAAACGCCGAGATCGAGGCGCGTTTTCCCCACCTGAAACGTGCTGACAGCCCGACAGACCAAGTCGGGGCCAAACCGGCGGACGGGTTTTCAAAACTTACTCATGCCGTCCGAATGATGTCACTGGGAAATGCGTTCGACGATGGGGACATTGCCGATTTCGACGCCTCGATTCGCAAATATCTGGGCTTTGATGCAGGCGCGCCGCTGGCTTTCACAGCTGAACCCAAGATTGACGGCCTGTCTTTGTCCTTGCGATATGAGAACGGACAGCTGGTTCAGGCCGCAACGCGGGGCGACGGTGAAGTTGGCGAGAACGTAACGGCCAACGCCTGTACTGTCTCTGATATTCCACAGCAGATTGAAAACGCGCTCGAAATTCTTGAGGTCCGGGGCGAGATTTACATGTCTCACTCTGATTTCGAAGCGTTGAATGAGCGGCAGGCTGAACGGGGGGGCAAACCCTTTGCCAACCCGCGCAATGCGGCGGCAGGGTCACTGCGCCAGCTGGATTCGGAAGTTACCCGATCCCGCCCATTGCGCTTCTTCGCCTATGCCTGGGGTGAACTGTCAGAGCCTTTGGCGGATACCCAGATGGGAGCGATTGAGCGTCTTGCGACGCTTGGGTTCCCCACGAATTCCTTGACGCGCCTATGTGCCACGACTGAGGACATGATCGCTCATTACCGGGATATCGAAGCGCAGCGTGCGACTTTGGGGTATGATATCGATGGGGTCGTCTACAAGGTAAACGATCTGTCATTGCAGGCGCGTTTGGGTTTCCGTTCGACGACGCCAAGATGGGCAATCGCACATAAGTTCCCAGCCGAACTGGCCTGGACCAGATTGGAGGCGATTGACATTCAGGTTGGTCGTACAGGGGCGCTCAGCCCTGTGGCACGGTTGCATCCTGTAACGGTTGGCGGGGTGGTCGTCTCCAATGCCACTTTGCACAACGAGGATTATATCGCTGGGCGCGACGCCAAAGGCGGCACGATCCGTGATGGAAAAGATATCCGAGTGGGCGATTGGGTTCAGGTCTATCGCGCGGGCGACGTGATCCCCAAACTGTCGGATGTCGACTTGTCCAAACGCCCCGCCGATGCACGCCCCTTTGCCTTTCCGACACATTGCCCCGAATGCGAGAGCGATGCGATCCGCGAAGAAGGCGACGCGGTTCGACGGTGCACCGGCGGCCTGATCTGTCCTGCGCAGGCCGTTGAAAAGCTGAAACATTTCGTGTCGCGCAAAGCCTTTGATATAGAAGGGCTGGGTGCAAAACAGATTGAAATGTTCTATGGGGATCCAACCCTTCCGATCAATGCGCCAGCTGATATCTTCACGCTGGAACAGCGGGACGCAGCCAGTCTGACGCGGTTGAAAAACCGGGACGGGTGGGGCGAAACATCCGCCAGGAACCTGTTCGAAGCCATTGATGAAAAGCGGAAAATTCCTTTTGCGCGCTTGTTGTTTGCACTGGGCATTCGACATGTGGGCGAAGTCGGTGCGCGCGATCTGGCACTGTATTATCGTGATTGGGATGCGATGGCGCTCGCGTTGGACACTGCACGACCGGCTGCACTGGCGCAACGGCGGGCGGATGAGGCGGAAGACGCAGAGCGTGCGGCAGCGCAGCTTGAAGGGCGTCGCGCACGCGTGAAAGAAGTGCGGGACGCAGCCATCGCGGAGGCCAATGTCGCAGCCGATGCCAATGCCGCCTGGGCAGAGCTGATTGGCATCGACGGAATTGGCGCAACGCTTGGCCTTTCACTGTCGGACGCATTTGCCAATGAAGAGGAACGACGGGCTTTCGACACGCTGCGCAGCGAATTGACGGTTATCGCCCCCGACGCGCCAGCCTCGGACAGTCCGGTCGCGGGTAAAACCGTAGTGTTCACCGGAACGCTGGAAAAATTGACCCGCGCCGAAGCCAAAGCGCGGGCCGAGGCGTTGGGCGCCAAGGTTTCCGGATCTGTCAGCAAGAAAACCGATATTCTGGTCGCGGGTCCCGGGGCCGGGTCAAAGGCGAAAAAGGCAGCGGAACTTGGGATCGAAACTTTGGACGAGGATGGCTGGCTTCAGCTGATAGAAGGCGCATGAGCGGACGGCCCGAACAGCTTTTCCCGCTATTTGCGGGGCTGGAAACGTTGGATGGCGTCGGCCCCAAGACAGCGCAGGCCATGGCGCAGACCGGGGTGGAATCCCCGCGCGATGTTCTGTTCAGCCTGCCTTATGCCGTGGTGGATCGGCGCAGGCGGGATTCAATACAGGGGGTGAACCTGCCGGCCACTCTGACCGTGGAAGTGACAGTTGGCCCGCACAGACCGCCCCGCAGCAAGGGGGGTGCCTATCGCGTTCATGTCGAAGACAGTCAGGCCGATTTCCAGCTGGTCTTCTTCCACGCACGTGGTGAGTATCTGAAGAAAGTGTTGCCACAAGGATCACGCCGCGTGGTTTCCGGCAAGTTGGAACTGTTCGACGGTATGGCGCAGATGGTGCATCCGGACCACATGCTGCCCGTTGAACAAGCAGGAGATATCCCGGAATTCGAACCGGTTTACCACCTGACGCAAGGGCTGACGCAGAAAACAGCGTTCAAGGCCAGCCGCAGCGCATTGGCACGCGCACCCGAACTTGAGGAATGGATCGATCCGGCGCAGGTGTCGCAGCAAAACTGGCCGAACTGGTCCGCGGCCATTCACGCCGGTCACAATCCGCGCGGCGCGGATGATGTAGCGCCGTTTGCCCCTGCACGTCAGAGGTTGGCGTATGACGAGTTGTTTGCGCATCAGCTGACGCTCGCTCTGGCCCGGCAGCGAGAGCGCAAGTCGCGGGGAATCGTCAGCGTGGGAACCGGGGTACTGCAATCGAAAGTGCTGGCAAGCCTTCCATATCGCCCGACCGGCGCACAAACGCGCGCCATTGATGAGATTTCGGCTGATATGGCATCTGACGCCCGAATGAACCGGCTGTTACAGGGCGACGTCGGCGCCGGTAAGACGCTGGTGGCCTTCATGGCCCTTCTGATCGTGGTTGAGGCAGGCGGGCAGGGCGTGATGATGGCCCCGACCGAAATTCTGGCGCGCCAGCATCTGGAAGGATTGCGCCCCCTGGCGGAGCAAGCCGGAGTGGTTCTGGAACTGCTCACCGGGCGTGACAAGGGCGCGGAGCGGCGTGCCAAGCTTGAGGCGCTTAAACAAGGCGATATTCACATACTGGTTGGCACACATGCAGTGTTTCAAAGCGATGTTGAATTCCAGGCGCTGAGATTGGCCATCGTCGACGAACAGCACCGGTTTGGCGTTCGGCAGAGGATGGAGTTGTCGGAAAAAGGCAAGGGGGCCGATGTTCTGGTAATGACCGCCACTCCGATCCCACGTAGTCTTGCGCTGGCGCAATATGGCGACATGGATGTTTCGGTGCTGGATGAAAAGCCTCCGGGGCGAAAACCGATCAAAACGGCGATTGTCAACACACAGCGCATGGACGAAGTCATCGCCCACCTGCGGCGAGCGATTGATGAAGGGCGACAGTGTTACTGGGTGTGCCCTCTGGTCGACGAATCCGAAGTTTCAGACCTGACAGCGGCCGAGGAACGCTTCAAACGCCTGCGGGCCATTTTGGGTGAGGGCGTTGTGGGGCTGGTTCATGGTCAGATGCCACCCGCCGACAAAGACGCCGCGATGAGCGCATTTCAGAATGGGCAAACAAAGGTCCTTGTTGCCACGACGGTGATCGAGGTCGGCGTGAACGTACCCAACGCAACGATCATGGTCATTGAACGGGCCGAGATCTTTGGGCTGGCGCAATTGCACCAGTTGCGGGGGCGCGTCGGGCGCGGGGATGCGGAATCCACCTGTTTGCTGATGTATCAACCACCGCTCAGCGAGGGAGGGCGCAAGCGGCTGGAGGTTCTGCGCGAGACAGAGGATGGCTTCCGAATCTCGGAAACTGACCTTGAGATGCGAGGCGCGGGCGATCTGATCGGGACTGCGCAATCCGGTTTGCCAAAATTCCATATCGCGGACCTGGAACGTCAGGCAGGATTGATGGCTGTCGCCCAATCCGATGCGCGGGCGCTGCTGACGACCGATCCAAAACTGACCACCGACAGGGGACAGGCCGCGCGTGTTCTGCTTTGGTTGATGAAGCAGGATCAGGCGATCCGTTTGATTTCAGTGGGTTAGCTGTAACGTTCCCTAAAGTTCACAAATGTTCTCAAAAAGTTCTTTACCTGCGTTTAGAAATATGAGAACAAAAGGTCAACAAAGGATTAAAACTCTGACCGGAGGTGACCCTATGCTGACCCAGATCAAGACCGCTTTCAGCCGCGCGCAATCGACTATCCTACAGGATGCCGTTGGCGTGGTATCTTTGGTCGTGATGCTGATGGTGGCCCTTCACCTGCCGGTTGGTTTCTAAGCCTTTCTGCCTGCGATCTCGTGCCGAAAAATCCGCACTGTCATCCCCATTTCAGTCAAGGGTGACCTGCCTGTCCCAAACCCCTTGAGGGGCCATGCCTCGGCCCCGCGCGGTACACCGGACCCCACGCGAGACACGCAATACCTGCCGCCGCCTTTTCGCCCGGAAAGCGCGGCGGCTTTTTTTACAATTGGCCGGTTTTGAAGATTTCCAACAGCGCGGACAGGACTGAGTTGGCAGCAACCGAGGCCAAGATCATGCCCATGACACGGCTGATGATTGCCGCGCCTGAATGACCGATCAGCCGAATGATGGGCTCGGCCAATAGCATCAGCACAAACGCAACCAGCAATACAGAAAGCATGACAAGCGCTGTGATACCCTGATCTGCGATACTGTAGCGGTGGTTGTCCGTCAGGATAACGATTGCCAGCATTGCACCGGGCGATGCCAGTGAAGGCACGGCAAGCGGGAAGATCGCCGGGTTCTGCTGGTGATACGCGTCTTCACGGTCTTCTTCGGCTTGCCTTTGTTCAACCTCTTGTTTGCTCTCACCAAAGATCATCGTCAGGGCAAAAAGAAACAGGATAATACCGCCAGCGACCTGAAACGAATTCAGCCCGATATCCAGCGCTTCAATCAGCACCTGACCAAATACTAGGAAGAACAGCAATACGGCAGCACTTATCACGGCTGCTAACAGCGCTGTCCGCCGCCGGCCTGCCGCGTCCAATCCGGCCGTAACGGCAATAAAAACGGGAATTGTTCCAATCGGGTCGATAACGACCCAAAGCGTCACGAAATGCTCGAGCAAATTATTCAAACCCATCCCTCCTGAAATCTGTGCTGAGGGTAAACGGGTTTACGCCAAATAGCTATAATCAGGCACAGTTTGCCTGTTCAGCCTGCGCCATAGCCTCAGCCGCGGCATCCAGAACCAGCAGGATCGACGCGTGGCGGTTCTTATAATCCCGTGCGGGCATAAGCACCTCAAGGCCGTCAAACGGCGCATCAGGTGCGGGGCCACCAGTCTTGAGCATGGCCGCCAACTGATCGCGCGCAGCTTCGACCTGCACCCGCGACGCACCAATTATTGCATCTCCGACGACCGAGGCGGACGCTTGCCCCAAAGCACAGGCCTTGACGTCCTGACCAAAGGCACTGATCTGACCGTCGCGAACCTTGATGTCCACAGTTACAGTCGATCCGCATAAAGGCGAGCGTTTCTTAACAGTTGCATCGGGATCTTCCAGTCGCTCAAGATGCGGAATATCCGCAGCCAGCGCCAGAATGCGCCCGGAGTACAGTTTAATCAGGTCGTTCTCGCCGCTCATGGCTTTCCCTCGTCGTGTGTTACCCATACATAGTGGCCAGCCCACCGGTTGCAAAAGGTTTTTGAGATGTCTGACCCAGTCGTGTTTGATCCCTCTACTTTGAGATTTAATGAGGCGGGTCTGATCCCGGCGATTGCGCAGGATGAAACATCAGGCGAGGTTCTGATGATGGCCTGGATGAATGTACAGGCGGTTGAAAAGACCCTCGAAACCGGGCGGGTGACCTATTGGTCACGCTCGCGGCAGGCTTTCTGGATCAAGGGCGAAACCTCGGGCCATGTGCAGGAATTGGTGGATTTCCGGATCGATTGCGACCGGGACTGTCTACTGGTTCTCGTCCGTCAAACCGGAGCAGCCTGTCATACCAACCGACGAACCTGTTTTTTTACCGCCGTTCGGGGTGGGGTGGAAACTGAACTGATGGCGCCAATGGAATAGGGGGTCAAAGCCCAACCATTCGGCGTATGTCATCTGGGCTGGCTCCGTCGGCCCGGTACTTTGCAATTGCGCGGGCATCGTCGCGTTTGGCCAGCCGTTTGCCGGCATCATCGCGGATCAGATCATGATGGAAATACTCGGGTGTCGGTAGGTTCAACAACGCCTGCAAAAGAACGTGGATGCGGGTTGCTTCGAACAAGTCCCGCCCTCGAACCACCTGTGTTACGCCCTGAGCGGCATCGTCAAGCACAACGGACAAGTGATACGACGTCCCCATGTCGCGGCGGGACAGAACTACATCACCTATGGTGGTAACTACCTCATCAGGCGTGAAAGTGATAATGCCGGTTTCGCCGTCCGGACCCGATCCCAACTCAAGAAATTGGTACCTGTCCAGGTTGCAGACCGCCTGACACGCCTTGACCACGTCCAATCGCAAGGGGTCCTGAGTTGGACGAGGAAGGATCGATAAATCTTTGCCAAAAAACCTTTTTCGACAGGTCCCGGGATAAACAAGCCCGTCGGGTCCAAGCATGGGTGCGCCTTCCTGCGGCGCACTGGCTGCTGCTGCGATATCTTTGCGATTACACGTGCATGGATACAAAAGCCCCTGCGCCCATAGCTGGTCCAACGCCTTATGGTAAACGTCCATACGATCCGATTGGCGCATTACGGGTTCTGGCCATGTCAGCCCCAGCCATCTGAGGTCGCTGTATATCTGATCCTCCCATAGCTGTCGTGAGCGGGATCGATCGATATCCTCAATTCGAAGCAAGAACCGGCCGCTTTCAGATGCGGCCCTATCGCTGGCAACCAACGCGGAATACGCGTGCCCAAGGTGAAGGGGGCCTGTTGGGGATGGCGCAAAGCGCGTTACAAGAGTCACGCTTTTTCTAATACATACACGTCAGAGTTAAGGTTGATCCCAGGCAGGTGGGGACCGTGTTCACGAAATAACAAACGTGCTGCCCCCATGTCGACCCAATCCGTCAGACGGCAAGTGAATTTATGGTCCGCCAACGCATGATCGTTCAGCGAAAAGCCAAGCAAACCGCCCTTGGGCAGTGCGTGCATCAACAAATCCAGTGTCTCGGGCGGGGCAGCACCTTTTCCGATCACTCCTATGGCTGTGATCATCGTGTACTCCCCACGCTTCAACGGCGCGGGTTTGGCGATATCGAATCCGGTCAATGCTCGGTAAACGCCTTTGCTGGCGGCTTCCTGAAGCATGTTCTCTGTTGGATCCATCCCATCGATGACCTCAAAGCCAACTGCGCGCAGGGCAAGCCCCGACAACCCGGTGCCGCAGCCGTAATCCAGAATGGGTGTCTGAGGCTTCGGTGCGAAAGACCACAAAGCCGCTGCAACACGGCCCGGCGTGGCGTAACCGTGTTCACCAACTTCCTTTTCATAGGTTGCAGCCCAGTTCTGATAGTGCGCTTCAGTCGCTTCAGGCGTGCTAAGGTTGTATGTGCTGTTCAGAAACGTGTCGTTCATTCCAGCATGCTAGGCCGAGACCGCATTACGCGTCCAGTCAGCAATGCTCCAACCAGGTACTCCATTCGGCTTTGGCCCGGTCGGTATAGGCCTTGTACCGGTCTTTACGACCCCGACGCCCGCCTTTCAGACCATCCACGGGGCGAAACAGGCCGAAATTCACGTTCATCGGCTGAAAGGTCTTGGCCTCGGCACCGCCCGTTATGTGGTGAATCAAAGCACCCATTGCGCTGTCTTGCGGAACGGTTGGCAGGTCACGCCCCAAAATCTGAGCGGCGGCAAGCCGACCGGCCAGCAACCCCATCGCGGCGCTTTCTACATAGCCTTCGACACCCGTGATCTGTCCGGCAAACCGGATGTTGGGTTTGGATTTCAACCGCATTTGCGAATCCAAAAGCGTGGGAGAGTTGATGAACGTGTTTCGGTGGATGCCGCCCAACCGGGCGAAGCTGGCATTTTCCAAACCCGGGATCATACGGAACACTTCGGTTTGGGCACCATATTTCATCTTGGTCTGAAAACCCACGATGTTGAACAAGGTGCCCAAAGCGTTATCACGGCGCAGCTGCACCACCGCATGAGGTTTCACGTCGGGCTCATGCGGGTTGGTCAGCCCGACCGGTTTCATCGGACCATGGCGCAGCGTTTCGCGACCGCGTTCGGCCATAACCTCGATGGGTAGACAGCCGTCGAAGTAACCTGCTGTCTCTCCTTCGTGAAATACGGTTTTATCTGCTGCCAGAAGCGCGTCTATGAAGGCTTCGTACTGGTCCCGGTCCATCGGACAGTTCAGATAGGCTGTGCGTTCTTCTTCGGTCTCGCCCTTGTCGTAGCGTGATTGCATCCACGCTTTGCTCATGTCGATGCTCTCGGCATAGACGATCGGTGCGATGGCGTCGAAAAAGGCAAGTGCGTCAGACCCTGTCTCGGCCTGGATGGACTGACCCAGCGTGGGTGACGTCAGGGGACCGGTCGCAAAGATCCACTGGCCTTCGTCGGGCAGGGTCGTCACTTCTTCGTCGGTTACCGTCACACGCGGGTGGGTGCGAAGTTTTGCGGTCACACTTTCTGCAAACGGGTCACGATCCACAGCCAGCGCGCCACCGGCTGGCAGGCGGTGTTCATCGGCCGTTGTCATGATCAACCCATTGGCGGCGCGCATTTCCCAATGCAGCAGGCCCACGGCATTCTGCTCATCATCATCCGAGCGGAACGAGTTCGAACACACCATTTCCGCCAGATTGCCGGTCTGATGTGCAAAGGTGCCGATGGTCGGACGCATTTCGTGGATCACAACATCCACACCCATTTCAGCAGCTTGCCAGGCCGCTTCTGACCCGGCCATGCCGCCGCCTACAATATGCAAAACTTGTGTCATGCGATGCCACATAGGGCAGACCACAATCGGGCGCAACTGAGGCAAAGCGGTTTCGCGAATTTTATGGAAGGGGTCTTGGGGTCGCCGCTGCGGGATTGTCAGCGCTGGTGAGAGAGACCAGCTGGAGGGACCTTCCGCCCACGGCGACCCAAAAGTGTCCTGAGGCCTTGGCCTCGACCCAGCTTTGCCACAGTGTCGCCCTTTTGAAAAGTGCAAAATTCAAAACAGTGGCGAAAAATGTGCAAAACAATTGCATTATTGGGACCAATTTGGGGGGCGTTTTTCGATAAAGGCTGAAATGCCTTCTTCTGTATCCCGGTACAGCATGTTTTGCGCCATTACGTCGCCGGTATAGGCATAGGCCTGATCCAGCGGCATCAGAAGCTGTTGATAAAAAGCCTCTTTACCGATTTTGACAGCGACTCCCAGCTTGGAGGCAACCTGTTCTGCAAGCGCGTTGGCTTCTTGTTCAAGATGCGTCATGGGGACAACGCGGTTGACCAAACCCAAATCGGCAGCACGTTCGGCTGATATGAAGTCTCCTGTTGTCAGCATCTCAAATGCCTGCTTTCTGGGGATATTGCGGCTGAGGGCCACCATTGGGGTGGAGCAGAATAAGCCGATATTAACCCCGTTCACTCCAAACCGCGTGTCTGCGGCGGCGACGGCCATGTCACAGGTTGCCACCAACTGACACCCGGCGGCGGTTGCAATGCCGTGGACCTGTGCGATGACGGGCTGGGGTAGGGAATGGATTGACATCATCACCTTCGCGCAGCGCGAAAACAGGTCATTGAAATAAGCTTTGCCGCCATCTTCGGACTGGCGTCCGGCCGTCATCTGTTTCAGATCGTGGCCAGCGCAAAATGCCTTGCCCTGACCCGCCAGGATCACTGCCCGGATCGATGTGTCTTCACGCAACGTGTCCAGTTCAGCCTGAAGCGCCGACAGCATCTCGTCACTCAGCGCGTTCAGCCTCTCTGGGGCGTTCATTGTAAGCCGCGCAACAGCGCCGGTGTCGTTACGTTCCAGAATTGCCATCTTGCCCTCCGATCCCATGTTGGGCCAACTCTAGGTCGGTATGAGCAGGAGGGAAAGCATGGCGTTGGCAATGAACCGGGACGAACTGTCACAATACCTTAAGCAGGTTTTCCCGCAGGTGCACAAAGACTTTGTCGTCGAGGACCTGACCGAAGATACAATCACCATGCGCCTTGTTGTGCAGGATCAGCATCTGCGGCCGGGGGGCACGGTTTCGGGGCCATCCATGTTTGGGTTGGCCGATGTTTGTGTATACGCAATGGTTCTGGCGCGAAAAGGGCGTCAATCCCTGGCGGTCACAACGAACAGTTCCCTGGATTTTTTGCGCAAACCAGAAGGCAACACGGACATGATCGCCAAATGTCGCCTGCTGAAACTGGGCCGGACTTTGGCCGTCGGTGACGTGCTTATGTATTCCGATGGCGCAGAAGACCCAGTTGCCAGAGCGACGATGACCTATTCCCTGCCACCTGCAGGGTCTGCAGCCGCGAAATTCGGATAAAAAAGACCGGGGACAAGCCCCGGCCTAGGAAGAGGTCCCAATAATGGGACTGGGGATCAGTTAAATCTGCCAAAAATGGCGCTTTACTTCGCGGCGCGCATCATGACGGGTCAGACCGACGTCTTTCAGCAAGCGGTCATCCAGATAACTAAGATTGACGCGGCTGCGGCGACGACGCTCCCATTGAGTGACCGCTGCCGCAAACCGCACGGCCAGTGCAGCGGCCAGAGGCAGCCGGGGGCTGTCGGTCAGCAGCAGAAGGGCGGGGGTGTGCATTGTGCGTGTCATCTCGGAATTCCTTTCAAATTGTATTGACACAAATTAGCTGTACTTGGTACACATGACTGATACATTCGAAATTGTGTCAAAAGCAAAGGAAGAATTGTAATGGATACAATTTGGCCAGAGGCGCTGTCAAAATCTAAAGGACCGAAATACACTCTGGTTGCTGACACAATTCGAAAAGCCATAGATAACAAATCTTTGGAAGTCGGTGTCAAACTCCCTCCGGTGCGCGAACTGGCGTATCGTCTGCAAATAACACCTGGTACAGTCGCGCGCGCCTATACAATCCTGACAGATGAGGGGTTGTTACAAGCCGAAGTCGGACGTGGTACATTTGTTGCGCCGCCGAAATCGCCCATTCTTGACGACGTTTGGGCGCGGCAACTGCATCTTCGCGACGACAAGTACAATGCCAATGTAAGCCTGTTCAGCCCAAGGTTGGCGGATATGGGGCAGGTGTCCCTGATCCGTGAATGTCTGAAAAAAGTGTCGCAAGCCGATCCGGGTTTGTTTCTGAATTACCCGACGCGCGATGCGTACCAGCCCGTGCGACAGGCGGTTGTGGACTGGTTGTCAGATCTTCCGCTGGGTGCACTGACCCATGATGATATTGTGTTGACACATGGTGGCCAGAACGGGCTTTGCGTTGTGTTTCAGACGATCCTGCGCGGGCCCAAACCTGTCGTACTGGTCGAGGACCTGTCTTATGCCGGGTTCCGTCGCGCAGGCGAACTGATGCGCGCGGAAGTGGTCGGTGTGAAGATGGACAAATGGGGTGTCGATCCCGCAGCGTTGGAGCATGTTCTGCGCCAGACCACAGCGCAGGCCGTCTGTGTGTCGCCAGAAGTTCAGAACCCAACGGGCGCGCACACACCGTTGGAGCGGAGGAAAGAGATCGTTGAGATTGCCCGTCGCTTTGATTTGCAGATCATTGAAGATGACTGCTATCGCATGGGCGATGCCCGAGAGCCCAGCTTTCGGGCGCTGGCGCCTGAACGGGGATGGCACGTGTCATCAATCTCGAAGATTCTGACACCGGCATTGCGTGTGGGTTTTGCTATCGCTCCCAGAGAAAAAAGTGTGGATCTGCGCCGGTCCGCTGAATACGGATATTTCGGATTGGCCCAGCCCCTGGCGGAATTGACCCGCCTTCTGCTGTCCGATCCGCGTACGCGTCAGATCGCCAAGGATGTGCGTACGCGGATGGGGGATTATCTACGCGTTGCCGTCAATACCCTGGGTGGGTTTGATTTGAACTGGGCCCCGGACGTTCCCTTTGTCTGGTTGAGCCTTCCGTCTGGCTGGCGGTCGGCTGCATTCAGTCGCGCGGCCGAGCGGGAAGGAATACAACTCCGATCCGCCGACGAGTTCGCGCTGCGCGATGGGCGCGCGCCGAACGCGGTACGTATTGCCATGAATGGTCATGTGTCACTGGAACGGTTCGAGGACGCGATGCAGCGCCTGCGTGTTCTATTGGACAATCCGCCTGAACAAATCAGCGTTTGAATATGGGGTAATATAATACCTATTTTCTAAGTATTTGGTTTTACATGCATAAATAAGACTAATGCCGCTTGACCTGCGTGCAGGCACCTCATAAAACCCGTCCATCGAATTCGGGCCGCTCCGCTGGGGCGGTCTTTCACATCAAACAGGACTATCCTGCCATGAAAACCTTTTCTGCAACACCTGCAGACATCGACAAGAAGTGGATCCTGATCGACGCCGAAGGCGTTGTTCTGGGCCGTCTTGCTTCGATCGTCGCCATGCGCCTGCGTGGCAAGCACAAAGCGTCGTTCACCCCGAACATGGACATGGGCGACAACGTCATCGTGATCAACGCTGACAAAATCCAGATGACCGGCAAGAAGCGCGAAGAAAACTTCTACTGGCACACTGGCCACCCGGGCGGCATCAAGTCGCGCACCAAACAGCAGATTTTGGAAGGTGCGCACCCCGAGCGCGTGGTCTTCCAGGCCGTCAAGCGCATGCTGCCAGGCAACCGCCTGTCGCGCCAGCAGATGACCAACCTGCGTATCTATGCCGGTGCCGAGCACCCGCACGAGGCCCAGGCCCCCGAAGTTCTGGATGTCAAGTCCATGAACAAGAAAAACACCCGGAGCTAATGACCGATGGTTGATCAGATCAATACTCTCGAAGAGCTGAGCGCCGTCGCAGGCGTTGAAACCGTGGCCGAAGAAGTCATCGTGCGTGAACCCGTACGTGACGAGCTGGGCCGTTCCTATGCCACCGGCAAGCGTAAAGACGCTGTTGCCCGCGTCTGGATCAAGCCGGGTTCCGGCAAGGTCACCGTGAACGGCAAAGATCAGGACGTCTATTTTGCACGCCCCGTTCTGCAGCTGATCCTGCGCCAGCCGTTCCAGGTTGCCGGCGTAGAAGGTGAATTCGACGTTGTTGCAACCGTCAAAGGCGGTGGCCTGACCGGTCAGGCCGGTGCGGTCAAGCACGGCATCTCGAAAGCGCTGCAACTCTATGATCCGAACCTGCGTGGTGCCCTGAAAGCCGCTGGCTTCCTGACCCGCGACAGCCGCGTTGTGGAACGTAAGAAATTCGGTAAGCGCAAAGCCCGCCGTTCGTTCCAGTTCTCGAAGCGTTAATTCGCCGGGAATACCCAAAAGAAAGGGCTCGCACTTGCGAGCCCTTTTGCTTTGCGCGGGTCAGGGATTCATTCTTCGTGAACGAGTTTCCACGCACCGTTTTCAACAACGTTGACGAACACAGTATCCGCGCCCTGATGGTCTTCAGGACCATAGGTGATGTGATTGCCGACCAGATCATCCTGATAATCCAGAGTTTCCATCGCTGCGATGAAACTGTCCTGCGTCAGATCGGGGCCTGCGGCTTCTAACGCCTTGACCATCATCTCAGCCGCCGAATAACCCAGCATGGCAAATCCGACCGGATCTTCGCCCGTGGCTGCCTTGTATTCCTCGATAAATGCGGCCGGGGCAGGTTGATCCGCACGCGCCCAAAGATCCTGCCACGAAGCTGCCGCGTAGAATCCATCAGTCACGCCACCGGGCACCTGCGCCACGACCGTCAGGAAACTGGCCGAGGTGCCGAGAAATTTCATATCAGTCAGGCCCATTTTCTTAGCGGTGCCCACGACGGTGATCGCCTGCCGCACCCCAAGCGCCATGGTGACGATTTCGCAACCCTCTTCCTTGAGCTTGCTCAGCGATCCGACAAAGTCCGTCTCATCCGGTTTATGGGTGGTTTCTGATCCAAAAGTGATCCCGGCCTCTTCGGCTCCGGCCTTGCTGCCTTCTAGAATTTCCTCACCAAAATCTGTCGGCAGGTACATGGTGCAGACCGTCTTTGATCCAAACTCGCCTGCCAGATAGTTCACACCGACACGCGCCTGATCGAAATAGGTCGAGAAAGAGGTGAACTTGTTCCGCATGGGTTCCTGCAACATCTGACGCGCAGCAGTAAGAGGCGCCACGTTGGGAATGCCCTTGGGATCCAACAGCTTGAAACCTGCCATGTTCATCGGCGTTCCAAGCGACTGCAACATGGCAAATACCTTGTCGCGATTCAGCAGTTTGTTATAGCCCTGCATGGCTCGCGGCATCTGATAGCCATTGTCTTCGACCACGTAACGAATTTTGCGCCCGTGTACGCCACCAGCCGCATTCACCCGATCAAAGACAACATTTGCACCTTTGGTTGCCGGAACACCAACCGCGGCGAAAATCCCGCTCAGGTCGTTGACAGAACCAATGACAATCTCATCATTGGTCACGCCCTGTGTTTGCGCCCAACCAAGTGTTGCCGATGCTGTCAGCAATGATGCAGCCGCCAGACTGTTGCGTAATTTCTTCATCTCTTTCCTCCCGTTAATCTTTTGGTCAAGTGTACATGTCTTCGATCAGATGCCCGTGTTTCTTTTCCACCAATCCGCGCTTCAGCTTCATCGTGGCTGTAAGCTCGTCGTCTTCAGCGGTCAGCAGGACGTCAATCAGACGGAAATCCTTGATCTGCTCGACCCGGGCAAACTCTGCATTCACAGCGGCAATTTCTGAACTGATCAACTGCCTGATTTCCGGTGCTGCGCATAGCGAGGCGAAATTCGAGAAGGGGATTTTATGGCCCTGCGCGTATTTTTCGACATTTTCCTGATCAATCATGATCAGTGCCGTCAGAAATTTACGCCTGTCCCCGATGAGGATTGCGTCAGCGACATAGTGACTGAACTTAAGGCGGCTTTCGATCTCGGCTGGGGTGATGTTCTTACCACCTGCGGTGATGATGATATCCTTAAGGCGGCCGGTAATGGTGACATAGCCATCCTTATCTATTGACCCCATATCACCGGTACGCAGCCAGCCGTCGGCGGTAAAGGTTTCTGCGGTTTTCGCGTTGTTGCGCCAATATCCCTGAAAAATGTTCAGGCCCTTCAGTTGGATTTCGCCATCGCCCGAGATACGGATGTCGCAGCCTTCGACGGCTTTGCCTATGGTTCCGATCTTATTGCTGTCTGTGGTGTTGAGCGTGGCAAGGCCCGAAGTTTCGGTCATCCCGAACCCTTCCACCAACGGCACGCCGATGGACCAGTACCATTTCAGCAGATCAGTCGAGATTGGGGCGGCACCTGTTCCGCCTCGTCGCAGTTTGTCCAGACCCAGCATCCGGCGCAGGTTTTTCAAAACCAGCTGATCCCAGAACCAGAATCTGGTGGCGACGCCGGATGGAACTGGTTGGCCTGCGCTCAGATATCCGGCACGGCGCGCACCAGCTTTCAATGCCAAACCGAATGCCAGCCGCCCCAAAGGCGTGGCTTCCTGTGTTAGGATCTGGACATGTGAGTAGATCTTTTCCCAAACCCTTGGCACCGCTGTGAAGGTTGTCGGCGAAACCTCCTGAAGGTTTGCAAAAACAGTTTCAGGGCTTTCGGCAAAATTGACAGTGCAGCGGGCCGCCAAAGGAAAATAGACCGAGACATTACGTTCCAGAATGTGACACAGGGGAAGGAAACACAGCTGTTCATCGCCGGGCAGTGCTGGCAGCGCCCTTGCAGCGGATTCGATGGCGGCCAGAATGTTTTCATGGCTAAGCATCGCGCCTTTCGGCTGACCGGTTGTGCCCGACGTATAGACCAGCAAGGCAGTGTCCTGCGGTTTGGCCAATGCAATTTCCGCTTCGAAGCGCCCGGGCTCGGCCAGTTCTGCCTTTTGGCCCAAGGCGAACAGCTCGTCGATCATCATGCAGCGCGGATGGTTCAGGTCATGCAATCCTTCGTCCTCAAGGATGATTACCTTGATCAGATCGGGAACCTCGGTCTCAATTCCCAGAAACTTGTCCAGATGTTCTTCGTCCTCGACAATCAGAAACCGGCTGCCGCTGTCGTTGATCAGATACTGCAACTGACTGGCGGAATCCGTGGTGTAGACGCCGGACGCGATACCGCCAACGCCCTGAATACCCATGTCGAGCCAGGCCCATTCCTTGCGATCTTCGGACAGGATAGAGACCACATCGCCACGTTCCAGTCCCAGCTTGCGCAAGGCCAGCCCGATCCATTTGGCATGCTGCCAGTAATCGGCCCAGGAATAGGATTTCCAGATACCAAGGTCTTTTTCGCGATGCGCCGTTCGGCTGCCCAGTTCGGCACATCGGCTTTGGAACAACTCAGCAATGGTGATGCAGCCATCAACTCGCACCGGGCGCTGACCTGCCGTTGCGTTGAGCTGAACGCCGTTTATCACGACCTGTGGGGGTAGGGGCGTGGCGTCCATCCGTTTTACCTCCACGTCTTTTTCCGCTTCCAGCGGCGGCTTTCGCGCGCGCCTTCTTCTTGTTTTCCAAGATAGAAGCTTTGGATATCCTCGGATCGCGAAAGCGCGTCGGCGGCCCCGTCCATGACGATGCGACCGACCTCCATGACATAGCCGTGATGCGCCAGTTCCAGCGCCGCGTTGGCATTCTGTTCAACCAGCAACATCGTCATATTCTTTTCTTCGTTCAGACGTTTGAGAATGCCAAAGATCTCTTGCACCAGCAGAGGGGACAGGCCCAAAGACGGCTCATCCAGCAACATGATACGAGGTCTGGCCATCAATCCGCGCCCTATGGCCAGCATCTGTTGCTGCCCACCCGAAAGGGTTCCGGCCTCTTGCGACCGACGGCTTTTCAGAACCGGAAAATAACGAAAAACCAGCTCACGATCCTGTTCGATCTGGTCTTTGTCTTTGCGGGTGTAGGCGCCGAGGCTTAGGTTTTCATCAACCGTTAACAGAGGAAACACTTCGCGCCCTTCCGGGATGTGGACCACCCCGCGCTGGACAACCTTGTGCGGCTCCCAGCCCTGGATGTCACCGCCGTCAAAGGTAATCGTTCCCTTTTCCGGGTCCATCACTCCAGATATGGTTTTCATCAAAGTGGTTTTGCCTGCGCCGTTTGCGCCAAGGATCGACACGATTTTTCCTTCGTGCACATCCAGAGAAACGCCCCGAATGGCCATGATCGGACCGTAGAAACTTTCGATATTGCGAACTTGCAAGATCGGAGCGTTCATGAGGCTTTCCCCAGATATGCCTCGATCACGGCCGGATGCGATTGCACGTCTGCAGGTGGCCCGAGGGCCAGCTTTGCCCCATCTGCCATGGCCAGGACCCGGTCGGACACGCCTGATACCAATCCCATGTCGTGTTCGACCATCAGCACGGTAATTCCCATTTGCCGCCGGATATCGTCGATCCACCAGCGCATATCGGTCGTCTCTTCCACCGACAGCCCCGACGCCGGTTCATCCAGCAACAGTAGCTTGGGATCAGTCGCCAAGGCACGTGCCACTTCGACCACTTTGCGCACGCCGTAAGGCAGCCCTGAAATCATCTTGTCGCGATAGGCCTGCAGGTCGAGGAAATCGATGATCTGTTCAACTTTTTCCCGGTTCTCCAGCTCTTGCCGTCGGACTGAAGGGGTGAACAAAAGTTCCGAAATCAGGTTCGTCTTGCGGTGCCGATGCCGTCCAACCAAAAGGTTTTGCAGGACAGTTGCGTGTTCGAAGAGCTCGATGTTCTGGAAGGTCCGCGCCACACCAAAGGCCGCCACGCCTGACGGTTTGACCCGAAGCAGATCGTGACCATCAAACCGGATCGACCCTGAAAACGGTTCGTAAAAGCGCGAGATCAGGTTGAAGACCGTCGATTTGCCCGCGCCATTCGGCCCGACTATGGCAAAGACTTCGCCCTGCTGAACTTCGAAGGACAAATTGTCCACGGCCGTCAGGCCACCAAATTTCAGGGTAACGTTTTCAAATTCAAGCAAGCTCATCTCAGACGCTCCGTCTTGAGATAGGATTTCTGCCGTTTGAACATGTCCTTGCGATAGAAGGGAAACAGTTCGAACCAGGTGCGGATTTTCAGCCAGCGGCCATAGATGCCCATGGGTTCGAAAAGGATGAAGCCGATCAGGATCATGCCAAAGATGCCGAACTCCAGCCCCGGAATGGCAACGGTGTTTCCGCCGATGATCGCGCCGACATATTCCTTTGAAATCGATAGAAACTGCGGCAAAAAACCGATGACAATCGCGCCCAGAAACGCGCCGTGGATCGAGCCCAGCCCGCCGATAACGATCATCATCAGCAATTGGATCGAGATCAGGACGCTGAAGGTTTCATTGTTAAACGCACCAGCAAACAGACCCATCAACGCGCCGGCCCAACCTGTAACCGCACAGGACAGGGCGAATGAAATCATCTTTGTTCGCGCGATATCTATACCCATCGCCTGCGCCGAAACCTCGGAGTCGCGCACGGCGATGAAGCTGCGACCCAATGGGGCCCGCAGCAGGTTTATATATCCCAACGTGACCAGAACGGTGACGAACAGAACCAGCCAGTAAAAAAGATCAGGCGTCCCCCAGCGGTCAACCGTAAGGCCAAAGATCTCGACCCCGCCGATATATTTACCAGCGACACCACCAGTGATCGGCTCGGACAGAACGATGATGTCATCCATCAGGATGGACAGCGCCATGGTAAAGATCGCCAGGTAGATACCGTGAAGCCGCAGCGCAGGGACTGCGACGGTCACACCCGCGATCCCGGTCAGAATTCCGGCCAGCGGAAACGCGACTAGAAAAGGAACGCCTGCCTCAATCAGGGCCACGTTGGCGTAACAGCCAAAGGCCAGAAAGGCCGCATGGCCCAGGCTGACTTGCCCTGTATGTCCGGTCAGGATCATCAGACCCAGACCGGCGATGGCCCAGATCAGAACGTTTGTCAGTTCACCCAGATAGAAATCGTCCAGTGCGAAAGGCGCGGCCGCGACGACAAACAGTAGAAGCAGATAAAGGCGCAGCTGGAACCCGTCTTTCCAGGGGCGGATATCCTGCATGTAGTCGGTTTTGAAAACGATCCGCATGGCTCAGACCTTCTTGACCCGGACCTGACTGAACAGCCCGTTTGGTCGGAAGATCAGGACGGCAAGCAGCAAAGCGTATGGCGCGACCTGGCTGTAACCTGCCGCAATGTACCGGCTGGCGAAGGGTTCGATAATGCCGACAATCAGCCCTCCGGCCAATGCACCCGGCAAACTGCCGAATCCGCCGATAACGGCGGCGGCAAACGCCTTGATGCCCAGCAGTCCGGTTGTCGGATCCACAGCGCCTTTTGCAGCAAAGAGAATTCCGGCAATTCCTGCAACGCCTCCGGCCAAAGCCCAGACCCATCCCTGAACACGCCTGACGGGAATGCCCATGTAATAAGCTGCCAGCTGGTTTTGCGAGGCACCCTGCATCGCCAGACCCAGCTTGGTGCGGCTGAAGAAAACATAGAGTGCCCATGTCAGCAGCACCGTAACAACGATTATCGCGACATCCTCCATCCCCAGCACAAGACCGCCCATACGCACTTCTTTGCCCGCAAGCGGGTTTTGCAGCGTTTGCGGCTCGTGCCCCCAGATCAGACCGGCAACGAAACGGATCACAAAGCCCAAAGCAATGGTCAGTATGACAACGGCGGTCTGGCTTTCACCGAACAAGCGGCGAATGATCAGGCGATCCAGAAGAAAACCGAGCGCGCCCATTATTCCCAATGAAACAGGCAGAGCGAGCCAGAACGGCAACCCCATGTATTCGGTATTTGTCAGGCCGATGGTCACAAATGCGCCCAGCATCATGAAATCGCCCTGCGCAAAGTTCACCGCTTCGGTAGCCTTGTAGATCAGTACAAAGCCAAGCGCGATCAGGCCGTAGACACACCCGTTCGCCAGCCCGCTAATCAGCAGCTGCGCGTTATCCACACTGTCCTCCCTCCACCGGTTTTCCAGCGTCTTCGTCCGCCCGCGTGTATCCTCCGGTAACGCAGGTGAGTTCTACTATGGGGTGATAATCACCTTTCCGTCACTCTTTTTCAGCGCATCGGCAAGATTCGACACAAGATTTTCGAGAGTAAGGTGTTCGGAAACATCCGTTTTCCAGCGTCCATCGGCAAAGCGGGCCTGAACTTCGGCCACAACCCGCATTTGGTCAGCGGGCGGTGTCGACATCATCCATTGCGTCAGCCAGAAACCTTCGATCCGTTTGCCCATGAAGATCAGCTGGCCGGTCTGAGAAAGCGTTGGCGCTTCGGTCGAAAGTTTGCCGTAGCTGACCCAGCGCGCCCGGTTGGGCATGGTGCAGAACAGTTTCTCGGACAGTTGATCCGTCAACGCATCAAGGAAGACCCGAGGTTTCAGCGTGGCGCTTATCGCGGCAAACTTCTCGACGATTTCAGGATCGGACGTCACAAGCACTTCGGCAGCTCCAAGACTTTTCAGCGTGTCGACTGTCTCGGCCCGGCGCACCAGCGCGATGGGTTTCAACCCCAGATCACGCCCGAGGCTGCACATCAGTTTTCCCAATTGGCTGGACGCAGCGGATATCACAAATGCATCGCCGTCTTCCCTTGCCATGTCCACCATCGCCATCGCGGTGAGAGGGTTGACGATTTGCGCGGCGCCGTCATCATCTGAAATATCCGGACGCAAGGGAATACACATTTGCATCTGCGTCACGATGTATTCCGCCCAGGCGCCGGAACCTGCGGCCACGAAAGCGACGCGCTGTCCCTTCAGCGCCTCGGCACCTTTTCCGGTTGCAACGACGTCGCCACAGCCTTCGAAGCCGGCCGCGGCACCTTTGACGCGCGGCTGGCCGTATTCACCCTTAATGAAGTGGAGGTCGGACGGATTGACCGACGACGCGCGCAGGCGGATCAAAACCTGACCGGGGCCGGGATTGGGAACGGGCAGTTCCGCGGGTTCAAGCCAATCAGCCGCATTCTCGATGACTGGTCCGGTCGAAGTGGCCGAGTACCCGCCGTGTTTCAGGATGGCAGCTTTCATTGTTTGGGGCAGGTCAGTCATGGGATCGTCCTCAAGATGGCTTGTTCAATGTGCACACCCCCTTAAACAGGAGATTGCCAACGGGCGACCTCGGGGTGAGGATGTGTTGTCGGGGCAGCCAATCAAAAGCCGAACACTGGGTCAATTCAGAGAAACGATAACGTAAGGGCACGACTGGAAAATTGGCGTGCGGGGTAGGGGCCGGAAACTGGCAACCGGCCCCTTCTTTGTTACTGCTGCGTCAACAGCGCGGTCAGTTCCTGAATCTTCAAGGCGATGGTTTCAGGCGACTCTTTAATGTCATTTACAATCTTGATCGCCTGTTCTTTCAGATCCGTGGCCAATGTGCTGTCCTGAATCGAGCTCATGATACCTTCATAGTCGAAATTGGTGGGGTCCAGCTTGCCTTCCTGAATCCAGGAGCTCAGCAATTCCTGTCCCTGACCCGCCAGCGCCGCCACCTGATCACCGGCTTGCTGTGCTGCCTCGGATGCTTGTTCCGCAACAGACGAAGCTGCCTCACTGGCTTGATCGGCAACCGACGATGCGGCTTCCTGCGCCTGTTCGGTCAAGGATGAAGCTGCCTCGCTGGCCTGTTCTGTTGCGTCTTCAAGCGCGTCAGTCGCAGCTTCCTGAGCAGTTGACGCGGCATCAGCCACTGCATCGCCCGCCTCCTGCGTTGCGGATTGCACTTGTTCAGCCGGGGTTTGTTCGGACTGGTTGAGATAGTAGTAACCACCAACACCGACAGCGGCGATGATGATCAGGATAAGAATACGCGACATGTGTGTCTCCTTTGGAAAATGTGTCGCTGGGATGCGTTAAATGTAGCGGAGATACAAAGGGGAATTCCTGTGAATTCTCAGCAGAATACAGGTTTGGGCCGTGCTACGCTGATTGCACCAGATTTCACGGCAAGAACACGCCGGGTGACCCAGGCCACTACATTTTCTGACAGCGAACCACTTGTAATTTTGTTGAGAACCCAAATCAGACCGGAAGACGTTTTCTGACAGCCTTCGATATTGGGAATGTGGCGGAGAGACAGGGATTCGAACCCTGGGTGGGCTTGCACCCACAACGGTTTTCGAGACCGCCCCGTTCGACCACTCCGGCACCTCTCCGCGGGGGTCTGTGAGGGGGGGATTTAGTCAGGAACGAACGGGGGCGCAAGCAGAAAATTCCGGAAATCGTGATTGCCGGGATTTTCCGTTGCCTGCCGGCGCAAAACACCTACTCTGAAAGGTATGACACAGTTTGCACACCGCATCGCCTTTTGGTTTCTCGCCCCGTTTCTGGCGCTTGTTCTGGTTCCTTTGGAGCTTTCTGCGGCGAACCGGGATCGGATTGAGGCTTTTCTGACGACGACCGGTTTTGACGTAGCTCTTGAAAGCATCGCCCTGAGCTCACGGTCCGCGCCGCAGATGTTGGGTGTTGACCCAGAGGGTTTCGGCTCGGACTGGACCCGTTTGACGGACGAGGTTTTTGAAGTCGGTGCAATGCACGACACCGCAGTTTCCATTCTGGAACAGACCCTAAGTGACGAGGCCCTGGCACACGCTGTCGAGTTTTACACGTCTGACCTTGGTCAACGTCTGGTCGTGGCCGAAAATGCCTCACACATGCAAGAGGACGATGACGTCAAGCAATTGGCAGGCCAAAGGATCATTTCTGATCTGATCAAGAACGGGTCGAAACGGGTCGAAAGTTTTAAACGCATGAACACGGCGATCGATTCCACAGGTACGGCGTTGCGTGCCTTGCAGGAAATTCAGGTGCGCTTCCTGCTGGCGGCCAGCGCATCGGGAGTCATCGAGCTACAGCTGGACGGGGATGAACTGCGTGAATTGATGAAGCAAAATGAACCGGCAATGCGTCAGTCACTGCAATTGTCCAATCTGGCGGGCGCTGCTTACACCTATCAGGATTTTTCCGACGCTGATGTCGATACATATGTTGACGCGCTGGAACAGCCGCTGATGCAGGAAGTTTACGAGCTGTTGAACGCCATCCAATATGAGATCATGGCCATGAGGTTCGAGGTTCTGGCCGCACGGATGGCCGAGTTGCACCCGGCACAGGACATTTGATGCAGCGCGCTATTCTGGCATTTGTGGTCGCCCTGTGTTGGGCACTGCCGCTGTATGCCGATGGAAAAGTCGACCGACTGGCGAAAGCCATGCGCCTGACACAGGTGATGGAAATCCTTGTTCACGAGGGGCAGGGCCATCGCGAGACTCTTGACGATACTTTTTTGGATAACAAGGGTGGCGCTTTTTTCGAGTCGCAGGTCAATCGTATCTACGATCCCCTTTGGATGCGGGAACATCTGACGGACGCCTTCAAAGAAGGTATGTCCGATGTTCAGCTTGATCAGGCCATCTTGTTTTTTGAAAGCGATCTTGGCCAGACCATCGTAACACTGGAAAACTCGGCCCGGCGCGCCATGTCGGATCAGGCAATCGAAGACATGGCCCGAGAAGCCTACAAATCCGCAGAACGCAGCACCGCTCAGTTTGCTTTGGTCAAGGAATATATCGAGGCAAATGACCTGATCGAAAAGAATGTTCAGGGGGCATTGACGTCTGACTACAGCTTCTTTCAGGGACTTGATGTTGAAGCGCGGACCGATGATCAGGAACTGCTGGCAGAGCTTTTGTTGCAGAAAGAAAGCCGGGCCGAGGACACTGAGGAGTGGCTTTATTCGTTTCTTCTTATGGCCTACCGCCCGTTGGACGAGGCGCAGATGCGCGAAAATATCGCGTTTTCCAGAACCGAGACGGGACAGGCCCTGAATGACGCCGTGTTTGACGGCTTTGATCGCATGTTCAATGATATTTCCTATCGCCTGGGGCAGGCGGTTGCACAGGCGCTGAGGGCGTCCGATCTTTGACGCCGCTTTGGTGTTGACTTTTACCTGTAATCTATGGATAAGCGCGCATCCCGGCCGGTTTTCCGCGCCGGGTATCGTTATTATTTGGCCCTCATGACGTTGTCAGGGGCCATTCACACAGCCCGAAAAGGGCGCGCTGTTCGAGGTGGCTTTCAAGTTTCTTGGGGCCAAAACACCCAACCGGGGACCACAGAACGCGGGTTAGAAAAGGAAAGACGCATGTTTGCGGTCCTCAAGACTGGCGGCAAGCAGTACAAGGTTCAGGCGGGCGATATCCTCCGCGTTGAAAAACTGGCTGCCGACGCAGGTGAAAAAGTTCAATTCAACGATGTTCTGATGCTGGGCGGTGACGCTCCGGTCGTTGGCGCACCTTTCGTTGCAGGCGCAGGCGTTCAGGCCGAAGTGATCGAACAGATCAAAGGTGACAAGGTCATCAAGTTCGTCAAACGCCGTCGTAAGCACAGCTCGAAGCGTACCGTTGGCCACCGTCAGAAACTGACACTGGTCAAAATCACCGACATTCTGGCGTCGGGCGCCGACAAATCCGGCATCAAAGCTGCAACCGGTTCCGCTCCGGCTGGCGAGGCGGCACCCGCTGCAAAGCCTGCCAAGAAAGCCGAAGCCAAGGCAGAAGCACCCGCTGCTGCCGCTGCTGACGATCTGACCCAACTGAACGGTGTCGGCCCTGCCGCCGCCAAGAAGCTGGTTGAGGCCGGTATCGAGAGCTTTGCCGCTCTGGCCGCCTTGTCGGATGAGCAGATTGCTGCTATCGAAACGGTCAAAGTGAAACCCGAATGGGTTGAGCAAGCCAAAGAATTGGCTAAAGGCTAAGGAGAGAGAGAATGGCACATAAAAAAGCTGGCGGTTCCTCCCGTAACGGTCGCGACTCAGCTGGTCGTCGCCTTGGCGTAAAACTGTATGGTGGCCAGGCCGCTATCGCAGGCAACATCATCGTGCGTCAGCGCGGCACCAAGTTCTGGCCGGGCGAAGGCGTAGGCATTGGCAAAGATCACACCATCTTTGCAACTGTCGATGGCGCCGTGAAGTTCCACAAGGGACTTAAAAACCGCACCTTTATTTCGGTCCTGCCAGTGGCGGAGGCCGCAGAGTAAGCCGAGACCCAGAAGGTTTAAGAAAAATTCATGGGGGACCGGCACAAAGTGCCGGTCCCCTTTCTCGTTTTAACGCAGTCGTGATCGAAAGAACCGATGACAGTCGCAACCACCAGTTTCCTGATCTTTGCCGCCTCTCAGGTCGGTACGCCGGGGCCGGCCAACATGGTCCTGCTGGGAACGGGTGCGCGCTATGGGTTTCGTGCCGCATTACCTTTTGTGGCCGGTGTCGTGCTTGGTAAGCAGCTGATTATCTGGCCCGTGGGCTTTGGTCTGCTGGAACTGGCGGAACAGGTTCCGACGGCCTTTGCGGCGCTGAAATATGCTTCGGCTGCATATATTTGCTGGCTGGCGTGGAAGATCGCGAATTTGCGACTGTCGCGCGAAACTGCGGTTGGTGATGTTCCGGGATTCTGGGCGGGGTTGATCGTGCATCCGCTGAACCCAAAAGCCTGGGCCATGATTGTTGCAGGTTTTACGGGCTTTGTCGCGGCGGGGACGTCCAGCTTTGACGCAACGCTCACGATCGCTCTTAGTTTGTTGATCTGCCAGATTGTTTTGCACCCGATCTGGACTTTTGCGGGGGATAGAATCGCGCATGCGGTTGAAGGTCGCCCGGCGGAAAAATATCTGATGTGGACGTTGGCGGGTCTTACGGTCGCGTCCGTACTATTCGTGTTGTTCGGAGGAGGAACACACCAATGAAGCTTGAGACAATAATAAATCAGCCGGTCATTGAAACCGAGCGGTTCGATCTGCGCCCCCTGCGCCGGTCAGATATGGGCCTTATCGAGCATTATGCAGGTGATGAGCGCGTGGCGCGGATGACCACCAGTATTGCACATCCACTGGCCCCCGGTTCGATCGAAGCCTTTGTAACCCGTTCGATGGCTGACAACCGGGACGAGGACGTCTGGGTCATGGATGCCACCAAGGACGGTGGCCCGGAACTGATCGGTGTGATTTCGCTGAAACGGCTCGATCGGAATCAGTCTGAAGTCGGCTATTGGGTCGCGCCGATCTATTGGAACACGGGCATTGCCTCGATGGCTGTGGAAGCGCTTGTTAACGCCAACCCGCTGGAAAACGCGACGATGTTTGCCAGTGTGTTTCAGGACAATCCGGCCTCGGCCCGGGTCCTGACCCATTGCGGGTTCCAGTATCTGGGCGATGCGGAAAGCTATTCGGTGGCGCGCGATGCGAATGTGCCCACCTGGACATACAGTAAAAAACTCTGACTTGTGGCCGATGGGGCCTTTGCAGTAGGGGACACACATGAAATTTCTCGATCTCGCAAAGGTCTACATCCGGTCCGGGGCCGGCGGTAGCGGCTGCGTCAGCTTCAGACGCGAAAAGTTTATCGAATACGGCGGCCCCGATGGCGGGGACGGCGGCAAAGGCGGGTCTGTCTGGGCCGAAGTTGTGGATGGGCTGAACACCCTGATCGACTTCCGCTATCAGCAACACTTCTTCGCCAAAAACGGGCAACCGGGCCGGGGGCAGCAACGCACTGGCAAGGATGGGGACGATATCGTTCTGCGTGTTCCGGTTGGCACTGAAATCCTGGACGAAGACGAAGAAACCGTCATCTGCGACCTGACCGAAGTCGGGCAACGCGTTCTGCTGGCCAAGGGCGGAAATGGCGGCTTTGGCAACCTGCATTTCAAGTCCGCCACCAATCAGGCCCCGCGCCGCGCCAATTCGGGGCAGGCGGGGATTGACCGCACAATCTGGCTGCGGCTCAAGCTGATCGCCGATGTGGGTCTTTTGGGTATGCCGAATGCAGGCAAGTCGACCTTTCTGGCGGCCACGTCGAATGCGCGGCCCAAGATTGCCGACTATCCGTTTACCACGCTGCACCCCAATCTTGGCGTTGTCGGCGTGGACAACGTCGAATTTGTTGTGGCCGATATCCCGGGCCTGATCGAAGGTGCTCATGAAGGCCGTGGCATTGGTGACCGTTTTCTGGGTCACGTGGAACGCTGTGCCGTGTTGTTGCATCTGGTCGACGGCACCTCTGCGACGGTCGCCGATGATTACCGCACGATCATTCACGAGTTGGAAGCCTATGGCGGCGAGCTGGCTGAAAAGCCCAGGATCACTGTTCTGAACAAGATCGACGCGCTGGATGACGAAGAACGTGCCCTTGTCGTCGCAGAGCTTGAGGAGGCCGTGGGCGGCCCCGTCATGACGATGTCCGGTGTGGCGCATCTGGGTGTAACCGAAGTTCTGCGGGCGCTGCGCAGCCAGATTGACGACAACCGTGTGCGTCAGAAACCCGCTGAGGAGGCACAGCCTTGGCAACCCTGACCTCGGCACGCCGTCTGGTGGTAAAAATCGGGTCGGCTTTGCTGGTTGATCGCGACACTGGCCTGCTGCGGTCTGACTGGCTGCTGTCGTTGGCGCAAGATGTTTCCTGGCTCAAGGGGCAGGGGAAAGATGTGATCCTTGTTTCGTCCGGTTCGATTGCACTGGGTCGCGGCGTTCTGGGCCTGCCGATGGCGGCACTGCCCTTGGAACAGTCACAGGCTGCTGCTGCGGTTGGGCAAATCCGGCTTGCACGCGCTTATGAAGAAGCGTTGGCACCCCATGGGATCACCACGGCGCAGGTTCTGGTGACGCTTGAAGACAGCGAAGATCGCCGCAGGTATCTGAACTCACGCGCAACCTTGGAAACTCTGCTTGGGTTGGGCGTCGTTCCGATCGTCAATGAAAACGACACGGTCGCAACGGACGAAATCCGGTATGGCGACAATGACCGCCTTGCCGCGCAAATCGCCGTAACAGTAGGCGCCGACCAACTGATTCTGCTGTCGGATGTGGATGGTTTCTATTCCGGTAATCCAAAAGAAGATTCTTCGGCGACGCGCTTTGAAACAATCGACAGGATCACACCCGAGATTGAAGCCATGGCTGGTGATGCGGGATCGGGCTTGTCCAAAGGCGGGATGAAGACAAAGCTGTTGGCGGCCAAGATGGCAACCGCTGGTGGTTGCGCCATGGCAATTACTGAAGGGTCGGTTCTGAACCCTCTGAAAACGCTCGAAAACGGTGCCAATTCCACATGGTTTACCGCGACATTGGATCCACACGCTGCCCGCAAACGCTGGATTTCGGCGATGAAACCTCGGGGTGAGATTACCGTGGACGAGGGGGCGGCCAAGGCACTGGCCAATGGCAAAAGCCTGCTCCCTGCCGGGATTGTGGAAGTGACCGGAGATTTCGGCCGTGGCGATCCTGTCGCCGTCCTTGATCTGGAATCCCGCCGTCTGGCTCAGGGGATCAGCCGGTATACGGCGCAGGAAGCCGATGCGATCAAGGGGCGTAAGTCTTCTGAGATTGAAGCGACGCTGGGCTATCCCGGTCGCGCAGCCCTCATCCACCGGGACGATCTGGCCCTTTAACCTTCAATAAGATGATCTGAAAGGCACGCGATATGAAAGACTTCGACAGCATTCCTGCTCTGATGGAAGATCTTGGGAAACGTGCCAAAGCCGCTTCGCGTGAACTGGCTTTCGCAACAGCTGAACGAAAGCACGCGGCGCTGATTGCAGCCGCCGACGCGGTTTGGGCCAATCGGGCACGGATCATCGAAGCCAATCAAAAAGATCTGGAATTCGGCCGCGACAAGGGACTGAGCCCCGCAATGATGGATCGCCTGATGCTGGATGAGGCGCGTGTTCAGGGCATGGTGGACGGGCTGAGAACCGTCGCGGATCAGGCCGATCCGGTGGGTGAGGTTCTGTCTGAATGGAATATGCCCACGGGCCTTAACATCCAGCGCGTCCGGACACCGTTGGGGGTTATCGGCGTGATCTATGAAAGCCGACCCAACGTGACTGCGGATGCCGGGGCGCTGTGCCTGAAATCGGGCAATGCGGTAATCCTGCGTGGCGGATCCGAAAGCTTTCATTCCTCAACCGCGATCCATGCCTGTCTGGTCGAAGGGCTGAAGGCCGCGAACCTGCCCGAAGACGCCATTCAACTTGTGCCCACACGCGACCGCGCCGCGGCGCAGGAGTTGCTGACATTGACCGACTATGTCGACGTCATCGTTCCACGCGGAGGCAAGGGACTGGTGGGCCTTGTACAACGAGAGGCCCGTGTGCCGGTCTTTGCTCATCTCGAAGGCATCGTGCACATTTACATCGACAAGGCTGCTGATCCGCATAAAACGCTGGAAGTTGTGCTGAATGCCAAGACCCGCCGCACTGGTATTTGCGGAGCCGCTGAATGCTTGCTGGTTCATCAGGATATCGCCGACACACTGGGGCGTGACGTGGTTGCGGCACTGGTCCAGTCAGGCGTCGAGGTTCACGCCGACGGTGTTCTCGCTGGGGAGGGTACAGTTGCTGCTACGGCGGAAGACTGGGGAAAAGAGTTCCTCGACAGCGTGATCGCGGCGAAGCCCGTTGCCGATATTGATGCCGCGATTGCTCATATTCAGCTATACGGCTCGAACCACACCGATTGCATCATGACCGAGGATGACGCAGCAGCGGCCCGTTTCTTTGAGCGTCTGGACAGCGCAATCCTTATGCACAATGCCTCGACTCAGTTTGCGGATGGTGGCGAGTTTGGCATGGGGGCAGAAATCGGAATCGCGACGGGCAAGATGCACGCGCGCGGGCCGGTTGGGGCGGCGCAATTGACCAGTTTCAAATATCTCGTGCGCGGGAACGGAACGATCCGGGCTTAAAACCGAAGTGACACGCGGGTTGCCGAGGTTTCAACGGCAATCCGCCGACCCATCGCAGCTGCCGTTTCAGGCAGCAACGCGAACTGAACGTGCGCGGGCGTGATCTTGGTGGGAAACCGACCTGTCACGACGTTCTTCCAAAGATCACTATCGACATTCAACCGGTCTGCAACCCCGGTCACTATCCAATTGTTACCTTGATTGACGATCTCGACCGCGCCGCCCAGCGGCATAGCACTTTCGCAGCACATAAGCGCCAGAAAGGCCAGTTTGACCTGATTACGCGGCACTGGCCCGGTCAGGTTCCAGTTGACCCGTATCCGCCCGGCACGCTCGATATCTTTCAGCAGTTCGGTTACTTCGGTCCGACCAAGCGGCTGATCACTGGCCGAACCAAAGGCAACGCGGAAAAAGCGAATACGTGCCCCGGCGCTTCCGACACTGCCCGAGATCAGTTCCATCTCGGGGCCCTGTACGGCGCCCACCATATCCAACAGCTCAAGCCCGTTGGTGATCGCGCCGATCGGGCTGATTAGATCATGGCAAATCCGCGAACCGATCAATTCGGCCAGGTTGACGTTGCTCTCGCCCATGCGTACCTCCGACTGTATCTGCCGCACGTCCCGGAGGCCCCTATGACAGACATGAATGCTATACTTGCACCGGGCATGTTTGTCCGCCACCCGGATTTTCCCGAATGGGGCGTCGGACAGGTTCAGTCCAACATTGCAGGCAAGATCACCGTGAACTTTCGCGAGCAGGGAAAAGTGGTGATCGACGGAACGCGCATCGCCCTGATGCCGGTCTTTGATCTGTGAAAGTGGTTTAGGAAAGGTTAACAACGCTGACCGAAGCGGGGCTTGTTGCCTTTGGCTGAAAAACTGCGGTATCAGCAGCCAAAAGAACACGGATCACCCCATATGCCGGATACTGGCCCTTCTTTCACCGTAAAACTGGCCGAGACCGAAGCCGACCTGCAAGCAGCTCAACGCCTGCGCTATGACGTCTTCGTGCGTGAGTTGGGGGGCGGCGGAGAGATGGTTGATCACGATGCTGGCCTCGAGAAAGACCGTTTCGACCCGTATTTCGATCATATGTTGGCCTATGATGATCACACCGGCGAAATTATTGGCGTCTACAGGATGTTACCGGGCGAACGTGCTGCGGAACTGGGACAATTCTATTCCGAAGATGAATATGACCTGACCGTTCTCAAGAACAGTGGGCGCAAACTGCTGGAGTTGGGACGGTCGTGCCTACACCCCGACTACCGTGGGGGTACGGCAATGTACCACCTGTGGAACGGTTTGGCCGCTTATGTAGCGGAACGTGACATTGAGGTGCTGTTCGGCGTTGCGAGTTTTCACGGAACAGACGTGGCCACATTGGCGCAGCCCTTGTCGATGCTTCACCACAACCATCTGGCTCCGCCAGAGTTGCGCGTACGGGCGCAGCCCGATGTTTTTCAGTCGATGGACCTTGTGAAACCAGAGGCTTTGGACCGCCGCGCCGCCATGGTTCAGGTGCCAGCATTGATCAAAGCCTACCTTCGCTTGGGTGGTTTCGTGGGCGAGGGCGCCTTTATCGACCACACCTTCAACACAACGGATGTGTGCCTGATCCTCGACACGACGCGCATGAATGAACGGCAGCGTCGAATTTATGGCGGGGCGTGACGCTGTGAACGACCCGCTCTGGAATAGTGAAGACGCGCCCGATCCGATCGAGCTGGGCGTTACCGGATGGGTTCTGGTCATTCTGCGCGGAGTCCCGCTGGCGGCCCTTGTCTTTGGTGGCCTGATCATCCTTCTGGCCGTTCGCCTGATCGAGTATCCGATTTTCGGCGTCCGGCGACCTGTGACGCCGTTCATCACACAGTTTGTCTGCCGCAACGCGTTTCGAATTCTTGGCATCGGGTTCCGCACATCAGGCGCGCTGATGAAAGAGAGGGGGGCGGTGGTGGCAAACCACACGTCCTGGCTGGATATCTTTGCTCTGAACGCGCGCAAGCGGATCTATTTTGTCTCCAAGGCAGAAGTTGCCAAATGGCCCGGTATCGGCTGGCTGGCCCGTGCGACCGGGACACTGTTTATCGAACGGGATCGCAAGAAAGCCAAGGAACAAACCAAGCTGTTTGAAACCCGCCTGAAAGTGGGTCACAAACTGTTGTTTTTCCCCGAAGGCACCTCAACCGACGGGCTTCGCATTTTACCTTTCAAAACAACGCTTTTCGCCGCGTTCTTTGCAGATGAGTTGCGTGATTTCATGTATATCCAACCCGTTTCTGTGGTGTTTCACGCGCCCATAGGCCAGCCAAAACGCTTTTATGGCTGGTGGGGGGATATGGAGTTCGGGCCACATTTGCTGAAGACCCTTGGCGCACGTCGGCAAGGAACGGTTGAACTAATCTATCATGCGCCAGCGCGGGTCAGCGACTTTGAAAACCGAAAGGCTCTGGCCGCCCATTGTGAAGACGCCGTCAGGCATGCGCACGCATTGGCGCAGCTTGAAAAATAGGGGCGATTGGCCCTTGCGTAGCGCGCAAACCTGCCTTATACGCGCGCCATTCAAACCCGCAGGCGGGGTTTGGCCTTTTTGAGGGAGACATCCTCATCAAGACCGCCGGTTGGAGCGTCCGCTTCTTTCACCCCCGCCCAGGCGTAAACCGGAAAAGGAAAATTGCATGGCTCTTCCCGAGTTCACCATGCGTCAGCTGCTGGAAGCTGGCGTTCACTTTGGTCACCAGACACAGCGTTGGAACCCCCGCATGGGCCCGTTCATCTACGGCTCGCGCAATGGTATCCACATCATGGACCTGACCCAGACCGTTCCGATGCTGGATCATGCTCTGCAGGCTGTTCGTGACACCGTCGCAAAAGGTGGCCGCATTCTGTTCGTTGGTACCAAGCGCCAGGCCGCTGGCCCGATCGCTGAAGCGGCCGAAAAGTCGGCTCAGTACTATATGAACCACCGCTGGCTGGGCGGCACGCTGACCAACTGGAAAACCGTTTCCCAGTCTATCAACCGTCTGAACCAGATCGACGAAGCCATGGAATCGGGCGCAGAAGGCCTGACCAAGAAAGAGCGTCTGGGCATGGAACGTGACCAGGGCAAACTTCAGGCGTCGCTGGGTGGTATCCGCGAAATGGGCGGCGTTCCGGACCTGCTGTTCGTCATCGACGTCAAGAAAGAAGCACTGGCCATCGCAGAAGCCAACAAACTGGGTATCCCGGTTGTGGCTGTTGTCGACACCAACTGCTCGCCCGATGGCGTTGACTACATCATTCCCGGCAACGACGACGCAGCTCGCGCAATCGCTCTGTACTGCGATCTGGCCGCACGCGCCGCTCTGGACGGTATGACCGCGCAGATGGGCGCAGCAGGCGTAGATCTGGGCGCATTCGAAGAAGCTCCGGTTGAAGAAGCTCTTGCGGAAGAAGCCGCAGAAGCCCCTGCCGAAGCGTAAGCTGCCCGTCACGTAAATGACATATGGGGCAGGGTATGACCTGCCCCAATTCCGTTTGAATTGAGGAGAGCCAAAAGATGGCAATCACAGCAGCAATGGTTAAAGAACTGCGCGACTCGACCGGCGCAGGCATGATGGACGCAAAAAAAGCGCTGACCGAAACCGGCGGCAACATGGACGACGCCGTTGACTGGCTGCGTACCAAAGGCCTGGCCAAAGCGGCCAAGAAATCAGGCCGTACCGCAGCAGAAGGTCTGGTTGCTGTTCACGTCAACGGTAGCAACGGTGTTGCTGTCGAAGTGAACTCGGAAACCGATTTCGTTGCGAAAAACGCTGAGTTCCAGGAAATGGTCAGCAAGATTGCAAACGCTGCTGAAGGTGTGGACAACATCGAAGCACTACTGACCGCTGATCTGGGCGGAAAAAGCGTTGCCGACACGCTGACCGACAAGATCGCCACCATTGGCGAAAACATGTCGGTGCGCCGCATGGCCAAACTGTCGGGTGAAACAGTTGTGTCTTATGTGCACAACGCTGCGACCAACGGCATGGGCAAAATCGGTGTGCTGGTTGCACTGTCGGGTGGTGATGAAGCTATCGGCAAGCAGGTTGCGATGCACATCGCCGCTGTGAACCCGGCCGCCCTGTCTGAGGCCGACATGGACCCGGCAATTGTCGAGAAAGAAAAGCAGGTTCAGATGGACATCGCCCGCGAATCCGGCAAGCCGGAGCAGGTGATCGAAAAGATGATCGATGGTCGCATGAAGAAATTCGTCGCCGAATCGACATTGCTGAGCCAGCAATTCGTTGTGAACCCTGATCTGACCGTTGAAGCCGCTGCAAAAGAAGCCGGCGCAACCATCACCGGCTTTGTTCGCCTGGAAGTCGGCGAAGGCATCGTTGTGGAAAAAGAAGACTTCGCTGCCGAAGTCGCAAAAGCCGCTCAGGGCTAAAGAAAGGCTCCGACAGGGGCCTTGCTGAACAAAGTGAAAGGGTTACGCGTCGCGTAGCCCTTTTTTGTTGGTGGCACATCAGAGAATTGGCAAAGAAGTGAAGGATTGGAGGGCCCCGCATGATGGGGATGGTCGAGGCCCCCCAAAATTCCGACACAGGTACGCGGACGAATAGGCGCCCCCTTGTCAGAGTGATTGGAGAGCTTTGAAATCGCAAAGATCCAACCGAATGTTCCCTGGCTAAAGCCACCACTCACGGAACACTCTCACTTTGCAACTTTTAGGTTTGATTTGAAAAGTAGTGATTTCCTTACCTAGGGTAAACTGACGCGGGATGGCGTCATAAAAACACTCCTAAACTTCCATAATGAACATCTGATTATGCAAAGATGCCTTCAAAACAGCCTGAGCCGTCGTTTCAACCGACAACGCCTCACGGGCGAGTCGAAGATGCTTTTCGACAGTTGCCGCTGTCAGGCCCATCAGCAAGGCTATGTCCTGCGTGGTTTTGCCGTCACCAACCCATTGCAACGCCTCGCGCTGACGCTTTGTCAGGGCCCGGTTCGGTGGGTTGAAAGGCAATGTCAGGATCTTCAGATGCGCAACGTTGTTCATCAAAAGAATGTCTTCGCCATGCTCTTGCCAGATCGCGTCAATGTCTTCCTGGCTCATCCCTTCCTTGGCGGATAGGGAAATCGCCCCTTTCGAGCGCACAGAGACCGAGTTGAAGCTGATGGTGTAACCAGAAACGACGCCCATGGACTTGTTGAACTCGAAAACCTCACGCTCTTTATCGGTCATCGACCCGCGAGAGTGCATGTCCAGCAACATTTTCCAGCTGGCGGCACCTTCATTGTCCAGCGCCCATTTCAACATGGGGGCGTGAAAATACAAACCGTCCTTGATGAAGCCATCCACATAGGCACGGTTATGGTTAGTCAGAATGACAAAGTCCTCTGGATCACCCAGTGAGGTTGCCGTCCTGTATTGCGTGTGGCCGTAGATAAGACGATCGAACCCGAATTCCGCCATCTGTCGGCAATGCGCATCCCACAGGTCTTCCAGGGTCTTGGCATAGCTGACAAACCGCAGATAATCCCTGAGGGTCATGCCGTGCCACCTGCTTTCAAATGTGCGGCCAGCGCGTCCAGAGCAAGAACATAGCTTTGGGCACCAAAGCCACAGATCTGACCCAGAGCAACAGGCGCGATATAGGACTTGTGACGGAATGCTTCCCTTGCATGGATGTTGGATAGGTGAACTTCGACAACCGGCAGTTCAACTGACGCGATGGCATCCATCAACGCAACCGACGTGTGTGTGAACGCCCCCGCATTGATCACAAGGCCATCCTGCACACCGCGTGCGCCGTGGATCGCATCAATTAACACACCCTCATGGTTGGATTGCAGATGCGAGACTTCAAGGCCAATGGACGCGCCATGGCGCTGGCACTCCTCCTCGATCATCTTCAGAGTGGTGCTGCCGTAAACCTCGGGCTGCCGTGTGCCAAGCAGGTTGAGGTTTGGGCCATTCAATACCAAAACGTTGTGCATGTCTTCACGATCCCCATTAATGGTACATAGACGCCTAAAGGTTGGGTTGTCTACCTGCCTTTGCCGGATCGAGTACAGTCGAAAAACCGGTGTGCGAAGCGGGTCGCTATTTTGTTCAGGGCTTCAACTTTCCGCCATGGTGACAACGATTTTTCCCAGAACGGAACGTTGTGACAATTGTTCAAGCGCCTCGTGCGCGCGGGCAAGCGGGAACCGCGCGCTAATTCGCGGTTTGATTTTGCCGGCTGTGTAAAGATCGAACAGGTTCTTGACGTTGTCAGCATGGCCGATTGGGTCGCGGAAAACTGACGCGCCCCAAAACACACCAACGATCTGACATCCTTTCAAAAGGGCCAAATTCAAGGGAATCCGCGGAATGCCCGCTGGAAAACCGACGACAAGGTAACGACCTTTCCAGGCCATGCTGCGCAGGGACGGTTCGGCCAGCGTACCGCCAACAGCGTCGTAGACGATGTCTACGCCGTCAAGACCGGCAAGTTTCTTAACTTCGGCTGAGAAGGCTTTTTGCGCATCCTTGTCCATGTCGCGCGGGTAAATCACCACGTCATCGGCACCGATCTGGCTACAGAATTCGGCCTTTTCAGGTGATGAAACGGCTGCGATCACCCTGGCACCCATGGCTTTGCCCAGTTCAATGGCGGCTGACCCCACACCTCCGGCGGCACCCAGTACCAACAGGGTTTCACCGGGTTGAATCTCCGCCCGATCCTTCAACGCGTGGTAGGACGTGCCGTAGGTGAAAATGAAACAGGCGGCATCTTCATAGGGCATCGCATCAGGAATTCGGATTGCAGTGTCCGCCTTGAGTGTGACATGGGTCGAAAACCCACCATGCCCGGTTAGGGCCAAAACACGGTCGCCTGGCTTAAATCCATTGACGCCTTCGCCCACAGCCAGAACTTCACCCGCAATTTCACCGCCCGGAGCAAAGGGCCGTGGCGGCTTCATCTGGTACAGATCGCGGATAATCAACGTGTCCGGAAAATTCACGCCCGCTGCTTTCACACCGATCAAAAGTTGGCCTTTGCCCGGCTGCGGATCTGGTAGGGTCGTAAGCTCCAGGGTTTCGGGACCGCCCGGTGCGACGCTGAGTAATGCTTGCATACCGCCTCTGATCTGCCTGTACTTTGTGTCGAGGAAGTTTTGGTGCAGCATGGTTTTTTGTCAACGCTACGGTCCAACGCCTGCCGCGACGGCAAGAGGAACGCAATTTGTATCACAATGAACTGGTGACAAAGAAACTGAGGAGCACAAAATGACCCCCGACACCCTCTTTTCGCTTCACGGCAAAACCGCTTTGGTAACAGGTGGGGCGACAGGTATTGGCCGCATGGCAGCCGAGGCGCTGGTTCGTGCGGGCGCGCGCGTGCTCATTGCCTCAAGAAAAGGAGACGCCTGTGCCACGGTCGCCGCAGAACTGAACGCGCTGGACGCGCCGGGCAGCGCCGAAGGCTTTGCCGGTGACATTGGCAGCGCAGCCGGTATAGGCAAGCTGGTCTCTGACATTCAGGCGCGTACGGACAAACTAGACATCTTGATGAACAATTCGGGGGTGTCCTGGGGTGCTCCCATGGGGCAGTTTCCCTACGATGCTTGGGAAAAGGTCATGTCTGTCAACGTGACAGGGATATTCGAACTGACCCAGCGGCTTTTGCCAATGCTAATGAAATCAGGCACCGCCGAAGACCCGGCGCGCATTGTCAATGTGGGGTCAGTCATGGGTGAAGTCCCAATGGGCGATGGGGCCTACAGCTATTCGGCCTCAAAGGCTGCTGTTTTGCACCTGACCAAGGTCTTGGCCAAGGAACTTTCGCCGCACCACATTACGGTTAACGCACTCGCTCCGGGGCCGTTTGTGTCGCGCATGACTGCCTTTGCGACAGCCGATGAGGATATCAGAGAACGGGTTGGCAAGTCTGTACCTCTGGGTCGCGTCGGACGGGACGAGGATATTGCAGGCTGTATGTTGTTCCTGTGCGGTCGCGGCGGCAGCTATGTGACAGGCGCAGTGATCCCGGTTTCGGGTGGGATCAACGTGGTGACCGCCGGAAACATCTTTGCCGAGGCCCTGTGACGGGAAGACAGCCGATGAAAACCGAAACCAATCTGGATCTGGCGGCGGTAGATGCGTATCTGAGCGCGCATCTTTCCGGCTACAACGGGCCATTGGAGGCGAGGAAATTTGATGTCGGGCAATCCAACCCGACGTTTGAGTTACGCACACCAGAGAAGGAATACGTACTGCGCCGAAAGCCCGCCGGCGTATTGCTGAAATCGGCACATGCCGTTGATCGCGAATTTCGGGTTCAAAGCGCCCTTGCCGGAAGCGAGGTTCCGGTGCCCAAGATGTATCTGCTGTGTGAAGACGACAGCGTCATCGGCTCGGCCTTCTATGTGATGGAACGCTTGCAGGGCAGGGTGTTTCCGGACCCAACGCTGCCCAAAGAAAGCAACGAAACCCGCGCCGCCATCATTGACGAAATGAACAGAGTTCTTGCCCAATTGCACATGGTGGATATCGATGCCGTTGGCCTGTCTGACTATGGGCCGATTGGCAACTATTACGAGCGTCAGATCGCGCGCTGGACCAAGCAATACCGCGCGTCCGAGACCTCGGCCATTGCGGATATGGATGCGCTGGCTTCAGCGCTCGAGACCTCGGTACCGGCCGATGACGGGCAGCGCACGCTGGTGCATGGGGATTACCGCATCGACAACCTGATGTTTGCGCCGAACCGGGCGGAATGTATCGGGGTGCTGGATTGGGAACTGTCGACGATCGGTCACCCTTATGCGGATCTGGCCGCAGTAATCATGCAATGGCAGTTGCCGCCGGGAAAACAGGGCCGGGGGCTGGCGGGTGTGGATCGATACAGCCTGGGCCTGCCCAGCGATGAGGCATTCATTGCCCAATACTGCAAACGTCGAGGCCTGGATGGCATAGACAATTTCGGCTTTTATCTCGGCTTCAATTTCTTTCGCATGGCAGGCATCCTACAGGGTGTCTACAAACGCGCGCTGGATGGGAATGCGTCAGACCCCGACCGCGCAAAGGCTTTTGGCGCATATGTTCCTATATTCGCCCAGCACGGCCTGAAAGCACTTGAGTCCACATTAGAGTGACGACCTATCAAGCTGTTTTTATGTCACTATCTTGCCTTGAAAGTTCAACCTCAAGATTTGGCAGACTGTTCTTTCCAAAAAACAGCTCAGCCCCGGTGAACATGCTGGGAACCCCAAACACACCTCGCCGAACCGACGACTTGGTCATCTCTTTCAGTTTCAGTTTAACGTCGGGGCTCGCCATGGCTTCGCGAATTTTGCGAACGGGCAAGTCGTTTTCATGCAGGATATCCGTTAGGACACCGATCTCGTCCGCCTTCTGACCATGTACCCATATCGCATCAAAAACCGCGTTTATATATCTGACTTCCCAAGGTTTTCCATTGGCAAAACACGCGCCGCGCATGGCAAGTTTTGTGTTGATCGGAAAATGCGGGCTCATATGAAAGCTCAACCCACGACGGCGGGCAAACCGGTGCAGATCATGCGTCAAATAGGCTGTCTTTTGGCGGTTTTCGGAATACGCCTGAAATGGGCTTTGGTTATGCGTCGCCTTGAACACCGCAGGCAGCAGGACAGGAACATAAGTAATGCTTGCGTCATAGCGCTCGGCAAGATCGGGGAGCATCTTATGGGCGAGAAACGCGTTCGGGCTGCAAAAATCGTAAATGAAGTCTATGGTCTGCGTCATGGGGTTCCTCCCTTTCGGTTCCTTGAAATCTTGTTCATTGAACTTCAGGCGAATCTGCGTCGAAATCAGTCTAACATTCCATTGTGAGGCACGCTGATGAAGCCCGTTCACGAATTTCTCTGCAACACGCAACTTTTTGCTGCTATTTCAGGTCACAAGCTCAAACAGTCGCAGTTTAGTACCTCACGGAAGTTCCCAAATGTCCCACAGGCAATCCATGTTTGATCAAACCCGGCTGGATCGGCTTAGCCATTGGATGGAAAACTATGTTGAGCAGCGCAAATATGCCGGATCATCCTTTTTGCTGCGCCACAAAGGGAGTGAGGCCTTTTTTCATGCCTGTGGTGTCAGCAGCCTCGAGACTGGCCGGCCCTTCCAACGCGACACGTTGGTGCGCATTTATTCCATGACCAAACCGGTCACATCGGTCGCGTTGATGACATTGGTCGAACGCGGGCTTGTTCACCTGAACGTGCCTGTGTCTGAGTTTCTGCCTGAATTCAAAGATATGCAGGCGCTGGTCCCGGGGGCGGAGAAACTGGATCAGACCGAAGCTGCACCGCCTCCCACTCTGCATCAGTTACTGACGCATACCAGTGGGCTAAGCTATCCGTTCAACTCCGGGCTTTTGCCCCAAGCGATGGATGAACAGGACCTTATTTTCAAACCTAATCAGGGACTTCTGGAACACCTTGTGCGCGATCTGGCAGGGCTGCCACTGGCGTTCCGACCCGGTGCACGCTGGGAATACTCGGTCGGGATTGACGTGCTGGGTCGAGTGATCGAGGTGGTCTCGGGCCAGTCATTGGAGCAGTTCTTTCGAAGCGAAATCCTTGAGCCGCTGGACATGCGCGAAACAGGTTTTTCCGCACCCGCTGGGGCAGGGGATCGTTTCGCATCGCTCTATACCCCATTGGCTGGCGACGCGATGGCGCTGAATTCCGCGGATCACGGTAGCGAAAGCCTGAGACTGTTCGATTCCCACATAGAATCCCCGTTCGAAAACACGACGACCTTTTCCGGCGGTGGCGGTCTGATTTCGACAATCGATGATTATGCCAAATTCGCGGACATGCTTCGAAATCGGGGGGCCGGGAACGGGTACCGCATACTTGGCCCGAAAACCGTCGATTTCATGATGCGCAATCACCTTCCCGGGGACATTGCTTCAATGGGTCCGCAGAGTTTCGCAGAGCAACCGATGGAAGGAATGGGCTTTGGGCTAGCCGGTGCGGTTGTTCTGAATCCCGGTCTGGTAAGGGTTCCCGGCTCTTTCGGGGATTTCAGCTGGGGTGGAATGGCGTCGACCTATTTCTGGATTGACTGGCAGAATGACCTGACGGCGATTTTCTTTACCCAACTGTCCCCCTCAAGTTCGTACCCATCCCGCGCCGAACTCAAGGCACTGGTTCATGCGGCCATGATTGAATGATTTCCTCTGTACTGATACCCGGTGCCGGACGACACAACTTGCGAGCAGACGATGACCGAAGCGGAACGTATCTTACTGGATCTTCTGGATATTGAACGGCTTGAGATCGATCTGTTTCGCGGGACAGGGTCGGGCGGTGAAACCCCCACACGCATCTTTGGCGGACAGGTCATCGCGCAAGCGCTCGCTGCGGCGTATCGGACTGTTGAAGAACGGTTGTGCCATTCGCTACACGCCTATTTCATTCGCCCGGGAGATCCAGAGAAACCCGTTATTTATCAAGTTGATCGCGCGCGAGACGGAGGTTCGTTCACAACCCGCCGTGTGGTTGCGATTCAGCATGGAAAGCAAATCCTGAACATGTCGGCATCCTTTCATGTCCGGGACGAAGGTTGGGACCATCAGCATCCGATGCCCGTCGTGAACGCACCGGAAGCGTACCCGTCCCGATCTGAATTGCGTAAAACATACGTTGAACGTGTTCCCGAAAGGTTGAGGGGCGAATTGCTGCGCGAGCGCCCGATAGAGGTTCGGGAAGTCGATCACCTGGATCCATTCACACCGAAAGTCTCTGACGATCGAAACCAGACTTGGTTCCGTATGCCTGCAGCCGCTTCCGTTGACGCCAGAACGCAGCACTTACTGCTGGCTTATGCGTCTGACATGAACCTGATGTCCTCTGGATTGCGGCCACACGGTCTGAGCTGGTTTAGCGGAGAGTTCAACGGCGCAAGTCTGGACCACGCGCTATGGTTTCACGCACCGGTAAATTTTCAGAACTGGCATCTGTACGTAATGGACTCGCCGTGGACGGGGCAGGGACGCAGTTTTAACCGTGGATCGATCTATTCCGAGGACGGTACCCTTGTTGCATCTGTCGCACAGGAAGGATTGATGCGCAGAATTCGCGCACGACCTTAAGTATTGCCAATAAACCTTTGATTTAACTTCTGCATTCCGCTAAGCCACCGATCGTAATCAGCCGCTTTGAATTGCAAATAATCAGCGACTTGTGGATGAGGCAGAATCAAAAACCGTTCATTTCGAATAGCTTGCACACAGGATTCAGCCACATCTCTGGGCTCAAGCATCCCATCAATCGAAGCTACTGAGATTTCATGGCCTTCGGTCATTTTCGAACGTACCGCCTGCGGACACAGGACCGAGACTTTCAATCCTTCAGCGCCATATGTCAGCGAAAGCCATTCGGCAAATCCTACAGCCGCGTGTTTGGTAACCCCATATGGGGCTGCACCAGGTTGGTTCAGCAAACCTGCCGCAGACGCAGTTATCATTATATATCCGCCGCCGCGACGAACCATGCGTGGAACCAGATGGCGAGCAGTCCAGACATGGGACATGACATTGATCTTCCAGATCCGATCCCAATCTTCGTCCGCAACATCGAGACCGCCAAGCGTCAGAATTCCGGCATTTGCGCAAAACAGGTCAATTGGACCGACAGTTTCTTCAACAAAATCAATCAGAGCCTTGATCTGCGCTTCGCTGGAAACGTCGCAGGGATACGCCTGACCACCAATTTGCTCTGCGACCAAATTTGCGCCAGCGATGTCGACATCCGAGCAGATTACACGTGCACCTTCTTGGGAAAACCGTTCTGCAAGACCACGACCAATACCTTGGGCAGCGCCGGTGACAACGACAGTTTTGTTCTTAAGCTCCATGCGTATTCCGGACAGGTTCGTTACAGTGTTTTCAATGTGTTGGCTTGCCTTCCGTATTACAAGTATTACGTTTTTACCATAATACCGATTACACGCTAATTGAAAGTAGCGGAGATATACTCAGATTCCACTGCAATCAGTCATCAGACCAATGCGATCAACACAGGTCTGATGCGATTTATCCCAACGCGTAACCTGCACCGCGGACTGTTCGAACCGGATCATCCCCGCCGTGTTGCGTTAAGGCTTTGCGCAGTCGTCCAATGTGAACATCAACGGTACGCGTATCGACATAGATGTCGCGTCCCCAGACCCGATCCAGCAATTGTTCACGGCTCCAGACCCTGCCCGGCTTTTCCATGAACGTGCTAAGAAGCCGGAATTCGGTTGGACCAAGTTTCAAGGGCTTGCTGTCACGGCTGACCTTGTGGGTTTCCGAATCCAGAATGATGTCATCGTACTCCAGTCGCAAGCCAACAGTTGCAGGTCGGACGCGGCGCAGTTGTGTTCGGACACGCGCCATCAGTTCGACGATCGAATATGGTTTGACCACATAATCGTCGGCACCAGTTTCCAGCCCGCGAACCTTGTCTACCTCTTCTGATCTGGCCGACAGCATTATTATCGGGATCGAACGTGTGTCCGGACGGCTTTTGAGCCGGCGGCAAACCTCAATCCCGCTTAGGTTGGGCATCATCCAGTCCAGAACAATGATATCCGGGCAGTCTTCGTCGACCAGCAGCATAGCTTCGTCACCGTTGGCCGCCTTTGAGACGCGAAAACCTTCGGCTTCAAGGTTGTAGGCCAGCACCTCGCGTTGGGCCAACTCATCCTCGACCACCAGAACCGTCGGTTGATCTGCGGACATCTCAAGCCTCTCCTACGCTGTTTGCGACGTTATATCGGCCTTGGGCCGAGCCTCGGTCGGGCGGTCGCCTGTAACCAGATACACCACCTGCTCGGCAATCGAGGTTACATGGTCGCCCATACGCTCGATGTTCTTGGCGATGAAATGCAGGTGCATACAGGCCGAAATATTGCGCGGATCCTCGGCCATAAAGGTCAGGAATTCGCGGAACAGGCCGTTATACATCTGGTCGACCTCTTCATCGCGGTTGATGACGTCGGTGGCCAGTTCCGCGTCGCGCTGAATATAGGCGTCCAACGCGTCGCGCAGCATACGTTCAACTTCGCGCGCCATGCGGCGTAAGGCAGCTGCGCTGCCGCTGATCTCGCCCGCATTGGCCAGAACGGTCGTACGCTTGGCGATGTTCTTCGCGTAATCGCCAATCCGCTCAAGATTGCCGGATACTTTCAGGACCGAAAGAACCAGTCGCAGGTCACTGGCCGTGGGCGCGCGCAACGCAATCAGACGCGCGGTTTCCTCGTCGATCAGGTCTTCCAACGCGTCGATGGCCTTGTCACCTTGTCGTACTTCCTGGGCCAGCTCAACGTCACGGCTTTCAAGCGAGCGCGCCGCGCCCATGATAGCGGCCTCAACCAGACCGCCCATCTTCATGATATGCGCCTGGATTGTTTCGAGGTCGCGGTCAAAAGCAGATGCAATATGTTGTTCGCTCATTGTTTGATACCTGTGCTTAGCCGATACGGCCTGTAATGTAGCTTTCCGTGCGCGGATCGACCGGATTGGTAAAAATCTGACCGGTTTCACCGAATTCCACCAGATTACCCAGGTGGAAAAAGGCCGTTTTCTGACTGACGCGCGCGGCCTGCTGCATCGAGTGTGTGACGATCACAACCGAATATCGGGAACGCAATTCGTCGATCAACTCTTCGACCTGTGCGGTTGCAATCGGGTCCAGCGCCGAGCACGGCTCGTCCATCAACAGGACCTCCGGTTCGGTTGCCACGGCGCGGGCGATACACAAACGTTGCTGTTGCCCCCCTGACAAACCCGTGCCAGGCGCATCCAGACGGTCCTTGACCTCATCCCAGATTGCGCCTCGACGCAGGGATTTCTCAACGATCTCATCCAGTTCCGCCTTATTCTTGGCCAAGCCGTGGATGCGCGGACCATAGGCCACGTTGTCGTAGATCGACTTGGGGAACGGGTTCGGTTTTTGGAACACCATGCCGACTTTGGCGCGCAACTGAACGGGGTCGACCCGCTTGTCATAAATGTCTTCGCCGTCCAACAGGATATCACCTTCGACACGGCAGATATCGATGGTGTCGTTCATCCGGTTCAGACACCGCAGGAAGGTCGATTTTCCACAACCCGAAGGGCCGATAAAGGCCGTGACGGTCTTGTCTTCGATCTCAACACTCACGTCCTTGATGGCGTGGGTATCACCGTAATAAACCTGAACCTTCTTCGCGTTGATCTTGATGTCTTTGGAGTCCACGGTTCTCTCCACTCGTGTCATGTCGTTCATTATTGCCCCCATTTACCAGCGGCGTTCAAAGCGGCGGCGCAGGATGATAGCGATGATATTCATGGTCAGCAGGAACATCAAAAGGATGATGATTCCGCCCCAGGCCTTTTCGTAAAACCCGACATCAGCGCGTGCGGCCCAAGTGTAAATCTGGGCGGGCATTGCCGAGTTTGGCTCGGTAAAGCCGGCAAGGAACCCGTCGGGATATCCCCGCGCCACAAAGCCTACCATGCCGATCAGCAACAACGGTGCAGTTTCACCCAAGGCTTGTGCCAGACCGATGATGGTGCCGGTCAGAATGCCTGGTGCGGCCAAAGGCAGTACGTGGTGGAACACAGCCTGCATTTTCGAGGCCCCTACCCCCAACGCTGCATCACGGATCGACGGCGGAACCGCTTTCAGCGAGGCGCGGGTCGAGATGATGATCGTCGGCAATGTCATGAGGGTCAGAACCAGACCTCCAACCAGCGGCGCCGATTGTGGCAGGTGCATGAACTGGATGAACACGGCCAGACCCAGAATACCGAACACAATCGACGGCACGGCTGCAAGGTTCGAGATGTTCACTTCAATCAGGTCGGTGAACCTGTTCTGTGGAGCGAATTCTTCAAGATAGATCGACGCTGCCACACCAATGGGCAGCGACAGGCCCAAAACCACCAGCATCATGAAAAACGACCCAATGACCGAGGCGCCGATGCCGGCACCGCCCGGGTTGTCAACGCCAGAATCCGCGCCGGTGATGAACGGCCAGTTGAAAGCCTGCTTGATGATGCCCGCCTGTTCCAGCGCATCAACCAGATCCAGATCGCTTAGCTGTAGAAACCGGCTGTCCTGCAAGGAGTCACGGGACACGCGGCCTTTGAAATACCCGTCGACCCGGCTGGAGGCGGCCAGATCAAACTTGACCGGATCACCCAGCTTGCCGGGGTTATCGGCATAGTAAGTTCGGATTGTACCGCCGATTTTACCAAGAAGACGTTCGATCGCCTCTTCGTCGAAATCAACGCTGATCCCTTGGTCTTCCAGTTCCTTGCTCAGCTGAGCGATGAACAGGTTGGAATAGGCCTTGGTCTTGAACAACGTACCTTCCGCCTCGTCTCGCTGCGCAGCGGACAAGGTGAAATCCACGCTGACAACAGTGCGCTGAAAGGCCGGAATACCCTGCGACAGGATTGAGGCGAACAGAACGATCAGGAAGAACAGGCCCGTTGCAATAGCGACAATCCCGTAGGCCCGAAATCGTTTCTCTGCATTTGCACGTTTTTTGGTATGTGCATCCGCTACAGTCAGAGAGACAGAGCGATGACCTGTTTCAGGGCTTTGCATACTGGCGTCGGTCATTCGTATTGCTCCCGATACTTACGCACGATGTAGAGGGCAAAGATGTTCAGCCCAAGCGTGAGGGTGAAAAGGGTCATGCCCAGTGCAAAGGCCACAAGCGCCTCGGGCGATGCGAAATCCGCGTCTCCGGTTAGCTGGCTCACGATTTTTGCGGTGACCGTCGTCATGGCTTCAAACGGGTTCAGGCTCAGCCGTGCTGCCGCCCCTGCCCCAAGAACCACGATCATAGTCTCACCGATGGCGCGCGATGCGGCCAGCAGGATCGCCCCCACGATACCCGGAAGCGCAGCTGGCAGAACGACCTGACGGATGGTTTCCGATTGCGTTGCGCCCAATCCGTAAGAACCGTCGCGCATGGCCTGCGGCACCGCATTGATGATGTCATCGGACAAAGAGGACACAAACGGGATCAGCATGATGCCCATGACCAACCCAGCGGTCATGACTGCCGTGCCAGCTTTCATCCAGCCAAGCCCGTCATCCCCGAACAGGCCAAGCAAAAGCGGACCAACGGTCAGCAGCGCAAAAAGGCCGTAAACGATGGTCGGAATGCCGGCCAGAATCTCGAGCAGCGGTTTTGCGACGGCGCGGACACGGGGGGAGGCGTATTCGCTGAGGTAAATCGCGGCGAACAACCCGATCGGGACGGCCACCAGCAGCGCAACGAGCGAGATATAGAATGTCCCCCACAACAAGGGAATAATACCAAGCTCAGACGACCCGCCGCGTCCCGAAAAACTGGGGGCCCATGTCGTGCCGAAAAAGAAATCGGTAGCAGGGTAGAGCTTGAAGAATTCCCAAGTATTGAAAACCAGAGACAGGACGATCCCGACAGTGGTCAGAATTGCGATGGATGCGGCCGCCAGCAACAGAAAACGCACGCCCTGCTCGACCACATTACGCGCGCGGTATTCTGCGTGAGTTTGAAACCAGCTGACCGCAGCACCGGCGAGTGCCGTCAGTATGACGGCGACAGTCATGACCGAATAGCCGGTCGCATTCATGATCCGATAACTTTGCGCCGCGCGCAGCACAGGTTGCGTGATATCCGACGTCACCACCTGCCCGGCATCCTTCAGACGCTGGGTGATGTCGATTACATCCGCGCGCGCGTTGCGCGCCAGTTCCTCGGGTATCTGCCCGGCGGCAACCGCGTTATCCAGACCGTAAGCGGTGCGACGGACCTCGGCCATGACCAGATTTAGGGACGAGCCGTCTTGGATGGCGGGACCCGAGATCGTTTCAGAAACCTGAGAGTTCACGTAAAGCGGTTGTACCAGCAACCAGAGGATCATAAGGCCGAATGCGGGTACGATCGTCTTGAGAGCGACATTTGCGCCATAATACGACGGCAGCGAGTGCAAAGCCCGGATATCTCCTGTGGCGCTTTGCAGGGCGCGTGTGCGCCCCAACACGTAACCGACTGAAGCAATCGCAAGCACGATCAGAACGAGCCATACTATCGGCATGAAACCCCCATTTGGTCTTGGCCGGGAAAGCTGAAAAATGTGGGGGCGACATAAATGCCGCCCCCGGTATTTCGAACCAAAGGCGGGATTAGCTGCCCGAACCCATGGTGACTTCGTTGGCGATTGCATCCTGAGTTTTTGCCAGCTCAGGGTCCGCAACCAGACCATAGTTTGCCAGAGGACCCGAAGCACCTGCGATTTCGTCGTGGGTAAAGAACTGGGCATATTCTTTCAGGCCGGGGATCACGCCGATATGGGCTTTCTTCACGTAGAAGAACAGCGGGCGCGAAACCGGATATTCACCGGTCGAGATGGTTTCGGTCGAAGGAGCGATACCCGACATGGTGGCCACTTTCAGCTTGTCGGTGTTGTTCTCGTAGAACGCCAGGCCGAAGATGCCGATGCCATTGGGGTTGGTGTCGATACGCGCCAGCGTTTCGGTGTAGTCACCATCGATGTCGACCGCCTTGCCGTCGGTACGTACAGCCAGACATGCATCTTCTGCGTCGTCTTCGCTCATACCGCCAGCAATCATGGCTTCCATCGCGCCGGTTGCTTCACACCCGATCAGCAGAACTTTTTCTTCGAACACTTCACGGGTGCCGTGTTTTGTACCCGGAATAAAGCCCGCGATTTCTACATCAGGCAGTTCGGGGTTGAATTCAGCCCAGGTGGTATAAGGGTTATCAACCACTTCACCGTCTTTCAGAACTTTCGCGCCCAAAGCGTTAAAGATGTCGGCAGGTTCAAAAGCGGTGAAGGCAGGACCGGTCTGCTGGCTTGCAAAAACGATGCCATCATAACCAATGCGGACTTCCATGATGTCAGTCACACCGTTTTCGGCGCAGGCTTTGATTTCTTTTTCACGGATCGCGCGCGATGCGTTTGCGATGTCGATGGTGTTTTCACCAACACCCTCACAGAAACGCTTCAGACCAGCTGACGAACCGCCGGATTCAACAACCGGGGTCGGGAAGTCGGTGTTCTCACCAAACAGTTCCGCAACGATCGAGGCATATGGAAGAACGGTCGACGAACCGGCAACCTGAACGTTGTCACGGGCAGCAGCGGTGGTTGCCGAGACGGTGGCGATTGCCAGCGCAGAAGCCGACAGTTTTACAAAGGACATTTCAGTCTCCTTGAAAAGGTATGATTGATCACCCCCATGATGATCCTGCGTGCACCCCTAGGGGCCGTGCGTAAGCCTTTTGTGACAAGTGTGTAACGCTTTTATGACAACCTCCGTTTATCCGGAGATTTCGGGTCAAAAAATCGTAACGAGGCAGATTTTGAAGGGCGGTAATGCGGGAAGGGCTACCGTGGTAAGATGACCGTAAAGACGGAACCTTTTCCCAACTCACTTTCCACGCGCAACCGTCCGCGGTGGCGATTGACGATGTGCTTGACGATGGCCAGCCCCAGCCCCGTTCCACCCAACTGCCGGGATCTGTGATTGTCGGCGCGATAGAATCGCTCGGTCAGACGTGGCAAATGCACGGAATCAATTCCTGGCCCCTTGTCGATGACCTTCACCCGCACCCCAGGTCCACGCATCGCCGCGTCACGCTCTGATGACAGAACGCTGACTGTGACGCTGCCACCGCTGGCACCGTATTTGATTCCGTTTTCGATCAGGTTGGTGAATACCTGCCGTAACTGATCGCTGTCTCCGGTCACGGAAAGTGGGCCGTCCTGTGCGTCAAGCGTTAGCGTCACACCCGCCTCTTCCGCCAGGGGGCGCAACGAGTTCAGGGTGGATTGCAGCAGCCCTGTCAGCTCCAGCTGTTGATTTGGGCGTACTCTTTCTTCGCTTTCCACGCGGTTCAGGGACAAAAGATCGCCAACCAGCCGGTTCATCCTGTTGGCTTCATCAGCCATGATTTGCAGGAACCGGTCACGCGCAGCCGGATCGTTGCGTGCAGGGCCGCGCAGGGTTTCAATGAAGCCCATCAGTGCCGTCAAAGGCGTCCGCAATTCGTGACTGACATTGGCAACAAAGTCGCGGCGCATCTGACTTGCCTGTTCCAGATGCGTGACATCTTGAAAAGTGGTCAGAACGGCCCCGCCCGACACGGCTCCGACCCCGTTCATATACCGGCATTGCACATCAAATGTTGTGTCCTGTGCACCATCATTGGAAAGATGACGCGCCGTCTTAGTTCCCTTCGATTGAAGGCTTTGTTCAATTGCTTCAAGAACCTGTGGCTGCCGCAGGATGGTCGCAAAATGCCGCCCCACGATATTCTGCCCCAAAAGGGTTTTCGCATCCGTATTGGCGGCAACGATCCGTTCGGTCTGATCCACCATCAGCGCGGGCATAGGGATGGCCTGGACAAATCCATCAAGAAGGTCATCTGACATGCTTCAAACCCCGATCAATCCACGCGCCTTATTGAGCAGCTCTCAGGGTGTCACGAAACCTGCGCATGTTTTCCTGATAGTGCAGCGCGCTTAGGGTAATCCGTTTTGCTGCGACCTCGTCCAGCTGGCGTACCACTTTGCCCGGAGCCCCCATCACAAGGGAATTATCCGGAATCTCCTTGCCTTCCGTGATCAGGGCCCCTGCCCCGATCAGGCAATTCCGGCCGATCCGGGCACCATTCAGAACAATCGCGCCCATTCCGATCAGAGTATTTTCTCCGATCGTACACCCGTGCAGCATCACTTTGTGTCCGATGGTGCAATTCGAACCGATCGACAAAGGATACCCGGCATCGATATGCATGACGCAGTTTTCCTGAACGTTGCTGCCTGCACCAACGCGGATTTCCTCGTGATCTGCGCGTATCGTGCAGCCGAACCAAACCGAGGCGCCCTGTTCCAGCACGACCTTGCCGATCAGGTTGGCATCGGGCGCAACCCACGTGTCCTCGTGAATATCCGGCATGTGCTCACCTAAAGCGTAGATCGTCATGACAGCCCCTCGAATTCGTTTTGAAGTTTGCGCACGTGCTGTTGCAGATTTGGCTGTTGAATACGGCGCATCCGTTCGGCGCTGACGATGGTCTTCAGCTTCTTTTCGGTCGCCTCAAGATCGTCATTGATCAGGACATAATCGTAATAGCCCCAGTGGCTGATCTCGTCCCAGCTTTTGAGCATCCGCCTTGCGATAACTTCATCGCTATCCTGTCCACGCGATTCCAGACGGCGGCGCAGTTCAGGGATCGACGGCGGCAGGATGAAGATCGACAGCGCGTGTTTACCCAGATCCGAATTGCGGATCTGAACCTCACCTTGCCAGTCCACGTCGAACAGAACGTCCTTGCCCGCGTGAATCGAGCTACGCACCGGATCAGCGGGTGAGCCGTAGAAATTGCCGAAAACATGCGCATGTTCCAGCATCTGGCCATTGGCGACCTTCTGCTTGAACTCGTCTTCTGAAAGAAAATAGTAATCCCGCCCATGTTCTTCTCCCGGACGCGGGGCGCGGGTTGTGGCCGAGACCGAAAACTCAAGGTCCTTGTCCCAGTCCATCAGCCGCTTTGCCAGGGTGGATTTGCCTGCCCCGGACGGGGAAGACAGGATGATTAAAAGGCCTCGGCGATCCGCCATATCAGTCGTTCCTATCTTTATTCTACGTTTTGCACTTGTTCGCGCATCTGATCGATCACCGCCTTCAGTTCCAGCCCGACAGCCGTTAGTTCCGTACTCTGAGCCTTGGAACACAGCGTGTTGGTTTCGCGGTTGAACTCTTGCATCAGGAAATCAAGCTTGCGTCCGACAGCCCCTTCCTGCCCAAGCAACTCTCGCGCTGCGGCCACATGTGCAGACAGGCGGTCGATCTCTTCGGTAATGTCGGCTTTGACCGCGATCAAAGCCAGTTCCTGCGCGACGCGATCCGGGTCCGCGCCCTGCGCGTTGTCCAGTACGTGCACCAGATTGTCCCGCAATGTCGCGGCCATCTTGTCCTTACGATGCACGGCCAGATCAGCTGCCTGAGCTGTCAGCGCCGCAACCTGATCCAACTGAGTGTTCAGCACAGTAGCCAACGCTTCGCCCTCGGCCCGGCGCATTTCGACAAAAGCGGCCAACAGGTCGTTGAAATCTTCGGTCAGGCGCGCAACCAGCGGAGCGGGATCATCCGCATCTGCGGTTGCATCCAACATGCCTTTCAGTGCCAATAGGTCCGAGGCGCGCGCCGGCTCCAGAGCAATACCGCGCGCAGCTGCCATCTTATGTGTTTGTTCCAAAGCGCTCAGGGCAGCGGCCATAGCGACCTCGTTCAATGCCAGTTCCGAGGCAGAGTCCTCGCGGGTCAGACGCATTGAAAGGGTCACATTCCCTCGGCTCAGGGATTTTGACAGCGCGGCCCGAAGGGCCACCTCAAGCCCGGTCAGCCAATCAGGGACGCGCAGGCGCATATCAAGGCCTTTGCCGTTGACACTGCGCAACTCCCACGTCCAGTTGTGCGGTCCGTATTCCCCCTTCCCCGAGGCAAACCCGGTCATGGATCTGATCATGACTGTCCTTTCCTGTGACCTCACCCATTTGGATGTGTGCCGCACCTAATGCTATTGGCCGGTGCAGAGCAAGAGTTTGCTGAGGCCGCATTTGTTTGGCGTAAGTTAACCATTCGTTAAAGAATTGCTCCAAAATTGAATAAACCCGAGTCAAACTACCCCTGGTAATGGCTTGCAGGCCACAAATGCTCCGGTTGTGTTGCATTTTATGAAAATGGCGGCCAATTGACGTAAGGGTGAAGAAAATGAAAACCTTTTTCGGGACTGGTTCCGGGTCAGAATTTGGAAAGATCGTCGCAATGGATCGCTTTGACAGTGGGCGCAGCCTTACGCCGATCCGCCAGGCCGAGGCGTATTGGACTGCATTGCTGAGCGGTGACGGTGTTCCGATGCGGTCTCAGGTCGACCCGCGTGGACTGGAAAACATACTTGAATATACTTTCATTCTTGAACGGATCGCGCCCGGCCTGGCCCGGTTTCGCCTTGCCGGAAGCCACTTGAACGCACTTGCGGGGATGGAGGTTCGTGGCATGCCTGTGACGGCCTTTTTTCAGCCCGATGACCGCGCCAGGATTAAGGATGTTCTGGAGCAGGTATTTGCAGCACCCGCCGTTGCCGAACTGGATCTGGATTCGAGCGGGATACTGGGGCGTACCCGGATGCAGGCCTGCATGATCCTTTTGCCGCTCAAAAGTGATCTGGGCGACGTCAGCCGGGTTCTGGGCGTCATGGTCGCGGATGGTGCGATTGGTAAAGCCCCACGCCGATTTTCGATTTCTGATACGCGGATCAAGTCATTTTCGGAAATTCAGATACCAACTCCTGCTGGGCCTCAAACCGTTGACGGTTTTGCCGAAGACCAAACGGATTTCAAACGCGCGGCCAAGCACCTTCGTCTGGTCGTGTCGCGCGATGACTGAACCAGTCTGAACACCCGGAACAAAAAAAACAGCGGACCGATGGCCCGCTGTTTTTCTCTTTTTAGACGCTTAAATTGCTGCGCGTTTTGATCCGTTGCGGCGCAGGTTGGTCAGTTCTTCCGCCACCAGAAACGCCAGTTCCAGCGACTGAGACGCGTTCAGGCGCGGGTCGCAAGCGGTGTGGTAACGATCCGACAAATCCTCTTCGGTCACGGCCCGCACACCACCGGTGCATTCGGTAACGTCCAGACCGGTCATCTCGAAATGGACACCGCCGGGGATCGTGCCCTCAGACTGATGCACGCCAAAGAAATCGCGTACCTCACGCAAGACAGAATCGAACGGACGGGTTTTGTAGCCCGTGGCCGATTTGATGGTGTTGCCGTGCATCGGGTCGCAGACCCAGGTGACCTTGGTGCCTTCTTCCTTCACGGCCTTGACCAGACGCGGAAGGTGTTCACCCGCCTTGCCTGCACCAAAGCGCGCGATCAGGGTCAGGCGGCCCTCTTCATTTTCAGGGTTCAGCTTCGACATGAGAACTTTGAGGTCTTCTGCCGTCGTCGTCGGACCACATTTCAAACCGATCGGGTTCAGAACGCCACGACAGAACTCGACATGTGCACCATCAGGCTGGCGTGTACGGTCGCCGATCCAGATCATGTGACCAGACCCGGCCAGCCAGTTGCCCGAGGTCGAATCCAGACGGGTCAGCGCCTCTTCATATTCCAGCAACAGACCTTCGTGACTGGTGTAGAATTCAACGGTCGAGAATTCGTGCGTCGTGTCTGCCGTGATGCCAGCTGCTTCCATGAAGTCGATGGTGTCCTGAATGCGGTCTGCCACCTCGGAGTACTTCTGAACGTCCTGTTCGTCGGTAAAGCCCAGCGTCCACGAATGAACACGGCTCATGTCGGCGAAGCCACCGGTTGAGAAGGCACGCAGCAGGTTCAACGTGGCCGCCGCCTGCGTGTAGGCCTGCAACATCTTTCCGGGATTCGGAATCCGCGCTTCGGGCGTGAACGCCAGTTCGTTGATGATGTCACCCCGGTAGCTGGGCAGTTCTACACCATCCACAACCTCGGTCGGGGCGCTGCGCGGCTTTGCAAATTGACCGGCCATGCGACCGACCTTCACCACGGGCACCTTGGCACCATAGGTCAGAACCATCGCCATTTGCAGCATCACCTTGAAGGTGTCACGGATCGCATCGGCGCTGAATTGTTCAAAGCTTTCAGCACAGTCCCCGCCCTGAAGCAGGAAGGCCTCGCCGCGACCGGCGGCACCAAGATGTTGCTTGAGGCGCCGCGCTTCACCGGCAAAGACCAGCGGGGGATACTGCGAAAGCTGGGCCTCGACCTTGGCCAATGCGGCCGCGTCGGTATAGTCTGGCATCTGAACCCGGGGCTTGTTGCGCCAGTTCGACTTTTGCCATTCGGTCATAGCTTTGATCTCCGCTGAAGTGTTCAGGTCGCCTCTATACAAAAAGCAATGAAGAGTGACCATATCCCATTTGCGCCTCTTGACGCCGCAAACAAGCTTTGATCATGGTGACTGCCAAATACGTCGCCGGATACCAGGTTTTCCCGCGCAGAATTAAGGACATTTTGTCATGCAAGTGCAACGCCAAGCAGTCACGGTGGAAAATGCTGGGGCCACACCCCGCCATTTCGTTTTTGTCCTGCTGGACAAGTTTTCGCTGCTGTCTTTTGCGTCGGCGCTCGACAGCCTGCGCATCGCAAACCGCATGGCCGACAAACAACTTTATACATGGACGCTTTCAGGTGAAGGCGGAGATTCGATTTCATGCTCGGCCGGAACCGAATTCAAACTGGATCGTGACCTGGACGAACTGCAACGCGACGATGTCGTTCTGATTTGCGGGGGCGTTGACGTACAAGCCGCGACCACCAAACGCATTCTGAACTGGTTGCGGCGCGAGGCACGGCGCGGATTGCGGATCGGCGGCCTGTGCACGGCTGCTTATACCTTGGCCAAGGCCGGCCTGCTGGACAACAAGCGCGCCACGATACATTGGGAAAACTCAGACAGTTTCATCGAAGAATTCGATGAGGTCGAGTTGACGAAAGCTGTCTTTCAGATTGACGGCGGTCGTATGACGACGGCTGGAGGGACCTCGTCTATCGATCTGATGCTCAAGTTGATTGCAGACGATTTCGGCGAAGACCTGGCAAATGCGGTGGCGGATCAGATGATCTATTCGTCTATCCGGACAGATCAGGACACGCAGCGCCTATCTACACCGACACGGATTGGCGTGCGTCACCCCAAGCTGAGTCAGGTCATCCTGATGATGGAAAAGAACATAGAAGAGCCGATCTCTCCTTCGATTCTGGCCAAGGAAGTCGGTATGTCGACTCGCCAGCTTGAGCGTCTGTTCCGGCGCTATCTCAGCCGCTCGCCCAAGCGGTACTATATGGAACTTCGCTTGCACAAAGCGCGGAACCTGCTGATGCAAACAGATATGAGCGTCATCAACGTAGCCCTGGCATGCGGCTTTGCCTCGCCTAGCCATTTCTCAAAATGCTACCGCGCGCATTACAACACCACGCCCTATCGCGAACGCGGAGCGCAAAGCGGGCGGCTATCGGTGTAAGGTCACTCCGCCGGAGATATTCTGTAAACTGCCCCCTTACCAACCGAGATAAACCAGATCGACCCGTCTGGCGCTTCGACGATATCGCGGACACGCTCGGTTTCAGGGCTTCTGATCTGTTCGGCCTCATGCATTGGATCGCCCTGAAGTCGGGCGATATAGTCAAATTTCAAAGATCCTACGAAAACATCACCTGCCCATTGCGGCCAGAGCTTGCCGGAATAAACCAGCAGGCCGGACGGCGCGATGGAAGGATCCCAGTAGTGAGCTGGCTGTTCTAGCCCTTCTTTGGATGTACCCTCCCCGATTTTTTCACCCGAATAATGCGTACCATAGGAGATAACAGGCCAGCCGTAATTGACACCTGCGCGGGGTTGGTTGATTTCATCTCCACCCCGCGCCCCGTGTTCCGAAATCCAAAGTCGGCCAAGCGCGTCCAAATCCGCGCCCTGTGGATTTCGATGACCGTATGACCATATCTCGGGTTCGATATTCAATTGCCCGACAAAGGGGTTATCTGCCGGAACCGTCCCATCGCGGTTGATATGAATGACCGAGCCCAAAGGATTGGACCGATCCTGTGCATTCTCCGCCTCTCCCCGGTCACCGAGGGTCACGAACAATGTCCCATCATGCGCTTCGACCACACGGCTGCCAAAATGGCGACCACCTGTACCACCTGGCGATGCCACGAAAACTACTCGGAAGTTCTGAAGGTTTTTGCCAGTCTCGGACAGGTGCGCAACCGCAACCGCAGTCCCTGCACCGTCGCCCTGAGGTTTTGCGAAGGTCAGAAAGATCTCTCGGCTTTGATTGAAATTGCGCGAAATCGTGACGTCCAGCAATCCGCCCTGCCCCAGAGCCGCAACCTTTGGAACGCCTGAAACATCCCCAACTTGTCCATTTCGCACATACAGCAACCTTCCATCCCGTTCCGTAACGAGGAAGCTTTCATCGGGCAAAATGCCAACCGCCCATGGGGTCTCTAGCCCGCCGATCATTTCTTCCAGTTCGATCATTCCGGTGGAAACCGACAACGTCTGGGCTGCGGCATTCAAGGCGCAGAGTGAGAAAGACAGAATCATCGCCGTCCTGAACATTCTGATCCCTTTCGATAACAATCAGGAGTGAGTCCCAACAAAACAGATAGATTTTCAACCGAAAAAGACACGTTTGCGTTAGGACTTTTCTTTTCCGAACAGCTTGCCTAGGGTCGTCGCCAGAACGAATACGTTCACAACTGGGAGTAACCATATGAAAAAGCTGCTTACTGCAACTGCAGCAACTGCATTGCTGGCCGGCGCAGCCATGGCCGAAGATGTCAAACTGGGGATTTTGATCGGCTTTACCGGCCCCATTGAATCGCTGGCCCCTGCCATGGGGTCGGGTGCTGAGCTGGCAATCGCCGAAGTCAACGAATCCGGCAAGTTCATGAACGGTGCCAGCGTGGCTGGTGTACGTGCCGATACCGGCTGTATCGACAATGGTCTGTCCACCTCGAACGGCGAGCGTATGATCGCCGACGGCGTTGCAGGCATCATTGGCGGCGACTGTTCGGGTGTAACCGGCGCGATCCTGCAGAACGTTGCCATTCCAAACGGCATGGTCATGATCTCGCCTTCGGCGACCTCGCCCGGCCTGTCGACCATGGAGGACAACGGCCTGTTCTTCCGCACCGCGCCGTCGGATGCGCGCGAAGGTCAGGTTATGGCTGATATCCTCAAGGATCGCGGCATCAACTCGATCGCGCTGACCTATACCAACAATGACTATGGCAAAGGTCTGGCCGATGCGATCCAGACGTCCTTCGAAGCGGTTGGCGGAGAAGTGACCATCGTTACGGCGCATGAAGATGGCAAGGCCGACTATTCGGCTGAAGTTGGCGCGCTGGCTTCGGCCGGTGGAGACATTCTGGTTGTCGCGGGTTATCTGGACCAGGGTGGTCTGGGCATCATCCAGTCGTCGCTGGACAGCGGTGCGTTTGACACCTTTGGTCTGCCCGGTGGCATGATTGGCGACTCGCTGCCCGCAAATGTCGGCCCCGACCTGAACGGCTCGTTCGGTCAGATCGCCGGGTCGGGTGGTGAAGGTGCAGAAAAGTACTTTGCACTGGCCGAAGCAGCCGGATTTGACGGTTCGTCGCCCTATTCGCCCGAATCCTATGACGCGGCAGCGCTGTTCATGTTCGCCATGCAAGCCGCCGGTTCGACCAACCCGGCAGATTACGCGGGCAAAGTTATGGACGTCGCTAATGCACCGGGTGAAAAGATCTATCCGGGTGAACTGGCCAAAGGTCTGGAACTGCTGGCCGCCGGTCAGGACATCGACTATGTCGGCGCGTCCGGTGTCGAGTTGATCGGCCCCGGAGAAAGCGCAGGGTCTTACCGCGAGATCGAAGTGACCGACGGCGAAAACAAGACCGTCAACTTCCGTTGATCCCGCATATCAAACCATAAAATCAAACAGCCCGGGCCTTGTGCCCGGGCTGTTTCAATGACAAAAGGCTGCACCTCGTTTCACGGGGACAAGGCAAGGGGATACCATGATCGTCGTCGAGGACGTGCATAAGCATTTCGGCGGGTTTCACGCGGTGGACGGGGCGTCGCTGGAAATCCAAAAAGGGTCGATCACCGGCCTGATCGGGCCCAACGGGGCCGGAAAAACCACTCTGTTCAATGTAATCGCCGGTGTTTTGCCCCCGACCAGCGGCAAGGTGGTTATGGATGGTGAAGATATCACCGGCCTGCCCCCGCATGAGCTGTTTCACAAGGGTTTGCTGCGCACGTTCCAGATCGCGCATGAGTTTTCGTCGATGACCTGCCGCGAAAACCTGATGATGGTGCCCGGTGCGCAATCGGGTGAGGCGCTATGGAATACCTGGTTCGGACGCAAGCGCATCGCTGATGAAGAACGCGCGCTGAAAGCCAAGGCAGACGAGGTGCTGGAGTTTCTGACCATCGAACATCTGGCCGATCACAAGGCCGGTCAGGTTTCGGGCGGTCAAAAGAAACTGCTGGAACTTGGTCGTACCATGATGGTGGACGCCAAGATCGTATTTCTGGACGAGGTCGGAGCAGGCGTGAACCGCACCCTGCTGATGACCATCGCTGATACGATCCTGCGCCTGAACAAAGAGCGTGGTTATACATTTGTTGTCATCGAGCACGACATGGATTTCATCGGCAAGATCTGCGACCCGGTCATCTGCATGGCCGAGGGCAAGGTTTTGGCCGAGGGTACTCTGGATGAGATCAAGGCAAACGAGCACGTGATCGAAGCCTATCTTGGCACCGGCCTCAAAAACAAAGACAAGCTGGAGGCCCAGACATGACCGCTGGCATGAGCGACAACCCCTATCAGGACGACAAGGGCAACAAGGACGCATCGATTACCAACACGCAAGGTATCGGAACAATGACGCCTGCGCATCGTAAAAGCGGGACGACTCATCGCGTTGAAGGCGGCCCGTTTCTGATCGGCGACACCATGACCGGCGGTTATGGCAAAGGCCCGGACATCCTGCACGACTGCACCATTGCCGTGGACAAGGGTGAGATCGCAGTCATTGTCGGCCCCAATGGTGCGGGCAAGTCAACGGCGATGAAGGCCGTGTTTGGGATGCTGGATGTGCGCGCCGGCTCTGTACGCCTGGACGGCGAGGATATCACCAGCCTCACCCCACAAGACCGCGTGATCCGCGGTATGGGCTTTGTTCCTCAGACATCGAACATTTTCACCTCGATGACTGTCGAGGAAAATCTGGAAATGGGTGCCTTTATCCGTCACGACGATTTCTCGGACACAATGGAGCAGGTCTATGATCTGTTCCCAATTCTGCGTGACAAACGCAACCAACCTGCCGGCGAACTGTCTGGCGGTCAGCGCCAACAGGTTGCCGTGGGTCGCGCGCTGATGACGCAACCCAAGGTCCTGATGCTGGACGAGCCCACCGCAGGTGTCTCACCCATCGTGATGGATGAGCTTTTTGACCGCATCATCGAGGTCGCACGCACCGGCCTGCCGATTCTGATGGTTGAACAAAACGCCCGCCAGGCGCTGGAGATTGCGGACAAAGGGTATGTTCTGGTTCAGGGGCGAAACGCCTATACCGGTACGGGCAAGGAATTGCTGGCTGATCCGGAAGTGAGAAAGAGTTTCTTGGGCGGTTGAGGATGAGACGGCGCGCAAACTCCCTTTTGGTGCGCACCGTCCTCCTCATTCTAGCAGTGGGTTCGCAGAAACACGTTGCTTCAAGGAAAACAGTGCAGAAAATCACTGCATAACCAAGTACAACCGCCTTCCTAATTCTCACCCCGCCGGATTGCTACAACATCCGGAGTCATTCGCGGCATGTGGGCCTTTGACCGACATGTCATAGTGCAGGTTATCGAAATCCACCACAAAGGTCACCACGTCCTGATCCATGATATGCAGGAAGGTGAGCGAGTTCAGACCGGGAATAATCTGCGCCTCGCCCTTGATGTTTTCGGCCACGATGAACCCCTTGTCCGTCTCACCCGACCGCGCCAGAGTCACCGATCCCCCGTTTTTGTCGGAGAGGCAATTGACGACAAAATCCGCGCCATTCAGCGGGTCGTCGATTGCAGCTTGTACGAATGTGGGCATCAACAGGCCAGCCGTGATCAGCGCGGTAAATCTCATGAGTTTCTTCCTTCGGTTACTTATGCCTGCCCTCGCGCGCTATTACGCTCGCGAGATCAGCCTTATATTTCGGTCCTGGCTGCGCTCGACAATCACATCTTCCGCAGCTCAACGAAGTGAACTTAGGAAAAACCCTTTCGTATCATAGACCTGACCCAGCCATTTCACCGGAACTTGAGGCCAGGTGAGGTGGTGTGCGCTCAGCTTGAGACAAAAACAATCTGGGGCCCTAGATTGGCAGATAGAACGGCCCGGCGCGAGTCACTTTGAACCTGAATCGCTCAACCCATGTCTGATTGTGTTTTCAATATGTCAGGATAATGGTGCGTTGAATTTGAGGACGTTAAACATGACTGTTATTTACTTGTTTTAATGGCTCTTTCACGAGACCAAATCGGTTATTTTCACGCGTTATTCAAAGGGCAAAAAACACGCTTAAGTTCAATTTGTGACATAATGGAGCTTTAGGCGGGCCATCCACGCCGGTCGGGCCATATTACTGAACCATTGGCTCGACAGTTCGAAGGCGAATGCAAAATCGAAGACAAGGACCCGCAGACTATGAAACTCTGGATCGCTTTGCCGCTTGCGCTATTTTCGGCCACTCAGGCAGTAGCCGAAGAACGCCACCTATTGTGCACCTCCGACCGCGACGGCAGCGAAATCCGCCTTAGCCGTGCCGCGGACGGTGACAAAGGTAGCATTGAAACCCCAATAGCCACAGGCGATGCTGTGATCCTCAAAGGCGTGGGCAGCATGACGTTCATGTATATCGAAGGTCAGAACGTGATGACGCTGGTGGTTCAACTTGACGACATGTCCTATGATCTGTCTGTCAAAGGTCCCCATGCCGACGAGGATTTCGGCAAATGCCAAGACGTTCAGGCGTGACTTTGCATCCAAGCAATACTGCCGGGTGGCCACGCTGACCTCAAAAGTCGCGCGGCTTCACCTGCGCGTTTGGTTCTCGGAAACTCACAAGCCTTGCTGGTTCCGCGTTACCCTGGCAAAAAACGTTCGTCCAATTCGTTGAAAACCATAGCCGTGTGTTGAATTACCAATGGTACACATGCCATAAAGCCGCACCCGGACAGTGAGAAGAATTCATGGATTTACTGAACGCGTTGGTCACACTGGCCAACTTTGTCATCGTGCCTGCGATTGCCTATGGCAGTCAGTTGGCATTGGGGGCGCTTGGCGTGACCCTGATCTACGGCATCCTGCGGTTTTCGAACTTTGCCCATGGTGACACCATGGCCTTTGGGGCGATGATCGCTGTGCTTGTCACTTGGGGCTTACAGGCCGCTGGTGTCAGCTTTGGGCCGTTGCCGACTGCCCTGCTCGCCCTGCCCTTTGCCATCCTTGGCTGCATCCTGCTGGTGTTGGTCACGGACAGACTGGTCTACCGCTTTTACCGCGAACAAAAGGCCAAGCCGGTTATCCTTGTGATCGTATCTATGGGTGTAATGTTCATCATGAACGGTTTGGTGCGCTTTATCATCGGGCCGGATGACCAAAAGTTTTCGGACGGTGCAAGATTTCTGATATCCGCGCGGGACTTCAAATCCATGACGGGCCTTCAGGAGGGGCTGGCTATCAAGACCTCGCAAGGGATTACACTGATAGTGGCCGTTATTGCCGTGGCCTTGTTGTTCTGGTTCCTCAATAAAACACGAACCGGGAAATCGATGCGCGCCTATTCCGACAACGAGGATCTGGCGCTTTTGTCCGGCATCAACCCTGAACGTGTTGTGATGATCACCTGGATCATCGTGGCCGCCTTGGCGACCACAGCGGGTGTTCTTTACGGGTTGGACAAGAGCTTTAAACCCTTCGTCTATTTCCAGCTTCTGCTGCCGATATTCGCTTCGGCCATCGTGGGTGGCCTTGGTAACCCACTGGGCGCAATTGCCGGCGGGTTCATCATCGCGTTTTCCGAGGTGACGATCACCTATGCCTGGAAAAAAGTACTGACCTATGTGGCCCCCGAAAACCTGGAGCCGTCCGGATTGGTCCAGCTCCTGTCCACCGATTACAAATTCGCTGTCAGCTTTGTCATCCTGCTGATCGTGCTTCTGTTTAAGCCCACGGGCCTGTTCAAGGGGAAAGCAGTATGACCGAATCTGTCAAAAACACTCTGCTTTTCATAGCTGTTGGCAGTCTCATTCTGCTGACCGGTTTCACGCAAAGCTGGAACACTGCCGTTCTGATCCTGAACATGGGGCTGATCTCGGCCATCATGGCGATCGGTGTGAACCTGCAATGGGGCTTTGCGGGCCTGTTTAACGTAGGGGTCATGGGCTTCGTCGCGCTGGGCGGTCTGGCGGTTGTGCTGGTATCAACAGCGCCTACCCCAGGCGCCTGGGGCGCAGGCGGTTATGGTATCGTTCTGTCCTTGCTACTGGGGGCTGCCACCGTTGTTGCTGCAGTACTGGTGGCAACAAGAATGCCCAAAGGCCGGGTGCAGACGCTCACAATAATCACTGTCCTTATCGTCGGCTTCTTCCTCTACCGGGCCGTGTTCGACCCCAATGTTGCCGCGGTCGAGGCCATTGACCCGGCGATTGCCGGTAACATCGGTGGACTGAACCTGCCCGTTCTGCTGGCCTGGCCTGCCGGAGGTCTGCTGGCTGCCGGGGCGGCGTGGCTGATTGGCAAAACCGCGCTAGGGCTGCGGTCAGATTATCTGGCGATTGCCACGCTGGGTATCGCCGAGATTATTATCGCCGTCATGAAGAACGAGGACTGGCTGGCCCGCGGCGTGAAGAACGTCTATGGCATCCCGCGTCCCTCCCCAGTTGTCGGTTATGAAGTTGACTTGCAGCAAGATCCGGCTTTTCTTGCCCGCGCCGAATGGCTGGGGCTGGATCCGGTCACTGCATCCACCCTCTCGGTGAAACTTGGGTATTCGCTGCTGTTCATGCTGGTTCTTCTGGTGCTGCTCTGGATGGCGCAAATGGCGCTGAAAAGCCCGTGGGGCCGTATGATGCGCGCAATCCGCGACAATGAAATTGCAGCCGAAGCGATGGGCAAGGACGTCACCCGTCGCCACTTGCAGATTTTCGTATTGGGATCGGCCATTTGCGGCATCGCAGGCGCGATGATGACCACTCTGGACGGACAGCTGACGCCGGGCACCTACAATCCGCTGCGCTTTACCTTCCTGGTTTGGGTCATGGTGATCGTTGGCGGTTCGGGCAACAACTTCGGGGCCGTTTTGGGTGCGTTCCTGATTTGGTTCTTGTGGGTTCAGGTCGAACCGATTGGCTTGTGGTTGATGAGTGTTATCACTGCAGGCTTGCCGGATGGCAGCGCGCTGAAGGCACATCTTATTGATAGTGCCGCACATATGCGCCTGTTCACGATGGGCCTGATCCTGTTGATTGTTCTCAGATTCAGCCCAAGGGGTCTGATCCCCGAGAAATAGGTCCGCGCCACGTTCCAATGTGCAAAACCGCGCCACTTATCTGGCGCGGTTTCTTGATTCTTAAGGTTTTTCTGAATAAACGAACCCACCACAGTGTTTTCGATTTGCGGCAGGTTGCTGGCACTCACCCTCGCCTATGCCGTTTCAATCGATCAACAAGACGAGTAGATAAGAGTAGAAAATGAAAGCACCACATCTGAAATCACTCATTCTGTTTCCGGCTATTGCGGTCGCGTTATCCGCTTGTGTCCCCAGCCCCGAAGATCTTGAGACGACGCCCGTCAAGGTTCAGACACCTAAAGGTGTCGTGACCTGTCAGCTCTATCGTCAGGATCGCGTCACCTGGGACCGTGCAATCGACTTCCCAGCCACGAAGATGTCTGTTCCCGAGGCTGACGCCTATTGTCGCCAGGAAGGCCAACGCCGACTGAAGTAAACGCTGTAGCGCCCACCAAGGACGCCACGTTTTTACCTGTTGCGAAACAATCCGCCGAGGATACCGCGCACGATCCGGCGCCCGGTTGTGCCCTTAAGCTCTTTGATCACCGCTTCGGTCATTGCCGTAGCAAACGTGTCCTGCTTGCGCTCAACCCGGGAGGAGGACCGGCCGACCCGGCTGCCCGAATATCTGCGGGCCGAAGAATATTCGCGTTCGATCGGCGATTGCGCTTCAAGAACTTCGTCGGATTCGGCCAGTTCTGCGGCATTGGCCGCAGCTTGGGCCCGCGCCTGAAGAATCTCGAAGGCAGATTTTCGATCTATGCTCTTGTCGTATTTCCCTGCCATCGCCGAAGCGGCAAGGATATCCCGGCGTTCGGCATCTGAAATTGGCCCCAGCTGAGATCCCGGCGGACGAATAAGCGTACGCTCGACCACGCCCGGAACACCTTTCTTTTGCAGCATTGAGGTGACAGCTTCGCCAACGCCGACTTCGCGAATTGCCGTTTCCGTGTCAAAAGTAGGGTTCTCGCGATAGGTTTCAGCGGCCAGCCGCAGGTTCTTTCGGTCCCGTGCCGTGAATGCCCTTAATGCGTGCTGAATACGGTTGCCCAGCTGTCCAAGAATATCTTCCGGGATATCAGCGGGGCTCTGAGTGATGAAGTATACACCCACACCCTTTGAACGGATCAGGCGGGCGACCTGTTCGACCTTGTCCACCAGAACCTTTGGCGCATCGTCGAACAGCAGATGGGCTTCGTCAAAAAAGAACACCAGCTTTGGTTTTTCGGGGTCTCCAACCTCTGGCAGCTCTTCGAACAGTTCACTCAACAGCCACAACAGGAACGTTGCATATAGCCGTGGGGCTGCCATCAGCTGGTCTGATGCCAGAATGTTCACCATTCCCTGCCCGTTTTCGTCAGTTCGCATCAGATCGGCCAGATCCAGCGCCGGTTCGCCAAACAATTTTGTTCCGCCCTGATTCTCGAGAACCAACAGACGTCGCTGGATCGCCCCAATCGAGGACGTGGATACATTGCCGTATCGCAATGACAGTTGCGCCCGATTCTCTCCGATCCAGACCAGCAGCGCCTGTAGATCCTTGAGGTCCAGCAACGGCATCCCTTCTTCGTCGGCCACGCGGAATGCGATATTCAGGATACCTTCCTGCGCGTCGCTCAACTCCAGTAACCGCGACAGCAACAGCGGGCCCATTTCTGTCACCGTCGTGCGCACTGGATGGCCCTGTTCACCGAACAAATCCCAGAATGTCACCGGGCAGGCAGAATAGGCAAAATCCTCGAACCCGATCCGACTGGCCCGGTCCTGAAAGGCCTGATGCAGTTTGTGGGCCTCGCTTCCAGGAAGGGCCAGACCAGACAGATCCCCTTTCACATCCGAGAGGAATACCGGGACACCCGCCTGAGAAAAACCTTCTGCAAGAATCTGCAATGTCACGGTTTTGCCGGTACCGGTTGCCCCGGCAATCAACCCGTGGCGGTTGGCATATTTCAACGCCAGTTCCTGCGGCTGGCCATAGTTTTCACCGCCACCGCCCAAAAAGATATTCGTGCCCATTAACATTGCCTTATTGTTCACCGATCTGCCGCCAGCATACAAAGTTAACCTTTGACTGCGATAGTCTATTTGCCTTGCAGTGCGGGGCAGACTTCCTCCCTGTCGACTGGCCGTGCCTGCTGGCACGGCCTTTTTGGTTTGGCCATCGGATTATTATTCTGGCGCATAGATTAAAAATTGAGGATAGCTGTTGACCCGTGTGCGCCCCTTCCGTAGGGTTTGCGCATAAATAAGTCGGCCAGTCCGACGGGGAGAAACTTATGGGGAAGGGAGCTGGTCGAACAGCTCCCTTTTTCTAATCTCCGAAGGTGCGGTTCCAGGCCTCAGGCAAGAATCCGTTCACGTTCGCAAAGGCTGTTCTGTTAGTGCCTGACACTGGTTCAGAAGAGTGTTAAACGAAGCAAAAAGATCAATCATCAACCCGAGGCATTCATGTTCAAGAAAATCCTCTCGTTCAACACGGTCGCCGCTGTTCTGCTATCCGGCGCAGCGTATGCACAAGACACAACCACAACCGCGCCAGACGCCGGTCTGGACCTTGGTCAGGAAGGCCCCCGGGTCGGAGAACAGTTCGTAAAGGAAGAACTCGGCGATTGGGACGTATCCTGTATCAAGGCACAGGAAGGCGAGGATCCTTGCGCCATCGTTCAGGTTCTGGAGGGTAAAAATGGTGATCCGATCGCAGAAGTATCCATCGGGAAACTGCCAGAAGGTGGTGCCGCCGTTGCTTGGGCAAATGTGATCGTACCCCTCGAAACTCTGCTGCAAGCGCAACTGGCCCTGTCAATCGATGGCGCGCCGCGTAAATTGTACAACTACCACCAATGCGTTCCCGTGGGCTGCATCGCGCAACTAGGTCTTAGCCAAGGGGATATCGACGCGATGAAAGCTGGTACCAAAGCGACGTTTTCACTGGTTCCCGCCCGTTTCCCGGATCAGGTTCTTGAAATGGACATGTCGCTCTCCGGCTTCACATCGGGCTTTGACGCTCTGAACGTCAACACAAACTAAGAAAAAACATCCGTGGAAGCCGCCGTTTTATTAACGGCGGCTTTTTCACTAAACCCGCTTCAGGGCCAGTACCGCATTCAACCCACCAAAGGCGAATGCGTTGCTAAGCGCGACGTTGACCTTTGCTTCGCGTGCTTCGTTCGGGACCACGTCCAACGCGCATTCCGGGTCCGGTTCCTCATATCCAATCGTCGGTGCAATGACACCGTCCCGCAGTGCCATGATGCAGGCCAGCAGCTCAACAGCTCCGGTCCCGCCTATCAGGTGGCCGTGCATGGACTTCGTGGACGATATCATCAGATCGTCTGCGTGCGGCCCAAACACGTCGGCCACGGCTGCGCATTCGGTTTTGTCATTTGCAGCCGTTCCGGTGCCATGCGCGTTGATATAACCCACATCTTTTGCGTTCAGCTTCGCATCGGCCAAGGCACCGGCCATGGCACGCGCGGCCCCTTGTTTGCTGGGCATCACAATGTCCGAGGCATCCGATGACATGGCAAAGCCGACAACTTCGCACAGTATTTCGGCCCCTCGGGCGCGGGCGTGTTCGTATTCCTCAAAGACAAAGACGCCAGCCCCTTCACCCTGCACCATTCCGTTGCGGTTGGCACTGAACGGGCGGCACGCGTCTTTCGACATCACGCGCAGACCTTCCCAGGCTTTTACACCGCCGAAACACAACATCGATTCGGACCCGCCCGTAACCATGACCGGAGCCGCGCCGCTGCGCACCATCTGAAAGGCCTGAGCCATCGCATGGTTTGATGACGCACATGCTGTCGACACGGTGAAACTGGGGCCCTTCAGGTTATGTTCCATTGAAACATGACTGGCGGCTGCATTGTTCATGAGCTTTGGAACGACAAAGGGGTGTACCCTGTTCTTCCCATCCTCATAAACAGAACGGTAATTGTCATCCCAAGTCGAAACACCACCACCCGCGGTTCCCAGAACAACACCTGATCTTGCTGCCAACTCGCCGTGAAACTCGATGCCCGACTGCTCAATCGCCTCTTTGGCTGCCGTCAGGGTGAATTGCGTGAAGCGGTCGTACAGCGACATCTGCTGTCGGTTGAACCGCCCTTCCGCCTCGAAACCCCGGACCTGTCCGCCGATCTTGATGGCCAACCGATCAACATCCCGGAATTCAAGTTCCGAAATACCACAACGACCTTCGCGCATTGCTTCCAGCGTGTCAGGGACCGAATGGCCCAGCGAATTGATCGTACCTGCTCCGGTAATGACAACGCGTTTCATGAGCGTGTGTCAGACCTTTTCCGACACAAGCTTTTCGATCCCAGAGATGATCGCGGCCACATTGGAGATATCGAAGTCATTGGCCTCGGGCTCGTTGGCATTGAAAGGAATCGAAATGTCGAACTCTTCCTCGATGGCAAATATGCTTTCGACCAGCCCGAGGCTGTCGATACCCAGATCTTCCAGCGTGCTTTCGGGCGTTACATCCGATGGCTCCAGAACGGCCTGCTCTGCAATGATCGCGATGACGCGGTCGCTGATGCTCATGTCGATCCCCTGATTATCAGTTTGAGGTTGATTTAATCGCTCGGGGTCTGTTTGAAAACAGCCTTTTTCAATGCCTCGACGTCGCGTGCCATACGGGGCAAACGCCGTTGTGCCTTGTAGATGTCCGTATGCGTTTCCATTTTGACTCCGGGATACCCCATGATCACGCGACCAGCGGGTACGTTGGACAGTATCTTAGTGCCGCCACCGGCAATAACCCCATCCCCGATGAAAATGTTGTCGACAACGCCGGTCTGACCGCCCAGAACCACGTTGTTTCCGATCTCAACCGAACCCGACACACCAGTCTGACCGCACAACAGGCAGTCCTGACCGACTCGGGTGTTGTGCCCGACATGGACCAGGTTATCCAACTTGGAACCGTGGCCAATATACGTATTTCGGATCGTGCCATTGTCGATTGTGCAATTCGCGCCAATTTCGACATCGTCACCGATTTCCACAGCACCCAGCGAGTGAATGCGCAGCCAGCTCTGAGCTTTGGCCTCACCCTGATCGCCCATTGTCTTGCGTACATTTTCGACGCCCGAGACTTCGGGGGTAACAAAACTGAACCCGTCCCCTCCGATCCGGGCACCGGGTTGCGCGATAAAACGATCTCCGATCTGCGCCCGTGCGCCAATGCTGACCATTTCGCGCAACACCGCCTGGTCGCCCAATATGGCATCCATTCCCACCGCGCAATGTGCCCCTATGACAGAGCCTGCGCCGATCCGGGCGCGCGCGCCCACAACAACCAACGGACCAATCGCCACATCCAGACCAATTTCAGCGGTCGGGTCTATCACGGCCGAGGGGTGAATCCCCGGCTCAACTCCTTGCCCACGGTCCAGCATGGAAGTGATGCCAGCCATCGCCATACGGGGACGTTTTACAAAAATCGCCGCACGCAATCCCATCGCCTGCCAGTCGGCGCCCTCCCAAAGGACGGCCGCACGAGCGGCTCCGTTGGTAAGTGCCTCGGCGTATTTCGGAGACATAGCCATCGCCAAATCTGTCGGGCCTGCATCGCCCGGTTCGGCGGCGCGCACAATCGTCAGGCCGCCATCGCCCTGACATTCGGCACCCAGAGACTCGGCAATCTGTTGTACGGTAAACTGCATGGCGGGCTTCCTTTTGGCAGGATTTGCCCTGTGCTTACCCCTGAACGTCCGGCAGGGCCACCCCTGCCTTTTGTAGGGCATCCCAAATCTTGCCGTCCCGCCCATAGACATCGCGGCGATACTGCACTTCGCCTTTGGGCCCGATATAGGCCGTGCGGTAAATCAGATGCACCGGAACTTTCTGTTCCAAATTGACTTTGGTCTCTTTTCCGGTGTTCAGAACGCGATGGAAGAATGCCTTTGGATCTTCCTCTTGTTTGGCCAGCAAAGCGTAAGCAAATTCAAAAGGCTGGGCCAAGCGGATACACCCATGTGAAAAGGCCCGAACCTCACGCGAGAACAGGTTTTTCTGTGGAGTATCATGCAGATAGATGTTGTGCTTATTGGGAAACATGAACTTCACCAGACCCAGCGCATTGCTTTGGCTGGGCGGTTGACGCATTGCGAAGGGAAAATTTCTGGTCGTGAACTGAGTAAAGTCAACCGCACCCCGATCGACCTGCCTGCCGCTTCTGTCAGTAATCAGAATATGGCCCACGGAATTCGGGTTTGATTGCAGTTTCGGTAGGTATTCCTTGGTCACAATCGAGCGGGGAACATGCCAGCTTGGGTTGATCACCATATGCTCCATCTCATCCGAAAATTCCGGACTTCTGCGATCATGCACATTTTTACCGATGACTGCGCGGGTTTCAAAAGTGACTTGCCCGTCGTCCACGATCTTGGCCGTGAAATCGGCTTGGTTCACAAGGATATGACGCGTGCCGCGTTCCCGAGGCAGCCAGCGTTCGCGTTCCAACGCAACGTAAACGGCTTTTAACCGGTCTGTGGCTGGACGGTTAATTTCGGCAATCGTCCCCTTGCCCGCCACACCATCGGTTTCAAGCCCATGCGCGGATTGAAAGGCACGAACGCCTTCAAGCAACGCGCTGTCGAAAGACGGGCTGGCGGACGGTTTCATGTAACCCATCACCACCAGACGGTCGCGCAGCTTGACAACATTCGGTCCCGTGTCGCCGTATTCCAGTTTGCTTTCGGGAACTGTTGGCCCCCATCCCCCTTGAAACACCAGCTTTTCCAAGGACAACTTCTGCTTCATCAATGCGCGGTATTGATGTGATTGCGGCGCCAAGACAGTAAAGTAGGCCGCGCCCAGAGTGCTTATTCCCTGCAAATGCTCAACAGTGCTGCGTCGTTCTACGGACCGAACCAGCCCATCATCCACACTGCCGGGCCGGATTGCGCCCGCATAAAGCGCGTCGGCATATTCGACAAAGATACGGCTAAGTTCTGCTTCAACCGCACCGAGATCGCGCACCGAACGGGCCTTTTCCATCTTCTCCATCACGGCGGCAACAGTCGGCTCGGCCTGTGGAAGGCCGTGCAGATGCGCATTCGTAAGCGCATTTATCAGCGCCGCCCTGCGTAGAGTGTGTTCAGGCGTATCGCCGACCCAAAGCGGCGAAAATCCGTTTGCCCGGTAGAACTCAACCAGTTGCGGCGCCTGCTGAGTATGTTCAGCCATCGCCATCTGAAACGCAGTTCCTGGCGCAGCTTCGGACGACACATTGGCGACGGACGCGGTAGCCACGAAACACGCGGCAAACAGGATGCTGGTACTGGTGCGGAGAACAGAAAACATAGGATGGCCTTGGAATTCAATAGGTTGAACTGGTGATTTATACGTCGAACAACTATGCAGTCGTGCCAGAACGCTTGTCCACTCACGATATCCTTACCAAATCGCTTCTTCGTGGGCCTGATGCGCGTTTGCATCGGCTGCGCGGCCCAAAGCCCACAACTGCGAAATATTTGTGATGCTCTGTGGCAAATGCGCAAAAAACTGCCGAAAATTCCCCCTTGAAAAGGTGAAAATGAAACACTTCTTGGCCGTCGATTCCGATTGTGCCATAAATCCCGCATCTGGGATGGGAATAATTAAGACAGTGCACGTAACATCGTGTGCAGGCAGGAACAGTACGGGACGAAACCAAAATGACAGAGAGCAGTTCCTCGGGCTTGACCCGGCGTGCCCTATTGGGAGCGTTTGCAGCAACGGCAGTCGTAGCAGCACCCACCTACTCCAACGCAGCAGGCTTTTTACGCGGTGGCGGTGACATCCGTCGCATCCGTATGTATTCCGGTCGCACAGGCGAACGGTTGGATATGATTTATTGGGTCGATGGTAAGTATATCAAGGACGCTGTCAAAGAAGTGAACAACTTCATGCGTGATTGGCGCACAGATCAGGTAAAATCCATCGATTTACGCACGATTGATATCATGGCGGCATCACACAACCTGCTGGATGTCAACGAACCCTATATGCTGTTGTCCGGCTATCGCTCTCCTCAGACCAACGCAATGCTGCGCTCCCGGTCGCGCCGTGTGGCGCGCAATTCGCTTCACATGGAAGGGCAAGCAGCTGATCTGCGCCTTGCCTCCCGCTCGGTTTCACAGATGGCCAAGGCAGCGATGTCGTGCCGCGCAGGCGGAGTTGGTCAGTATTATGGATCGAACTTCGTACACATGGATTGTGGCGTGGTTCGCACCTGGCGCGGGTAACACCCGGACGCTTTTGGTCTGTTCAGAACTTATACTGACTGTATCTTCCGGTCGGTTTTCTCGTAGTCGTAGCGATTGGCGGCAGAGCCGCCAAGTCTGCTAATTTGCTATTCTCGGCACCTGACAGAATATCTCTCCCTCAAGCACTGCAACTCAGCTATGATTATTAGCTTGCGAGCCGTTGCAATGACTGCACAATCAATGCGCTAAGCAAGCCAAATGACAAGCCCACTGTTCAGGGCTTCCGAATTCAATCCGACGTTGAATACAGGGTGGCGCACCTGAGAGGATTCGAACCTCTGGCCTCTGCCTTCGGAGGGCAGCGCTCTATCCAGCTGAGCTACAGGTGCCTTGGCCGTTAGCTAACCTTGTTCCAATCCGGGTGCAACTGCAAATCGCGATTGCCGCACCCTTATCAAGACCAAAATCAGGCAAACAGATCATGCGCCAATTCAAGCGCTTCGATCAGTGTATCAACTTCATCGGTAGTGTTATAGAGACCAAAGCTGGCGCGGCATGTTGCAGTCACCCCCAGATGGTCCATCAGCGGCCCAGCACAGTGGTGACCGGCGCGAACCGCTACACCTTTCTTGTCGAGAATGGTAGAAACGTCGTGTGCATGGCCAGCACCGTCCAGCGTAAAGCTGAAAATCGCGGCCTTGTCCGGGCGAGTGCCTTGAACCTGCAACCAGTTCAGCCCAGTCAGACGTTGCATCGCGTAATCGCGCAAGCTGGATTCATGGGTAGCGATGTTTTCCATCCCCAGGTCCATCATATACTCCAGCGCCACGCCAAGACCGATGGTCTGTACGATCCCCGGCGTGCCGGCCTCGAACTTCATTGGCGGGTCATTATAGATGACCTGATCCTTGCTGACCTCTTTGATCATGTCGCCACCACCGATAAAGGGGCGCATTTCGGCCATGCGTTTGGATTTGATGTAAATCGCACCAGACCCTGACGGCCCATAAAGCTTGTGGCCTGTGATCGCGTAGAAATCGCACCCGATTTCTTCGACATTTACCGGCATGTGAACGGCACCCTGACTGCCATCAACCAGAACCGGGACGCCCTTGGCGTGGGCACCATCAGTTATGGCTTTCACATCTACAACTGTACCCAGCACGTTCGAGCAGTGTGTCACCGCAACCAGTTTGGTTTTCGGTCCGATTGCATCGATTACCGCCTGCGGGTCAAGCCCGCCCTCTGCGTCGACGTCGACCCATTTCAGCACGACGCCCTGTCGTTCGCGCAGGAAATGCCAGGGTACGATGTTTGCATGGTGCTCCATCACACTCAGAACAATCTCATCGCCCGTTTCAAGTCGCGGCATAGCCCAGCCATAGGCGACCAGATTGATCCCTTCGGTGGTACCAGAGTTCAGGACGATCTCATTCTCGTTCGATGCCCCCAGAAACCGCGCGATCGTGCCACGAACGGCCTCGTATTTCTCTGTCGCAAGATTGGACAGGAAATGCAGGCCACGATGGACATTTGAATACTCCTCGGCATAGGCCCGCGTCACCGCGTCAATGACCACCTGAGGTTTCTGAGCCGAAGCACCATTGTCGAGATACGTCAAAGGCTTGCCATTCACCTGACGCGACAAGATCGGAAAGTCAGAGCGGATTTTCTGCACATCATACATAAGAGAGGTATTCCTAGACGGGCCCGGTTGGGCTTAGAATCAGAACGAAGGGGATGGCGACAAGGGCTGACAACACAATTACCGCAAAGGATTTCCAGAGCGACCCGAGTTGATGCGCTTCGTTCAGAAAATGAAGCGTGACGTAAAGGCTCAGGATTGCTGTTGCCAACAATGACATCATCATCAGGAACGGTAGGGTCAGGCTCAAGATCAGCGTCACGACCAAGGCGGCTATTTGCAGGAATTGCAGCCAGATCGTCAAAACCATCAGATCATCGAACTTCGCCAGACCTCCAAGCATTCGCCCGACCAGCAGGAATGCGACGATGCTCAGCATCATGGCCCCGGCCGAGCGCACCAAAACCATGGGAATGCTTTCGAGCACGGGAGAGGGTTGACCTGCCGCCATTGTTATCGACAAACCTATTCCCAATTGGACAACGCAGTTCAAAACGACCGCCAGTGCAAATGCCAGCCAAAGCACTTCTCGCCCCAGCTTGAGCGCCATCAGCCGTCGCGCCGCTTCGGCCGGGTTCCTGATCGTCATGACAGCCATATTTCCCAGAAAACTCGAATTCATGCGACGGACCTTTGCACTTGTCTGAGACCGGATACCCAGAACCAGACAAAAACAGCAACCCAAACAAGACCTACAAACGTCAATGTAGGCCCTGGCCCGATGAACCCGGCGACAAGGCCGTTCAGCAGAACCAGCGGTGCAGACGACAACAGCGCCCAGAACAGCGCCAGGCGCGCGCCATATGCGCTTCCCTGACCGCCAAACAAGCGCGCCGCCCAATGAGACACCAGTGCCAGCGTGTAAAAGACCAAGGGCAGAATGAACACGGATCCGAGCAGAGCACCACCCAAAAGCATGTTCAGCTCAACGCCTTCCAGATGCGCTTTGCGCGCAAGGCCAGGCATCTGGGCGATGAATGCCACCACACAAAACGCCATAACAAAGATCAGCGCCCGGTCTTCTCGTTGACCCATATCCAGAAGCCTGCGCACCACCCGCCCCGGCCCCTTGTACGTTGCTAGGATATCCGACGACAGGGCCATCAGCTTCGGCGCGCCAGCCACCCTTCCAGACGGCTTACGATTTCATCTGCCAAAGCACTGTTTTCGATTTCGTCCACCGCTTCGGCCAGGAACGCCAGCGTCAACATGTTGGTCGCGTCCTTGACCGGTACACCCCGTGACCGAAGATAGAACAGCGCTGTTTCGTCAATCGCCCCCGAGGTTGAGCCGTGGGAACATGCCACGTCATCGGCGTAGATCTCAAGTTCCGGTTTAGCGAGGAACTGGCTGTCATCATCTAAAAGCAGCGATTGACTGATTTGGTAACCATCGGTTTTCTGGGCCCCTTGCTTTACAAGGATCTTGCCCTGAAACACTCCGGTCGCACCGTTGCGAAGCACTTTCTTAAAGACCTGACGGCTTTCGCAATTCACCGCGTCATGGGTGATGAACACCGTGTCATCATGGTGGAAATCACCATCCCCAACACAGGCCCCGGCCACATGCGCCACCGCATTGTCGCCGGTCAGTTCAACAACCTGTTCGTTACGGGTCAGCACCCCATTCGCAGTCAAGGTGAAGGACTTGTAGACCGATTCTGCCCCCAAACGCGTGAACATATGGGTCGCGGCGCGACGTTCGTGGTCCCTGCCCTGCGCCCGCACATGATGCAGCGTCCCCTTGTCGGCAATTTCAATCTCTGTACATTTGTTGAAACGCGACGCCGCCGGGCCGGATTCAAGAATAGTCACCTCGGCCCCGCTTTCCACGCGAATAACGTGATGCAGGATCGCGTCGGATGTCGGCGAGGCATGACGATAGATCAGGTTGATCGGTTTGGAGGGTTTGCCCGTAACGTGAATGGCAACGCCGTCCGACGCAAAAGCCGTGTTCAATGCAGCCAACGGGCGTTGAACCGGGGACTGGCCGCGCGCTTCCAGAACGCCATACAGGTCTTTTGCCCAATGAATGTCTTTGCAGCAGATGTCTTCAATCCGGTCGATCTTGACACCGTCCAGCGACAGGTCATCGGATTCCTCGGCGCTGAAGACCCCGTCGACAAAAACAATTTTCAAACGGTCAAGGTCGTTGAAAAGCACCGGTTCATCATTGATAAACACCGCCGCAGGCAAAGCCTCGGCAGAAATCAGACTATCGGGTTGAGTGTATTTCCAATACTCATCCCGGCGCCCCGGCAGGCCGGATTCCAGAACACGCGCCAAAGCGTCTTCGCGTGCACCACGGGTGCAGCCCGCATCGGGCATGATCAACGTAGCCAGACGCGCCTCGGTTGCGGATTGTTTCGCTTGCGGCAAAGCCATCAGTTCACCTCGGCCAGAATGTCGGCATAACCGTTGTTTTCAACCTCAAGCGCCAGATCCGGGCCTCCGGTTTTGACAATGCGGCCATCGGCCATGATGTGCACGACGTCAGGTTTGATGTGATCCAGCAGGCGCTGGTAATGGGTGATGACCAGGAACCCACGGCCTTCGTCCCGCAGGGCATTCACACCTTCGGCGACCAGCTTCATCGCATCCACATCAAGGCCCGAGTCGGTTTCGTCCATGATGCACATCTTCGGTTCAAGCATAGCCATCTGCAGGATTTCGTTACGCTTTTTCTCACCGCCCGAAAAACCAACATTGACCGGGCGCTTAAGCATATCCGCGTCGATCTTTAGCGTCTTGGCCTTGGCACGCACCTCTTTCAGGAAGTCTGCGGCAGACAGTTCCTCTTCTCCACGGGCCTTGCGCTGCGCGTTTACTGCGGTGCGCAAGAACGTCATGTTGCCAACGCCGGGTATTTCAACCGGGTATTGGAAGGCCAGGAAAACACCTGCTGCTGCGCGTTCTTCCGGTTCCATCTCCAGCAGGTCCTGACCGTCCAGAGTGGCCGAACCTTCGGTCACTTCGTACCCGTCGCGCCCCGACAGAACATAGCTGAGGGTCGATTTGCCCGACCCGTTCGGCCCCATGATCGCGTGTACCTTGCCAGCCTCGACCGTCAGGTTCACACCTTTGAGAATCTGTTTGTCTTCTTCTTCAAGCTGTACGTGCAGGTTTTTGATTTCCAGCATTTTTTGTCCTTTTGCGTATCGCAAGGGGCGCCGTGGCCCCGCATTGTTCTAGCCCAGCAATCTGCGGATCAGTCTGGCGAGGATCCAACCCAGGATTGCCCCGCCACCTACTGCCCAAACCGGGTTGATGAATTCCATGTAATGGGTGTTGACGTAGGCCACGCCAAGCAGACCGCCCAGAACCGGCAATGCGTACCCAAGCCAGGTCAGCACATCATCCTTACGGATGCGGGTTCCGGGTGACCGCGTCATTACCCAACCGAACCTTCAAGTGAGATGGCCACCAACTGCTGTGCTTCCATCGCAAACTCCATTGGAAGCGCCTGAAGCACATCTTTGCAGAACCCGTTGACCACCAGCGCTACGGCTTCTTCTTCGTCCATGCCGCGCTGACGGCAGTAGAACAGCTGATCGTCATCCACTTTTGACGTCGTCGCCTCGTGCTCAACGCGGCTCGAGTTGTTCTTGACCTCGATATAGGGAACCGTATGTGCGCCGCATTTGTCGCCGATCAGCAGACTGTCACACTGCGTGTAGTTCCGGCTGTCCTTGGCTTTCGGGTGCATCGACACTAGCCCACGATAGGTGTTCTGGGCCTTGCCCGCGCTGATGCCCTTGGACACGATGCGCGACTTGGTATTCCTGCCCAGATGAATCATCTTGGTGCCGGTGTCGGCCTGCTGATAATTGTTGGCTATCGCGATCGAATAGAACTCACCCTGGCTTTCATTGCCGCGCAGGATGCAGGACGGGTATTTCCATGTAACGGCCGATCCGGTTTCCACCTGTGTCCACATCACCTTGGACCGATCACCCCGGCAGTCGGCGCGTTTAGTCACGAAGTTATAGATACCGCCCTTGCCGTTTTCATCCCCCGGAAACCAGTTCTGAACGGTCGAGTATTTCACCTCGGCATCTTCTTCGACGATGATCTCGACCACAGCGGCATGCAGTTGCGCCGTGTCGCGCTGGGGTGCAGTACAGCCTTCCAGATATGAGACGTACGAGCCCTTATCAGCAATGATCAGAGTGCGTTCGAACTGACCGGTATTTTCGGCGTTGATCCGGAAATAGGTGCTCAGCTCCATCGGGCAGCGAACCCCCGGCGGGATGTAGACGAATGAGCCATCCGAGAATACGGCCGAGTTCAGTGTCGCGTAGAAGTTGTCTGAAACCGGAACCACGGTTCCCAGGTACTTCTTGACCAATTCGGGATGCTCTTTGATCGCCTCAGAGATCGAGCAGAAGATCACGCCTGCCTTTTTCAGTTCGGCCTGAAAAGTCGTGCCCACGGAAACCGAGTCAAACACTGCATCGACTGCCACCTTGCGGCCTTCGGCAGGTGCATCCTCAGCCCCTTCAACACCAGCCAGAATCATCTGTTCTTTCAGAGGGATACCAAGCTTCTCGTAAGTGGCGAGCAGCTTTGGATCAACCTCATCCAAAGATTTGGGTTTCTCTTCCATCGATTTGGGGCGGGCATAGTAATACTGGTTTTGAAAATCGATTGGCGGATAGTGAACCATCGCCCATTTGGGTTCTTCCATTTTGGTCCAACGCTCGAACGCGGCCAGACGCCATTCGGTCATCCACTCGGGCTCATCGTTTTTCCCCGAGATCAGACGGACGATATCCGGGTTCACGCCTTTGGGCGCGTATTCCATCTCGATATCGGTGTCCCAGCCATATTTGTATGTGCCGACCTCGCGAACCGCGTCCACGGTTTCCTGATCGACACCTTCTTTTACCTGGGTCTGGTCCAAAGCGGCCATGACTTACCCTCCGTCAGATCACGCAGCCCGCGCGCGATGCTTTTTCTCTTTTTCAAGCCACGTTTCGGCGAAACGCAGCACATCTTCTTCAGTCGTCTCTGGCCCCAACGATACGCGGATTGCGCATGACGCCACCGTCTCATCAAATCCCATTGCCGTCAGAACCCGACTGGTTTTGACCTTCCCGCTAGAACAGGCGGATCCCGCACTGATGGCAAAGCCAGACAAATCCATCTGCATCACCTGCGTTTCGCCTTTCCAGCCGGGCGTCGCGAAACACAGGGTGTTCGGGAGTCGCTCCTGATCTTTCCCGACAAAAATAGTAGATATTGCACCAGCCTCAAGAGCGTTTTCTAGAATATTTCTAAGTTCTCTGACTTTTTCCCATACTCCATCCGCCAGATCGCGCTGAGCAGCCTCGGCAGCCGCGCCAAATCCGGCAATGCCCACCACATTTTCAGTACCGGATCTTCGGCCCATTTCCTGTCCGCCACCGCTGGCCAAAGGTTCGATATCGATACCTTGTCGCAGGATCAAAGCGCCAACACCTTTTGGCCCGCCAATCTTATGCGCCGACAGGATCGCCATATCAGCGCCGCTCCAGGCGAAGGAAAATGGAATGCGTCCGACAACCTGCGTAATATCCAGCAACAGCCAGTCCGCGCGCCGCGCGCCATAGGGCCACTGGTTCTCAACTTTCTGTGGCGGCTGCGTGATGACTCCGGTTTCGGAGTTCGCAAGCCCCATCGCCAATATGTGCCCAGGGCCAAAGGGATGCTCGCTACAATGGGTCAGATCGAAATGCGACCACAGCGCATCGTGGGCAGTGCTGTCGACAAAGACGTCGCAGCCTTCGGGGCGATTTTGCAGAACCCGCGCCGCTTCAGTCGCGCCAGAGGTAAATATGACCTCTTGCGGACGGCAACCGACGGCCTCGGCGACCTGCGCCCGCGCGCGTTCGACCAGCGCTTTTGCGGCACGTCCTTCCGCATGAACAGATGACGGGTTCCCGACCACATCCATCGCCGCGATCATTGCCTCGCGCGCTTCGCGTCGCAGCGGCGTAGTCGCGTTATGATCCAGATAAACACGTTTCATGGATACATCTTTTCCTGCACAGAACTCATATGCATGTTCGACTTACCCAGCTCATTCATCGACGACGGAAAACAGGCTTGGAACTGCCGGGCAAGGCGCAAGGTCGTTTCTGATCACATCCGACAGGCGCGTCTGGTGCAGGAAGACATAAACATGCGCGCTCAGGCTTTCCCACAAGCGGTTCGTCAGGGATTGCGCCCTGCTACCCGATGACGCACCGGATGCTCCGGCCCCTTTTTGCAGCGCATCAACTGTCTCATCCACAGCGGCCAGAACCTCGACCACGCGAATCTCGGACGCGGGGCGTGCAAGACGATACCCCCCTCCGGGCCCACGGACAGAAGCAACCAGTTCCGCGCGACGCAGCTTGACGAAAAGCTGCTCAAGATACGGCAGAGAAATGTCCTGCCGTTCCGAGATTTCGCCCAGGGTTACCAGCCGGTCTGTTGGCTGAAGCGCAATATCCGCCAAAGCGACCATCGCGTAACGCCCTTTGGTCGAAAGCTTCATGCCCTGCCCCCTTTTAGCCGGATCTGCGCGAAATCATTGACGCCGACGCTGCCAGTGCGTATCTCCGACTGACAGCGCGATTGCGCCAAGCAATGTAATTAGAACCGTTCTAAGGTGTCCGACGATTATAGTCAAGTATATCCGGATACCCGCACGAAAATGACAGGACCAAAGCACACATGCCCGAGGTGATTTTTCCCGGACCCGAAGGCCGCCTGGAAGGCCGTTACCACCCGCAAAAGGAAAAAGACGCACCGATCGCTATCGTGCTTCACCCGCATCCTCAGTTCGGCGGGACTATGAACAACAAGGTGGTCTATAACCTGCACTATGCCTTTTACAACATGGGCTTCACCGTGCTGCGCTTTAACTTCCGCGGCGTCGGTCGCAGCCAGGGCGAATACGATCAGGGCGTAGGCGAGCTGAGCGATGCGGCATCTGCGCTGGATTACCTGCAATCCATGAACAACAACTCGAAACACTGCTGGGTTGCAGGCTTTTCGTTTGGGGCGTGGATTGGAATGCAGTTGCTGATGCGCCGCCCCGAAATCACGGGTTTCATTAGCGTGTCACCGCCTGCCAACATGTATGACTTTTCCTTCCTTGCGCCCTGCCCGTCTTCGGGTCTGATCATCAACGGATCGGCTGACCGTGTGGCACCACCAGCGGATACCACCGCGCTGGTCAACAAGCTGCACGAGCAAAAAGGGATCACGATCACCCATAACGAGGTTGAGGGCGCGGATCATTTCTTCCAGGAACGCCACATGGACACGCTGATCACAGATGTCAGCGACTATGTGAAACGTCGGCTGACCGAGAACACCCGCTAATGTCCGACACCATCACATCGCTCGCGGCCAAACTGGCCGAAGATACGATGAAGGTCATGGACGAAACTGGCGAAGACCGGTTCTTCGTGGAGGTAGGTGAAGTGCTTGGTGCGGCGTCTCAATCTCTGGAAGAGGCTTTCCTGACAGAAATCCGCGTGCGTCTGGCTGAACGCAAGGCCAGACAATTCGTGATCAAGCGCCTCGCTTCGCATCGCGCGAAACTCAAGGCGATTGAAAAGCAATGACCGATCGCCTGGTTGCGCAGGTCGCATTTCTGAAACGGGCCGACAATCTGAAACTGGTCGAGCGGGCAAATGTCCTGCTTGACCAGTCAAGGCCCGAAAACTCCGCCGAACACAGCTGGCACTTGGCATTGTGGGCAATGGTCATGGCACCACTGGCCGGGCCGGACATCTCGGTCGACCGGGTCATCCGCATGTTGCTGCTGCATGATCTGGTCGAGATCGTGACAGGTGATCACCCGATTCACCTCAACACGGATTGGGATACCGTGGCCGAGGCTGAACAGGCCGCAGCACAGGAATTGTTTGGCCTGTTGCCCAACGAACAGGCACAGGAATTTCTTTCTCTCTGGCACGAATTCGAGGCGGACCAGACCCCGGATGCCCGGTTCGCCAAGATTCTGGATCGCTGCCAGCCGCTGTTTCAGGTTCTGTGCGCCACCGACCCGCGACACGATCATGTGGACATTGCGCGGTCGAACCTGGCGGGAGGGCGCGCAGCTTACCTGGCCCATGCGTTTCCACTGGCCCATCAGCATGCCACAAACCTCTTGACCAAGTCGGACCCTCAGGATGACGCATTCACGAAAAGATTGGCGTTTCTCACAGAAGCGGACCAGTTGAAATCCGTTCTGCGCGCGTCACGCCTGATGGCCAGTGACCGGTTCGAAAACTCGGCGGAACATTCGTGGCATGTCATGCTCTACGCCTGGGTATTGTCGGAATACGCGCATTCGGATGTTCAAGTGGACCGAACCCTCCAGATGTTGCTTTTGCACGATGTTGTCGAAATCGACGCGGGCGACCACCCGATCCACGGACATGTCGACCACGCGGAACAAGAAGCCAAGGAACAGGCCGCCGCCAAACGACTGTTTGGCCTTCTGCCTGACTGTCAACACAGGTCATTTACTGAACTATGGCGCGAGTTTGAGGCGGCTGAAACCCCGGAAGCCAGATTTGCAAAGGCTGTTGACCGGTTTCAAACACCCATAGCAAATCTGGAAACAGGTGGCGGATCATGGGTCGAATACAAAGTAAAATTCGATCAGATTGTAACACGTGTCCGACCAGCTATTGCAGCGGGAGCACCTCAGCTGTGGGACTGGTTGCAACCGCAACTGGTTGCGCATTTCGATAATGGCGAAACACCCGATCCTCAAACATAAAAAAAGGAGCCTGAAGGCTCCTTTTTTCTTGCTTGGTTTCTAGCGGCGTTCAAAAAACACTACTACCATCAAACTGTTGAACCACGTTGGCTGCATTCACTTCGACGGACCCCCCGTCAGCAAGCCACCCAATCGCCACTATCAGACCCGAAGCAAATATGATTGATTTCGCAAATAACGTCATCGCTCAAAACTCATTAACAAAAATAAAAAATATAGGGCGAATATTACATTCATTCGATTGAAAAAACAGTCAGGTATACCTGACCCAAGGTAATCTTGTAGACTGCATGGCGGTCGACGTATTTCACTCACGAAAATCGCCACCAAGCCATTCGACCCACCCTTTTCGAGGTACTCAAATGCCCCAAGCCTATCTGTATCTGTTACTGGCAGTGCTGGCGGAAACCATTGGCACGACGGCCTTGCAAGCCAGCCAGCAGTTTTCGCGGTTCTGGCCATCCGTGATCGTTGTCGTTGGGTACGCGTTTGCGTTTTACCTCATGGCACTAACGCTGAAATTCATGCCAGTCGGTATTGTTTATGCAATCTGGTCCGGTCTCGGTATATTCCTGATCGCCGTGATAGGATTCATCGTGTTCGGCCAAAGGCTGGACTGGCCTGCGATCCTGGGGTTGACGTTGATATTGTCCGGAATCCTGATCATTCACCTCTTTTCAAAGACTGCCGGGCACTGAAGGCCGGTTAGGGCTGGTATATTTTGCCGCGCCGCGTTATGCGCGCGGCAACTTCCCGTTCAAAGGCTGACCTCTCATGGACCTGCGCAACATCGCAATCATCGCTCACGTGGACCACGGCAAAACGACCCTGGTGGACGAGCTGCTTAAACAATCCGGTGCATTCCGGGAAAATCAGGCCGTCGCGGAACGCGCCATGGACAGTAACGACCTGGAGCGTGAACGCGGCATCACCATCCTGGCCAAGGCCACCTCGGTTGAGTGGAAAGACACACGCATCAATATTGTCGACACCCCTGGCCACGCCGATTTCGGCGGCGAGGTCGAGCGCATCCTCAGCATGGTCGACGGTGTTGTTCTTTTGGTGGACGCCGCAGAAGGCCCAATGCCCCAGACCAAGTTTGTAACGTCCAAGGCACTGGCGCTGGGCCTACGCCCGATCGTGGTTCTGAACAAGGTCGACAAGCCGGATGCCGAACCGGATCGCGCGCTGGACGAATGCTTTGACCTGTTCGCCAACCTCGGCGCGGATGACGACCAGTTGGATTTCCCTTCAATGTACGCCTCGGGCCGTTCGGGCTGGGCGGATATGGAGCTGGACGGCCCCCGCAAGGACTTGAGCGCGCTTTTCGACCTGATCGTCGATCATGTTCCTGCTCCGAAGCAGGTCGATCACAAAAATGAACCCTTCCGGATGCTGGCCACGACACTGGGCAGCGATCCCTTCATCGGCCGTATCCTGACCGGCCGTGTGGAAAGCGGTACGCTGAAGGCTGGCGACAGCCTCAAGGCGCTCAGCCGCGATGGTTCGGTCATCGAAAACTTCCGCGCCACGAAAATCCTGGCGTTCCGGGGACTGGCCCAGCAGCCCATCGATGTGGCCGAAGCAGGCGACATCGTGACCATCGCTGGCATGAGCAAAGCCACCGTAGCGGATTCGCTGGTTGCCCCTCAGGTCACTGAGGCCCTGCCCGCGCAGCCCATCGATCCGCCGACCATTACCGTGACCTTCGGTATCAATGATTCTCCACTAGCAGGCCGTGACGGCAAAAAAGTTCAATCTCGCGTCATACGTGACCGCCTGATGAAAGAAGCCGAGTCGAACGTCGCCATCCGTGTCACCGACACCCCCGGCGGCGAGGCGTTCGAAGTTGCGGGCCGCGGCGAGCTGCAAATGGGCGTTCTGATCGAGAATATGCGCCGAGAAGGCTTTGAGCTTAGCATCTCGCGCCCGCAGGTTCTGTTCCGTGAGGAAGACGGGCAGCGGCTTGAGCCCATCGAAGAAGTCACCATCGATGTGGATGACGAATATTCTGGTTCCGTTATCGAAAAGATCACCGGCGCCCGCAAAGGTGAACTGGTCGAGATGCGCCCGGCTGGTACCGGCAAGACGCGGATCATCGCCCATGTCCCGTCCCGTGGTCTGATTGGTTACCACGGCGAATTTCTGACCGACACGCGCGGTACCGGTGTACTGAACCGTGTGTTCCACGATTGGGCGCCACATAAGGGGCAAATTCCGGGCCGTCGCGCAGGCGTTCTGATCTCGATGGAGAAAGGTCAGGCTGTGGCTTATGCGCTGTGGAACCTGGAAGAGCGTGGCCGTATGTTTGTTGGTCCGCAAACAGACGTATATCAGGGTATGGTGATCGGCGAACACTCGCGTGACAACGACCTGGAAGTGAACCCGCTCAAAGGCAAGAAGTTGACAAACGTGCGCGCCAGTGGATCCGACGACGCGGTCCGCCTGACGCCGCATATTCAGTTCTCACTGGAAGAGGCAATTGCCTATATCGACGATGATGAACTGGTGGAAGTCACACCAAACGCGGTACGCCTGCGAAAGCGTTTTCTTGACCCGCACGAGCGTAAGCGGATGGCCAAATCTGCCTAGAACACCCTCAGGTTGCAAACTGACCAAACGGAAACAATGGCATTAGTGTGGCATATTTGCTTCCAATACGACAAAAGACGAAATCAGAAAAACCGGGCTCACTGCCCGGTTTTTATTTGAAAACTAACACCTTTCTCCGCATGGTTGAAGATTTCTGACACAAACCACACCAACAAGATATTGTACGCGCCCTCGAATTATGGTCAAAACACGTCAGAAGTGTGACGTCCTTCGCAAACACCGATACGGGAATGGTGCATAGAAGGACGTAGTTTAGTTATCGAGTTCCAAGGAGTTCAAAATGGGTAATAGAGCTCGCAAGTTTCCACTGTTTTTTATTGCGACAACTTTTCTGCTTTCACCTGCCGGTGAAACCTTTGCCGCTGGGACATGTACGGTTGCAACAGCACGGCAATCCGCTGCGTCCGCGCAGGTTTTGTGCGAATGCGATACTGTGACATCCGGCATGATCCGCTACATTCAACGCCGTCATGACTTCGATCAGATCCTGGCGCGCGTCGGTGCAGAATGCGCCCCGCTGGCAGGTCTGCTAAGTGACTTCCCGACCGCATCGATCGGTGTCTCAGACCAGAGATCCGGCGACGGACCTTCCCAGGAAAATGGCACGCCCCCCAATGGTGGCGACGGTAACCCAACCGGTGGCGAAGAGCCTGGTGGTGAAGAACCAGGTGGCGAAGAGCCCGGTGGTGAAGAACCCGGTGGTGAAGAGCCCGGTGGCGAAGAGCCCGGTGGCGAAGAGCCCGGTGGCGAAGAACCCGGTGGCGAAGAGCCCGGTGGCGAAGAGCCCGGTGGCGAAGAGCCCGGTGGCGAAGAGCCCGGTGGCGAAGAGCCCGGTGGCGAAGAGCCCGGTGGCGAAGAGCACGAAGAAGACCGATAGAGACGAAATCGAGTATCAGCGAACCGGGCCTAGGAAAGCGGAGCGTATTCGACAGCAAAAGCTTTGCTGGTCAAGGCTTCGGGGCTAGAATACGTCGATACGCAAAACGTTCGGATTAATCCGTCCAAACGTCAGGTCAAAGACTACACTCTTGGGCGCAGATCAAATCTGCGTCTAAGGGCAGGAATTTGTGTATGTCGAAGATTCCGCTGAGATCAGCTGCGCCCGTAAACGCCAACCCATTGACTGGGCCGCTTCGGGTCTTGCATGCGCAGGAACAGATAGCGCGTAGCTGTCCAGGGCTTGATCCGGTTTGTGAGATTGTCCAAGATCAGGTCGCCCTGCGCCGAGCGGTAGACCAGAACCGCATGAGGCGTCCGGCGTGTGTCCAGAACGGTCGCAATCAAAAGCTTACTTGGATCAACCCCGGCATGGATCAGATCCCTTTTCTTCAACAATGCAAAGTCTTCACAATCACCGCCTCTGGGTGTTGGCAAGGCCCATCGCTCGCGCGTTTTGTACTGGGACTGATCCGTAACTTCCCGGGTCGACGCGTTTACGCGGCGATTCACTTGATTTACCACCGTCAGCTCTTGGTGGCTGGACAACGTGACCGAGCGTTTTGCAGTGCAAGCCCAGTTATATTGGTTGCATAGGTTGATCGCGCCTGAGGGCGGAGGTGAAGACGCAACGATAGGGATAAAGACGCCGTCGGATGCCTGCGCGACAGGTGCGGAGGCGATGACGCCGATACACACAGTGCAGATACCCAATGCGCGCGCCGCAGCCGATGCAAGAGCGGCAACACACCTCTTGGCTAAATTCGCGAATGAAATCATGCGAGTTCCCCGATCCGATGTTCTTCGAACGATTGCATGTCCAACTGCACCACATTCTGTTTCTTGAAACTATCTGTGACCAGGCGTTTCGCGCAATCTTTTGAGACCCTGCAAAGGAAACGGGGCGAAAATTCGTCCGAGAATCTGACAATTTCACGTAAGAATTTTGTTGGCGCGGCCACAATTCAGCCAAGAACCATTCGGCAGAGCGGGAGCGTTGAAGGGTAAGCAATTGAAATAAAACTATTAAACAAAAAAAGCCCGCTGTCGCGGGCTGATCTTTATGAACTGAACAGGACATAAGCCGAATCTTGCTTATTCACCGTCAGTTTTCTCGGAATTATCAGTATCTTGGATACTAAACCCGAAGTTCACTCCGTGATTTCGACCACAACCAGTTCACGCTCGCTTGCGCCGCGCGCGTGATTCAGGGCCTGCTGGTAGTCATCCGAGTTATAGCAATCAACCGCTGCCTCCAGCGTTGGGAAGCGGGCCACCACGTTTCGTGGACGTTCCTTGCCTTCCAGCTGAACGTATCGCGCAGCACGGGCGATAAACTCGCCCCCGTGCTTGGCGATGGCCGGTCCGGCCAGTTCGGCGTATTTGCCGTAAGCCTCGGTGTCCGTCACCGTGACATGCGCAATCCAAAGAGCAGCCATATTATCCTCCCAAAACCTGTTGTGCGGCCTTGATTGCCGCCTCTGCATTTGACGCATCCTTGCCGCCGCCCTGGGCCATGTCAGGACGGCCGCCGCCGCCTTTTCCGCCCAACTCGATCACGGCCGCTTTTACAAGATCCACCGCCGAAATTCGTCCGGTCAGATCTTCCGTCACACCAGCCGCAACGGCCGCCTTGCCGCCCGTATCCGCAATCAGCAGCACCGCACCCGATCCAAGGCGGCTTTTGTGTTCGTCGATCAACGCAGGGAGGTCCTTGCCTGAAACACCGCTGAGGGCTTGCGCCAGGAATCTCACACCATTTACGTCCCGCGCCTCGGCACCACCGCCCTGACCGGCCCCGCCAGCCATAGCCAGATCCCGGCGCAACTGAGCCACTTCGTTCTGCAAAGCCTTGCGTTCGTCCAGAAGGCTTTTCACGCGCGCCACAACGTCGTCCGGTTGCGCCTTCAGTTCTGATGCGACCTGAGCCAGACGTTGATCCTGTGCCGAAAGATAGCGGAAGGCTTCATCCCCGGTCAGCGCTTCGATCCGGCGCACACCTGCACTGCTGGCGCTGTCACCCAACACAACAAAGGTGCCGATATCTCCTGTCTGGCGCACATGTGTACCGCCACAGAGTTCTATCGACCACGTATCGCCGTCATGGCCTTTGCCTGTTGGTGCCTTGCCCATGGAGACGACACGAACCTCGTCACCATATTTCTCGCCGAACAGGGCCTGCGCGCCCAATGCGCGCGCGTCGTCGGGTGTCATGACCCGGGTTTCAACAGTCGAATTCTGGCGGATGAAATCGTTCACCTCGCGTTCGACTTTTTGGATTTCCTCCAGGCTCAGCGCTTTGGAATGACTGAAGTCGAACCGCAGACGATCCGCCGCGTTCAGCGAACCGCGTTGTGCTACGTGGTCGCCCAGTGTTTCGCGCAATGCTTCATGCAGCAGGTGCGTGGCCGAGTGATTGGCGCGAATGGCGGAACGGCGGGCGTGATCAACCTCAAGCTCTACCGCATCGCCTTTGCGAACAACTCCGCTTTGAACTGCTACCTTATGAGCATAGACCTTGCCGTCGGCAAACTTCCTCGTGTCCTCTACGCGGCTCAGGTGATCGCGATCCTCCAGCCTACGCAACGCGCCAGTATCGCCGACCTGACCGCCGGCCTCCCCGTAGAACGGGGTCTGGTTCACGACGACCCAACCGCTGCTGCCCGCGTCGATCTTGTCAACCAGTGCGCCATCAACAACCAGGGCGACAACCTGCGCTTCGGCTTTCTCGGTATCGTAGCCCAGAAAATCCGTCGCACCGGCGGTATCCAGCACATCAAACCATACAACCTGATCCGCTGCTTCACCTGACCCGGCCCATGCAGCACGTGCCTTGGCCTTCTGTTCAGCCATCGCGGTGTCAAAACCGTCCGTGTCGACGCTCAGGCCCTTTTCACGCAGCGCATCCTGCGTAAGATCCAGTGGGAAGCCATACGTGTCGTAAAGCTTAAAGGCCGCTTCACCTGACAGGGGTGCCCCCTCGGAAAGCCCTGAAACCTCATCATCCAGCAACTTCAAACCACGGTCCAGCGTCTGCTTGAACCGGGTTTCTTCCAGCAGCAGCGTCTCTTCGATAAGCGGTTGCGCCTGTTTCAGTTCAGAATAATGCCCGCCCATCTGCTGCACCAGCGTAGGCACCAGGCGATGCATGACAGGATCCTTGGCGCCCAGCAGGTGCGCATGGCGCATGGCGCGGCGCATGATCCGGCGCAGAACATATCCCCGGCCGTCATTGCTGGGCATCACACCGTCTGCAATCAGGAACGAGGTCGACCGCAGGTGATCCGCGATCACCCTGTGATGCACGTTCTGGTCGCCATACGGGTCGACACCAGTCGCATCTGCCGAAGCCTCGATCAGGGTTTTGAACAGGTCGGTGTCGTAATTATCATGGCTGCCCTGCAACAGCGCCCCAATCCGTTCTAGCCCCATACCGGTATCGATAGACTGCATGTCAAGCTCGACCATCGAGCCATCTTCGAACTGCTCGTTTTGCATGAAAACGACGTTCCAGATTTCGATGAACCGGTCGCCATCTTCTTCGGGTGAACCCGGAGGGCCGCCCCAGATGTGATCGCCGTGATCATAGAAGATCTCGGTACACGGGCCGCAAGGTCCGGTCGGACCCATCTGCCAGAAATTGTCATTGGTGGCGATGCGAATGATCCGGTCCTCGGGCACGCCGACCTTTTTCCAGATTTCAAAGGCTTCATCATCGGTATGATAGACGGTGGTCAACAGGCGGGTCTTGTCGATACCGAATTCCCTGGTGATCAGCTCCCAGGCAAATGGGATCGCTTCATGTTTGAAATAATCCCCGAATGAGAAGTTTCCCAGCATCTCAAAAAACGTGTGGTGACGCGCCGTATAGCCAACATTGTCAAGATCGTTGTGCTTGCCGCCCGCACGCACACATTTCTGGGCCGTGGTGGCGCGTTTGTAATCGCGGGTTTCCAGACCGGTAAACAGGTTCTTGAACTGCACCATGCCTGAGTTCACGAACATCAGTGTCGGGTCATTGCGCGGCACCAGCGGGCTGGACGCGACGACCTCATGCCCTTGTTTTTCAAAGTAGTTCAGAAAAGTCGATCGGATGTCGTTCAGGGTTGGCATAGGGCTCTCTCGGCGCACATATATCTTGGTCTCCGTTGGTTTAGCCCCCTGTCAGGTGAGTGTCCACAGCAGAGGCACTCAGGAACGAAACAAGGCGACCCGATCAGGCCGCCTTGTTTCAAGTGATACAGTCTTTGCGCAGATGTCAGGGGTTACCCACCTCAGGACATCAGGCCTCCAGAATATCGTCATCCTCAGCAACGCCTGGCGACATATCGAATTCCAGCCCATGCGCCGCGCGGATCTTGTCTTCGATGTCCAGCGCCACCCGGCTGTTTTCCCGCAGGTATTGTTTGGCGTTCTCACGCCCCTGCCCGATCCGCTCATCACCATAGCTGAACCAGGACCCGGACTTTTCGACAACACCAGCTTTAACACCCAAATCCAGCAATTCGCCCATCTTCGAGATGCCTTCGCCGTACATGATATCAAACTCGACCTGCTTGAACGGCGGTGCGACCTTGTTCTTCACAACTTTGACGCGGGTCTGGTTCCCGACCACTTCATCCCGGTCCTTGATTGCGCCAATCCGGCGGATATCCAGCCGAACCGAGCTGTAGAATTTCAGCGCATTGCCACCGGTTGTGGTTTCCGGGCTGCCGAACATCACGCCGATCTTCATCCGGATCTGGTTGATGAAGATGACCATGCAGTTCGAACGGCTGATCGAGCCTGTCAGTTTGCGCATTGCCTGGCTCATCAGCCGGGCCTGAACACCCACGCTGCTGTCGCCCATGTCCCCTTCGAGTTCCGATTTCGGCGTCAGGGCAGCGACCGAGTCGACAACAACCATATTGACTGCGCCCGAGCGTACCAGAGTATCTGTGATTTCAAGCGCCTGCTCACCGGTGTCAGGCTGGGAGATCAAAAGCTCATCCAGATCAACGCCCAGCTTGCGGGCATATTGCGGGTCCAGAGCGTGTTCCGCATCTACGAACGCGCAAACTCCGCCGCGCTTTTGCTGCTCAGCAATGCAATGAAGGGTCAAAGTGGTTTTACCCGAGCTCTCAGGCCCGTAAATCTCAACGATACGCCCCATCGGCAGCCCGCCGATACCCAGCGCGATATCCAGACCCAGCGACCCGGTCGAGCTCGCCTCGATGTCCTGCCGGGCATCTTCTCCCAGCTTCATGATCGACCCCTTGCCGAACTGCCGTTCGATCTGGGCCAGCGCACTGTCGAGCGCCTTTTGCTTGTCTGCGTTTTTCTTGTCGCTCATTGTCAGAAGATCCGCCATTGTCCTGTCGCCTTCCCTTTTGTCACACCCTTAATCGGGCGGCAATCGCTGCTTTGTTCGCCTCTTGTTCCTTATGAGATCAAAAAGAGAACATTTCAACTAAAACTTACAGATATCAGTCTTCTGCAATTGTGTTAAAGAGTCGTTTACGACAATCTGCACAAGTAACATGGCAACCTTGGGAACCAATAAATGCTTGTTTTTTATAAAGAACGACTTGCTTTTCTTTCAGTCCCCAAGACCGGAAGCACGGCTTATCACACGGCGTTGCGTGACCGGGCCGATCTCATCGTGACACATCCACCTGAGCTGAAACACGCCCCGGTGCGTCGGTATGACCGGTTTTTCCAGACCATGTTTCGAAAACTGTTTGATACCGAGATGGAAATTATGGCCATTGTGCGCGAACCGTTGGATTGGCTGGGCAGCTGGTACCGGTTTCGCAGTCGTGAAGACTTGATAGGTCAACCGCGCTCGACACGTGACATGAGTTTTGACGCATTCGTGCAAGCCTATTTGCTGGACACACGTCCCGAGTTCGCCAATGTCGGCAGCCAGGCGCATTTCTTCCGTACCCGCAACGACAGTTCTGGCGCTCGTCATATCTTCAAATACGAACATCAAGACAAGGTGTTGGACTTTCTGCAAACACGTCTGGACATGCAGATCGACCTGAAGCGCGAAAACGTATCGCCTCCGGGAGATTTGCATCTGTCACCTGCTACCGAACAGAAGTTTCGAAATGCCTGCCCGGAAGAATTTGCGCTGCACAAAGCCGCATTGTGACCCATCAATTGAGTTGTTGAAACACAGCCTCTGTCAATTGGTTGAGGGAAAACGGTTTGGGCAGGAAGGTTGAGTTGGCAATATCCGGACCGGTATCACCGAAAACACCTTCGGTATACCCGGACACGAAAATCACACGCGCATCCGGGCGCGTCTCCCTAGCCTTGCGCACCCAAGTGGGCCCGTCCATTCCTGGCATGACAACATCTGTGACGAATACATCAACACTTAACGCGGAATCTTCAAGCAGTCGAAGCGCCTCTTCCGCCGAGTCCGCCTCGAGCACGGTGTAACCTTTCAGCCGCAGGGCGCGGGTCGCAAAGGCGCGAACAGGCGCCTCATCCTCGACCAGCAGCACCACGCCTTCGCCCTGCCTGGCGCTCTGGGCTTCGGGCTGGACTGGCGATTCAGTTTCGACCTCGGACGTCGTCGCGCAAACCGGAAGAAAGACAGTGAACTCGGTGCCCCGTCCAATTGCGCTGTCGACAAAGATAAACCCACCGGTTTGCTTTACGATCCCGTAGGCTGTTGACAACCCCAACCCGGTGCCCTCACCAGTTCGTTTCGTGGTGTAGAAGGGTTCGAAAATCTTCTGCAGCTTATCTGCTGGGATACCAACACCGCCATCCACAACCTTGACTGTCACATAGTCGCCCGGTTGTACGGTTGCCCTGTCCCGCATGAGAGGTTGAAAAAGGGTCAACACACTGGTTTCAATGCGAATTTCACCACCGTCCGGCATGGCATCTCGTGCGTTAACGACAAGGTTCATCAGCACCTGCTCAAGTTGACGCTTGTCCGCCCGCACGGGTTTGAGCACCGGATCGTGGCTCAGCGTCAATTGCACCTTCTCGCCAACCAAACGGTTCAGCAAGTGAATAAGATCCGATATCGTGTCACGCAGATCCAACACTTCGGGCCTGAGGGTCTGTTTTCGCGAAAACGCCAAAAGCTGACTGACCAGCGCGGCGGCCCGGTTGGCATTCTGATTGATCTGCACCAAATCCCCGTAATCCGGGTCATTCTGATCATGGCGCAACAGCAGCAGATCGCAGTGACCGGAAATGGCCGTCAGCAGGTTGTTGAAATCATGTGCAACACCTCCGGCCAATTGCCCTACGGCCTGCATCTTCTGGCCCTGAACGAATTGAGCTTCCAGAGTCTTCAGTTCAGTCGCATCGTTCAGAACCGCGATCAGGCATATCTTTCCATCGACAAACACACGGCTCAGGGTGACTTGAACAAAGATTTCCTTGTCGTCCCTAATGAACTGCAAAAACTCTGATCGCTGCGTTTCTTCATGCGCCTCGGTTCGTTTCAACCAATCCAGCACAGGGCCCCCTACGCCCCGCATGATGTCGCTGATGTTACTGCCTTCAAGCTGCTTCTTTCCCAACAGTTTCGCCGCCAGCCGATTACTGTCCAGAATGATGCCGTCCTCGGAAAGTCTGAGGATTGGAACCGGGAGGTCAGAGAAGGACATGACCGCATCCTGTGCGGGCATCTGCGTAATCGGTAACAAACAAAGGCTTCGTTCCGACCCGGATTGAGAAAATTCGGACACGGCTGCCAGAATATGACCATCGCGGGTCCTGACTGCGTTGACAGCCCCGATCCGCGGTTCGGCTTCGCTGAAAATATCCTGCGCCCCGGCAGGGTGCGCACCAAACAAACGCTCGGCCGTGGCATTGACGCGCAATATTTCACCTTCGCGTCCAAGTGTTATGACCGGCAAGCCAAGGGTTTGCCAACTCTCCTGTTGAACACAGCTGAAACTCCAGCAGAACAGCCCCGGCCTCAATTGATGCACGGAAACCGAAATGGTCCGGTCGCCACCGGGAAACTCGCTCTGGGCGCGTCCCGCGGACTGCGCCCGCGATTGCAGGCTTAGTAAAATCGCCGACGGATTGGCAAACTTGGAGCGCAAACAGCGGGTCAGGGGTTCGCCCCGTACGGCCCCCAGCTTTTTCTCGGCCAGGACGTTCGCGGCCAATATATCACCATACCCGTTTGAGATCGCAACCGGAGCATCCTCGCGTTCTGCGAAAGCGACAAAAAGGGCTGATGTCTGTTGCAAATGCCTGTTTGCAATCGCCCCCTTGATCCCAAACAAAAGCGCCACAACCAGCAGTGAAATGCCTGTTGCCAGCAAACCCTTTGTCCAATCCGACGGCAGAAACCCAACCGCAGGTGCCAGGCTAATCAACAGCGCCACAAACACCAACGACCCGATCCGAAACACCGATGGAGTATTGGCGGCTGAAGGGGCTGGAACAAATTCAGTGATGTCAGGCATAAACGGCTCGGGCACAGGTTTTGCGGTAATAACAGGTAGAATTGGTTAACACTCGCCTAACGGCGCTAAAAAACAAATCAGCTACCCAGGGTTGTATTTACCGAAAGATCAGCGCGTCAAGTGTGACGTAAAGAACCCGTCGGACCCGCGCGTTACCTGCCATGCCTGCCGGAAGGTTTCGCGCCAACCCGAATGTTGTGTCAGAAACCTGTCGACAACCGCATCGTTCTCGTCGGCAAGAACCGAACACGTTGCATAAGCCAGCACTCCGCCTGCTTGGACCAATGGCGTGATATCTGCGAGAATGTCAGCCTGAATGACCGTGAGTTCTTGCAAACGTTCTTCAGTCAACGCCCATTTGCCTGCCGGTGCGCGCCGCCACGAACCGCTGCCAGAACACGGGGCGTCGGCCAAAACGACGTCAAAAGGCCCGTGACCAGCAAGTTCCGCGCTGTTCAGGATGGTTATTCTGGCCCCTGCCCGTTCTGCCCGCGCTGGAATATCCTTCATTCGGCGCGCATTCACATCATGAGCGTAAACCTCGACACCCTTGTAGGCAGCAATCGCAAGCGACTTGCCGCCGCCCCCAGCGCAATAGTCCAAAACGCGCATTCCAGGGCGCAGATCCAAGGAAGCAACAACCGCCTGACTTGCCGCATCCTGAAGCTCGACCAAACCCTGAGCGTATGCCTGGCTTTGCGCGATCCGACGCGCGCGCTCTGTCACCTCCAGAGCGGTTTCACATATCTGCGTTGGACGGGCTGAAATACCGTCGGTCGCCAAAGCATCAATCGCCCGGGTTACATCCGTTTTCAACAAGTTGACCCGCAGAATAACCGGAGCGCGTTCCTGCAATGCCAATGCGCAAGGAACGGCGGCATCATTCAAGGATGCGACGAACTTTGGCCACAGCCATTCGGGAAAATCATATCTCTCGGCTTCGGATGCAAAATCCCTTGATACTTCGTCATTTTGAAGGGCTTCGGGCGCGTGGCGGTCGCTGGTAAACAACTCAACCGGATCTTCACCCGATGCGCGAAAGGCGCCGATCATCAGGCCGCGACCAGTTCCGGAACCACCCAACGCAGCAAACGAGCGTTTGCACCGCAAAGCGTCAAACACATGATCGCGAATAGCTGCCCGATCCTTGGAGCCCGCAAACCTGCTGCGCCGCGCCCAGCCGGTCAGCGCCTTTTCAACCGGGGCCCCGGCGAGAATTTCATCCAGAATTTCAATCGAGGCCTGAACGCGGGCAGCAGGTGTCATCACGGATTACCTTGGCTGAAAAAGGCCGTGACAGGCCAATCCAAAATCACTACGGCACCCCGTGCTAGGGTGCCGTATGTCATGCGCAACGGCTTACATCACCCGGTAGTTCGGGCTTTCACGTGTGATTTGAACATCGTGTACGTGGCTCTCTTTCAGACCTGCGCCCGTGATCTTCACGAATTGGCAGTTTCTGCGCATCTCTTCGACGGTCGCGCAGCCGGTGTATCCCATCGCGGCGCGCAAACCACCAACAAGCTGGTGGATCACTGCACTGGCTGATCCTTTGTAAGGAACCTGCCCTTCGATCCCTTCGGGTACCAGCTTATCATTTGCCGCGTCCTTCTGGAAATACCGATCCGCTGATCCGCGCGCCATCGCACCAAGACTGCCCATACCGCGATAGGATTTGAACGACCGGCCCTGATACAGAATGACCTCACCCGGGCTTTCGTCTGTGCCCGCGATCATCGAACCGACCATGGCGCACGACGCACCGGCGGCAATTGCCTTGGCAAAATCGCCCGAAAACTTGATGCCACCATCCGCAATGACCGGAACATCCCCCGCCGCGGCGGCACAATCACTGATCGCGGTCAACTGAGGGACACCAACGCCCGCCACCATGCGTGTTGTACAGATCGAGCCGGGGCCAATACCCACCTTGATGGCGTCAGCACCTGCGTCGATCAGCGCCTTGGTCGCCTCGCCTGTAGCAACGTTTCCGGCAATGATCTGAACCTCGTTCGACAGGGTTTTGACCCGTCTCACCGCATCCAGCACGCCCTGAGAGTGACCATGCGCCGTATCGACGACAATGATATCAACGCCCGAAGCCACCAGCTGCTCGGACCGCTCAAAACCCGCGTCTCCAACCGAAGTCGCGGCAGCCACTCGCAGGCGGCCAAGCCGGTCTTTACACGCTGTTGGGTTCAGAACCGCCTGTTCGGTGTCTTTCAACGTTAGCAGACCTGTAAGTTTTCCCGTGCCATCGACCACAAGCAATTTTTCGATACGACGGGCCCGCATCAGGCTTTTAGCCTCTTCCAGATCGGCGGGTTCTTTCAGCATTGCCAGGTTTTCCGAGGTCATCATCGCCTTGATCGGAGTGTTGTCGGAATTGGCAAAGCGCATATCCCTGTTGGTCACGATACCAACCACGCGGCCATCCGCGTCAACTACCGGGAAACCGGTAAAATTATAGCGCTCGACCAAAGCCTTCGCATCGGCCAGGGTTTGGTCCGCGCGCAAGGTAACAGGGTTGTAGACGATGCCCGACTCGAACCGTTTGACGCGGCGAACTTCGCGAGACTGCTCTTCTACGGAAAGGTTCTTGTGGATGACCCCGATACCGCCTGCCTGTGCCATGGCAATGGCCATGCGCGCCTCGGTCACCGTGTCCATGGCCGAGCTCAGCAGCGGGATGTTCATGGTAATCTCACGCGTGACACGCGTGGTGGTGTCCGCTGTTGCCGGCAGCACTGAAGATGCGGCCGGAACCAGAAGAACGTCGTCAAAGGTGAGTGCCTCACGAATCTGCATCTGAATACCCCATGCAAAAGCCCGTTTGGCGGTGACCCTATTGCATGGATTGAACCAAAGGAAAAGCCCTTGAGGGCAACTCTGTGGCTCTAGTTGACTATACAGCCAAAGAAAACGACGCATGCCGTGCAAATCGTGCCGCTGATAGCCCTTTCCCTTTGCGCTCAAACCCATATCTTGCCGGGAAAACGCGCGAACACAAAAAGGCATGTCACTCATGACCAACGACCCACTTGTCGTCTTTACCCCGTCCGGCAAACGCGGGCATTTTCCTGTCGGCACGCCCATTCTGACCGCAGCCCGCCAATTGGGAGTGGATCTGGATTCGGTCTGCGGGGGCCGCGGTATCTGTTCAAAGTGTCAGATCACCCCAAGCTATGGCGAGTTTCCCAAGCACGGCGTCACGGTGTCCCAGGATGCGCTGAGCGAATGGAACGCGGTCGAGCAACGTTATGACGACAAGCGCGGCCTGAAACCCGGTCGTCGTCTGGGCTGTCAGGCCTCGGTTCAGGGCGATATCGTGATCGACGTGCCGCCGGAAAGCCAGGTGCATCGTCAGGTCGTTCGCAAGGCCGCCACGGCACGCGCCATCACCATGGATCCGGCAACGCGTCTATATTTCGTGGTGGTGGAAGAGCCCGACATGCATTCGCCAACCGGCGATCTGGAGCGCCTTGAACGTGCGCTGCGTGAGCAATGGAAAATTGACGCGGCCACGGCGGACCTATCGCTTCTGTCCAAGCTGCAACCGGTTCTGCGCAAAGGCAAATGGGAAGTCACTGTGGCCGTTCACAAAGGCCACAAGGACAGCGTCGCACGCATTGTCGAAATCTGGCCCGGCCTGCACGAAGGCGGGTTGTATGGGCTGGCCATCGACCTAGGCTCAACTACGATTGCGGCTCATCTGACCGACTTGGAAACCGGCGAAGTTAAAGCGTCATCAGGTCTGATGAACCCGCAAATCCGCTTTGGCGAAGACCTGATGAGCCGTGTTTCATATTCCATGATGAACCCCGGCGGGGATCGGGAAATGACAAAAGCCGTGCGCGAGGCGATCAATGATCTGACCACCTCAATCGCCGAAGAAGCCGGCATTGACACCACGCTGATCGTTGAAACGGTGTTTGTCTGCAACCCGGTCATGCACCATCTACTGCTGGGTCTGGATCCCGTCGAGCTGGGTCAGGCGCCCTTTGCCCTGGCCACGTCCGAGTCGATGTCCCTGCCCGCACGTGAGATGGAACTGACCACCATGAACCCCCGCGCGCAGGTCTATATCCTGCCTTGCATCGCGGGCCATGTGGGCGCGGATTGTGCGGCGGTTGCCCTGTCCGAAGAACCCGGCAAATCCGAGGACTTGGTTCTGATCGTCGATGTGGGCACCAATGCCGAAATCCTGCTGGGCAACACCAGCCGCGTTCTGGCCTGTTCCTCACCTACCGGGCCTGCGTTTGAAGGCGCTCAGATCAGTTCTGGCCAGCGCGCAGCACCCGGCGCGATCGAGCGGATCGAAATCGATCCCCTTACCAAGGAACCCCGCTTTCGCATCATCGGGTCCGAGAAGTGGTCGGACGAAGACGGCTTTGACCTTGATGTCGCCACCACTGGTATCACCGGCATCTGCGGCTCGGGCATTATCGAAGCTGTGGCCGAGATGCGTATGGCTGGCCTTCTGGATGAAAGCGGCCTGATCGGATCGGCCGAACAGACTGGAACGGCCCGTTGCATTCCTGAAGGCCGCACACACGCTTACCTGATTCACGATGCCAGCGCCGAAGGTGGCCCCCGCATCACCGTCACGCAGGGCGACATCCGCGCCATCCAGCTGGCAAAATCCGCGCTATATGCCGGTGCGCGTCTGCTGATGGACGAGATGGAAGTTGACAAGGTGGATCGTGTGGTTCTGGCCGGTGCCTTTGGAGCTCATATTTCGACCAAGCACGCCATGGTTCTGGGCATGATCCCTGATGCGCCCCTAGACAAGGTCACCAGCGCGGGTAATGCCGCTGGTACAGGCGCGCGGATTGCGCTGTGCAATATCGGATCACGCGCTGAAATCGAACGCGTCGTGCGCGAGATCACCAAGATCGAAACCGCCATTGAGCCGAAGTTCCAGGATCATTTCGTGGCCGCCAACGCGATCCCGCACAAAACCGATCCGTTTCCGGAACTGGCGCAGGTTGTCACGCTGCCCAATCCAAGCTTCAACACAGGTGGAGAGAGCGAAACAGGCGGTGGGCGCCGTCGCAGACGCCGCGGTTAAACCAGCATAGGAACGACTCGCAGGTACGCCTCGGGTCGTTCCCCAAACTGGTTTCAGGTTTCGAGACGCACCTCGCCCAGCGACGAAACGCCCATCTGCGCCATGGCAATACTCATTTCATCACTCAGCACAGACCACAATTGCTCAAGCCCTTCTTCCCCTTCTGCCGCGATTGCAAATTGCAGGATGCGGCCGAAGAAGGCAAAATCTGCGCCGTTTGCCAAGGCTTTCAAAACATCCTCGCCCGAGCGCAAACCGCTGTCGTAAAACAGCGGATATTCCGGACCGACGGCGTTCCGAATTTCAGGCAATACGGCAATCGGCGCGGGCGCACTGTCCAACTGGCGGCCACCGTGGCTTGAGACCTGAATGGCATCGACACCTGCCGACTTGAGGTTCAGCGCGTCCTCTGCATCCAGAACGCCCTTGACCACCAGTTTCCCGGCCCACTGGTCGCGCAGACGGGCCAGTGTCTCCCAAGTCGCCTTGGCCCGGCTTTCCCGGCGATCAAAATCATATCCGTCCATCAGGAAATTCGCCATTTCGGGCTTGCCCCGCAGTAGCGTTGATAGCGACCACCGGGGGTGAAGCGCAAAATCAAGCACCTGTTTCGGGCCCATTTTGAATGGCATCCTAAACCCATGGCGCAATTCACGCGGTCGACGTCCCACTTCGGGCACGTCCACCGTCAGCACCAGCGTTTCGTACCCCGCAGCCTTTGCGCGCTCGACCAACTTGAAGGTGCCACTGCCATCGCCGCTGAAATACAGCTGAAACCAGGCATGTCCCTCTGCCTCGACAATCAGGTCTTCCATTGGCGTCGATGCGACGGTTGATACCCCAAGCGGCACCTCGTACCGCGCCGCAAGGCGTGCCAGCATCAGATCTGCACCGGGGGCCGACAGGTTGCACATCCCCATCGGTGCGATGCCAAACGGGCGCTGAGTCGACCTGCCAAAGACGGAACAAGCAAGCGACCTTTCGCTGACATCATTCAGAATTCTAGGGCGAAGGGTCAGCGCATCCAGTGCAGCCCTGTTTCGGGCTGCGCCAACCTCGGACCCGGCGGAACCGTCGATATAGTCAAATACCATCCACGGCAGACGCCGCCGCGCGAGGCGGCGGGCGTCCTCGGAACTGTGGATAGCGCTGGATAACATCAGGCCTGTACGGCCTTCATGAACCGGTCGCGGATCACCACCGGATCCATCGTGATAACAGGCATCTTGGCATTTCCGCTTTCGCACTTAGCCACGATGATGGTCATCTGTTTCGAATCCAGCGCTTCTTGCAGCACGCGGCCGGTGTCTTCGGCCTGACATTCGATTACGCGCTCGCATCCTGCGGCTTCCGCCATTTTCGCCAGAGAGGTCTTCTGCCCGGCATACGTCGGCTGATCCCCAGTGGACCCGTACGACCCATTATCGACGATCAACAGGATATAGTTGTCCGCCACGTTATTGGCGATGGTCGGCAATGTACCCAGATTGGTCAGGACCGACCCGTCCCCATCGATCACGATAACCGGCTTGGGCTGCGACAAGGCCAACCCCAAGCCAATAGATGAGGCCAGTCCCATCGTGCCCAGCATGTAGAAATTGGTGGGCTGGTCGTCGATGGCGTGCAGCTCCTGGCTTGGAATGCCAATGTTACAAACAACGAGCTGATCGCGCAGGATCGGAGCGATTTCTTTCAGAATTTCAGAGCGGATCATTGGTCGCCATAGCCTCCCCAGAAACTGGCATCGGTCAGAATGGCGACCGGTTTGTTGCACATAAAGGTGTATTTGAGGATCGCGTCGAGTTCCTCAACATCTGACTGATGGTGGAAGTGATAAGTCGGGATATTCAGCTGAGCCAGCAGCGCTTTGGTGTGCACAGCCATTTCAACCTGGCAGGCAACCGGTTCGCGCAGCTCTCCGCGATAGGAAATCAGCATCGGCAATGGCATGCGGTAAAACTGGATCAGTGTCGCCAGCGTGTTGATCGTCACACCGATTGCGGTGTTTTGCATGATGATCGCGGGACGCTTGCCGCCCATCCATGCCCCGGCGCACAGGCCCATCCCCTCGTCTTCCTTGTTGGACGGGATGTGATAAATGTCCTCTCGCTGGTCGATTTCAGCGATGACGCCTGCCAGTTGCTTGCAGGGGACGGTGGTGACGAACGAGATATCGTTGGCCACCAGATCGTCGGTTATCTTCTTGTCTATGTTCATGGTCGGGCTGTTGGTCCTGTTGGGGCGCTTGGCGCGATTAAGGAAATCAGGTTCTGCGATGCACATGTACAGCGCAGGGGGCATGACGAACAACGCGTGACGCTGTCGATCCCAGAAAGTAGTCGCTTAGATCCGGTTTATGCGAACCTATGACAATACAGTCCACATTGTTGCTGGTCGCGTAGTCAATGATGGTGCGGGCGGTGTGCCCTTTGATGATTTCGGCTTTCACACCATCCAGCCCGTCAACTTTTTGCAACAAGGCCTGCCTCGCGCGCTCGAACCCTTCGGCTACTGCGGATTTGTCCAGATAGGCGCTGACCGATCCCTGTGGCATTTCGTAGACATGCAAGCCGATGACCTCGGCCCCGTTTTCGGACAAGGCACGCGCGATCTCCAGCGTATGCTGTGAAATGCCGTGATCCAAAGCCATCGGGACCAGAATTTTCTTGTACATGGTGGCCTCCAGTTCTGTCAGGTTTATCCCCAGGGTCTCAGGATAATCTTTGGTGCGGCTACGGAGCCAGAGCGGATATCGCGAAACGCCTGCGCGCCATCAGCCAGTGCACGCTCATCAACCCAATTCAGGGCGCCAAGACGGCTGTCAAAGATCGCCTGAGCCGTGTCGCGGAAATCCTGCGCGGTGTAGGTGTAGGTTCCGATAAAGGTGATCTCCTGCAAGGTCATGCGACGCACGTCCAGACCTCCGGCATCATCACCCAATCCGACATGCGCGATCACGCCACCCGGCGCGACCAGGGCCGAAGCGACCGACCGTGTCGCGGCATATCCAACAGCATCAATGACCAACGGGAAAGACCCATTGGGCGCATCCACAAGTGCAAAACTTTCGATTTCCGCCAGATAAGTCCGGCGCAACGCGTTTGGTTCCGCGATTGTAACGTCTTCAATACCCTGCGCCCGCAGGGCCAAGGCCGCCGCAAGGCCAATAGCCCCTCCGCCAATCACCAAGGCGCGGCGGTCCATCGCAGAATGCTGAGCCTCGATCCCCAGTCTGACTGCGTGCCAGCTTACAGCCAGAGGTTCAGCCAGCGCAGCCTTGGCGAAAGGGACATCATCGGGCACGTCGACAAGATTTCTGCCTGGCATCGAGACATATTGCGCGAACGCCCCTTCGCGCGGTGGCATCGAGATGATCTGGCGGTCCGGGCACAGATTCTCGCGACCCGCCCGACATGCCGCGCATTGGCCACAGGTTACCAGCGGGTTGATCGTCACCCGGTCACCGGCGCGGATACCATCAGCTATGACACCGGCTGCCTCGTGCCCGAGGATCAGGGGCGCTGGGCGACGTGCATCATGGCCCAGATAGGCGTGCATGTCCGATCCGCAGATGCCAACCGCCTCGACCCGGATCAGGTGTTCCGATGCGCCCGGTTCGGCATTCGGCACATCGTCAAACACCATGTGTTCAACACCTTTGTAAACCAGAGCCTTCATTTGGCAGTAAACCCTCCGTCAACCATCAGAACCTGTCCCGTGACATAGTCAGACGCCCGAGAGCATAAGAACAGGATCGGCCCGTCGATATCCTGCATCCGCCCATTGCGTCCGATACAGGTTTGCGCGGCGTTCCGTTCCGCGCGCTTGGGGTCGTCGAACACAGCCTGCGTCAGTTCGGTGGGAAAGAACCCCGGTCCGATGGCGTTGGCGTTTATGCCAAAGGGCGACCACGCCTCGGCCATGGCGCGTGTCAACTGCCCGATCCCCGCCTTGGACGCGCCATAGGCGATACCACCTGGAAAAGCGCGCGTTGTTTGCAGCGAGGCGAAATTGACAATTCGCCCCCACCCCTTTTCCTTCATTGTCGGCACCATGGCTTGGCTAAGGAAGAACGGCGCGCTCAGGTTCAGGGCAAGCGTGGCATCCCACCCCTCAGGAGTAACATCAGCAGCAGCCTCACGCGTATTCACCCCAGCCGCATGGACCAGAATGTCGGGGGGGCCAAACTTGGAAGTGACGGCCTGTGTCAACGCATCTACCCCAGCGCGATCTGCAACGTCTGCAACAACCGCTGCAGCGCGCGTGCCAATCTCGGCCCGCATCTCCGCCAACGCATCACTGCGCCGGGCAACGCCGATAACACGGGCACCTGCTGCGGCAAGAGTCCGTGCCACTTGCCGCCCAAGTCCCGAGCTGGCACCGGTGATACACGCCACCCGGCCAGTCAGGTCAAACAATGAGCGCGGGTCATCCATCGGCAGTCAAGTCGAACTGCTCGTCCGGGAAGTACTTCGCAAGACGCACATCTGCTGCACGGGCGTGACCCTCCATTCCTTCTAACCGCGATATCCGCGCGGTCGCTTCGGCAATGGGCTTCGACCCTTCGCGCGTAGCCCGCTGCCACGTCACTATCTTCATGTATTTGTGGACACTCAGCCCGCCAGTATAGCTGGCCGCGCCCGAGGTTGGCAGAACATGGTTCGTACCGGTCGCCTTATCTCCGTATGACACGGTTGTTTCCTCGCCCAGAAACAGCGATCCATAACAGGTCAGTCGTTCCAGCCACCAATCTAGATCCTCAGCCTGAACCGTCAGATGCTCAGGTGCATATTCGTCGGAACAGGCGGCCATCTCTTCGCGGTTGGAACAGACGATAACCTCAGCATAATCGCGCCATGCGGCCGAGGCGTTCTCGCGGTTCAGTTCCGGCAGATCGGCGATGAGCGCAGGTACCAGTTCCATCACCTTTTGCGCAAGGTCGCGATCATCGGTGACCAGCCAGACCGGCGAGTTGTATCCGTGCTCGGCCTGACTGACCAAATCGGTGGCGACGACATGCGCATCGGCAGACTGATCGGCAAGGATCAAACTGTCGGTCGGACCTGCGATCATGTCGATACCAACCTTGCCGTAAAGGATGCGCTTGGCTTCGGCCACGAACTGATTGCCGGGGCCCACAAGGATGTTGGCGCGCGGCAAACCGAACAGACCGTAAGTCATGGCGGCAACACCCTGCACGCCCCCCATGGCCAGAATGCTGTCGGCCCCGCAGATATGCGCCGCATAAACGATGGCAGGCGCAACCCCTTCGCCAGGGCGCGGAGGCGAGCACGCTGTGATGTGGCGACATCCCGCAACTTTCGCGGTGGTCACTGTCATAATCGCACTGGCGATGTGGCTGTATCGCCCCCCTGGCACGTAACACCCTGCAGCATCCACTGGAATTGCCTTCTGCCCGGCGACGAAACCCGGAACGATCTCGGTCTGAACGTCAGATACGGTCGCTTTCTGCGTTTCGGCAAAGCGCCGCACATTGTCATGGGCGAAACGGATGTCGGCCTTCAGCTTTTCGGACACTTTTGCACAGGCGGCCTCAATCTCAGCCGGGGTCAGCAAGACATTCCCTTCGTACTTGTCGAACTTGGCGGCGTATTCTCTTGCCTTTGCATCACCGCCCGCCTCGATATCGGTAAGAATGGTCTTCACCGTATCATGCACCTCTGAGGCGTGTGATTGAGCCGTTAAAGTTGCCTTTTTCAGATATTCACGAGGCATGTTCAGCAGGTCCTATTGGTAGATTTCAGGTAGCAATGTTGTCGACACGGCTGGCACGTAGGCGATCAGGATCACTACGATCAGCATGGTCAATACGAAAGGCACGGCTCGGGCGGCAATCTTCAGAATGGATTCACCGGTAATGCCAGATACGACAAACAGGTTCAGCCCCAGCGGCGGGGTGATAAAACCCACTCCCAGCGCGGTGATCATCATGATGCAGAACTGGATCTCATTCATGCCGATATTGTCCGCCAGTGGTTTCAGGATAGGTGCCAGGATGACGATATTCGGCGTCGTCTCCATGACGCAGCCCGCTGCGATCAGGATGCCGATCATCAACAGGATCAGCAGAGATGGGTCGTCTGTCAGCGAGGTCACCGAAGTGACAAACCCCTGAGGAACACCCATGATCGCCAGCGCCTCGGCCAGCGGAGCCGAAAAGGCGATGATCGGCAGGATCACCCCGTTCACCTTTGCAGAGCTGACCAGCATCGACGGAAAATCCGCCAATGTCAGCGTACGCAGGATGAAGCCCATGATGATGGTGACGACAACAGCCGTGGCACCAGCCTCAGTCGGCGTAAGTCGGCCCGAAAAGATGCCGTAAAAGATAATCCCCGGCACGATAAAGGCATACCAGCCAGACCTGAGCGCCTTGCCCAGATTGGCCAACCACTCCCCCATGGTCATCATGCCGCCGCCTTCGTATGCATAAAGGCGGTTCATGATGATGTTGGTGATCAGGATCGACACCAGGATAGCCAGACCCGGGATCAGGGCGGCCAGAAAAAGCGTCGATGCGGAAATACCCAGCACAAGGCCGATGATGATATAGGCGATCGAGGGCGGTATCAGAATGCCGGTGCAGGCACCGGCCGCGACCAGAGCACAGGCGTAGGGGCGCGGATACCCGCTTTCCACCAACCGGTTGATGGTCATCCTGCCAACCGCAGCAGCCCCGGCGGCGTCTGATCCCGAAATCGCGGCAAACATTCCGCAGACCAGCACCGTGGCCGATCCGAAGCCGCCCTTGGCGAAGCATGTCAAAGCCTCGGCAACATCCAGAAACTTGCGTGACAACCCCGTCCGAACCAGAACATCCCCGGTCAGGATAAACAGGGGCACGGCAGTCAGGGCAAAAGCATCGATGCCGGTAAACAGGCTCTCTCCGACAAGGCTGAGAGGAAGGTCACCGGACATGATCAGCATTACGATCGCAGCCGTTCCAATGGCCGCCCAAACCGGTACGGCCAAAGCGATCAGGGCAACAAACAGGATCACCGGCAGATAAAAATCCCAGCCCAGTTCAACAGTTTGATTGAGGGAGTTCCAAAGCATCCGGTCTCTCCTCAGTCAAACAGTTTGTCGCCTTCGAAGACGGGCGTGCCGTCGCGAAGGCATTTCAGATCGCGCAACAGGGATTGGATCAGCCGCCAGATCATCAGGGCAAACCCGGTCGGCACGGCCATCAGGAACCAAACCTTGGAAATCCGCAATCCGTCCGTAACGGAACCAAACTTGGCCGAAACGTGCACGGCTTCATACGACCAGTAGAGTGCGATGATCGCCACCAGGAACATCACCAGATCGCCGAAGATATAAAGCAGTGCCTTGGGGCGCGGCCCGACATAGTGCATGATCACATCGATCCGGATATGAGCGCGCTCTTTCACCGCGGCAGCAGCACCGATCCAAGCCAGATAGATAAAGGAATACCGCACGATTTCCTCGCCCCAGATCGAGGAATAGGCGAATATCTCGCGCCGCAGCACCTCGATGGCCATGGTGATCACCAGCATCACGTAGAACACCAGCAGCAACCAGCGTTCTGCGTTTCGGTCAATGTTCTGAAGAACGGTCATCTGATCCTCCGGCGATGGGACAGCCCGGTCCGTACCTGCCTTGACGGGCCACTGTCGGCCGCGCGGTACAAGAATCGTGGACGCCAGCAGGCGCCCACGGGTTTCACCTTAGGCGTCGTGGACGTAGTATTTGCCCTGCGTACCGGCCGCTTCGACCAGCTTCTCAAAGTTGTCCATCGAACCGGCCAGTTCCGTCTTGAAAGGATCCCATTCCGAACGCTGATACCCACCGGCATCCTGCCATTCCGCCAACTGATCATCGCTGAGTGAATGGAATTCAACACCTGCCTTGTTCAGCTCGGACATGGCGTAAGCACGCGCCGACGGAACCTTGGACAGGTTCTGATGGCCAGTCATCTCGGCACCCCACATAATGCCTTCCTGCACGTCAGCAGGCATCGAGTTGAACCACTCCAGATTACAGGAATAAACCTGACTGTCCGGAACGGCCTGCGTGAAGGTCACATGGCTGAGGATGTCCTTGAAACCAAAGACATACAGTGCTCCAACTGACGGGTCGAGCGCGTCGGCAACACCCTGCTTGATCGCCGAAGGTGTTTCACCCCATGCCACAGGCGTCGGGTTGGCACCAACCATGCGATAGTATTGTTGCAGCATCTTCGAACCGGGAACGCGGAACTTGATCCCGCCCATGTCCCCCGGTGTTATGACCGCATTGCCACCCTGCCGGACTGCGACAACACGCGGATCGATATTCACGTAGAACAGGGCCTTGAAGCCTGCCGCCTCGACCTTGGGGTGGACTTCGCTTTTCCACGTGTCCGAATGGACAAGGTTGGTGAAGCGCTGGTTCGACCCGCACAGATACGGCATGTTGATCAGGTCGACCGTGGACGCAAAAGGCGCAAAATTTGACAGCGAGTGCTGCGCGGCCTGAATGGTTCCACCTTGTACTTTCTGCACCAGCGCACCGCCCGCGCCTAGCTGGCCACCGGGGGCCAATTTGACATAGACCTTGCCGTTGGTAGCATTCTGGATGTTTTCCTTCAGATCCAGCTGCATGATCGGATAGCTGCGCGACGCACCCAGCACATAGGCTGTGGCCACCGTCATAATGTGGTCTGCGGCCTTTTCGCGCTCACTCTCTTCTTTTGCGGTTTGCGCGGCAGCCTCGGAAGACCACAAAACACCCCCTGCCCCGGCAACCAATGCGGCCGTGAACGCGCCACTCGCGCTCAGCTTCAGAAAGTTGCGACGTTCTGTTGACGCCAGTTCAATCTCGTCGTTGTTCATGAATTGCCCTCCCAAGCAAAAGTTCAGCTGCCGTCTGTTGCGTTTCGGTCAGCTTCCTTTTTCAGAATCGCGACAACGAACAAAATCGACGCCGCGAACAGAACCAACATCTCTCCTACGTCACCAAGAAACGCGCGGCCTGCAAAAGCACCCAAAGCAACGTTGGCGAAATAGATCGCGAAAACGACGACAGATGCAGCAAGGACCATTTCCGGGACTCCCGTTCAGAATCGGTTCAACACCTTTGTAAGCGCTTACATCAATATTGCAAGCGCTTACATTGGTGCTTTCATCATTTGAAAAATGCGATTAACTTAAGCCAACTGGAATTGAGAGTTCGAGAATGTCAAAACATCGGTCTGCTCCGACACTGGATGACGTTGCCAAGGCCGCGGGTGTTTCGACCGCGACAGTGTCCCGGTGTCTGAACAACCCGCAACAAGTTGTTGAAGCAACGCGCAAGCGTGTCCTGTCGACGGTCGAGGAATTGGGGTACACGCCAAATTTCGCGGCCCGCGTGATGGCGGCCAAGCGGTCATTTACCATTGGCGCCATCATCCCCACCATGGAAAACGCGATATTCGCAAGAGGGTTACAAGCGTTTCAGGAAGAAATTCATCAGCGTGGCTACACGCTGCTGGTCTCCAGTTCAGCTTATGAACCCGAAGCGGAAAAGGATCAGATCCGAACCCTGGTTGCACGGGGTGCAGATGGATTGTTGCTGATCGGTCATGACAGGGACGCAGATATTTACGATTATCTGGACAGACGGAAAGTGCCCGCGCTGGTTGCCTGGTCCTTTCTGCCGGATAAACCTGTGCCGTCAGTTGGGTTCGACAACCGCAAGGCCATGAAAGCGCTGGCAGACCAGATCATCAGACAAGGACATACGCGTCTTGCGACGATATCGGGTATCAGTTCGGGAAATGATCGGGCGCGGCTCAGGATCGCAGGGATAAAAAGCGCCATGGCTGAGCACGGCTTGCAGCCGGATGACCTAATGGTGATCGAAACCACATATGAGTTCGAGAATGGCGCGACGGCATTCAGGGATCTCATGGCGACTGACATGCCGCCGACCGCAGTTTTGTGCGGAAACGATGTTCTGGCAGTCGGCGCATTGAGGCAGGCGCAGAAAATGGGGCTCCGAGTGCCCGAAGACGTGTCGATAACCGGCTTTGACGACATCGAAATCGCGCGCATTGTCAGCCCTGCCCTGACAACGGTTCACGTGCCCCACCGTGAAATGGGTCAAAAGGCTGCGCAGGAGTTGATACGAATGATCGAAACGAACTCTGCGGGCCAGTCTTTGGAGCTTTTGACCCATTTGGTCACCCGAGACTCCTTGCTTGACCGCATTCCTTAAGGCTCAGAAAGTTCGGCGGTTCATTGCGTGTAAAAGGCGCACCGGTCTACGATTCAGTGTGACGATCCGCTTTCATTGACCTGAATCAAAGCACGCAAAGTGACCACATAGTGAAGTACGAATATATCAACGGGCCCGACGCTCACCTGCCTGACCCCAAGCAAATTTACCGGTGATCAGTATTTCAATGGCGCGAAGGTTTCACTCCACGGGCGCGGCAAATGCGAGGCGCGCTCTTCTGCCGACTACGCTCTGGCTTCTCGGGACCAACCGCACGTCAGTCACTGCATATGATCGAGGCAACTAATCAAGTACAGAAACGTCGAAGCCAACTTAAGACACGCGGAGCGAAGCAATTGGCGGATAGATGATGTCCATCGTTGAACAAAAGACACCAAAGCTGCGGCGGGCGCTGACGACCCCGCTGCTCACGCTCTATGGGCTTGGAGTTACCGTTGGAGCCGGAATTTACGTGCTTGTTGGTGCGACGGCCGGGATTGCGGGCCCGTATGCCGCTGTTTCGTTCCTGATTGCTGCACTTGTAGTTGCGCTGACTGCCCTGTCTTACGCAGAATTGGCAACCCGATATCCAGTGAGTGCAGGTGAAGCCGCTTATGTCGAAGCAGGGTTTCAGAAAAGCTGGATGGCCGTTCTGGTTGGTCTCGCGGTGGCCGCCTCGGGCATCATCTCGGCCTCGGCCGTGGCTATCGGGGCCGCGTCGTACCTTCAAACGCTTACAGGTATAGGCATTTCAAGTCTGACAATCGGTGTTGTTCTGGTCATGGGGCTGATCGCCCTATGGGGGATCACGCAGTCGGTAATGGTGGCGGCAGTCATTACCATCATAGAAATCAGCGGGCTACTTGTCGTTATTGGTTGGGGCCTGTCCCTTCCTGAGCCTCAGGGCTATGCGCTCACCCAGATGGTTCCCGGGCTGGACCCAAACGCCTGGAGAGGGATTTTGGCCGCTTCGCTTCTGGCGTTTTTCGCCTTTGTCGGTTTCGAGGACATGGCGAATGTCGCTGAAGAAGTAAAAGACCCCGCCGGAACAATCCCGAAAGCGATCCTGTTGACGCTTGTTCTGGCCACGGTCTTGTATCTTGTTACGTCCATGACTGTTCTGTATGTGGTGCCGATCGATGTCCTTTCGACGTCCGCCGCTCCGCTGGCCCTGATTTTTACGGACGCACCCGAGGTTATCCAGCAGGGGTTTTCGGCCATTGCCATCGTAGCCACGATCAATGGTGTTCTGATCCAGATGATCATGGCATCCCGCGTGATTTACGGGCTCGCGGATCGGGATCATTTGCCTAAGTTTCTGGCTACGGTATCTCAGGTCACTCAGACGCCAACGGTAGCGACAATCATGGTCACGGCGATAATCCTGTTGCTGACCCAAACGCTTCCAATCGCCATTCTGGCCGAGCGCACGTCGCAAATTGTTCTGGGGGTCTTTGTGCTGGTCAATCTTTCACTGATCCTTTTGAAGACCCGGGCTGAAACCGATGAACCGCAGTTCCGCGTGCCTCTTGTTGTTCCCCTCTTTGGGGTGGTGACCAGTTTGTTGCTTTTTGCGTCCGCGTTTCTGTAAGCCTGTATCATTGGGTCAAGGAAATCCTGCGATGCGATTTACGTGAACATGACCACTGACCAGCCTTCTACAGGAGCGCCGCTTTCTGCATGGTGGCAAAGAACCTTTGTTGATCTGGCGCGACAGATGCGATGGTCCTACCTGCCACCGCTCATGGTCTACTTTGCCGCCGGGGTTTCTGGCCTGACATCGGTCGTCGGCGCTTTTTTTCTTAAGGACTATCTTAACCTATCCGCTTCCTTTGTAGCCGGGTTGGCGTTTTGGGCCGGGCTTCCCTGGATCTTGAAAATGCCACTGGGTCATATCGTTGATCTGTTTTGGCGGTGGAAGTCATTGCTGATCCTATTGGGGGCAACCCTGATCACCTTGTCCCTGCTCACCATGTACGGGCTTGTGGCCTTTCCCGGACATATGGTTGATGTCATACCGCTGGAACACTGGTATATCATTGCCCTGCTCTTGGCGCCTTCCGGCTATGCCATTCAGGATGTCGTCGCCGACGCGATGACGGTCGAGGCCGTTCCAAAGATCAATCCCCACGGGCAGCCGTTTTCGCCCGAGGAAACCCGTGCGCAGCATACAACAATGCAAACACTGGGCAGGATCGCCATTTTCTCGGGATTTGCAGCCGTAGCCGCGGTCAATATCTGGGTGTTCTCGGGAACCGAGGGCATGCAGAAATCAGACCGTCTTGCATTGTATGGCAACGTCTATCTGATCGCGCTTGTCATTCCGCTGTTGTCCGTCAGCGGTGTGGTTTTGCACGGTTTGATACAGCGTCAACATCTTCGCCTAGGTCATCCCCCGCATAACCCTGACGAAACCACCGAGGTCAAATGGCCAATCCTGTTGGGCGGTCTCGCCTTTGTTGTACTGAGTATCGTGTTGGGAACATCGAATTTCCAACTCGCCCAGGAAACTATTTTTGTAGTCTCACTGAGTGTGATCTTGTACCTGATGTCGCGCTTGGTGAAGGAACTGAACCCAAATCAGGCAAAGGCTCTGATTGGTACGGCGATAATCATTTTCGTGTTTCGTGCGGTTCCCCTGCCCGGGCCGGGGCTGACCTGGTTCGAAATCGACGAGTTGGGGTTTGACGAGCAGTTCCTGGCAATCCTGGCGCTTCTGACGTCCCTGCTTGCACTGGTCGGGCTCATCGTCCTGAGACCGTTTATGGCCAACCGCTCGATTGCGCAGGTCGTCATCATTCTGACCATAGCGTCGGGGGTCCTCGCCCTGCCCAACCTTGCGCTGTATTACGGCGTGCATGAATGGACATCTGCGCATACCGGCGGGATCGTAGACGCAAGGTTCATTGCAATCCTCGACACCGCAGTTGAATCTCCGCTGGGTCAAATCGCGATGGTTCCGATGCTGGCCTGGATCGCACGTAATGCTCCTGTGCATCTGAAGGCAACTTTCTTTGCCGTCATGGCGTCATTCACCAACATGGCCTTGTCGGCCAGCAGTTTGGCAACGAAATACATGAACCAGATTTTCGTGGTGTCGCGCGCGGTAACCGACCCGGAAACCGGTGTCGTCACATCGATTGCCGATTACAGCCAACTTGGACACCTGTTGATCGCCGTAGCCGTGACTTCCGTGATCGTTCCGTTGACGGTCGTATTCTTTGTTCAAAAATCGCCGTTCCAGACCAGTGATTGATTACTGGCTGACAGTTTCATTCAGCAAGGTTTTCAGGTGCAAAACCGGAACCCCGATGTTTGAACCCCCGAACTCTGGCAGGATCGCGGCGTTAATCGCGACCACCTCTCCCTTGCGGTTCAGGGCCGGCCCTCCGCTTCCTCCTGACGTTGTTTCTGCGTCGTAAACGACTGCACCCGGGCTTGTCTGCGCCACGATTCCTCGGCTGGCGAGAGGTTGAACCTGGTTTTGCGCAGATAACCGTGCGGCGATCGTCCAGAAATTGACGGACCCGTCTTTCTCGAGCGTTTTCAGAAATTCCGGCCCCGCCTGCGCAATTAACGCTTTCAGGCCAGTAGGATACCCCAGAAGAAAGACTTCGTCACCGCTGCGAGGAAGGTCATCGGCCAGTCGTAATCCCAGCCCCTCGATACGGCTTGGATCAACCGACAAAAGCGCAAGATCAGCGGTCTCACTGAACCGGTCCAAAGTGGCCTCGATCGGGTCGGCCTGACCTGGCAGATAGGCCAGCAACCGCAGCATCTCGGCCTCAAGACCTGCGTTTTTCAGCGCCTGAGCCTTGTCGCCGGATGTCCAGGGCAAGGCAACGTGGCGGTTGGTGGCCAACAGCGGCGTACCCTCCAGCAGAAACCCGGTGCCGGTGAACTGGAACTCTGCGGGCTCACCCGTTGCGTCCGGTTCGATCCAGGGTTGACCGAAGGGCGTTTGCAACTTCTCTCCGTTTGGCCCCAACACATGGCGCAGCAGTTTACCGCTTTCGATATGACGTAATCCGTAGGCGCCCTGAATGAAAGCCACGGATTGAGTAGAGGCGGTGATAACCCGGGTGGACGCCCCCGCGCGCTGTTCAAGGGTACCCAACCGCTGCTCGGTTGATATCAGTTGGTTCTGAAAGGCATCCCTCAACGCCACAAGGTCTTCTGGGGTCAGCACATCTTCCCGCGTCTGGCTAAGCATGGCCGACACCGCTTCGATCTTGCGGGCTTCCTGTTGCAGGCTGTCGGCCAGTCTACGGTCGTTTTGATAAAGCAGGAACAGCAGACCTGCGATCAGCGCAATCGCTGCAACCACCGCAATCCTGAAGAACATAGTGGTTTGAGAAACAAGCCTTCGCCCACTCTCACGCAGCGCACCCGACATTCTTTGGGCAAAGGGCCGGCGACTTGACCGCGCATAGGCATAGGCGTCACTCAGGATATCCTCGACCGTGTGACGAATGGGAAACCTCTGAGTACAAATGCGATACCGGGATATCGGACCCAATTCGCCAAATTCGATCATGTCGCCGTGTTTCAGCGTTGCCGAGACAATCTTGTGGCCATTGACCCAGATGTCTTGCCCTGCCAGCGCGTTCAGCACATAGCCCCCCTCGGACCACTGAAGCGTTGCGATATCTTCGTCATGGGGCGGCGTGTTGTCTTTCAGGCGCAGACCTAGCGCACGGCCTTCGCCAACAGAAACAGTCAATGCGCTGTCAACAAGCCAGGAAACCGTTCCACGGGACGGGCCGGTCAGGCTCTCCAGAAAAGCATGAACATCACCTGCGCAAGGCTCTTGGGGTGTACTCGTGCCGGTCTGATCAATTTCCCGCATAGTTGGGCTCTGCTCAACAGTGATGGCGTCACTCTATCATAAGACGCCCGGAATCCTACCAATCGCAAGGGGGATGCCCAAAACCGGAAATATCCACTGGCACAAGTCAATTTGGTGGAACGTCCCGAAACGACCCCCATGCCTGCCGGAGCAGGCCTTCACCGGAAATCGCCGTCTGACCTAAGAGTTCTGGAGCGGGTAGCGGGAATCGAACCCGCGCGTTCAGCTTGGGAAGCTGACAGGCTACCATTACATCATACCCGCCGCACCCCCGAGATATAACCAGAGTTCCCTGACGCGCAAGCCGGATCGTTTCAGCTCGCCCGGAAAATGTCACTCAGTCCGCGCACGAAGACTGTCGATCAGCGAGTCTTCAACATCCAAAGCCTGGATGGCCGCCTCAAGCGTACGGCTGTCCAGATGTTGCGGGTTCAGATCGACCCCTGCTGAAAACGCTTTGACAATGGCCTTCATGGCGCTGATGCGCGCATATCTTTTGTTATTGGCCGGTATTACGTGCCACGGCGCCAGATCGGTTGACGTCCGGGCCAACATTTCATCCACGGCGATCTCGGTAACATCCCATTTCTCGCGATTCCGGAAATCCTCGTACGTCAACTTCCAGCGCTTCAACGGGTTTCTTAGCCGTTCTGTAAACCGCTGCATCTGTTCATCTTCAGAGATGTGGAAGAACAGCTTGACGATCCGGGCACCATCGTCGACCAGCATGCGTTCGAAATCGTTGATTTCCTGATAAGCAGCGCGCCAGCGTGTTTCCGGTGTCAGGTTCTCGATCCGCTCGACCAACACGCGCCCGTACCAGCTGCGGTCGAATGCGGATATCGCTCCGGACGGTGGCAAACGTTCCCAAAACCGCAGCAGGTAATGCCGGTTGAGGTAGTAGTTCCGGGGCGCCCCAATTGGCCAGACCTTAAAGCTGCGCGGGTCCAAAGCCTGGCTGATCCTACGAATGGTTCCCCCCTTGCCAGCCGCATCCCAACCCTCGAACACCAGCACACCCTTGAGCCCGTGAAACAGATACGCTTGTTGAATCCTGGCCAGCTTGGCCTGAAGATCAATCAGTTGCTCGAAATACTCCTTTTTGCCCAACCGCTTGGTCAGTTCCGCTTCTGAGAGGTTCGGGGGGTGATGTTTGCGCATGGTGCCACCTGATCGTTGCGTCCCGGATCAGGATATCCTGAACCCTTGCGTAAAATCGACATTGATCAGGGGCAAACGAAAAAGGCCGGGCACAGTGCCCGGCCTTAGCTGTCTTTGTTGATGTAATCAGGCGCGGCGACGACGGCCACCGCCGCGACGACCACCGGCTGCGCCACCGGCCTCGTCAGGTGATTTGTTGAACCTGATCCACTCCCCACCATGCGGGTCGTTGTTGGTCAGCAGGTTGGCGGCGCGGATGGCCTCCATCTCCTTACCGGCGCGCGGCTTGGTGGAGCCCAGGCCAAACATCTGAACGAACGTCTCGTCATCCATGCCTTCGGGCAGGATGATGCCAGCTGCGGCAACGGCTTCTTTTTTCTCGGCGATTTTTGCCTGCGTCACCGGCAGAGCCACCGGGTTCATGATCGCCGAGGTCATGCCGGCACCCATTGCCATCGGCAGGAAGGCATTGTTGATGCCGTGGCGGTTCGGCAGACCGAACGAGATGTTGGACGCGCCACAGGTGGTGTTAACGCCCAGCTCCTCGCGCAGGCGACGGACCAGAGCAAACACCTGCTGACCGGCAGTTGCCATCGCACCGATCGGCATGACCAGCGGATCAACAACGATGTCGTGCGCAGGGATGCCGAAATCAGCGGCACGTTCAACGATCTTTTTGGCCACTTCGAAACGGACATCGGGGTCTTCCGAGATGCCTGTGTCGTCGTTCGAGATTGCCACAACAGGAACATTGTATTTTTTGACCAGCGGCAGAACCAGTTCCAGACGCTCTTCCTCACCTGTGACCGAGTTCAGCAGCGGGCGACCTTCCGCCGCCTCAAGACCCGCTTCCAGAGCACCGGGAACCGACGAGTCGATACACAGCGGAACTTCAACCAGACCCTGCACCAGCTCAACGATCTTGCGCATAAGCGGCGGTTCGGTCTCGTTCGGGTTTGGGTTCGAGTTGTAGACGACGCCCGCATTGATATCCAGAACGGTTGCGCCCGCCATCACCTGTGCCAGCGCATCTTTCTCAACCGTCGAGAAATCGCCTGCTTCCAGTTCGGCCGCCAGCTTTTTCCGACCGGTCGGGTTGATCCGCTCGCCGATCACGCAGAACGGTTCGTCAAAGCCCAGAACGGCGGTTTTTGTTTTTGATTCTACGACTGTACGGGTCATGTCCGTTCCTTAGGAGTTTGCAGGCTGCGCCGAGGCGCCGCCATTATTGATCGCCCAGTTGGCGTTGGTTTTGATCCCGCCCAGCGGGAAGAAGTGCACGTTGGTGATGTTGAAATCCGGGTTGGCCGCCTTGTGGTTGGCCAATTCAGTCACAACATCATTCGGCTCATAGGGCAGCAGAAGCTTCGACACATCCATGGCGCGCTTTTGCAGAACTTTCAGCGACGGGCCGACGCCGCAGGCAATTGCGAACTTGATAAGGGTCTGCAGTTTGGCCGGACCGGCGATACCGATGTGGATGGGCAGGTCGATACCCGCCTCTTTCAGACTATCTGCCCAGGCGATGATCGGTTTGGCATCGAAGGCAAACTGGGTTGCCAGCGCCATCTCGGCATCCGTGGTCTCGTTGAATTTCTGTTTCCAGCGCAGGGCGTCATCGACATTCTTGGTGGACCCATCGGGATCGATGTCCTTGTTCCCCTCGGGGTGACCGGCAACATGAAGACGTTTGAACCCTGCCTTGTCGAACAGACCGGTTTCCATCAGCTGCATGGAACTGTCGAAATCGCCATGCGGCTTTGTCACGCCACCGGCCAGCAACAGCGCCTGCTCGACGCCCGCCTCGCCCTGGTACATCGAGATCCAGTTTTCCAACGTCGCCGCATCCTTGATGATCCGCGCCGGGAAGTGGGGCATGACAGGATAGCCTTCGGCTGCAATCCGCTTGGCTGTCTTGACCATATCTTCAATCGGGGTACCTTCGATATGGGCAATGTAAACGCGTGTGCCCTCGGGCAGCAGAGCGCGGAAATCCTCGACCTTTTCGGCGGTCCGCGGCATGACCTCGATCGAATAGCCTTGCAGGAAGGCTTCGACGGTCGGGTTCACAGGGCTGTTTTCGACCACATCACGTTTCTTGAAGTTCAGCAAAGCCATTGAGGCCTCCCATTAAGATCCGGGCTTATGCCCAACCGTCATTTGCGATCAGCGCTTTAATGCGGTCCTGATCGTATTCCTTTTCCAGACGCAGGGCCTCGGCCTCGGCTACTTCTGCCGGGTCGCCATCAACCGCAAAAGGCTCGGCCTTGCGCCATTCGGCCAGATAGGCATCACTGTCCTTGGCGTTTACCTTCATGGCGGCGCGGTCGATGGCTTGCTCGAACCGTTCTTCCAATTGCCGCTTCGCGCCGCGACGGCCTTTGCCGACGATGACCTGAGCGGGAATGTCGCGCCAATACACGATGGTGACGTCAGGCATTACTGTGATTCCTCCTAACCCGATGGGCCGGTTCTAAACTTCAATGTGGGGATGGGTCGGTCGGTTTTCGACACCCGGCGCTTTTCAAGCGACGTTTTCGCCCACGGTGGCGTGGCGGGGTTTTAACCCGTCTCGCGGCGAAAACGCATACCAAAATTCTCATTGTCACTATGAGAGCGCTGCATAATGAACAAAAAGCCCCGGACGGCATGACCCGCCCGAAGCTTGATTCAGCGCGTCTTGCCAGGGTTAACCGACCAGCCCGCCGTCTTGACGAGTAACCGCAATGATGGCTGAACGTGGAACCGAGCTACCACCGTCGGGCCAGTGGCTGTTGCCGTCTTCACCGGGGTGCTGAATACCAACAAACATGGTGCGGCGATCCGGCGACCAGCTGAGCCCAGTGATCTCACACTCGTTCGGGCCAACCAGAAAACGACGGATTTCACCGGTAACAGGGTCGCCTGCCAGCATCTGGTTATTCCCCTGCCCTTCGAAGTCGCCCTCGTTGCTGTATTTGCCGTCGGTCTGGATCCACAGCAGGCCGTTGCTGTCAAACTTCAGCCCATCGGGCGAGTTGAACATATTGTCGGCGTTGACATTGTCCGAACCGCCATACGCATCCTGATGCACGGTCGGGTTTCCGGCCAGTACATACAGGTCCCATCCGAACCCCGATGCGCCATGGTCTCCGCCTTCAGGACGCCAGCGCACGATCTGACCGTACTTGTTCGCCTCGCGCGGATTCGGCCCGTTGACCGAAGTGTCGTCGCCACCGGCATTCGGTTTCACACCGCGGTTCTTGTTGTTGGTCAGGCAGCAATAGACCTCGGGCGCGTTCGGATTGGCCGCAACCCATTCCGGGCGATCCATAGTGGTCGCGCCCACGGCCGACGCTGCCTGTCGCGTATGGATGCAGATTTCGGCCTGCGACGTCATACCCGTTGTTTCGGGGGTCAGGTCCAGCCACTCACCAGTCCCGTCGTCGTTGAACTTTGCTACCGACAACGTACCGTTCTCGAGCAGCGCATTCGTATCCACACCAGCGGCATAAACACCTTCCGAGACGAAGCGATACAGGAACTCGCCCCGTTCATCATCGCCCATGTAGACGACGACGCGACCGTCATTGTTCACAATGGCCTCGGCGTTTTCATGCTTGAACCGACCAAGCGCGGTCAGCTTGCGAGGCGTCGAGGCCGGATCGGTTGGGTCGATTTCGACAACATAGCCTGCGCGGTTCGGCTCGTTGGGGTTTTTCGAGACATCGAAACGCTCGTCAATTCCGGCCCATCCGTATCCCCAGTCCTTGGACGAAACGCCGTAGCGCTGAAGTTCGGCGCTGACCTCATGGTTTTCGTCCTCAGTCGAGAAGTAACCATTGAAATTCTCTTCACAGGCCAAATACGTCCCCCATGGGGTCATGCCATTACCACAGTTGTTCCAGGTGCCTTTACAGATGGTGCCTGTCGGATCGGCGGCAGTTTTCAGCAGATCATGGCCAGTGGCAGGCCCCGTCAATGACATGTCTGTCTGCGGCGTGATGCGGCGGTTATACGGGCTATCCTTAACAATGCCCCACTTGCCATCGGTAGCTGCAATCTCGACCACCGTCACACCATGCGCCATCATGCCTTTGGCAACATCGTCATCCGAGGCGGCCTTGGCGTCCGGGTTGTTTCCCCAAAGGATATCGCGATTGGTGTATTCGTTGTTTACGACCAGCAGAACGTGACCCTCGTGCAGAAACACATCCTGACCGTCGGTGTTATCACCAAATGCACGTTCCTGACTGGCGGCAGTTCCACGGGTGGCCGGATCGAATTCGGGCGCATCAGACCAAAGCGGATCACCCCAGCGCACCATCACCTCGGCCTTGTAGCCCGGCGGTACAATGACGTCATCGGCAGTTGACGCCGGAATCGCCTCGAACGCAAAGCGATCTGCGGCTGCACGTACACCAGTCGGAAGCAGCGCCCCACCCAACGCCGTGAAACTTCCCATCGCCAATACGCCGCCCAAAAACCCACGACGTGACAAGGCACGCTCAACGACGCGGTCAAACTCACATTCCTCTGGGCGCGGATTCACCACTTCATCGAATTCGTCAAAGGTCAGGACACGTTCATCTTTCATGGCAGGCTCCGTCTGCGGCTAATTGCGATCAAGAATCCCTCAAACGGGATCAAAGTTCAAATCGCACCTCAGTATGAACGGCGTGTGACATCCAGACTAAATTCGAAATGGAAATCGCTTGCACGTCGGCGATGCGCCGCCTAGGGTCAAATCAACTCGAAAATCGGAGGGCGTTACGATGGCGCCCAAGCGTCCCAAAGGTGCGGGCGCGTTCCCGCAAGCGGTCGAAAGCCCCGCGCCGGCAAGACCCGATCCGGATGCCCTGTATGCGGCTCTGGATTTGGGAACAAATAGTTGCCGCATGTTGATAGCCCAGCCCAAGGGCAGCGGGTTTCATGTGGTTGACAGCTTCTCCAAGTCCGTGCAGCTGGGCGCGGGTCTGGAACGCACCGGACGTCTGTCGCGGGCGTCGATGGCACGCACCGTTCAAGCGCTGCGAATCTGTCAGCAAAAGCTGAAACGGAACAAAGTGAAACGGATGCGTCTGATCGCAACCGAGGCCTGCCGCCGCGCCAAGAATTCCCGCGAATTCATCCGACAGGTCAAACGCGAAACCGGGCTGACGCTTGAAATCATCCAACCCGAAGAAGAAGCCCGTTTGGCGGTGATTTCCTGCGCCCCGCTGGTGTCCACCAAGACCGAACAGCTGTTGGTTGTCGATATTGGCGGCGGTTCGACCGAGCTGGTCTGGATCGACATTTCGTCCGTCCCTCGCCGTGACCGCCCGGCTGCGATCATGCGTTTGCATAACGGATTTCACACGGTCGACAGCCCTTTTCCGGCTGCAAAAGTCGTGGACTGGATCAGCGTGCCGCTGGGTGTTGCCACGTTGCGGGATCAGTTCAATGACGTCGAAAACGACGCCGCGCGGTTTGCGTTAATGAGCTGGTTTTTCGAAGAAAACCTGGCCGATTTCGCACCTTACAAAGATGAACAAACCCGTGAAGGTTTTCAGATCGTCGGCACCAGCGGAACTGTCACTACGGTTGCGGCATCGCATCTGGGGCTCAAGCGGTATGACCGGACCAAAGTTGACGGGCTGCGTATGACCAGTGACCAGATTGACAAAGTGATACGCGGGTATTTAGAACTCGGCCCTCATGGGCGCCGCCGGGATCCTCGGATTGGGGAAGACCGGCAGGCCCTGATCATGTCCGGCTCGGCCATTTTGCAGGCATTGTTGCGCTGTTGGCCCACTGATCGCCTTTCCGTGGCAGATCGGGGGCTGCGCGAGGGCCTGCTTTATGCACAGATGAGCGCGGACGGGGTACTGGAAGACGGACCGTTCTGATGGCGAAGACACCAACTGGCAAAAACAACTCGGGGCGCGGGCAACGTGACCTGAAGGTAAAGGTAAAAACCGCTCGTGGTCGCAAGCTGAGTTCGACCCGCTGGCTCGAACGGCAATTGAACGACCCCTATGTCAAGCGCGCCCAGACCGAAGGATACCGTGGGCGGGCCGCGTATAAGATCATGGAGCTTGACGACAAGTTCCGCTTTCTCGTACCCGGAGCACGGGTTGTTGATCTGGGATGCGCACCCGGTGGCTGGTGCCAGGTTGCAGTCAAACGGGTAAACGCGCTTGGCGAAAAGTCAGGAAAACGGATAGGAACGGTGCTGGGCATCGACTTGCAGGAAGTCGAACCGGTTGCGGGTGCCGATACCCATGTGCTGGACTTCATGGAGGATGACGCCGACCAGAAGGTCAAGGACTGGCTGGGTGGCAAGGCCGATGTCGTGATGTCGGACATGGCCGCAGCGTCCTCGGGTCACAAGCAGACCGACCATCTGCGGATCATCGCGCTGTGTGAAACTGCGGCCCATTTCGCCTTTGACGTGCTGGAAGAAGGTGGCACATTTGTAGCCAAGGTTCTTGCTGGCGGCGCCGAGGGCGATTTGCAAAAACTTCTGAAGCAGAAATTTCAGAAAGTGGCGCATGTTAAACCGCCCGCATCCCGCTCGGACAGCTCCGAGAAATTCGTTATAGCAACCGGGTTTCGCGGCTGAACTTAATCTTCCAAACGGATACGGTTTCCGGTCAGACGTTGTTCACGCAACGACGTGGCCGCCATACCCTGCAACATCAGTGTGTCCCCATGCGAAACACATACAGGCTCGCGATTGCGCAACTCTTCAATGCGCTGCGCCAGCGTAGCGGGGTTCGTTCCGGTTGCTTTCTGTCTTGTTGACTCAGCGGACATGCATCACCTCAAAACAACAGTTCCGAAATGCTGTTAGCGTAAAATCTTGCCGTGAAGATGGAACAAATCGGGCAAGCCTGTGCCGGATCAGGGGCCCAGTTGTTGCAACAATTGCAGCAAAGCCGGGTCATCGGGCAACCTGATCAAGGCTTCGCGCAAGGCGATACGTGCGGCTTCCGGGCCGCTGTTGATCTGCGCCAGCTGTACCACCATGGGCCACGCTTCGGCGCGTTGAGGGTCCAGCGCGACAACCTCACGAAATGCCCGTTCGGCGGCCGAGGCGTTGCGCAGCGTCAACGCCATGCCCCCCAGAACCAGATGGGTTTCCGGGGCATCCAGCCTGTTCGAGATCGCCGCCTGCCACTCGGCCATCCCTTCCCCGGCCAAATCCTGTTGCTGAGATGTCAGAGCTTGAGGAGGAATACTCAGAAATTCCTTGGCGGCGGCTATGCGAACGTTGCGAAAAGGATCAGACAAAAGGGGCTCTAACCTTTGGGCACGATCTGTTGGGCTCGCCTGACGCTGCAAGGCTGCTGCATTTGCGCGTATCAGCGGATCGTCTTCCTGCAACAGTGGCGCTGTATGCGCGGCAACCTCGGGCGAGCCGAAGGGTTGCAGCAAATACGCCGCTGTTGCGCGCACGATAGCGGGTTGCGAGGGATCCATTGTGACAGCAATCAAACCCTCTGGCGAATTCAACTGACGATCGGCAGCAGCTCTGAATACCGTACCAAAATGCGCGCCCCTATTGTCTGTGTCAGGAAACCAGCCGTTGATCCGGCTGGCAGCCCAGGCCTGATCCTTATTCTGGTGGCAATCAGTGCAGGCATCAGTCCCTAATCCCAGATCCGGTCGCGGCACGCGAAAGCTGTGATCCCGGCGACCGTCCACACCCATATATGTGCGTTCGATCATGTGGCAGCTTTTGCACTGGGCGCCCGCGCTATCCATGACGTGATGATGGTGATTGGGTGTATCGTATTCCCTTTTCGCTAGCGTCGGGAAATCTGGGTTTCCGGCCGTGGAATGACATTGCGTGCAAATACCGTTGCCTTCGGCCTTCAACTGCGCGCTATGTGCCTCGTGGCAGTTCATACATCCGACCCCTCGGGCATACATTTTGGATTGCAGGAACGAGCCGTAAACGTAGACCTCATCCAGTATCTGCCCGTCCGGATGATACGAACCGGGCCGCAACACAGCCAGGTTATAGGCATCATGATACGGGGTTCCCGGCAAGGGGTTTCCGTTGCCGTGCGCCTCGCGCCGCGAATGACACCCTGCGCATTGCTGGATCTCGGTCTCGGTCTGGCCCTTGCCCCAGCTCATCGAGAAGCCTCTATCACTCAGCCCCTCGGCAACGCCCTGCCCTTTGGTCCAATCGATATGTGCCGACCCCGGTCCATGGCAAGCTTCGCAGCCAACTCCAATCTCAGCCTGTCGGGAAGAGTATGTTCTGGATTGCGCGTCGTAGTTCTTTTCAAACCCTGTGGCGTGACATTCGGCGCAGCGCGCGTTCCAGTTCTTGTAAGGGCCCGTCCAGTGCAGCCCGTCTTCTGGCGGCAGATCCTGATCGGGGTATAAGTGATACCAGCGCTTCTGCTCGGTATCCCAGACCACATCAAAACTTTGCAACCGCCCCGGTTCGGTTTCAAACAGAAATTGTTGCAGAGGCGTAATCCCAACGACGGAATGCACATCATATGCCGTCGTCGCACCGTCTTTTTCAGTTACACGAGCTGTGAACCTGTCTGCCTGTTTAGTAAATTCAACCGTCATCCCGTTCTGCACGAACCGGGTTCCATCGAAATCGGCGACCAGATGGCCGTCGCCAACTTCCGTCCAGGCCAAGGCATGATGAGACGAAGCCCATGCCTCGGCCTCGCGTTGATGGCAGTCCGAACATTGATCCGACCCGACATATTCCAGTGACTGCGCCTGCCCTTCACTTGCGAGGGTTAAGCAAGCCGCCAGAATGGCAAATCTCATGCCATATCTCCTTCAGCGGCGTTCCGAAGGTCGATTAATGCGCCGTTGTATTCAGCGCCAAGGATCAGCATCGCAGAACACAGATACAGGAAGATCAGCGCAGCCATTGCCCCGGCCAAACCCGCATATGTGGCACTGTAGGTGGCGAACTGGCTGATATAGACTGAAAATGCCCATCCGCCAGCTGCCCACAAAACCAATGTCAGTATGACGCCGGGCAGGATCTGGGTCAGGCTGTGCCTGCGGGTTGGCAGGATTAGATGAGCCAGCAGGACGGTGCCTGCCGGAACGGCCACGGTAAACGTCCACCGCAGGCGATCTACGGACAGCCAGTCCGCTACCGGAGCTTCGGTATGCTCTGCCACCAGTTTCGTGTAGACCGGCAAGACCACCTCGACCGTTGCAATAACAAGGATTGCCGAACCGCCAAGGATAACCAGAACCAGACACAAAAGCCGGGTCTTCCAAAAAGGCCAACTGTCCTGATCGTGATAGGCCTGATTCATCGCAGCGCGAACTGCGGCAACCCCGTTGGAGGCAAAGTAGATCGCAAGTAAGCCACCCAGCGTAATCACACCCGACCCTGCCCCGGCCAGAACGGCACGCAATTCGGCCACGATAGGGTCCGCAACATCCTTGGGCCATGCCCCGAACAGCAGATCAATCAACTCATCAGTGACATAGTCCTGCGACAATGCCCCGGCCAGCGCCACGGTGAACAACACAAAGGGAAACAGGGCCATCATCAGCGACATGGCGACGTGGCTGCTCATGACAGGTCCGTTTTTCCTGACGAACCGGCGAAGTGCCAGCCACAGTGCCTGAAGCGGGCGGCCAAACGGGGGAATCGTGGGCTTTGTCATCCTGCAACCCTAACCTGCCGAAATAAAACACAGAACCCGTCATCGGTATCAAAGTGACAAATGCCGATCTGCAAACGGCTGACTGCATTGCTAAAAACGGATTGCAGGTGCAGGATTGGAAAAGCGGGGCGATCACCAGCCTGCGTAAGAACAGATAAACAGGATACTGAATGATCCCGGATCAGGAAGATCTCACGGCTCGCCCCAGGCTAAAACTGTCTGTTGTCCGCGACACCTGCATTATCGCGACGCTGATAGTGTTGGGGCTTTATGCGGGGGCGAACTTCCTGATCCCTCTTGCCATGGCGCTGCTGGTCAACGTTCTGATCATTGCGCTGAGCGACCGCGTTACCGCGCTGACCCGTGCTCCGGTCTGGTTGGCCAATATCGCCGGAGTGACCGTGGTTCTGGTGGGATTGTTCATGATCATGTACGTGCTGGGCAGTCAGGCAACGCAGTTTGCTCGGTCCGTCAGCACCTACGAAAACCAGTTCGACGGGGCGGTTGAGCGCATAACCGGTCTTGTCGGCAACGATGTCACCACTTTCATCCGCGACAATCTGGTCAGCATCGACATGACCTATGTCGCACGCCTGTTGCTGGGCAGCGCTACGTCCTTGCTGAACCAGTTCTTTCTGATCAGCCTCTATGTCGCGTTCCTGATGGCCGAGCGTCTCGCCTTTCGCAAGAAAATTCAACTGGCGGCTGGCGACCCCCAAACCGGTGCGGATTTTGCGACCATGCTTGATGCCATATCGATCAGCCTGCAACGATATGTTGGGGTAAAGACGCTGATCAGCCTGATCACAGCGGGCATCAGTTATTTTGTATTCAGGGTTCTTGGTTTGGAATATGCGGAAACCTGGGCCGTTTTGACCTTTGCTCTGAACTTCATTCCCTCGATCGGGTCGATCATAGCGGTGTTTTTCCCAGCCATGATCGCGCTTGTTCAGTTTGATACGATCGTTCCGTTTCTGATTATCTTATTTGGGTGCGGCACCCTTCAATTCCTGATCGGTAACTTCCTTGATCCGGCAATGCTGGGCCGTTCGCTGAACATGTCGACATTCCTTGTCATTCTGGCGTTGACCTTCTGGACAACTGTCTGGGGCCTGATCGGTGCTTTCCTCAGCGTACCGCTGACGGTCTGCATCCTGATCGTGTTCAGCCACATCCCCGCTTTGCGCCCGGTTGCAATCCTGATGTCTCTGGACGGCCAATTGGGCGAGGAGGACAGTCAGGCGCGTGCGAAAAACTGAACCGCGGCGTGTGGCGTAGGCTTAAGTTCGTCGGGTGCCGTACACAACGGCCAGCCTGTCCGCGAGTATTGGACCGCATAGCGGTGTCGCGACCCGAAACCTCAGGTCTGACAACTGGCTATCAATGCGCCCCGATCCAGCAGTCGAACCCGGCCATACCCCAGTTCGATTAACCCCAAATCCACAAGCCGGTGAAGGTTCCTGTGCAAAGTCGGTTGCGATACAGCAATCATCACCGCCAGATCGTCTTGGGAAACTTCAATCCAGCCCTCGGTTTTCGAGGTTCCTTCGTCCAAGTGAAGCAACCTCAGGACCAGCCGCTTTTCCGTTCCCGTCACGGCCAGATTTGCCATGATGCGCAAAGCGGTTCGCATATTCTCATGCGTTAACGCATAGAAATCCCGGATGTAGTCTGGATTGTTCTGAATCAACCGCGAGATGCTCAGGTTAGGGAAAAACAAGGCTTGAGTGGCTTGCGTCGTGACAACACTGACCAGTCGCAGTGCACCTGCAAACAATGCAAGATCGCCAATCCAGAACCCAGCGCCATCGCGGTGCAAAACAAACTCCTGACCGTCATCCGCGGGGGCCGTTATCTGCACACCACCGCTGAGAATCGCGTAGATTCCATTTGCCGGATCACCGTAGTGGTACAGCGTCTCTCCTGCTTCTACCGATTTCGCTATGCCAAGGGCTGCCAAATCGGCCTGAAACTCTGACGAGCGTTCACTGAACCATCCGGTGTTTCGTAATAGCGGCAGATTATTCATTTTGTCTCACATTTGTACTTTGAGATATAATCATATGATGAGTTTCCGACGCAAGAACTGACCTATGATGAAAACGTTCGATTCCCAGAATCTGATATTTTCGACATGGGAATCAACACATTGCTGCCGTGTTGTTCATGCGTTTGAACGCCGGAGATTTAATTTTCCAAGGGTCACTAAGATCCTATCAGATCAGGAGCAAACCATGTTACCTCCATGTTCGCCATCTGGCACCTGGCGTAGTAACTTGCGCCGACTTGCCGTGGTAACCGCCACGTTGACACTGGCCATTCCCGCTTGGGCGCAGGACCAGAAACCGAATATCCTTGTGATCTGGGGCGACGATGTTGGTCAGTCCAACATCTCGGCCTACACGCGGGGTCTGATGGGGTATCAGACACCCAATATCGACCGCATCGCCGAAGAAGGCATGATGTTCACGGATTACTACGGTGAACAGTCGTGCACGGCCGGGCGATCATCTTTCATCATGGGGCAATCCGTTTTCCGTACGGGCCTGTCCAAAGTTGGCCTGCCAGGTGCTAAGGAAGGCATGCAGATCGAAGACCCGACCATTGCGGGCCTTCTGAAAGCAGAAGGTTATGCCACAGGTCAGTTCGGAAAAAACCACCTGGGTGACCGGGATGAACATCTTCCAACAAACCACGGTTTTGACGAGTTTTTTGGCAATCTCTACCATCTCAATGCCGAGGAAGAGCCGGAAAACATCGACTATCCCAATGATGCTAATCTGCCCGATGGCAGAACCTTCCGACAAGCTTTTGGACCGCGCGGTGTAATCAAGTCGACAGCAGGTGGTGAGATCGAGGATACCGGCCCGCTGACCAAGAAGCGTATGGAAACGGTCGACGATGAAACCGCAGCGGCAGCGATCGAATTCATCCGCAAACAAGAGGAAAGCGGCACACCGTGGTTCGTCTGGTGGTCAGGCACCCGGATGCATTTCCGCACGCATGTTTCCGAAGAGAAATGGGCAAAAGCCAATGAAATCGTCGGCAAGCAGGTGGATGAGTATACAGCTGGCATGATCGAACACGATATGCATATCGGTGACTTCCTGACTGCGCTGGACGAGCTGGGCATTGCCGACAAAACCATCGTGTTTTACTCGACTGACAATGGTCCGCACATGAATACGTGGCCAGATGCCGCGATGACCCCGTTCTGGGGTGAGAAAAACACCCAATGGGAAGGTGCATGGCGCGTACCTGCCATGGTTCGGTGGCCCGGCAAAATTGCCGAAGGCGCTGTGTCGAACGAGATCGTGCACCATATGGATTGGTTGCCGACATTCCTGGCGGCGGCTGGCAACGAAACCGTGAAAGAAGATCTTCTGGAAGGTGTCACCGTGACCGAAGTTGGCGGCGGGCGTGACTACCGCGTGCACCTGGATGGTTACAACATCCTGCCGTTGCTGACCGGCGAAACAGACGAGAGCCCGCGCAGGGAAATCTTCTATTTCACGGACGATGGTGACCTTGCGGCACTGCGCTTCGGTGATTGGAAAATCACCTTCCTGGAACAGAAGGCATGGGCGACCTTGCGCGCCTGGATGGAGCCTCTGACCCCTCTGCGTGTGCCATTGATCGCCAACTTGCGACGCGACCCGTACGAGCGTGGCTATCGCACATCGAACACCTACTATGACTGGATGCTCGACCGTGCCTACATGCTGGTACCTGCGCAAGCCTATGTCGCGCAGTTCCTTGAAACCTTCAAGGAGTACCCTCCCCGGCAAGAAGCCGCGAGCTTCAGCCTCGACAAGGTGATGGAGAAGTTGACGTCGCCTCCGGGCGCACCGTGATGCTGGCCGTTTGATCCAAGACACGACAAAGCCGGAGTCCCGATACCGGGGCCCCGGCACTTCTCATTGGCGGTTGAAAATTGAGGAAAAATTCGTGCGTCTATTTTTGATATTGTGCAGTGTGATAGGAGCGACGGTCGCCATTGCTGACCCCTTGCCCTCTTGGAACAATCTAGAATCCAAAGAGAAAATCGTTTCGTTTGTTGACGAAGTAACCGACCCTGCCTCTGCTCATTACGTGACGCCGGATGACAGGATCGCCGTATTCGACAATGACGGAACGCTTTGGGCCGAACAGCCCGTGTATTTCCAGTTTGTTTTTGCCATGGACCGACTGGCCGATCTGGCCGAGCGGGACCCGTCGATCCTGGCAACTCCTGCTTTGGAAGCTGCAGCAAAGGGTGATCTAGCGGCCGTTCTTGAAGGCGGGCATGAGGCGCTGATCGAAGTTGTCAACGCATCGCATTCTGGCACCAGCGTCGATGACTTTCAGGCAGGTGTTGCGCAGTGGCTGGAAACCGAACGCCACCCTGGCACCGGCCTGCCCTATGACCAGATGACCTATCAGCCGATGGTCGAGTTGCTGCGTTACTTGCGTGATGAGGGTTTCAAGACCTACATCGTATCCGGCGGCGGCATTCATTTCATGCGCGCCTTCGCCGAGGATGCCTATGGTATCCCGCCGGAACAGATATTGGGGAGCTTTGCTGACAGCACCTATAAGGTGATCGACGGCAACCCGACGATCATCAAGGCACCGGGGTTAGCCTTCATCGACGACAAGGAAGGCAAGCCGATCAACATCGAACGTACGATTGGCAGACGCCCGATTCTGGCCGCAGGCAATTCGGATGGAGATTTCGCTATGCTGGATTGGACAACGTCGGGTGATGGCCCGCGTTTGGGAATTCTGATCCACCACACGGACGCCGAACGCGAATGGGCCTATGACCGCGAAAGCCCGATCGGAAAGCTGGCAGACGGGCTGGATCAGGGTCCTGACAAAGGATGGATCATTGTCGATATGGCGCAAGACTGGTCGCGCATCTACACTGGGGCAAACTGAACGGCCCGAAAGACGTAAGACCCCATGTGGACAGCGCTGGTATCTATCTTTGTATTCACGTTGTACGTGGCTGCATTTGTGTTTTCGATCCGAGCGGCGCAAACCGCGCGGACACCGCAGGGTGCAGTTGGTTGGGTGGTCTTTCTGGTATCAGCACCTTTCCTGGCGGTGCCGTTGTATCTTTTTCTGGGACACCATCGCTTTCACGGATATCGCATCGCGCGCCAGAAAAGTGAGCGGGTTGTTGAAGGGATCAAAACCTTTGCCGATTACTCAAGGCCCGATCCCTCGTCTATGTCGATCAATCCGCGCCCGTTCGAGTTTCTGGCGCATCTTCCTGTGTCCAGCGGAAACGGTGCCCGGCTGCTGGTTGACGGGCACGCCACATTCGACGCCATTTTCGACGCCATCGACAAGGCGAAGAACTATATCCTCATTCAGTTCTACATCATCAGAGACGACGCACTGGGCCGCAAACTGCAATCCAAGCTGATCGAGGCGACGAAACGTGGGGTTCACGTCCGTTTCATGACCGATGCAGTCGGCAGTTACGGATTGCCGCGCGCGTATCTGGATACCATGCGTGAAGCCGGAATTGATGTAGCCGACCCGCGTCAGCAACGCGGCCCGAATTTCCGGTTTCAGCTGAATTACCGAAACCATCGTAAAACTGTCATTATCGATGGCGAGACAGGCTTTATCGGTGGCCACAATGTTGGCGAGGAATATCTGGGAAAACATCCGCATTTCGGTCATTGGCGCGACACTCACATAATGATGTCCGGTCATGTCGTCCGGCAATTGCAGCTTATCTTCACTGAAGATTGGCATTGGGCGCATAACGAAGACCTGATTGATGAACTTGACTGGGCGGGCAGTGAATCCGAACAGAACATGAATGCCCTGCTGGTCGCGACCGGACCCGGAGACGAAACCGAAACTGGCGCCATGATGTTTTTTGCAGCAATCGCCGAGGCAAAAGAACGGTTGTGGATTGCGTCGCCTTACTTCGTACCCGACATCGATGTCATGACAGCGCTGCAACATGCCGCGATGCGCGGTGTGGATGTGCGAATCCTTGTTCCTGACATGATCGACCATCGCCTGCCATGGCTGGCCGCGTTTGCCTATTTCGATGAAATCCGCGACTGTGGCGTGCGCGTATTCCGCTATACCGGCGGGTTCATGCATCAAAAGGCGTTCGTTGTCGACGAGACGCTGGCCGCTGTTGGAACAACAAACCTCGACAACCGATCCTTCCGCCTGAACTTCGAAGCCATGGCGCTGTTCTTTGATGCCCGGGCTGCACAGGCCGTCGACCAGATGCTACAAGAAGATTTCGAATCTAGCTACGAACTGACCCGTAGGTTGCGTCAACAACCGGCCCACATCCGCTTTGGTGCGCCGCTGGCACGGTTGTTTGCACCGATCCTTTAGGAAAAGAACTTCTCCTGAAAAACGCGGGTCATCAAAGCGACCAGATACGCGGTCGACAATCCAAACGCCAACAGCCCGGTGACCGAAGCAAACGAGCCGAAAATGCGCAGCCCTTCACCCAAAACGATGTCGCCGTATCCGAGCGTCGTAAACGTCACCAACGAGAAATAGATGGCCGAGTTCCAGTCCGGCAGAACATCTAGCAACACCCAGACGATAGCCCAGATCCAGACCTGAATGGTGTGCGTTGCGATAATGAAGCCCAAGGCAACGGCAATCGGCCCCGCGGTTGCCACAAACACCCCGCGTGTGACCCATTTTTTGTCCATCTTGATAATGGACATCGTGCACCAGGTCAGAAAGAGAATCTCGATCAGGATGCAAATACCCAGAAAGGTACTGCCCCAAACGATCTGATGCAGCAACGTCATGTATTTACACCCTGATTTTCGGCCACGAACTGTCAGGGCACAATGACCTTTCAAAACGCAAGGCACAACCCCGCCACCGGATAAGGTAGCCTGCGGCGAAAGGAACCGGAGTAAGGTCTGCACTGGACAGTTGGGAAGTCCGACGCACATCCTGTGCAAAAAGGGCGCTTCATGCTGTTGATCATCGACCGAGTTCAAAAGACTTATCCCGGCGGGCGGCCCGTTTTGCGCGACGTGTCTCTGACACTGGATCAGGGACAAACGCTTGCTCTGACCGGTGAAAGCGGCAGCGGTAAGAGCACCTTGCTGAATCTGGCCGCCGCCCTGGACAGTTTCGACAGAGGCGAGATTACGCTGGATGGCACGCCCCTGTCCCCTTTGGATGATGCGGGTCGGGCCGAGCTGCGGCGCAGAAAGGTTTCGCTTGTGTTCCAGCAGTTCAACCTGATCCCATCGCTGACCGTGGGGCAAAACCTGTCCTTTCATGCCCGCCTTGCAGGTACAGAGGATGTCAATTGGTCTGGGCAACTGGCCGAACGGCTTGGGCTTTTGGATTTGCTGGACCGCTACCCCGAAAGCTTGTCGGGCGGACAGCAACAGCGGGTGGCCATCGGACGCGCCATGGCAGCGCGCCCGAAACTGTTGCTGGCGGACGAGCCGACGGGCAATCTTGACGAAACCGCCAGCGCCAAGGTGCTGGACCTGATGCTGTCACTTGTGTCTGATACTGGCGCAGCTTTACTGCTGGTGACGCATTCCCCGCAGATCGCGGCCCGACTGGACACGCACCTACGCCTGAGCGGCGGGTGCATCCAATGACATCTGCCGTCGTCCAGGCCCTGCTGTCCCATTGGCGGGTGCATTGGTTGCAACTGGCAACGCTGCTGATCGGTATCGCCCTGGCAACTGGTCTGTGGTCCGCTGTACAGGCCATCAATGCCGAGGCCCGCGCCAGCTATTCCCGTGCCAACGCCCAGCTGGCACTTGGGCAGTTTGACGAATTGCGCGATCCAGCCGGTTTCATCCCCATGTCCCGTTATGTCGACCTGCGTCGCGCAGGATGGCAGGTGGCCGCCGTACTGGAAGGCCCTTATCGGGTCGCTGGACGTACGTTGCGTTTGATGGGCGTGGATATGGTGGCCTATCCCGCCCTGCCCGCAGTTACCGAGGCCCAGCAAAGCGATGCGCCGCCCGACCCGGCGGACATATTGACTGCTCCAGGCCGCCTGCTGGTTTCGACAGAGTTGGAGCACTTGTTGCGCGGTCACGATACTCTGCCCCCAGTTCTCAGTACCTCTGCACTACCGCCAGATGTGATCCTGACGGATATCGGCGTTGCCGAACGTCTTCTGAATCAGCCCGGTGCAATCTCGCGGCTCATTATCCTGCCTGATCAACCCCGCGGGCTTCAGCCCCTGACCGCGATCGCGCCAGAGCTGGAACGCATCAGCCCCTCACAAAAGATCGACACTGCTCAGCTGACCGACAGTTTCCACCTGAACCTGTCAGCCTTTGGATTGCTGTCCTTTGCGGTCGGCCTTTTTATCGTGAACGGCACGGTCGGGCTGGCCTTTGCTCAACGCAGAGGCATCATCCGCACCCTGCGGGCATTGGGTGTTTCGATGCGATTGTTGGTCTGGCTGATCCTTGCCGAGTTGACTTTTCTGGCCCTGATCGGTGGGCTTGTCGGGTTGCTTTTGGGCTTCTTTCTGGCCGGAGCACTTCTGCCTGATGTCGCAGCCACGTTGCGTGGCCTTTACGGCGCACCAGTAACAGGGCAACTGACGCTGCAACTGCAATGGGTTTTGGCAGGGATCGCCATGGCAGTCTTTGGCACTTTGCTGGCCAGCGGTCACGCATTGTGGCGCCTGTCGCGTATGCCCCTGCTGGCAAGTCCGGGCGTTCAAGCGTGGCGGGGCGACCCCCGCGCGCGCCATCTTGCTGCGGCGATGGGTCTGATCATGATTCTGGGTGGCGGTTTGGCCTATGTCACTTTCGGGGGGCTGATCGCCGGGTTTGCCCTGTTGGCTGGCTTGCTAACCGGTTCAGCTTTGATGTTGCCTGCGCTTTTGTCTCTAACGCTTTCACTCTGCGGCCGCGCGGCGCGGGGGCCTGTTGCCCAATGGGTTTGGGCAGATATGCGGGCACAATTGCCCGGATTGTCACTTGCCCTGATGGCCCTATTGCTGGCCTTGGCAGCGAATGTCGGCGTAGGCACAATGGTATCCAGTTTCCGGCTGACATTCGTCGGGTGGCTGGACCAGCGCCTGACGTCAGAACTCTACCTGACTGCCAGCGACGACGATCAGGGGCGGGAAATCGCCGATTGGCTGCGCCCTCAGGTCGAAGCCATTCTGCCAATCCGAAATGTGGAATTGTCGCACAAGACGGGGCCTCTGTTTCTTTACGGTGTCGTGGATGATCCGGTCTATCGGCAGAACTGGCCAGTGATCACCTCTACGCCGAATGCATGGGATGACGTCATGACCGGGCGTGCGGTTCTGATCAACGAGCAACTGGCGCGACGTGCCGATCTCTGGCCCGGCGGTGCTTTGGCCTTATCGCCGGACCACATCCTGACCATCGCCGGGGTCTATTCGGATTATGGGAATCCTACCGGGCAAGCCATCGTCTCGATGGACCAACTGAACCGGATCGCTCCGGGTGCGGAAACCCGCCGCTTTGGCATTCGTCTGCATTCCGAGAAAGCAACGGAAATGGCGCAAACCTTAAGGGAACGGTTCAACCTTCCGCGTCAGGCTGTCGTACAGCAAGCTGCAATGAAGGCGCAATCGCTGTCGATATTTGAGAAGACTTTTGTCGTGACCTCGGCCTTGAATGTGCTGACCCTCGGCGTGGCGGGATTTGCCATTCTCACCAGTCTGCTGACCCTGTGGACCCAGCGCCTGCCACAGATCGCACCGGTCTGGGCGCTGGGGCTGAACAGGGCGCAACTTGCAGGGCTGGAACTGTTGCGCAGCCTATTGCTGGCGGCATTGACCGCCTGTCTGGCGTTGCCACTTGGGCTTGTTCTGGCATGGGTTCTGCTGACGGTGATCAACGTTCAGGCTTTTGGTTGGCGCCTGCCGATGTTCGTTTTCCCCTGGGATTGGCTGTGGCTGTTTCTACTGACCCTTCTTGCTGCCCTGCTTGCCGCCGCCCTGCCCGCGCTACGGATGCTGCGCCTGCCACCCGCCGATCTGCTGAGAGTGTTCGCCAATGAACGTTAGGACCCTCCTGTTCCTTCTTATGTGGCTCTACCCGATACCGCTTTGGGCGCAGGGCTACGCAGGTCTCGGCGGGTCGGCCGAAGGCTTTGACGTGCCAGTAGCCGGGTATGAGTTTGATTTCCCAAGGGACCATGGCCCCCACCCGGCGTACCGCATCGAATGGTGGTATCTGACGGCCAATCTCCAAGGGGACGACGGCCTGGACTATGGCATTCAATGGACCCTGTTCCGATCTGCCCTGAAGCCCTATGACAGCGACGGGTGGCAAAGCCCGCAACTTTGGATGGGTCATGCTGCTGTTACGACCCCCAAAGCACATTTTTTCACCGAGCGATTGTCACGCGGGGGGATTGGGCAGGCGGGTGTGACAGCACAACCGTTTGAGGCCTGGATTGATGAATGGCGCATGGCCGGATCGGATTTGGACAGCCTGTCGCTGACGGCAAATGGTAAAGACTTCGGCTATGACCTTTCGCTGACTGCGCAAGGGCCTTTGGTTCTTCACGGAGACGCGGGCTATTCGGTCAAATCTTCTGATGGGCAGGCAAGTTACTATTACTCGCAGCCCTTCTATTCAGTCGAAGGCGTGCTGCATTTGCCGGATAGTGAAGTCCGTGTAACCGGTCAGGGCTGGCTGGATCGGGAATGGTCCTCACAACCCTTGGCGGCAGATCAGAGGGGTTGGGATTGGTTCTCGCTCAGCTTTGAGGGCGGCGATAAGTTGATGGCTTTTCGCCTGCGCGGGGACCGAGGCGACTTCACCTCGGCCACCTGGATCAATTCAGACGGCAGTATTGAGGCCATCCCCAACGGCTCAATCAGCCTTTTGCCGCTGAGTACCAACGAGGTTGCCGGGCGTGACATCCCGACACACTGGCAAGTCGATCTTGTGGATCGGGGCATAGATATTCAGGTCTCAGCCCTGACACCTGATGCGTGGATGGGTACCAGTTTCGAATACTGGGAAGGCCCTGTCACCGTAACCGGCAGCCATGAAGGCGTTGGCTATCTTGAGATGACAGGCTACTGAACCCACCCGATATTTGTTCACGACCGGCGACGCGATCTTTTGCACGCTGACAAATCAGTCAGCGAACGACATACACCGAGACGTTGGAATGCCGCACCACTCGCGCTGCATTCGGACCAAGCAGATAGTCCTTAAAATCCGGCTTATGCGCGCCGATCACAATCAGATCGGAACCGGCGCTTTCGGCGGTTTTCAGAATCTCCTGATAGGCTGTGCCTGTCGCAACGACATGGCGGATGCTTTCATTGCGCTCGGCCCCCAATGCCGAAATACACAGCGCCGTCAGTTTGGCCTGCGCCTCGGCCAACGCCTTGTCGTGAAAATCGGATTCAAAGAACCCGGACACCCAGCTTTCCCCGAAATCGGGCAACACAGTCACAACATCCAACTGTGCCCCTTCCAGATCCGCCAAAGCTGCGGCTTTTTGCAGGACCGGAGCATCAATCTCGCCATTGCTGATATCAATGGCACACAGAACAGAACGTGTCATGCGGGCACCCCTTGTCTGGCGGCACGGCCGCGTTGCAGGAACGCGATAAGACCCAAGAAGATCATCGCTGGGATATACACCAGCTGCTTGGGCAGCTGTTCGGACGGTAAGCTGACCGAGGCCAGGCGTACGGGTTCATCGCCATAGTAGTCAAAGATGCCCAGATCGTCGGCCACTGGCGTGCCAAACAGCGGCTCGTCAAGCTTGACCAACCCGTCCTCGGGAACCAGCAGCAGGCCCATCGCCTCGACCCGTGCGGCCCCTCCTTCTTCGTCGCCCACAGTGACAACAACAGTTGTGTCCACCATCTCGAGCGTATCGAAATCGGGGCCCGCGACGACCAGGCGTACATCGGTTCCCGGTGGTGTCTGACCAATGGTTTCTTCGAATGCAGCGGGTTCAACCGATTTGAACGGAGGCGAGATACGATCCATGAAAAAGTCTGGTCGAAACAAAGCAAATGCCACCAGAACGAGCGCGACACTTTCATAGATACGGCTACGGGTCAGGAAATACCCCATCGTGCCGGCCGTGAAGACCAGAATCGCTATGGTCGCAAAAACGGCCACCGTGATCCCTTCAAGCCATGTAACGTCGATCAAAAGAAGATCAGTGTTGAAGATGAACACGAAAGGCAGTGCCACAGTGCGCAGGCTGTAGAAGAACGCCGTGAAACCGGTTTTGATCGCATCACCGCCCGACACAGCAGCCGCCGCGAAGCTTGCAAGCCCAACAGGCGGTGTAACATCGGCCATAATCCCGAAGTAAAACACAAACAGGTGCACAGCGATCAACGGTACAATCAGCCCGCTTTGCGCGCCCAGTTCAACGACGACCCCGGCCATCAACGAACTGACAACGATATAATTCGCCGTGGTCGGCAGACCCATGCCCAGAATCAGGCTGAGCAGCCCAACCATGACCAGCATAAGGATAAGATTGCCGCCTGAAAGGAACTCGACCAGGTCAGCCATTACCTGACCAACACCCGTCAAAGTCACTGTGCCGACGATCACGCCCGCAGTGGCAGTTGCCAGCGCGATACCGATCATGTTCCGTGCACCATCAATCAACCCCTGCCACAGGTCAGCGACGCCATCGACAAAGGTGTTCTTGAGATTGCTCTGCCCCCGGAAAAGAGCCTTGAGCGGTTTCTGCGTCAGCAGGATTACGAACAGCAAAGCGGTCGCCCAGAACGCCGACAGTCCCGGCGATTTCTGTTCGATCATCAGGAAGTAAACCAGAACGATGATCGGCAGCAGGTAATGCAAACCTGCCTTATAAATATCAGCGATAACAGGAAGCGTGACCTCTTTTGCATTCGGGTCGTCCGGCTCAAGGTCCGGCACCTGAGCGGCCAGATAGAGCAATCCGACATAAACCGCGCAGACGATCAAGCTCAGCACCAGGCCTGCCGCAGACGGTACCCAGCTTGTTACAGCATCGACCGGGAATTGCGAGCCGTAACAAAGCCCTGCAAACACCAGGAAGAAAGCCAACATACCCACAACGGTTCGCGCCAGATGCACGTCACGGTCGCCCAAAGTCGGCATGTTTCGCTTCACAGCTTCCAAATGCACGATATAGACCAGCGCGATGTAAGAAATCGCCGCAGGGAGGAAGGCGTGGGTGATCACCTCGACATATGAGATGCCCACATATTCCACCATCAGGAAGGCAGCCGCGCCCATCACAGGTGGCATAATCTGACCGTTGACCGATGAGGCCACTTCGACCGATCCGGCCTGTTCACTGCTAAAGCCCACACGCTTCATCAGCGGAATGGTAAATGTTCCGGTTGTCACAACGTTGGCAATCGACGAGCCCGAGATCAGGCCGGTTGCGGCAGAACCAACAACGGCCGCCTTTGCCGGACCACCGCGCAGATGCCCGAGCGCACCAAAGGCCATCTTGATGAAATAGTTCCCTGCCCCGGCCTTATCCAGCAGCGCGCCAAACAGCACGAACAGGAACACAAACTTCGTGGAAACGCCCAATGCGATGCCAAACACGCCTTCTGACGTGATCCACATGTGGCTCATCGCCTTTTTCAGGCTCGCACCTTTCCAGCGGATAACTTCCGGCACCCATTCAGATGCACCAAAGAAGACATAAGCCAAAAAGATCGTCGCGATAATTGCCATGGCCGGGCCGAGCGCTCGACGCGCCGCCTCGAACAAAAGTAGCAACCCAAGCAACGCGACCCATTTGTCTGTATCGTCGGCCAAACCGCCCGCATTTACGATCTTGTCATAGAAAAAATAGCCATAAAGCGCGACGAACGCACCGACCAAGCCCATGATCCAATCCTGAACCGGAATATAGCCGCGCGGGCTGGACTTTAGTGCCGGATAAGCCGCAAAGGCCAGAAACAGAGCGAAGGCAAGGTGGAATTGCCGCGCATTGTTTACCACGCTGCCCGGCAACACGTAGTTTGCGAGCGGCGACGCAAGGATAACCTGAAAAATCGACCAGATCGCGGCTACAATCGCCAGGAAGACACCTACATTCCCGACAGGATTACGCCCGCCCGCGTCGGATGATGCGACCAGATCCTGAAGCTCTTCTTCGGAAAGCGGACGATTGGATTGAGTGTCGGAATTCATCAAATGTCTCCCCGTCGCGGCCATTTTTGACCTTCTAACTCACCTGCTTGGTACAGGCGTTGTGCAGGGCGCCCTAAAAAGCGCCCTGCTTCAGGTCTGGTTTACTGAATCCAGCCTTTTTCTTTGTAATACTTCTCGGCCCCCGGATGCAGCGGCGCCGACAGGCCGTCCGCGATCATTTCTTCGGGCTTGAGGTTGGCAAACGCCGGGTGCAGTTTTTTGAAGTCTTCGAAGTTTTCAAAGACCGAGCTGACCACCGCATATACCGCGTCGTCCGACACATCTGCCGAAGTCACAAAAGTCGCACCTACGCCAAATGTCTGGGTGTCGCCGTCAGAACCACGGTACATGCCACCGGGGATGGTTGCAGTACGGTAGAACGAATTGTCGTTGACCAGCTTGTCCACGGCTTCACCGCTGACATTCACCAGAACCGAGTCACAGGCTGTGGTGGCTTCCTGGATCGAACCAGACGGGTGACCAACGGTATAAACCATAGCATCGATCTGGTTGTCGCACAGGGCAGCCGATTGTTCAGCCGCTTTCAGCTCTGTCGCCAGTTCGAAATCATCGGTCGTCCAGCCCATTTCGCCCAGAAGAACTTCCATGGTGCCGCGCTGACCGGAACCGGGGTTCCCGATGTTCACGCGCTTGCCTTTCAGGTCTTCAAAGTTTGTGATGCCTGCATCGGCGCGGGCCACAACGGTAAAGGGCTCGGGGTGGACCGAGAAGACGGCGCGCAGATTTTCGAAAGGACCGGCCTCTTCAAATTTCGAGGTGCCGTTATACGCGTGATACTGCCAGTCGGACTGGGCAACACCGAATTCCAGCTCGCCTTCGCGAATTGTGTTGATGTTGTAGACCGAGCCACCGGTCGATTCGACCGAGCAGCGGACACCGTGTTCTTTCCGGCCTTTGTTCACCAGACGGCAGATCGCGCCACCTGTCGGATAGTAAACACCGGTCACGCCGCCGGTACCGATTGTAATGAACTCTTCGGCATAAGCCGCCGGAGCCAACATGGCTGCGGTTACAAACGCGCCGAGGCTCAATTTGCTGCTGTTTCTCATTTCAATACTCCCACATTTTTTGTCTGGCAGTTGGAATTCAAATCGATCATCTGCCCATAAAACTGTGCCGATAACGATGATCGGCCCGCCTTACAGCAGGTGCAACCTGTTGAATTTTCCAGTTTCTCCCAACCCCTTTGAGGGTTCATTCAGATACTTTCAATGTCAAGGCCAGCGCCAGCCTGACTCGCATCAATCCGCATATATGAGCGCAAATTTCGAATTTTCCCCTCTGGCACACAGGAATACCCGCCAGATCGGTCTTCCTGATCTTTGCTCCCAAATTTGTTCAGGTCGGTTCAACAGCGGGTCGTATATGGTGCCATTTCGCAGGGAGAAGTTGATACCAGAGGACTGAAAGGAACCAGACCAGATCGAAAAGTAAGAACTAAGTGTGCAAACACGCAAGTGGCCCGAAAAGAAAAAACAGGAAGCAGGTTCCCCTAACTCCCTGTTTTTACTTTGGTACCCAAGGCCGGACTCGAACCGGCACGGTATCACTACCGGGGGATTTTGAATCCCCTGCGTCTACCATTCCGCCACTTGGGCCACGGACACTGGATTAGCGCCCATCCGAGGGAAGGTCCAGAGGCAAAAATCATCCAATAATCCATTTGCTTCCACTGCGATGGTTGACGGGCCGTCAGGTGCGTGGTTTGGCTTTCCCGGGTCGAGAACGGGATTTGAGTGCTTAATGTTGCGATCGCTTTATGACTGGACAATTCGTCTGGCGGAACACCCTCATGCGCTGTGGGCGCTGGCCGTAGTGGCTTTTGTCGAAAGCTCGTTCTTTCCAATCCCCCCCGACGTTCTGATGATTCCGATGATCCTGGCGCGCCCGTCGCGCGCCTGGCTGATTGCATCTGTTGCCCTGGTGGCTTCGGTTCTGGGCGGGATGCTGGGCTACGCGATTGGTGCGTTTTTCTATGAAAGTCTGGGACAGCCCATTCTTGAATCAATGGGCAAGGCTCATGCGATGGAAGAATTCAACACTCGCTTCAACGATTTCGGGTTCTGGGCGGTTCTGGCCGCCGGTGTGACGCCTTTCCCGTACAAGGTCATCACCATTATGTCCGGCTGGACAGGAATGCCGCTTGGAACATTCATCGCAACGTCGATACTGGCACGCGCGCTCAGATTCTTCCTTGTTGCGGCCCTGCTTTGGGGCTTTGGCGAGCCGATCCGTGAGTTTATCGAAAAACGCCTGGGGCTGATGTTCACCTTGTTCATCATCCTGTTGTTTGGCGGCTTCCTGGTGGTGAAATACCTATGACGAGACGTTCACAACTTATCGCACTGGCAAGTCTTGGGTCCCTGGCCCTTCTGCTGGCAGCTTTTGGCTTTCAGCATCTGGGCGGCCTTGCCCCATGTAAAATGTGTATCTGGCAGCGCTACCCGCATGGGTTCGCAATCGCAATTGGCGTTTTGGCGCTGGCCTTACCAAGGCTAAGTTTCCTGCCCCTCTGTGGCGCGATGGCAGCGGCTGTCACTTCGGGCATCGGGTTCTATCACGCCGGTGTTGAGCAAGGATGGTGGGAAGGTCCGACCAGTTGCACATCCGGTAGCATTAGTGGGATGTCGAATAACGACCTGTTCGATCAGATTATGTCCGCGCCTTTGGTTCGCTGCGACGATATCCCTTGGGAACTGTTCAACATCTCAATGGCTGGATGGAATGCCATTGCCTCGGCTGTTCTGGTGCTGATCTGGCTCGCGGCGTGGCGGTCAGGCAGAGCCTAGAATTCGTCCAGTTCCGCATCCCAATACAGAAAATCGATCCAGCTTTCGTGCAAGTGATTGGGGGGAAATTTCCGACCAACATTGCGCAGTGCTTCGGCGTCAGGCTGGCGGGGCGGCTTACGCAGACTCATTCCTGCCTGACGCAGAGATTTTGACCCTTTGCGCAGATTGCACGGGCTGCACGCCGCCACAACGTTCTGCCAACTGGTCACCCCACCAGCGGCGCGTGGCACCACATGATCAAAGGTCAGATCACCACGACTGCCACAATACTGGCACCGGAACTCGTCTCTCAGAAATAAATTAAAGCGCGTGAAGGCCACGCGCTTTCTGGGTTTTACATAGTCTTTCAAAACAACGACCGAAGGTATTCGGATCTGCGTACTCGGGCTGCGAACCACTTCATCGTATTCGGCCACGATGTCGACCCGATCCAGCCAGGCCGCCTTGATCGCCTCTTGCCAGGGCCAGAGGGACAACGGGTAATAAGACAGGGGGCGATAATCGGCGTTCAAAACCAATGCCGGATGATGCTTCAATGCACCTGGCTCCCTGACAAATTCGGTCCTGAAGTCTCCGTCCATATCAGAATCGCTCCTCGCTCTGCTCTGCCCGTTTTGACATCAGAGCGGGGAACACCCGCCCCGGCCTTAGTATGACTATATATCGTGTTAATACTCTGACAAGCCCTGATTTTCCACAATATGTCGCAAACTGGGTAATGCGAATCCGTAACAGGCACATGACAGTTATCCACAGCTTGCGCGGGGTGCACTCTTCGGGGTATGCGCACGTCATGTCCTGGTTCATTCGCTTCAACAAACCTTACGATGTACTGCCGCAGTTCACCGACCGCGACAATGCGGATGCTCCGCGCAGTACACTGTCCGATTTCATCGATCTTCCCGGGGTTTATCCCGCCGGTCGACTGGACCGTGACAGCGAAGGTTTGATGCTACTGACTGACCACGGCAAGTTACAGGCGCAGATCTCGGACCCCAAGCACAAGATGGCAAAAACCTATTGGGTTCAGGTCGAAGGTATTCCGGACGAAACTGCCCTGAAAGCGCTGCGAAACGGCGTCGAGTTGAAAGACGGCCTGACCCGTCCGGCGAAGGTGCGCCAGATCGACGAGCCGGACAACCTGTGGCCCCGCACCCCACCAATCCGCGAGCGCGAGACGGTACCAGACAGTTGGATAGAACTGTCCATACGCGAGGGCAAAAACCGTCAGGTGCGTCGAATGACGGCCGCCGTGGGCTTGCCGACCCTGCGCCTGATCCGCTGCCGCATCGGTGACTGGACATTGGACGACCTGGAACCGGGCCAGTGGGACAGCCTGCCCATGCCGTCCCTGAACTCCACACCGCAACGAAAACGCGACCGTCGACCGCGCCGGTGACATACCCTGCCCTGATCTGCTAAACTCGGGTCATGAAACTAACCCCCGGGATACCGGCCCCTTCGGCGATTCTGGAAGCGTCGCTTTATGTCGATGATCTGGACGCAGCGGAACAGTTTTACGGCGAAGTACTGGGCCTGGAACGCATTCAGCGCGTCGCCGACCGCCACGTGTTTTACCGAATTGGCGGATCGGTCCTGCTGATCTTTAACCCGGAACAGACGGAACAACCGCCCCTCAACCCGGACATGCCTGTTCCGCCCCACGGCGCCCGTGGTGCAGGACACGTGTGTCTTGTACTGACCCGAGATGAAATCGCGGTAATGCGCAAGCACCTTCTGGACTGGAATGTCCCCGTAGATGCAGAATTCGACTGGCCCGGAGGCGCACGTTCCTTGTACGTGCGCGACCCGGCCGGAAACTCAGTCGAATTTGCGGAAGCCCATCTTTGGTCTTGAGCCAATACAGAACGACCGTGTTCCGCTGAACTGACCTTACTGGCTAAAGGCTCAGCTTGTCGCGCATGAAGGCCAGGGCCACACTCAGCCCGTCCGGGGCGATTCCGTGCCCGGTGCCCTTCATGACATGGGCATAGACCTCTTTGAAACCGGCGGATTGCAGGGCCTCTGCCGCTTCGGGCAAGGATTGCGGCGGGACGACGTCGTCGGCATCGCCATGCACCAGCAGTACAGGCATCCGGCTGACGGTTTCGTCTGCCAGAAGGTCCGCCTCTAGCAAACGGCCTGAGAACGCGACAATTCCGGCCACGGGGTCTTCGCGGCGGGGCGCGACATACAGGCTCATCATCGTACCCTGGCTGAAACCAAAAAGGACAACCTGTTCGGGCAACAGGTCTTCATCCACCATCAGAGCATCCAGAAAGGCGTTGAAATCCTCGACCGCCATTTCCATGCCCCTGCGCGCCTCTTCCTCAGACGACCCGTCAATCCAGGGAATCGGAAACCACTGAAAACCATTGGGCATTCCGGGGATCTGCTCGGGCGCGTCCGGGGCCACGAACAATGTGTCGGGCAGATGTTCACCCAGCGGGTCGGCCAAACCCAGCAGATCGGCACCGTTTGCGCCATAGCCATGTACGAACACCACAACCGAGCGCGTGTCGCCCGAAACAGGCTCTTTCCGGAGCGCATTCAAAACCCGTGTCATCTGATCCCTTCTCTTTGCTTTGCAACCCGGTAATAGGCCCACAGCACCCGCGCCGCAACCGAGCGCCAGGGCGACCAGGCCTCGGCCATCTTGCGCAGTTCTTTATCTGTTGGGCGGTTGGGCAGGTCATAGAGGATGCGCGCGGCCTCTTGCAGCGCCAGATCACCGGGGGCGATCACATCAGCGCGACCAAGTGAGAACATGGCGTATATCTCGGCGGTCCAGACGCCAATGCCTGACACTTGCGTCAGCGTGGTCACAACTTCCGCATCAGAGGCATCACGTAACGCTTTGTAATCTATACGCGCTTCCGCCAAAGCCCTTGCATAGCGGATCTTCTGACGGCTTAACCCTACAGCCCGAAGATCGTCATCCGTTGCCCACATGATCTTACGCGGTTCCGTCAGTTGGGCATCTTGCAGGCGTTTCCATATTGCATTGGCCGAAGCCACACTGACCTGTTGGCTGACAATGGCACTCAGCAGTTGCGCGAACCCGTCGGGACGGCGACGTAACGGCAATGGGCCAGTCTGTTCCATTGCATAGGCCATGCGCGGACAGCTCTGGGCCAGCCATTCAGCCCCTTCCGCCACACAATCCGGCGTTTCGATGATGCGGCCAACGGGCATCTGGTCTCCCTGCTCGGTTGCTACTGGCACGTTAGGCGCATGTGCCGCAGATGCAACCGGGTTGTGCCGCAAACACTTAGCCGATAACCATTCCGCCATGACCATGATCTCGACCCTTCCCGATGACCGTCAGGCCAAACGCAACGTCGCCGTCTTGGTGGCGGCGCAGGCCATTCTGGGCGCGCAGATGCCAATGATGTTCATCGTCGGAGGGCTGGCAGGTCAGTCGCTGGCGACCAATCCCTGCCTGGCGACATTGCCTATTTCGCTGATTGTTCTGGGATCGATGCTGGCAGCCACGCCAATCTCGGCCATCATGCAAAAATGGGGGCGTCGGGTCGGGTTCCTTGTTGGCGCAACATCCGGTGCGTTGGGCGGGCTGATCGGAGCCTATGGCCTGTTCCTTGGCTCTTTCCCCGTCTTCCTTGTCGGCAGCCTGTTAACAGGCATCTACATGAGCGCCCACGGATTCTACCGGTTCGCCGCAGCGGACACCGCATCGGACGAGTTCCGCCCCAAAGCGATTTCCTATGTCATGGCTGGTGGATTGGCAGCTGCCATCATTGGCCCGCAGATCGTAAAGCTCACGTCCGAAGCCTACGTCATCCCGTTTCTGGGCACCTATCTGGCTGTCATTGGGATCAATGTTCTGGGGTCCGCCCTGTTCTTCTTCCTTGATATCCCAACGCCTGCAAAACCCACCGGCACCGAGCCCAAGGGGCGGTCGCGACTGGAATTGCTGAAAACACCCCGCATCGCCGTGGCCATCATATGTGCCATGGTATCTTACGCGCTGATGAATCTTGTGATGACTTCGACGCCGTTGGCCGTGGTAGGTTGTGGTTACTCGGCTAATGACGCGGCTGACATCGTCACCAGCCACGTGCTGGCCATGTATGTGCCCAGTTTCTTTACGGGTCACCTGATCGCCCGGTTTGGCATCGAAAGGATTGTGGCGCTGGGTCTGGCAATTCTTGCAGCCGCTGGACTGGTCGCCTTGCAGGGCGTTGATTTAGGGAACTTTTTCGTCGCTCTCATTCTTCTTGGTGTTGGGTGGAACTTTGGCTTTATCGGCGCGACCACGATGCTGGCCGCATCGCATGAGCCGCAGGAGCGCGGCCGGATGCAGGGCCTCAACGACCTGCTGGTGTTTGGCGGAGTGACTATGGCCTCGCTGGCTTCGGGTGGATTGATGAACTGCTCGGGCGGTTCCCCGGTCGAAGGGTGGACAGCAGTCAACCTTGCAATGATCCCATTGCTGACACTGGCAGGCGGGGCCCTGTTGTGGCTGGTTCTGCGACCGGCCGACCCGGAACGGGCCTGATCACCAGCGCCCGCTGCCCGCAGTCCACATCAAGGACAGTCGTTGCCGTATTTCTCCCGGTGCAAGCGCACCTGTGGCAACACGTTCTGGGCTAGCTATGGCTTGCTTCAAAATCCGTTCGGCCAACCAACCGGAATATAATGCCGGCCGTGCCTTGGCCGAAATCTCAGCCCGATGCGATCTGGCTTTTTGCAGGCGATTCAAGGCGGTTCCGGCCAAGGCACGCACCCCTTCAAGGGTACCGTCTAAAAGCGGTATCCGCCCGCGTTGTTCCAGTTCAGGAATAGCCCTGAGCCAATTCGCCACCCCAACCGCATATCCAAAGTCACGCAACACAGTTTCATCGGCCACCCCCAGCGCCTGGGCTGATGCAACAACCAATGAGCCCGTGCTTTGATCGATGTAGGCGTCAAAGTGCTCCTGATCTTCGAACGGATCACGATATATATCCCAACGCCTTACGGCCACATATTCATCCAAAACACCAGCCAGATGGGGCGAAAGAACCCGTGACAAGGGTGTCACCACCTCGTGCCGCCGTACGGTTGCCCCGTCTGCAATTTCCTGTAGCGCGTCTCGCCACCATTGCAGCCGCATCTCGGCGATCATCGGCTCTTGCGTCACCCAGGGCGCGCGGGCAACTTCGACGTTCAGCGCGTAAATCGGGAACAGAACTGCACGATCTGCAACCGGTGCAGCCATCGCTGCGCGGAAACGATCTGGATCAGCCCGCTGCACAAGTGCCGCGCAGGCTTTGACGTCTTGGTCAAAGACCACGCTCACTCGGCTGCTGCCTTTTTCGGATCACAGTCGCGCACCAGTTTCCACTGAATCGCATCCAGAAGCGCCTCGAAAGACGCATCGACTATGTTCGCGCTGACGCCCACGGTCGACCAGCGCCGCCCCTGACCGTCTTCGCTGTCGATGATGACACGCGTGACCGCTTCGGTGCCGCCCTGCGTAATCCGCACCTTGAAGTCGACCAGACGCATATCTGACAGTACCTGCGAATACTGACCCAGATCCTTGGCCAGCGCCTTCGCAAGGGCGTTCACCGGCCCCCTGTCGCTGCCTGACTCGTCCATGGATTCACTGACAGACAGCTTCTTTTCACCATCCACTTTTACGACAACAACGGCCTCGGATAGGCTGACCATCTTGTTGTATTTGTTCTTACGCCGTTCAACGGTGACTTTGTAACGCTTGACCTCGAAGAACTCAGGCAATTGACCCAGCTCTTCCCGCGCCAGCAGTTCAAAACTGGCCTGAGCGGTGTCATAGGAATATCCATCCGCCTCGCGGGCCTTTATCTGGTCAAGGATGCGGCCAAGTGCGGGGTCACCTGCCTCAACACGCAAACCGGCCTCGGTCAAACGCTTGCGCAGGTTTGACTGACCAGCTTGGTTCGACATCGGAATGATGCGGGCGTTCCCGACGCTTGCGGGGTCCACATGCTCATATGTCGATGGATCCTTGAGGATCGCGCTGGCGTGCAGTCCGGCCTTATGCGCAAAAGCCGACGCCCCAACATAAGCCGCCTGCTTGCTGGGCACCCGATTCAAAACATCATCCAGCATCCGGCTGATGCGGGTCAAACCAGCCAAAGCCTCACGGCTGACACCAATATCAAACTGCGACGCATAGGGTTCCTTCAGCAACAGCGTCGGGATCAAAGCGGTCAGATTTGCATTGCCGCAACGCTCGCCCAAACCATTCAATGTGCCCTGAATTTGCCGTGCACCTGCCTCAACAGCAGCCAGAGAACAGGCAACGGCATTTTCGGTATCGTTATGGGTGTGAATGCCCAGCCGATCACCGGGCAGCCCGGCTGCGATCACCTCGGATACAATCCGCCCGACCTCGGACGGCAAAGCGCCACCATTTGTGTCGCACAGGACAACCCACCGCGCGCCAGCCTCAAGCGCTGCGCGACAAACATCCACGGCATATTCCGGATTGTCCTTGTAGCCGTCAAAGAAATGTTCCGCATCAAACAGCGCTTCTCGCCCCTGCGCGACGATATGCGCGACCGAGGCGCGCACGTTTTCTGTGTTCTCTTCCAGTGAAATACCAAGCGCGTGGGTGACGTGATAATCATGCGACTTGCCGACCAGACAAACAGCCTGCGTTCCCGCATTCATCACGGCTGCCAGCACATCGTCATTCTCGGCTGATCGTCCTGCGCGTTTGGTCATGCCGAACGCCGTCAACCGGGCCGCGGTCTTTGGGGCCACCTCGAAAAACGCGCTATCGGTCGGGTTGGCGCCGGGCCAACCGCCTTCGATGTAATCCACGCCCAAAGTGTCCAGCGCCTGCGCGATCTGCACTTTTTCTGCGGTCGAAAACTGCACGCCCTGCGTTTGCTGCCCATCGCGCAGGGTTGTGTCGTAGAGGTAGAGGCGTTCCTTAGCCATCAGACCTCCTCCAGCTTGGCAGCATCAAAACCGGCGCCGGGCACCAGTTCGACACTGTCCTTGCTCATTCGAACCTCAAGCCCCGCCGCTACATATGCTGCCTTCAAGCGATCAACTTCTGAGAAGTCCTTGCTTTGCATCGCGATTTCGCGTGCCTTCGCTAAACGGTCCGCATGAGAGGTCAAATCGACAGATGCGGTATCTGCCCAGTCGCTCATCTCAGGTAAAAGCAAACCCAGCAGTTGCGCACTGGCCAGCAGACCTGCGGCGTCACCGTCTGAAGCCAGACGATAAAGCTCGCTCATGGCACCTGCCGTATTCAGATCGTCACTTAGTGCTGCGATGACTTCAGGTGCCGCGCTGGCTGCGGGCTCGATGCCCGCTGTCAGCGCCCGCCACTTGCGCAGCGTCGCCTCGGCCTCACGCGCCTTCTTCTCGGTCCAATCCATTGGCTTGCGATAATGCGTCTGCAGAAAGACGAAGCGGATTACCTCGCCCGGCACGCCCTGCTCCAGCAAATCGTGCACGGTAAAGAAATTGCCCAGCGATTTGGACATTTTCTTACCTTCGACCTGCAACATCTCGTTATGCAGCCAGACCCGCGCGAATTCACCGTGCGGGTGAGCGCATTTGCTCTGGGCGATCTCGTTTTCGTGGTGCGGGAACATCAGGTCATTGCCACCCCCGTGGATATCAAAGCTCTCGCCCAGCAATTCATAGCTCATGGCCGAGCATTCGATGTGCCAGCCCGGACGTCCCCGGCCCCATGGGCTGTCCCAGCCCGGCAGATCATCAGTCGAAGGCTTCCACAAGACAAAATCCATCGGGTTCTTCTTGTATGGCGCGACCTCGACTCGCGCACCTGCGATCATGTCATCGACCGACCGGCCAGACAGTTTGCCATAGCTTTCTTTCCAGCTGTCGACCGCGAACAGAACATGACCTTCGGCGGCATAGGCGTGACCCTTTGCAATCAGGCCCTCGATCATCGCGATCATCTGGGCGATATACTGGGTCGCGCGTGGCATCTGGTTGGGTTCCAACGCTCCCAACGCGCCCATGTCGTGCAAGTACCAGTCGATGGTCTCGTCCGACCGCTCCTGCACCAGTTGCTCAAGCGTGCCTTCTGCGCCCGCCTGTTTGCGCGCCAATGCCGTTGCGTTGATCTTGTCGTCCACGTCGGTGAAGTTGCGCACATAGGTCACGTGATCTGCGCCGTAGACGTGACGCAACAGGCGGTAGAGCACATCGAACACAACCACCGGGCGGGCATTACCCAAATGGGCACGATCATAGACCGTTGGGCCACAGACATACATCCGCACGTTTTCAGGATCGATCGGTACGAAGTCTTCCTTCGTCCGCGTCCGTGTGTTGTGCAGCTTGATCGTCGTCATCGGTCGGGCTCCTAAGAAACAGCAAAGGCTTGCGCGTTGGCGCGGGCTTAGCAACTTGTCTCAGGGATGAAAACGAAAGAAACCGGCCCGCTTGATAAATCAGCAGGTAATGCAGCAGATAATAATGATGCAGGTCACCGGGTTCATGGGACATCGGTTAGCATGGGATCATTCGCAAGCCAAGTGTTGAGTTTGCCATACCCGTTCGGCACAGTGCCGAACATGGACCGAGATTTCGTAAATTCCATCTGCAAAACGCTGCCCGGCGCTGAACTGTCCGATCCCTGGGGCGGTGGCCATGACGCCTGGAAAATTGGTGGCAAATGTTCGCCTGTATCGGGATCGCAAATGACGGTGTTTCCGTAAAAACGCCCGATATCGAAACGGCGCAGATGCTGATAGACACTGGGATCGGCGTAAAAGCCCCCTATTTCCACCGCAGCTGGGTGCGTCTTCCGTTTGACACCGGTGCAGACGAAATGCGCCATCGTTTGACTGTGTCCTATGACCTTGTCCGCGCATCATTGACCAAAAAACTTCAGGCCTCGATAGCGCCGCGAAGCTGATTGACAAACGTCCGCCGCTCTGCCCCATTCAGCGCAGAGTAACCGGGGCCCTTGTCATGGAATTGTCCAAGCGCATCACGCAGATCACCGGCGGCAGCGACGGGTGGGAGGTGTTCAATCGGGCCCGACGGATGCTGAATGAAGGGCATGCTGTGACAGAATTGACAATCGGCGAGCATGACGTTCGTACCGACTCGTCGATCCTGCACGCTATGGACCAGTCGGCCCGCAACGGTCACACCGGTTATGCCACGGTGCCCGGAACAGATTTGCTGCGCGATACGGTTGCTGCCCGGGTTCAGTCCCGCACAGGTATCCCAACGACGCGTAACAATGTACTGATCACGCCCGGTGGGCAGTCCGCCCTTTTCGCCGCGCATATGGCGGTGTGCGATCCCGGCGACACCGGGCTGTATCTGGACCCGTATTATGCCACCTACCCCGGAACGATTCGCGGTGCCGGGGCCATTGCCCGCGCTGTTCGAACCACCGCAGAAGATGCATTTCAACCGCGCGCAGATTTGATTGATGCAGCGGCGGAAGGCGCGGTTTCGCTGTTGATCAACACGCCGAACAACCCGACCGGAGTGGTGTATTCCCGTCAGTCACTTGAAGCCACTGCCGATGTTTGCCAACGCCGTGACCTGTGGCTGATATCAGACGAAGTCTATGACACCCAGATCTGGGAGGGCGAGCACCTGTCCGCCCGCGCGCTGCCCGGAATGGCCGACCGTACCTTAGTGGTTGGATCAATGTCCAAATCACATGCCATGACCGGGTCCCGATGCGGGTGGATCGTTGGTCCGGAATACGTGATCCGCCACCTGATAGATCTGGCTACTCATACAACTTATGGCGTTCCGGGGTTCATTCAGGACGCAGCCAGCTTTGCACTGACCGCAGGACAGGAGCTTGAAAACAAGATCGCCGCGCCATTCCGTCGCCGCCGTTCATTGGCGATAGACGTATTGGCGGCACAGAACACAGTGGGGCTCATCCCGGCGCAGGGTTCTATGTATCTGATGCTGGATATACGGGCGACCGGGCTGACGGGCGAAGGGTTTGCGAACGCCCTGCTGGACACTCATGCGATTGCCGTCATGCCGGGCGAAAGCTTTGGCAAAGCCGCAGCGGGGCACATTCGGGTTGCCATGACCGTGGATGATGAGAAATTTGTCAGTGCCTTGAGGACCCTGTGCATGTATTCAGCGCAGCTCGCCAAGCGACACGCGGCTGAATAGCCGCATCTAAAACCGAAATGTCGTACGCAGGTTGAAAACATTGGTGTCCAGACTGCCGCTGGATCGGGTGACATCGTCGAAATTCTGCCGCAGCGCTTCACCGCTGATAACGAAATTCTCGCCAATCGGATAGGCCAATCCGATTCCGTAAACCGCGGCCGTGTCACTGTCGACCGACGTATCAGCCCGCGCCGCGCCTACGACCACGTATCCCAGAGCGTTACCGAATTCATATCCGCCACGCAGTTTCAAGCTGGTCATGCTGTCGAGACTGCCCTGAGACTGGCCAAGGTTCAGGGACAGCCGGTTATATTCCAACTCACCGCCCAGAACGAAATTCCCAAAGTCCTGATCATAGCCCAGATGCGCACCAAAGGCCGTATCATCGCCATTCGCACCGCCCGGACCGTCGGCATCTGCAAATCCAAAACTGAACCCTGCATACCCGCCAGTCCAATCCTCAGCCGCAACAGGGCTAGCTCCGGCGATCAATATCGCAACAACAAGGACGGAAAAAGGGTTCATAGTCGGGCTCAATGCAACACCGCTCTGGTTTCGATCAGAGGCATGACTTCAATTCAATCTGTGACCTGCTGGTCAAAATTCAACTCCGCTCAGCAGACCTTGGAAGTAAGTGAATGCAGTATAACAGATTTCTTCCAAAACGGGTGAAAATCTCGGCGTTTGGTTCTTTGACCCCAAAAGCCCTAAGAATTGTCCATGTGAAAAATTATCAAAGGTCGCAAATAGAACAGATTGTGTCGCCGCGTTTTGGAATGGTCGCGCAAGACGTTGAGGGACAAAATGGCAGACGACGACTGGAAAATCAGCCTGATCAGCCGCACCATTGGGGCGGATCGCGGACGTGCCGCGCGGGGACGGCCGTAAAGGTGTGCTTGCTGACAACTTAAGACATCACTCAACGACCGGATTCTTGAAATGAATGACCAACCCCGCAATTCTTCGCGCAGTGGCGGCCGCGCCGCGCGCCGTGCTGCCCGTGCAACCGCACTGCCCGAGCACCTGCGACCAGTCCGCCCCGGAATGGAAGGCGGCGTCCTGAATGTGCTGACACAGGCGCAGATCGAACGCATCCACGAAGCAGCACTGACCGCGCTTGAAACCATTGGCCTGGCGGACGCCCCGCAAAGTGGCATTGACTATCTGGTCGGTGCAGGCTGCATCTTGGGCGACGATGGCCGTATCCGTTTCCCGCGTGCCCTTGTCGAGGACACGATTGCAAAGGCGAACCGCTCGGTCACTTTGTACAGCCGGGATGGAAACACCGATCTGGAATTGTCCGGCACCAAAGTGCACTACGGTACGGCCGGGGCCGCCGTGTCCATGGTTGACGTCCACGGTCGGGAATATCGTCATTCCACCGTGCAAGATCTGCACGATGCCGCACGTATCTGCCAGCAGCTTGATAACATTCACTTTGTGCAACGGCCAATGGTTTGTCGTGACATCGCCGACAACCTCGAAATGGACCTCAACACGATTTACGCCTGCTGTTCGGGGTCCTTCAAACATGTCGGGACATCCTTCACCGAGCCAAGCCACGTCGCTCCGGCGATGGAAATGATCTATATGATTGCGGGCGGTGAAGACAAATTTCGCGAGCGACCCTTCGTGTCGAACTCGAACTGCTTTGTTGTTCCTCCAATGAAATTCGCAACCGAAAGCTGCGAAGTGATGGAAGCATGCATCAAGGCCGGAATGCCAGTCTTGCTGCTATCTGCTGGTATGGCCGGAGCCACAGCGCCGTCGACCATCGCCGGTGCGATCACGCAAGCAACTGCGGAATGCCTGGCGGGATTGGTTTATGTTAATGCCGTAAGTCCCGGTGCTCCGGCGATTTTTGGCACCTGGCCGTTTGGTCTGGACCTGCGAACCGGTGCCATGTCGATCGGTTCAGGGGAACAGGCCCTTCTGACTGCCGGATGTGCCCAGATGCACCGGTTCTACGACCTTCCAGGCGGCGCTGCGGCTGGCGCATCAGATTCGAAACTGCCCGATATGCAGGCTGGCTGGGAACAGATGTGTTCGAATGTCATGGCAGGTCTGTCCGGTCTGAACATGGTATACGAGGCGGCCGGGATGCATGCCTCGTTGCTGGGGTTCTGCCTGGAAAGCCTGATCCTCAGCGATGATTTGATCGGACAGGCGCAACGCTGTGTACGCGGGATCGAAGTGACGGATGACACGCTGGCACTGGATCAAATGGCGGCGGTCTGCATGGGCGGCCCAGGCCACTATCTGGGAACTGACGCAACGCTGAGCCGGATGCAGTCAGATTACGTCTATCCAACATTCGGAGATCGCTCCTCGCCGAAAGAGTGGGTGGAGCTTGGCAAGCCCGATCTGGTGGAAAAAGCCGTAGCCCGGAAAGAGGAAATCCTTTCCACCCCTTCCCCTGCAAGGTTCGACCCGGTTCTGGACGCCGAGATTCGGAAAAAATTCAAAATCCATCTTCCCGCTTAAGGTGATGGAAAAGGCGGCCCGAAAGGGATCGGGCCGCCTGTTCATACAATGCCTACCCGTCGCTGGGCGGCAACAATCCTGCCTCCTGCGCGATCGCGACCTCGTCTGCATCCAACGCTCCGTCACCATTGGCATCCATGGCTGAGAAAGTGTCGGCGTTGACTTCCGGTACGACTGCCTGAATTTCCTCGATGGTCAGCAGACCATCACCGTTGGTATCGGCTGAGGATTGGGCCGAAGCAACGCCGGGCAAGCCCAGAACGGCCATGGAAAGCCCGATCAAATAATGCGATTTCATTTCAGTGCCTCCTGAAAGGTGTGTTTGTGTTTACGTCCGGACGACGCCCAGAAGCACATGGACCCCCCTGCGCGTCACGCGCTTTGGTAGAGTTTCGTGATTTCACGCCAATCTTTGCGTGTTTGCCCGAGTCGGGTTTGCGGCCCTCCGCCTGAAGAAGGCGGCAAAACCTGTATCGGCGGCTCTTGCCCGACAGGACCACCTCAATCCGGCAATGTGGCGCTTATCCGGGACGACTCGGCGGGTAAAAAGAAAGGGGGCCGAAGCCCCCTGTCAGTTTCGCCTTCCAGGCTCATTTCGTTGACCGCCCGGTGTTTTTTTGCCTGCGGCCTGGACTGCGCATGGGGCGAGCGCACCCGCCCCTTGAAAGAGTGGGAGGGAGCAAATATTCCGCCCCACCCTGTTCCCGGCCAACACGGGCATGTCGGCCGAGTGGAGAAAGGTCAGTCGGTAAGTCTCAGACCTGTTCTCCGTATTCGTCGGGGTCGGTTACTTAGGGCAGCGTCCGACCCCTACGCCCCGGGGTGCCGGGGCGTTAAAGTCAGCTACACCCGCTTGTCGCGCCGCAGGTGTTGCACTTCATGCAAGTGCCGTTACGCACCAGCGTGTAGTTTCCGCATTCGCCACAGGGGTCGCCCTCATAGCCCTGCATCTTGGCTTTGGTGCGGGCGTCCATTCCGGTTGCCACTGCCGTTTCGGTGGCAGGCGCTTCGAACACAGTTGCTGTTTCCGACATTCCGGCCACGTCGCCATAACTGCCGTTTAACACCATCAAATCCTGCGGCAGACGCTTGCGCAGATACCCGGTCGAGCTGATTTGTTTCAACACTTCCAAAGACTTGGACGCCGCAGTTTCACTGATTTCCGAGACATTGGAAACGCCTTCCTCTTCTCCGCGGCCAAGATCATCAAAGGTAGCACCCTCGGGTTTCACATGGGCGAGATCGGTACGGTCCAGATAAGACACGGCCAGTTCGCGGAAGATGTAATCCAGGATCGAAGTCGCGTTCTTGATCGAGTCGTTGCCTTGCACCATCCCTGCCGGTTCGAACTTGGTAAAGGTGAAGGCGTCGACAAACTCCTCCAGCGGCACGCCATATTGCAGGCCGACCGACACGGCGATGGCAAAGTTGTTCATCATCGCCCGGAAGCCAGCGCCTTCCTTGTGCATGTCGATGAAAATCTCGCCCAATTGACCGTCTTCAAACTCACCCGTGCGCAAGTACACCTTGTGGCCGCCAACGATTGCCTTCTGAGTATACCCCTTGCGGCGATGCGGCAGTTTCTCGCGATGGCTGCGGATGATTTCCTTGACCACAACTTTCTCGATCACCTTCTCGGCGAGAACGACGGCTTTTTCCTGTGCAGAGCCGCTTTCCAGCACCTCGGCCGCCTCGTCATCATCCTCGACCAGCGCAGCCGCAAGGGGCTGAGACAGTTTCGAGCCGTCGCGGTACAGCGCGTTGGCCTTTACACCCAGCGACCAGCTAAGCTCATAGGCCTTCTGGCAATCCTCGATTGTCGCATCATTCGGCATGTTGATCGTTTTGCTGATCGCGCCCGAAATAAAACTTTGTGCCGCCGCCATCATGGTGATGTGGCTGTCAACCCCAAGGAAACGCTTGCCTTTCTTGCCGCACGGGTTGGCGCAGTCGAAGATCGCGTAGTGTTCTTCCTTCAGATGCGGTGCACCTTCCAATGTCATGGTTCCGCAGACATGGTCGTTGGCTGCATCGATATCCGCGCGGGTGAACCCCAGATGGCGCAGCAAATCGAAGGTCGGGTCATTCAGCTTTGTCGCCGGAATACCCAGAACGCCGGTGCAGAAATCTTCACCCAAGGTCCACTGGTTGAACACGAACCGGATGTCAAAAGCGCTTTCGAGCGCGGCGTCCACCTTGGCCAACTCGTTCGGGCCAAAGCCATGACCCGTCAGTGAAGTGTGGTTGATCCCCGGCGCGTTGCCGATGGTGCCGTGGCCGACCGCATAGGATACAATCTCTTCGATCTGCGACGAGGAATAGCCAAGCTTTTCCAGCGCAGAAGGTACCGAGCGGTTGATGATCTTGAAGTAACCGCCGCCTGCCAGCTTCTTGAACTTCACCAGCGCAAAATCGGGCTCGATTCCCGTGGTGTCGCAGTCCATCACCAGACCGATGGTGCCGGTGGGGGCAATCACAGTGGCCTGTGCGTTGCGGTAACCGTTCTGCTCGCCAAGGCTCAGCGCCTCATCCCACGCCGACATGGCCAGATCGACCAAACGCTTGTCGGGGCAGTTACCATGGTCCAGAGGCACCGGCTTGACGGCCAGCTTCTCATACCCCTCGGTCACACCCTGCGCCGCGCGGCGATGGTTGCGGATAACGCGCAGCATATGGTCGGCATTGCGCTTGTATCCCTTGAACGGGCCAAGCTCACCGGCAATTTCAGCTGAAGTGGCATATGCCACACCGGTCATGATCGCGGTCAGGGCACCGCAGATCGCCCGCCCCTCGTCCGAGTCATAGCTGTAGCCCATGTTCATCAGCAGGCCGCCAATGTTTGCGTAACCCAGGCCCAGAGTGCGGAAGTCGTACGACAGCTGCGCGATTTCCTTTGACGGGAATTGCGCCATGGTTACCGAGATTTCCAGCGTCAGGGTCCAAAGGCGCGAGGCATGCATGTAGTCGGCTGCCTGGAACTCACCATCCTTGAGGAAGGTCAGCAGGTTCATCGAGGCCAGGTTACAGGCCGTGTCATCCAGGAACATGTATTCCGAACACGGATTCGATCCGCGAATTTCACCATCTTCGGGGCATGTGTGCCATTCGTTGACCGTGTCGTGGAACTGGATACCTGGATCGGCACAGGCCCATGCAGCGTGGCCGACTTTCTCCCACAGGTCCCTCGCCTTGACCGTCTTGGCAACCTTGCCATCGGTGCGGTTGATCAGCTCCCAATCGGCGTCTTTCTCAACAGCGGTCAGAAACGCATTGGTCACGCGGATGGAGTTGTTCGAGTTCTGGCCCGAAACCGAGCTATAGGCTTCCGAGTCCCAGTCCGTGTCATATGTCGGGAATTCGATGCTGTCGTGACCCTGCTTGGCATAATCCAACACACGTTTGATGTAAGTCTCGGGGATTGCTACCTTTTTCGCCTCGCGGATCGCCTTTTTCAGCGCTTCGTTCTTGTTGGGATCATAGGCATCCTCGGCAGCACCGTCCCATGAGCGAATGGCCTCGAAAATACCGTTCAGCATCTTCTCGTGCATCTTCGATCCGGCAACGATCGAGGCCACTTTCTGCTCTTCGATTACCTTCCATTCGATGAATTGTTCGATATCGGGGTGATCCGCATCGACAATAACCATCTTTGCTGCCCGACGGGTTGTCCCGCCTGATTTGATCGCGCCAGCGGCGCGGTCGCCGATCTTGAGAAAGCCCATCAGGCCCGAGGATTTGCCGCCACCCGACAGTGCCTCACCTTCCGCACGCAGATGGCTGAAGTTGGTCCCGGTGCCCGAGCCGTATTTGAACAACCGTGCTTCGCGCACCCACAGATCCATGATGCCGCCTTCGTTCACCAGATCATCATCGACGGACTGGATGAAGCAGGCATGTGGCTGCGGATGTTCGTAGGCGGATTTGGATTTGGTCAGTTTGCCGGTCTTGTAGTCGACATAGTGGTGCCCTTGCGCCGGACCGTCGATTCCATAGGCCCAGTGCAGGCCAGTATTGAACCATTGCGGGCTGTTTGGGGCGGCGCGCTGAGTCGCCAGCATGTACCGCATTTCGTCGAAATAGGCGCGCGCATCCTCTTCGGTCGAAAAGTAGCCACCTTTCCACCCCCAGTATGCCCACGCACCGGCCAGCCGGTCAAAGACCTGCTTGGAGGAAATTTCGCCGTCGAATTCAGCATCTTCAGCGGGAACCGACCGCCACAGGAATTCAGGAACGTCTTTTTCCTTAACTTTGGTCAGTTTGGACGGAACACCAGCTTTGCGAAAGTACTTCTGGGCAATCACGTCGCTTGCCACCTGCGACCAGGTTGACGGAACTTCGATCCCTTCCAGGCGGAACACAATGGTTCCATCGGGGTTTCGGATTTCAGATGTCGCAGACACAAAATCCAGTTCCGAATAGGCATCCTGATCTGGTTTGGTGAATTTTCTTTCAATCTTCATGTCCGCAGCCCTAGTTAAATTCCGCCTAATTTTCGGTTCACGGCACTACATTTTGAGTTGCGGAGCACCACCCGCAACGCCGACAGAAGCGCGCAAAGGTACTGGTCGCTGTTTTGGACAGCGAAAAAGCCGTTACAACGGCTGCACGTTAATAGACTGTGCTTATCCGACCCTCGCCTGTTGCCGTCCCGGCTTGAACACCAGATATTGTGGCAATCTCTTCAGCTCATACAATTTGACGTATATTACCATAGAAGGTCAACGCCCTTTTTCAGCCAAATTTAAAATCTTTTTTGTTGACCAGACCCAGACACGAGGAGTGTGAAACTCAAGGTCCGATTCCTCCACAGGCTCGCCTTCGGTAAATTTTCGGTCACAACTCGAAGTCTCAAATCGAATTACCGTTTTTACCAGCATAGTTATCTGTATTTGATCAACCAACGCCGCGCTGGTTAGGCTGAAAAGGAATCATCTTCGCCGGGTCTGTCGAACCCACGCTGAACGACCAAAGGTTCACTCCGGATTGAGAAAGGCCAAACGAATGAAGTTGCTTCGCTTTATCCCCGCATTGGCCTGCATCGTGGCTTGCACGCCACAAGAAACGCCGACCCCGTCACGTAGCGCGCTGTTCGAAACCCATCCCAAAAGGTTATTTGAGGCATTCGAAACCAGTTGTTCTGGTCCCGGCAAGGTCTTTAAAAAAATCGGCGCACAGGCTTTTGAATGTAGCGAGTATCTGCCCCCAAAAGCGGCGGCCTATTTGATTCTGAACTATGACGGATTACCGCAGGACCTGCCCCAAAGTGTCATGCGCCTGACAGCGTCAAAAACAGGTTCCGGCTATCGCGTCGACGCGCGATCGTACTTCAAAGTACGGCAGAAAAGCGGTTCGACCGTTGAAGTACCATTGGAAAGTGACACGCTGGATCAGGCCATCAGCTCGTTGTATCGGGCGATGGGCGGAACGCCCACATGAGAATGTGAAGGAAGTGGTCGGGGCGGCAGGATTCGAACCTACGACCCCCTGTACCCAAAACAGGTGCGCTACCAGACTGCGCCACGCCCCGGACCGTGCGCCTTCCTAACGATGCCAATCTGATTTGAAAAGCCCTAACAGGGCCAAATCGCAGGGCCTTGCGAAAAAATTTCGTGCTGCATCTGAGTGCCGACGCCGATAGAGTAGCGCGCGGACAATCCCGCATTGATTTCCAGCACCGCAAAAACGGCATCACCACCTTCAATCGGTGTCAGATCGCCGGGAATCGCTCTCTCATGTACATGTGTCACCGTGCCCGTACGGTCCAGAAATATCATGTCGAGCGGAATCAGTGTGTTCTTCATCCAGAACGCGACGGGTTGCGGTGGATCAAACACGAACAACATACCCGAACGATTCGGCAACGACTCGCGAAACATCAAACCCCTTGACCGCTCCTGTGGCGTAACCGCCACTTCCACGTCAAATCGGATTGTCGCGCTGTCGTTTCGGAGTGTGACATGGTCGGCGCTGCACGCAGCAAACGCCCCCCCTGTCCACAGCGTGATCAGAAGGGTCCAAAATGCCAGAAAACGAGTCATGGAACCGTCAGCCGTCCAGCGCGGCTTCCCAGGCGAGAACCTGCGCCGCCATTCGGCCGCGCTTGCCATCAATTACGCGCATCGCAAGCGCCTCTCCGGGCTGAAGGTCAGCAAGCCCCGAGCGCCGCAGCACTTCTATATGCAAAAACACGTCTTCACCGCGCCCAAAAACATTTGCGAACCCGAAGCCCTTGCCTTTGTCGAACCACTTCACCCTCGCGGCCTCCAGAGGGGCTTCTGCGATAGCGTCCGGATCCAACTCGGCGAAATCGGCCAGCATCATCGACTCGGCGCGCGCTGGCGGGTCAATTGCAACAACCTCAACCGCCTGAACACCTCTGTCCGTGCGGTGTGTCATGATCTCGATACCCGCTCCGTCCGCGACGGAACTTTGGCCGAAATTGCGCAATACGTTCACATGCAACAGAATATCCGGGCCGCCTTCGTCAGACACAACAAAGCCGTATCCCTTGGCGGGATCGAACCATTTCACGTGTCCACGGACGCGATACATGTTGTTCAGGTCTTCTGGCACGGTTTTCCCATCGCGAATTTTAGCAGTTCGTTAAGGGTCTGTTGTTTATGGGATTGGCGGGCAAATTCAAGCTGAAAAAATCGTTTACTTTCTGCCTGTTGCATTTCACGACACGTGAACGTCATGGATTCAACCTTTCAACATGCCATGCCGATCCCGGCTCAATTCGTTTCCATCTGAACCGGTCATGCAAGCGAAATGCTCCATCAGCCCAGAACTCAATCTCTGTCGGCGTTAATCGGTACCCGCCCCAGAATGGAGGACGAGGTGGATTCGGCCCAAGTTTAGCGGTCACTTTCGCGACCTCTGCCATCAAAGCTGTCCGACTTGAAAGCGGTTGTGACTGCTTTGAAGCCCAGGCACCCAAACGGCTTTTCAATGACCTTGATGCATAATACGCATCAGCCTGGGGCCCGTTTTCACGACATACTGTACCACGAACACGAAGTTGACGCCGCAAAGATTTCCAATGCATTACAAATGCAGCTTTTTCCGACGTATCCAACTCGTTCGCTTTGACGCTTTCGTAGTTTGTATAGAATACAAATGAATCCGCTTCGATTTCTTTCAGCAGAACCATGCGTGCATTTGGCAAACCATCCGGGTCAACGGTTGCAAGCGCAATCGCATTCGGATCATTCAATTCAGTTTCTTCAGCCTCAGCTAACCACCGGGCCGCAATTTTAAACGGATCGGAGCCAGCAAAGATGCCATCACGCTCGGTCATTTCCATCCCCTGGAAAGTATTAATGACGAGCCTAAGGCGAGAACCCGCTGCGAGCAAGAGCGCACGGCCTTGATGCAGCGCTACCAATGGCATAAACCATGCCAATCTAACGCGAAGACAGGCGGAGAACCAAACATGTCAAATCAGTTGATGGCCGGCAAACGTGGCCTCATCATGGGACTGGCCAATGACAAATCAATCGCATGGGGAATCGCCCGCGCCTTGTCCGAAGCCGGAGCTGAACTTGCCTTTTCTTATCAGGGTGACGCTTTAAAAAAACGTGTGGACCCGCTGGCTGCGCAATTGGGCAGCGAAATCGTTCTGCCCTGCGACGTGAGCGATGAGGCTTCAATTGATGGGCTTTTCTCGGCGCTGGAAGAGAAATGGGGCAAGCTGGACTTTATCGTTCACGCCATCGGTTTTTCTGACAAGAACGAATTGCGTGGACGTTATGTGGATACCAGCCGGGCCAATTTCACGCTGACGATGGATGTCTCCGTCTATTCGTTCACCGCGGTTATGCAGCGCGCGGAAAAGATGATGTCCGAAGGCGGCAGTGCCATAACACTGACCTATTACGGAGCCGAGCAGGTGATGCCCCACTATAACGTGATGGGTGTTGCCAAGGCCGCGCTGGAGGCGTCAGTAAAGTATCTGGCCGAGGACCTGGGCAAGGACGGTATTCGCGTGAACGCGATCTCGGCCGGCCCGATCAAAACCCTGGCTGCCAGCGGCATTGGCGATTTTCGCTACATCATGAAATGGAACGAGTACAACTCTCCGCTGCGCCGCAACGTGACCATTGACGATGTCGGCAAGTCGGCCCTGTACCTGTTGTCGGACCTCAGCAGCGGCGTCACCGGAGAGAATCTGCACGTGGATTCGGGTTACCATATTGTCGGAATGAAGGCCGTTGACGCCCCTGACGTGGAAAAAGGTTAAGAACATGAGCGCTAAGGACCGCCTGCCGCACGAAAAAGGATTTCACATCAGCTGGGACCAGATCCACCGCGACTCGCGCGCATTGGCGTGGCGTCTGGACGGGCAAGGCCCCGATGATGGCAGCTGGCGTGCTGTTGTGGCGATCACCCGTGGCGGCATGGCCCCTGCGATGATCGTCAGCCGGGAACTGGATATTCGTACTGTCGATACGGTCAGCGTCAAATCCTACCACCATCAAGCTCAGGGTGAGGCGGAAGTTCTGAAAGCACCCGATGCCAAGTTAATGGGCGACGGAACCGGAATTCTGATCATCGACGATCTTGTGGACAGCGGGAAAACCCTGGAACTGGTTCGAGAGATGTATCCGAACGCGCATTTTGCGACGGTTTATGCCAAGCCCAAGGGACGCCCTATGGTGGATACGTTCATCACCGAAGTCAGTCAGGACACATGGATCTTTTTCCCGTGGGACATGGCCCTTCAATATGTCGAGCCCTATCGCGGCACCGATTGAAATCAGATCAGTAGGCAGCACATGACGCTCAGCCGTACCGCCGCAACATTCGCGCCGCCAGTGATGGAAGCGCGCCGATGGCTCGAGGGCGTTACGTTCCCACCCGAACGCCCGCTGATCAACGTAAGCCAGGCGGCGCCGGTTGACCCGCCGCCGCTGGCCTTGCGCGAGGCTATGGCCGAATTTACCGTGCGCGAAGACCATGCGCATCTTTATGGCCCTGTGCTGGGAAATGACGATCTTCGCGCGGAACTGGCTGCGCAGATCAGCACGCACTACGCAGCAAGGGTTGGGGCACCTCAGGTTGCTATCACCTCAGGCTGCAATCAGGCGTTTTCAGCAGTGATATCGGCCATCACCGGTGAAGGGGATGAGGTCATTCTACCAACCCCTTGGTATTTCAATCATAAAATGTGGCTGGATATGTCAGGTGTCCACGCTGTGGACCTGAAGACCGGCGACGATTTGCTGCCCGACCCTGAGCGCGCACGCGCGCTGATCACGGACAAAACACGTGCCATCGCTCTGGTCACGCCCAACAATCCCGGCGGCGTTGAATACCCGGCAGACCTTGTCCGCGCGTTCTTTGAGCTGGCGCGCGAAACCGGGATTCACCTGATCGTCGACGAAACCTACCGTGACTTCGACAGTCGCAGCGGGCCACCACATGACCTGTTCCAGCAACCAGACTGGGATCAGACGCTGATCCACCTTTATTCCTTCTCCAAGGCCTACAGGCTGACGGGCCACAGGGTCGGCGCAATTGCAACGGGCACCGCACTTCTGGCTGAGGTCGAGAAGTTTCTCGACACTGTTGCCATTTGCCCCGGTCAGATCGGACAGTTCGCCGCGCTTTGGGGTATGCAAAACTTGTCGCAATGGCTGGCAGGCGAACGCGACGAAATACTCGACCGTCGCGCTGCCATCCTTGAGAGGATACCCGCACTGGAAGCTAAAGGCTGGCGTCTTTTGGGCCTTGGGGCGTATTTCGCCTATCTGGAGCACCCGTTTGACATTCCGTCCGACGAACTTGCCCGGCGTTTGGTGCGTGAAGCCGGTGTTCTGCTATTGCCCGGCACCATGTTCATGCCCGATCACCACCCGGACGGGAAACGGCAAGTGCGCATTGCCTTCGCCAACCTCGACCGCACAGGTTTGGGCCAATTGTTCGAACGGTTGCAGGGCCTGTCCTTCTAAGCTTGCCCCCCGGCGGTGTGCGTCGTATTCAAGGCAGCAACCGACAGGGCAGAACGCTGCCGTAATAACAAGAGGGCACCATGGCCGCAGGCGCTAAAAGTCTTTCGAAAACCTTTGTCTGGATTCTGATGGGCATGCTCATGCTGGGGCTCGCGGGGTTCGGTGCTGTCAACCTGAGCGGCACAGTCCGTACCGTGGCGCAGGTTGGTGATGAAAGCATCTCGATCGATGATTTTGTCCGCGAGTTGCAGCGCGAGATCCGCGCGGTTGAGGCGCAATCGGGTCAGCCCCTGCAAATGTCGCAGGCACGGGATCTGGGGCTGGACCGAAACGCGCTTGCCCGCCTGACGGCCTTGGCGGCGCTGGACAACGAGGTGAGCCAGCTTGGGATTTCCATAGGCGATGAGAACCTGCAAAAAGAGATCGTGTCAGTTCCGGCCTTTCAGGGCGTAGACGGCAGTTTCGACCGCGAGGCATACCGCTTTCAGCTTGAACAGGTCGGCATGACGGATTCCGAGTTCGAGACGGACCTGCGCAAAGAATCCGCCCGTACGATCGTTCAAGGTGCGATCATGGGGGGTGTGGAAATGCCTGCCACCGTGACAGAAACGATGGCCAACTACATTGGCGCCCGTCGCAGCTTTACCGTTGCGACGGCAGGGGCCGAGTCATTGGAAACCCCCGTGGCCGAACCGACTGACGCGCAGATTCAGACCTTCTATGACGAAAACGCTGAACAGTTCACCCTGCCCCGTACCAAACAGCTGACTTATGCGATTCTGTCTCCGGCCATGTTGGTGGACACGGTTAAGGTTGACGAAGATTCCCTTCGCAAGCTTTTTGAAGAGCGGTCGGACGAATATAATCAACCGGAACGCCGTCTGGTCGAGCGCCTGAATTTCCCGGATGAGCAAGCAGCCAACGACGCCAAGGCGCAACTTGAGGTCGGCGGAACGACTTTTGAACAACTGGTTCGCGATCGTGATCTGGAACTTTCTGATATCGATCTCGGCGACCTGACACGTGAGGATCTGGGCGAGGCCGCCGACGCCGTGTTCGCGGCAGAGCTTGACGCTGTTGTCGGCCCTCTGCCTTCGGTATTTGGCCCCGCCCTGTTCCGTGTCAACGGATCCCTGGCTTCAAACAGCGTTCCCTTTGAGGAGGCCGAACCGGCCCTGCGCGAAGAACTGGCGACAGAACGCGCCCGCCGCCTGATCGAGTCTCAGTCCGAAGACATAAACGACATGCTGGCTGGCGGTGCGACCCTGGAAGAACTGGCAAGTGAAACCGAAATGGAACTGGGTCAGATCGACTGGACCCGAGACAGCGCCGAGGACATAGCGGCCTATGACGGGTTCCGCGCGGCGGCCGAAGCCGTGCAAGAAGGAGATTTCCCAGAAATCGCATTTCTCGAAGATGGATCGATCTTTGCCTTGCGCCTGAACGACATTCTGCCGCGTCGCCCTGAACCGCTGGAAAGCGCACGCGACCGTGTCGCCGCTGCCTGGGTACAGGCAGAGACCAACAAAGCCTTGCTGGACAAAGCAAACGCCGCACTGAGCCAACTGGCCACTGATGGTGACTTCGCTGCGACTGGCCTGCCCTTCCGCGTTGAAAACGCACTGACGCGTACCGCGTTTCTTGATGACGTCCCCGCCAGTTTCATGAATGAAGTGTTTCAGATGGAACTCGGTGAGTTGCGCGTCATTGGTGGAAATGGTGCAGCCTTGCTGGTGCGTCTGGACGAGGTTCTTCCCCCTGAGGATTCCGACGAGCTGCGCCGGTTGCGCGACGCACTGGCAACGCAGATGGATCAGGCGCTGTCGCAGAATATTTTTGACGCATACGTACGGGACGCTCAGACCCGCGCCCGCCCGGTCGTGGATCAGCAGGCGCTAAACGCCGTGCAGGCGAGCTTTTAAGCGAGACCAAGATGGCCCTGACACCCGATTTCGATACCTTCGCACGCGCCTATGAAGCGGGCGAAAACCAGGTGGTTTACACACGTCTCGCCGCCGATCTGGACACACCCGTGTCGTTGATGCTCAAACTGACGGGCGCGCAGAAAGATGCGTTCATGCTGGAGTCGGTTACGGGCGGTGAGGTGCGTGGCCGCTATTCGATCATCGGCATGAAACCGGACCTGATCTGGCGCTGCCACGGTGAAACGTCCGAGTTGAACCGTTCGGCGCGGTTCGATGCCGACGCCTTTGCCGCGCAGGACGGCAATCCGATGGACAATCTGCGTGCCTTGCTAGCCGAAAGCCGTATTGAACTGCCAGACGACCTGCCTCAGGCTGCCGCCGGGCTGTTTGGATATCTGGGCTATGACATGGTCCGGCTGGTCGAATGCTTGCCGGGCGTGAACCCCGATCCGCTGGGACTGCCAGATGCGATCATGTTGCGCCCGTCTGTTGTCGCAGTATTGGATGGCGTCAAAGGCGAGGTGACGGTGGTTTCACCCGCCTGGGCCAGCGACGGTCAATCTGCCAAAGCTGCCTATGCGCAGGCGGCCGAGCGTGTGATGGATGCGGTCCGCGATCTGGAACGTGCGATGCCCGCCGAAACCCGTGATCTGGGCGACGCGCGCGAAATTGCGGCGCCGGTGTCGAACTTCACCAAATCCGGCTATATGGAAGCGGTTGAAAAGGCCAAGGAATACATCCGTGCTGGCGATATCTTCCAGGTAGTTCCAGCGCAGCGTTGGACGCAGGATTTTCCGCTGCCGCCTTTCGCGCTTTATCGTTCGCTGCGGCGCACCAACCCCTCGCCGTTTATGTTCTACTTCAACTTCGGCGGTTTTCAGGTCGTTGGGGCCAGCCCCGAGATTTTGGTGCGGGTGTTCGGCAGCGAAGTCACCATTCGCCCGATTGCAGGCACACGTCCCCGTGGCGCGACCCCCGAGGAAGACAAAGCGAACGAGCTTGACCTGCTGGCCGATAAGAAAGAGCTGGCCGAACACCTTATGCTTCTGGACCTCGGGCGCAATGATACCGGCCGCGTGTCCAAAATCGGCACAGTTCGCCCGACCGAAGAGTTCATCATCGAACGCTACAGCCATGTGATGCACATCGTGTCGAACGTGGTCGGTGAATTGGCGGAGGATAAAGATGCGCTGGACGCCTTCTTTGCCGGGATGCCTGCGGGCACCGTCTCGGGTGCGCCGAAAGTGCGGGCGATGGAGATCATTGACGAGCTTGAGCCGGAAAAACGCGGCGTCTACGGCGGTGGTGTTGGTTATTTCAGCGCAGGCGGTGACATGGACATGTGCATTGCCCTGCGCACGGCCATCGTGAAGGATCAGAAACTCTATATTCAGGCTGGTGGCGGTGTTGTCTATGACAGCGACCCCGAGGCCGAGTTCATGGAGACTGTTCATAAGTCAAACGCCATACGGCGTGCGGCGGAAGATGCCGCTCGGTTCACCGGAAACGGCAACAGTTAAAAAAACAAGGGCGGCTGATCAATTGATCACCGCCCTGTTTCAAGCTGTCACTGTACCTGCTTCATCAAGACGGCCGAGATCGGCGCCATCGCTACCCGGCTGCCGCGATCCTCAAGACCCCACAGCAACAGGGCCGAGATTGTCTCGGGCCGCACCCGCCCCAGCATGACAACGGTTCCTTCCTGACCTGCCCGGAACGCGGCCTGATCCAGGAACCGGCGCATGATTCTGGGATCCTGTCGCGCCCCATCGATATCGCGGAACACAACGCTGGACGGAATGCCATTGCGAACCGCCAACTTCTGGACAGTGTTCAGCCCATTGTCCTGTGTGATCAACCCGCGTCCGGTTCCGGCGGCAATCGCCGCGACCTGATCGGCCAGCTTGCGATTTCCTTGAATGCCGCTGTTCACGCCTTCCAGAATACCCACTGTTTCAGGCAAGGTGTCCAGCCACACAGACAAGGAAACTTCGGCATCCTGCGCGCTTGCTGCCTCGGGCAAGTCCGCAAGGGCCAGAACTTCGAACCCAGCCGCGCGGTGCCGTGCCATCTTTTCCGCCGCATCCGGATCAGACGGGTTCACGGCAAAGCTGATCGGGTAAGGGAAATCCTGCAACGCTTCGGCCCCGAATGCGCCTTCGTCATCAATCAGAATGATCGACATCAGCGGCTTAGATTCCGGGTTCTCGAACTTGGCGGCAAAACGTTCAATCGGTTTTTCCGCAGATGGCTGTTCGGAAATCGCCTGTTCTGCAACAGGTTCATCATCGCGTTCCGTCAACGGCAGAATACGTTTTCCGACAATCGAACTGGCACTTTCTTCCTGTTCTCCCCCGATCTGAGGCAGCGCAGCAATACGCGGAAGCTCACGGGGCAAGGTATCTTCATCCCCTTCCACCGCAATCGGACTGCTTTCAAATGAATTATCAGTCGTAGTGTCTTTTGTTTGTGGTTCAGCCTCGACCTGTGGCAACGGATTTGGTTCGGGCTCAAGAACTGCGACATCGGTTGTGTCAGACTCGGTCGGCGGCGTGGGGGTTTCATCAATTACAACCGGCACGGACTGTTCCTGCTGAACTGCGGGTACCTGGCTAGGCTCGGGCGGCGCAGCGGGGGCTTCGGTCATGACGGACACTTCGGTCGCCACCGTTGCAGCGGGCTCGTTCGGAGCCTCAGCCACTTTGCCAACCTCGGGCTGCGGCTCGGATGACGCTTCCAACCCGGACAAATCGGCCAGATCTTCGCTGGCATTATCGGCGGCTTCTGGCGCACGCGGGGCCAGTTCCACAAGATCGGCATCAGAAACATCCTCGGCAAGTTCAGTAGGCGCCTCTGGTGTTTCTGAAATCGTCGGCGCTGGTGCTTCGGTCGCAACAACCGGCGTATTGACCATCGGCGTGTTGAGCGACACGACCGCACCCAAGATCAAAACAACGATCGCCCCTGCGACCATTCCTCCGAAAAATCCGCCCATATTTCCTGCCTTTCGCCTCTTTTCCCTGCCTCGCCCTGCTCTGCGCCATCTGGTGTGGCGCTCGGTCAATTGGAGGCGTCAGAAACCGTATGTCCTCTTGACGCTGCCGCCCAAGCCTGAGCATGTATGTGCGGACATTATACCGTGGCCCGGGGTTGCATCGCCAGCCCGAAATGCCCAAGCGAAGATAAGTGCCCATATGCTGCTGCTGATCGACAACTACGACTCGTTTACCTACAATTTGGTACATTATTTGGGCGAACTTGGTGCCGAAATGGTCATTCGCCGCAATGATGCGCTGGATGTACAGGAAGCAATGGCCATGAACCCGGCTGGCATCTTGCTAAGCCCCGGCCCCTGCGACCCGGATCAGGCGGGCATCTGTCTGGCTCTGACCGAAGCCGCGGCCGAGACCAAAACGCCCCTTTTGGGGGTTTGTCTCGGGCATCAGACCATCGGACAGGCTTTCGGTGGCAAGGTTGTTAGATGCCACGAAATTGTGCATGGCAAGATGGGCATCATGCATCACACCGGGAAAGGCGTCTTTGCTGGCCTTCCGTCGCCCTTTGAAGCCACACGCTACCATTCGCTGGTGGTCGAGCGCGAGACGCTGCCCGACTGTCTTGAGATCACAGCCGAGCTGGAAGACGGCACGATCATGGGGCTGCAACACAAGGAACTGCCTATTCACGGTGTTCAGTTCCACCCTGAATCGATTGCGTCCGAGCATGGTCACGCCCTTCTCAAGAATTTCCTGCAAGAACTGAAAGTCCCCGCATGAGCGACGCGCTGAAACCGCTGATCGGAGCAGCCGCCGATCGTCCGCTGACCCGTAAAGAGGCCGAGACTGCCTTTGGCATCCTGTTCAACGGCGAAGCCACGCCAAGCCAGATCGGCGGGCTGTTGATGGCCATGCGCACAAGGGGGGAAACGGTTGATGAATATGCCGCGGCCGCGGCTGTCATGCGCGCCAAATGCAATGCCGTCCGGGCGCCTGAAGGGGCGATCGACATCGTTGGCACGGGCGGGGACGGAAAAGGCACCCTAAACATCTCGACCGCGACTGCATTTGTCGTCGCAGGCGCTGGTGTGACAGTCGCCAAACACGGCAACCGCAACCTAAGCTCCAAATCCGGTGCAGCGGACGCATTGGGGCAAATGGGTATCAACGTTATGGTTGGCCCGCAAGTTGTTGAAAGTGCTCTGAAAGATGTCGGAATCGGTTTCATGATGGCACCGATGCATCACCCGGCCATTGCGCATGTTATGCCTTCGCGGCAGGAACTGGGAACGCGCACGATTTTCAATATCCTGGGCCCGCTGACCAACCCTGCTGGCGTCAAACGGCAATTGACCGGCGCCTTTAGCCGCGAGTTGATCCGCCCCATGGCTGAAACACTAGGCTTGCTGGGGTCAGACCGCGCGTGGTTGGTACACGGATCGGACGGGACTGACGAGTTGACGATCACCGGTATCAGCTGGGTCGCCGCTTTGGAGGATGACGTGATCAAAGAGGTCGAGTTGCACCCCGAGGATGCTGGCCTGCCTGTGCACCCTTTCGAAGACATCCTCGGCGGAACCCCTGAAGAGAACGCCATCGCATTTCGTGCGCTGCTGGACGGTGCTCGGTCAGCGTATCGTGATGCCGTGTTGCTGAACTCTGCCGCCGCGTTGGTTGTCGCTGATGTGGCAAGTGATCTGCGCGAAGGTGTGGCCATGGCCGCCGCGAGCATCGACAGCGGTGAAGCCAAAAACAAAATCACGGCCTTGGCCGCCAAGACTCAGGAGGCCGCATGACCGAAACTGTTCTGGACAAGATCAAAGCCTACAAACTGGAAGAAATCGCAGCAGACAAGGCTCAGAAGTCCTTGGAAACTCTGGAAAGTGAAGCACGCGCCGCTTCGGAAACCCGCGGGTTTGCCGCAGCTCTTCAAGCTGCGTCCCGGCAAGGTTACGGCCTGATTGCCGAGGTCAAGAAAGCCAGCCCCTCCAAGGGTTTGATCCGGCCAGATTTTGATCCGCCTGCCTTGGCCAAGGCCTATGAAGAAGGCGGTGCTACGTGTTTGTCCGTGCTCACCGACACGCCGAGCTTTCAGGGTGCCAAGGAATATCTAACACAAGCGCGTAACGCGACATCTCTGCCCGCTTTGCGCAAGGATTTCATGTATGACCCTTATCAGGTGGTCGAGGCACGTGCTTTGGAAGCCGACTGTATTCTGATCATCATGGCATCCGTCAGCGATGATCAGGCAGCCGAGTTGGAACAGACCGCTTTTGATTGGGAGATGGATGTTCTGATTGAGGTGCACGACCAAGCCGAGCTTGAACGCGCAGCCCAACTGAAAAGCCCATTGATTGGCATTAATAACCGCAATCTCAAGACTTTCGAGACCACTCTTGATACAACACGACGCCTGTCCAAACTGGTACCGGCAGACCGTACTATCGTGTGTGAAAGCGGGTTGGGCAGCCCGGAAGATTTGCGGGATATTGCGCGCTATGGCGCCCGGTGCTTTTTGATCGGCGAAAGCCTGATGCGCCAGGACGATGTCGAAGCGGCCACCCGCCACATCCTGTCCAATCCGCTTATCCCCGGAGTGATGTGATGCCGCTGACCCATTTCGATGCTCAAGGTCAGGCGCACATGGTCGACGTCTCGGGCAAAGAGGTCACAGATCGCATAGCCGTAGCTGTAGGTCACGTGAAGATGGCGCCGGAAACCTTTGAAATCATTTCAGAACAACGCGCAGCAAAGGGCGATGTTTTGGGCGTTGCCCGCCTGGCCGGTATCATGGGTGCAAAGAAGACACCGGATCTGATCCCGCTCTGCCATCCTTTGCCGGTGACCAAGGTTGCCGTTGAACTGACCCTCGACCCGGATCTGCCGGGTGTTCAGATCGAAGCGACAGTCAAGACGTCAGGTCAAACCGGAGTTGAAATGGAGGCCCTGACCGCCGTTTCCACCGCAGCCTTGACTGTGTACGATATGACCAAGGCCGTCGACAAAGCGATGGAAATTGGCGGCATTCATGTAAGCCTCAAAGACGGCGGAAAATCAGGACGTTACGAGGCGAAATGATTACTGTCGAAGAAGCGCGCGCCCTGCTGTTCGATCTTGTCAGCCCTCTACCTTCGGAACAGGTTCCTCTGGCCCAGTCTGCGGGACGTGTTCTGTCACACGAGGTTGTGGCAACGCGCGACCAGCCTCCTTTCGCCGCATCATCGATGGATGGCTATGCCGTCAAAGCCGACGAAGTCGAGCTTCATGCCATGTTCAAAGTGGTGGGAGAATCCGCCGCGGGCCGTCGTTTCGACGGCTCAGTAGGCCCCGGTCAGGCCGTACGTATCTTTACCGGCGCTCCGGTTCCCGAGGGTGCAGACTTCGTTGTGATTCAGGAAGATACCGACCGGCGTGGCGATCTGATCACGATCACAGACGACCCCGGCCCCAAAACGAACATCCGCCCTGCCGGTGTGGATTTTATGGCAGGCACGCCCATCACGGCACCGCGTATGATCCGCGCCGAAGACGTTGCCCTGATGGCTGCGATGAATATCGCGCAGGTCCCGGTTTCTGGAAAACCCGTGATTGCCCTGATCTCGACCGGCGACGAACTTGTTATGCCCGGCGAAGAACCGGGACCGGACCAGATTATCGCGTCGAACACGTTTGGATTGCGGGCATTGCTTGAGGGGCTCGGTGCTGTGGTTCGTGTCCTTCCGATTGCACGGGACACGGTTTCATCGCTTGAGACTGCGTTTGATCTGGCGCGAGGGGCCGATCTCGTCGTGACGATTGGCGGTGCGTCGGTTGGTGACTACGACCTTGTGTCTGATGTATCGCAGGGTTTGGGGATGGATCGGTCTTTCTACAAGATCCGAATGCGCCCCGGAAAACCCCTGATGGCTGGTCGCATGGGTGGCACCGCGATGGTCGGACTTCCTGGGAACCCGGTCAGCGCGATGGTCTGTGGCTATCTGTTCCTTGCCCCGATGGTGCGCCGGATGCTGGGGTTGGAATTGGTTCTGCCGCCCTTTCGGTCTGCCCACTTGACCGAACCACTGACAGAAAACGGCCCGCGCGAGCATTACATGCGCGCGGTTCTGGGCGAAACGGGTATCCGGGCCTGTGCAGATCAGGACAGCTCTCTCCTTAGCGTTCTGGCGCAGGCAAACGCCCTTTTGGTCCGTCCCCCGAACGATCCCGCCCGCAAGACCGGGGAAACGGTTCAGTACCTGCCGATCTGAACTTCTCCCAAATTCATTGACACAAAACGTGAACATGCGTAGAACAAAAGAAAACGCATGAGCGACGAGGTGTGAGCAATGCTGACCAAGAAGCAATTGGATTTGTTGAAATTCATCCAAAAACGCGTGCAGGCGGACGGTGTTCCGCCCAGTTTCGATGAAATGAAGGCCGCGCTTGACCTGCGGTCGAAATCCGGCATCCACAGGCTTATCACTGCACTGGAGGAACGTGGCTTTATTCGTCGCCTCGCGCATCGTGCCCGCGCGATTGAAATTGTGAAACTTCCCGAAAGCCTTGGCGGCGAACCAACTGCCGGTTTTTCACCCCGCGTGATCGAGGGTGACAGGCCCAAGGGCCCCCGCCCGACCAATATTGAGCCGGTTGCGGTGGATGCGCTGGAATTGCCGGTGATGGGTCGGATCGCGGCGGGTGTCCCCATTGAGGCGATCAGCCATGTGTCCCATCACGTAGCGGTCCCCGGCCCCATGGTTTCCGGAAAAGGCCAGCACTATGCGCTAGAGGTTCGCGGCGACTCGATGATCGACGCGGGCATCAATGACGGGGATGTGGTCGTCATCCGCGAAACCGCGACTGCTGATAACGGTGATATCGTGGTTGCACTGGTAGAAGATCAGGAAGCGACGCTGAAACGCTTTTTCCGCCGCGGCAACGCTATTGCACTCGAAGCGGCCAACCCGGCTTATGAGACGCGCATTCTTCCCGAAGAAATGGTCAAGGTTCAGGGTCGCCTAGTCGGTCTGATCCGCACCTATTAATCCTGCTTCAAACGACGGTCCCCGGCGGGCTTCGGGGACCAGAGCCGTTGGCCTGTCAGTTCTGCGCTAGAAGTCAGTTTTCCGTCCGACAATGACAGGCTGCCGGTTTCGCTCAGATCATCCGGATCGAAGACGGCGCACGCACCCGCAAGGGACAGCGCGACCGTCGAAACAATGATCTGGTTGCCTTCGCATTCGTCAAACTTGCGCGCAGCCCTTTTGCCCGAGATATGGATAATTTCCTTGTCCTGATAAGTGTACCGCTGAACGGTGCTGCTATCCGGCCATCTGCCTGCTGCCGCGATCTGATCCGCGCCGTCACCGTCATTCTCCAGCCAGACTCTGGCAACAAACCCACTGCCTTTGCTTTTACTCAGGGCCCGGCCCTGAGGGGTCATTACACCGACCAACCCTCCGTTTTCTGCAATCAGAACATCTGGCCTGTGGCCCGAGTTCCAAAGCACAAATGACAGAATGACGGGCCCGACCCCGTACCAATGCGCGCGCCCTTGCCACAAGGCCAGCCACAAAGCCCCAACAGCAACAAGTGGCAATACATACCAGGGCGGACTGACTACAAAACCCTGAGCACCGCCCAGATGAGACACCCAGTTTGAAACCCCAAGGATCCAATGCAACGCCCAGCCCATAACGGTCAGCGGAAAAGCCTCCAACCCAAATGGGGCCGCCAGTGCGGCGACAACTGCCGCAGGTACAACAACAAGGCCCATCACGGGCACGGACAGCAGATTCGCCAGCAATCCATAGTGAGACATCGTATTGAAATGCGCAGCGCCAATTGGGGCCGTGGCAAGCCCGGCCATCGCCGAGGACATAACCACGCCAGCAATCGGCTTTAACCAATTCGGGCCCGGTAACGGACCCACCTTTTGCAATGCGCCGAAGACGGCGACCAAGGCTGTCGTTGCTGCAAAGGACATCTGAAACCCCGGGCTCAGCAGCGACTCGGGCCAAAGAACCAGAACGATCAGCGCAGCAACAGAAACCGCACGCAACGAGATCGCACGCCTGTCGATCAACACGGCCCCCAGCATGACACTGACCATGACATAGGCGCGTTCGGTTGCGATATTCCCGCCGGACAACAGTAAATAAAGCGTTGCCGCGATCAGCGCGAACACAGCCGCAACTTTTCGAACAGGTAGCCTCAATGCCACGTAGGGGATCAGTGACAAACCAATGCGACAGGCCACAAAAACAAAACCCGTCAGTAACCCCATGTGAAGCCCGGAAATGGCAAGCAAATGCGCCAGGTTCGACGCGCGCAGGGACAAGAGCGTCTCTTGCCCCATACCACTGCGATCACCTGTGGTGACGGCAGCAGCAAACCCACCGATTTCTCCGGGCAGGATTTGTTTCACTCGCCGCGATATCGCCATTCGGATTGCGGTAATCCGAACACCGCCAATACCGTCTTTGGCTGGCGCAATCGTCAAAACAGGAACGCGGGTATACCCGACTGCACCCAGCCCCTGAAACCAGGCATGGCGACGAAAATCGAACCCTCCAGGTTCAACCGGGCCCTGCGGCGGCGAAAGATGCGCTGTGGTCATGATCCGTTGCCCAGGCGCAAATGGGTCTGTCGCGCCATGAACAGAAAGACGGATGCGTCGCGGCCTGCGCTCATTCGGTACGCCCCCTACGCGCACCTGATCGAGCGTCAACCGCAACGCATCCGAGGCAGACCGATCCATGGCGACGACCCTCCCCTCGACAGGGCCATAGTACCGCCAGGACAGAACCGGTTCTGCCACCATATGGGCGCGAGTACCTGCCAGTATGACACCGACCGCAATCAGCGCCCCCCCGGTCGCTAACGTTCCCACCCCCGGTGGCAGCCGGCGGCTTAAGGCAAAAAGAGCCAGGAACAAGCAAAACAGACCTGCGTATACCGGCCAGCCGGGCTCGCTCCGGGCACCGAAATAGAGACCGATCCCCGTTGCCAGCATGACTGGCGTCCACGGAAACAGGTACCCTGTCTGGTGCAGCAGCGCGGCCTCGACCCGTGCAAGAACACGCATGGTTGCCCCCGTCCTTCGGGCTCGTTAGACAGGCGTCAAACTATGCCAGATACGGTTACCAAAAGGTTAATCCTCAACATGTCCGAACAGGTCGTCACACGTTTTGCCCCCTCGCCCACAGGTTTTCTGCACATCGGTGGCGCGCGCACCGCATTGTTCAACTGGCTTTACGCCCGCGGACGTGGTGGAAAGTTCCTGCTGCGGATCGAAGACACCGACCGGGAACGCTCGACCCCCGAGGCGACCGCCGCGATCCTTCAGGGCATGGAATGGCTGGGACTGGATCATGATGGCGATGTAATCAGCCAGTTCGAAGGAGCTGCCCGGCATGCTGAAGTCGCGCACCAGCTTCTGGCCGAGGGAAAGGCATATAAATGCTTCTCGACGCAGGACGAAATTGCCGCCTTTCGGGAACAGGCACGGGCCGAAGGCAAGTCGACCCTGTTCCGCAGCCCCTGGCGTGACGCTGATCCTTCAGCACATCCCGACCTGCCATTTGTCGTTCGCATCAAGGCTCCGCAAGACGGCACAACAGTGATCCGCGATCAGGTTCAGGGCAACGTGACCATTCGCAACGACCAACTGGATGACATGGTTTTGCTGCGTTCCGACGGGACACCGGTCTACATGCTGGCGGTGGTGGTCGACGATCATGATATGGGTGTTACCCATGTCATTCGCGGCGACGATCACCTCAATAACGCGGCGCGCCAGATGATGATTTACGAGGCGATGGGCTGGGATGTTCCGGTCTGGGCCCATATTCCGCTGATCCACGGGCCAGACGGTAAGAAACTGTCCAAACGCCATGGCGCGCTTGGCGCGCAGGAATATCAGGCCATGGGCTATCCCGCCGCTGGAATGCGCAACTATCTGGCCCGCTTGGGCTGGAGTCATGGTGACGATGAATTCTTTACGGATGCACAGGCAAAGGACTGGTTTGATCTGAACGGCATCGGCAAAAGCCCTGCCCGGTTTGACCTGAAAAAATTGGAAAACCTGTGTGGTCAACACATCGCCATCTCTGATGATGCTGCGCTGCGGCGTGAAATCGAAGCGTACTTGGCCGCAGCCGCTTTACCGCCCCTGACAGATTCACAATCCAGTGATTTGGAACGTGCGATGTATTGCCTCAAGGATCGGGCACGGACTTTTCCTGAACTCCTTGAAAAGGCTCATTTTGTTCTGGCAGGTCGCCCGATTGTTCCCGACGGGAAAGCGGCAAAGGCGCTGGCATCTGTATCCGACGGTATACTGGGAGAATTGACGCCGCAGCTGCAAAATGCTAGCTGGTCTCGGAACGAACTGGAGGAGACCCTGAATTCCTTTGCCGAGTCAAAGGAGCTCACGTTCGGCAAGCTGGCTGGCCCGCTCAGGGCCGCGTTGGCTGGTCAGGCCGTCACGCCTTCGGTTTTTGACATGATGCTTGTGCTGGGACGGGATGAAACCCTGGCGCGGCTTTCAGAAGCAGCGAAGTAACCCGAATTTCATAAACGGGTAACGCTGCTCCGCTAACACCCGGACTGCGCGAAAGCGCGCAGTCGTTGCCCGCACTGCCCGAGGTTCCTTTGGCGTGCGCATGAATGAAGAAGGGATACCCATGACTGACAGCAACAAGACAGCCACTCTGACCGTTCACGGCAAAGAGTATGAGTTGCCGGTTCATTCCCCGACCGCCGGTCCGGATGTCATTGATATTCGAAAGCTTTACGGTCAGGCAGGTGTATTCACCTATGACCCCGGTTTCACTTCGACAGCAAGCTGCGACAGCACCATAACCTTTATCGATGGTGAAAAAGGCGAGTTGCTGCACCGCGGCTATCCAATCGACCAACTGGCCGAAAAATCGCACTTTCTTGAGGTCTGCTACCTGCTGCTCTACGGAGAGTTGCCGGTCGCAAAAGATCTGGAGAAATTCGAAACCACAATCACCCGCCACACCATGCTGCATGAGCAGATGCAGTATTTCTACCGTGGTTTCCGCCGCGACGCGCACCCGATGGCCATCATGGTCGGTGTTGTCGGCGCAATGTCGGCCTTCTATCACGATTCGACCGATATCGCGGACCCGCACCAGCGCGAGGTCGCCTCGCATCGCCTGATCGCCAAAATGCCGACAATCGCAGCATGGGCTTTCAAATACCACACAGGGCAGCCCTTCGTGTATCCGCGCAATGACTTGGACTATGCGTCGAACTTCCTGCGCATGTGTTTCAGCGTTCCCGCCGAAGAATATGAGGTCAACCCGATCCTCAGCCGCGCGATGGACCGTATCTTCACGCTTCACGCGGACCACGAGCAGAATGCGTCAACGTCTACCGTGCGTTTGGCATCGTCATCGGGCGCAAATCCGTTTGCATGCATCGCCGCTGGCATTGCCTGCTTGTGGGGACCGTCCCATGGTGGCGCCAACCAGGCATGTCTGGAGATGTTGGAAGAGATCGGTACCGTTGATCGCATTCCCGAATTCATCGCCCGCGCCAAAGACAAGAACGACCCGTTCCGCCTGATGGGCTTTGGCCACCGCGTGTACAAAAACTTTGACCCACGGGCCAAGGTGATGAAGCAGTCGGCCGACGAGGTTCTGGATCTACTGGGCATTGAAGACAACCCGAAACTGCAGGTCGCTAAAGAGCTGGAACGCGAAGCGCTGGAAGACCCGTATTTCGCCGACAAAAAGCTGTTCCCGAACGTTGACTTCTATTCGGGCATCATCCTCGAGGCGATGGGTTTCCCGACCTCAATGTTCACACCAATCTTCGCACTTTCACGGACCGTTGGCTGGGTAAGCCAGTGGAAAGAGATGATTGAAGATCCACAGAACAAGATCGGCCGTCCGCGTCAGCTGTATCTGGGTGAGACGCTGCGCGACTACGTGGACATCGAAAACCGCTGAGCCGTTTGAGTTCGCAATCAATCCAGAAGGCCCCGGTTTAACCGGGGTCTTTTGCTTTCGATACTGAAGCAGCGGACGGTTCGGCGTTTGGTTTCAGAACAAGCTCATTTGATCCCCGGGTTGCGGCGGAACTGCAAACCGGTCGCATCGTAACGGAGCGGATTTGATCGAAAGCCCCAGTCTTTTGCAGGTTTTAGCAAACCTCAGGGCGATGAGCTCGGCGTACTCCCCCTCACCCCGCATCCTGTGCCCCCAGCGTGGATCATAGTCGCGCCCGCCATGCATTTCACGCAGCTTGGACATGACCTTTTCTGCACGGGCGGGTTCATGCTCTGCCAGCCAGTCCTGCCAAAGCTGAGAGACTTCGCGGGGTAATCGCAACATGATCCAGCTTGCCGCATCTGCGCCCGCCTCTTTTCCAGCGTTCAACAGGTTCTCCAACTCATGATCTGTCAGCCCAGGCACAATAGGCGAGGTCATTACGCGAACCGGAACGCCCGCATCGGTCAACGCTCTGATCGTCTGCAACCGACGCGCCGGAGACGGTGCGCGGGGCTCCATCCGCCGGGACAGACCTGCATCCAGCGTGGTGAGCGATATACCAACCCGCGCCAATCCCCGGCTAGCCATGTCAGCCAGAATATCCAGATCACGCTCGATCAATGTTCCTTTGGACACGATTGCGACCGGGTGGTTGAATTCTTGCAAGACCTCAAGGCACGACCTTGTAATCAGGCGGTTTTTTTCGATGGGCTGGTAAGGGTCAGTGTTTGTCCCGATCGCGAGCGTGGCGACCTTGTAGGACTTCGCCGACAGTTCCTGGCGCAGAACAACGCTCATGTTGGGGCGCGCAACAAGGCGGGTTTCGAAATCCAGTCCTGCGGACAAGCCCAGATAGGCGTGGCTTGGTCTGGCGAAACAATAGACACAGCCATGCTCACACCCCCGATATGGGTTGATCGAACGATCAAAAGGCAAATCAGGTGAACGGTTAAAGGTGATGGCACTGCGCGCCACCTCATCCCGCGTCTCGGTTCGCAAGGGCGGCAAGTCTTCATCGATGTCCCACCCGTCATCAACAGCCTGCGTTGCAAACCGTTCAAACCGCCCGGTCGAATTGGACGTCACCCCCCTTGATTTGATGATATGCCCGATGCTCACGGCACATTTGTTCCCATTTTGTTCTTATCGCACGATAAGCCTGAAACGAATCCTGTGCAAGCCAGCACCGCGAAGAAACCGGGAAGCATTGATGAAAAATAAACAGGATAATATTGCAGACTTTTCAATCGAGCCGGTGCCATTTTTGGCATATAGGTCGGTCCCGAAACGACCAACGTCGCAATCGTCACAGTCAGAATGCGACGTTTTGGCCAAAACGGAAAAAATGCCACCACGGGCCGATGGCCCGCCCAGCACAGGGAATACCCCATGTCCGACGAAGAAGATATCGTCCTGTCCGAACTGAATGATGACGAACTGGTCGATCAGATGTTCGACGATCTCTATGACGGATTGAAAGAAGAGATCGAAGAAGGCACCAATATCCTGCTGGAACGCGGATGGACGCCGTATGACATCCTGACCAAAGCTCTGGTTGGCGGCATGACCATTGTGGGCCATGACTTCCGCGACGGCATTCTGTTCGTTCCCGAGGTTCTGCTGGCAGCCAACGCGATGAAAGGCGGCATGTCGATACTCAAGCCGCTGCTGGCCGAAACCGGTGCTCCGCGTGTTGGCAAGATGGTCATCGGCACCGTGAAGGGTGACATCCACGATATCGGCAAGAACCTTGTGTCGATGATGATGGAAGGTGCAGGATTCGAGGTTGTCGATCTGGGAATCAACAACCCGGTCGAGAATTACCTGGAAGCACTGGAAACAGAACAACCCGACATTCTGGGCATGTCCGCCCTGCTGACCACCACGATGCCTTACATGAAAGTCGTTATCGACACCCTGGTCGAACAGGGCGTGCGCGATGACTACATTGTTCTGGTCGGTGGCGCGCCGCTGAATGAAGAGTTCGGCAAAGCCATCGGTGCAGACGCCTACTGCCGTGACGCTGCTGTTGCAGTGGAAACCGCCAAGGATTTCGTGGGCCGCAAACATAACCAACTGGCTGGCTAAGACCACTCAGGTTTTTCTTGAAAGGCCGTCCATTTTGGGCGGTCTTTTTCGTTTTGTTGCACCGCCTCCGTCCTTAGGCGTCTTGATTATCCGTTTATAAACGAAAGTGCGGTTAAAAACCGAAACGTCCAAGTTTCGGGGGTTCCGTGCCGCAGTCTTTCACAGCCATTTCGTTGGGTAAACTTGCCGATATCGATCATGTTGAGGGCAATTACGTCGCTGAAAACGCCTCCGCGCTTATTGGGCAAACCTTCGGTCACACGGACGCGCCATTATCGCACAACAGCGTGACATGGAGCGCCGTAGGAAACCCCGGCTCTGCCTATGACATGAACAACATGTCTGCCAATGATCGGTTTTCGATCGACGGCGGCGCGCCGCAAACCTTTGATGGCACATCAGTTTACCACGCCACCGTCACTTATTTCGACGGCACAAGTGCAAACATTACTGCCGTTGTCGCGCAGGATGTGGATGGCAACACATATCTGGTGCCAGAGTTCTCGGACAACGCAGATCAGGCCGCTCTGGAAGCGGGGCCTATACACTCGATCACCTTCAACAGTCTTGCCGGTAATCGGTATTCGGGACTGGTGTCAAGCCGCGAGGACTGGGATCTGGTCCCGTGCTTTACCTCCGGCACGCTGATCAGAACACGGAAGGGAGAACGCCCGGTAGAAACGCTGCGTCCCGGCGACCGGGTTGAAACCCTTGACCACGGGTTTCAAACGGTGCGTTGGGCCGGGCAACGGCGGGTTCAGGCCGCAGGCACGTTCGCGCCGGTTCTGTTCAAGGCAGGCGCATTTGGAAACGCACGCGACCTTCTGGTGTCGCAGCAACACAGGATGCTGCTCCGGAACTGGCGCCTGGAACTGCATACCGGCCAAAACGAAGCACTGGCCCCCGCCAAACACCTGATCAACGGACATGACATCATCCTCAAACCCGGCGGGGTCGTAACCTATATTCATCTGCTGTTTGATCAGCATGAGTTGCTCTGGTCGGAAGGCTGCCTGAGCGAGAGCTTTCATCCCGGCGCCCAAAGCTGGAACGCACTTGATCGGTCGGCCCGACAGGAGATCCTATCCTTGTTTCCCGAGTTATCGAAGCAAGGGATCGCCGCCTACGGCCCGCCCGCGCGGCCTCTGTTATCGGCATTCGAAACACGAACGTCGGCAGCCTGACACGAGATGTCGGAAGAAGGCTTGCCTGCAAGCTGTTTTCATTCTCTTGTGCCATGAGCCCATAAGGATGCCGATCCATGCCAAGCGATACGTTACCAGATTATGCAAGCCTGACGACCAAAGGCTATGACGGCGTGCAAAACGCAAGCATCCTGCTGATCGCCTGTGGGGCTCTTGCGCGCGAAATTCTGGATATCAAAACGCGCAACGGCTGGGATCACATGGCGCTGACCTGCCTGCCTGCAATCCTGCATGTTCACCCGGAACGGATCACACAAGCAGTTGAAGACACCGTGGCCAAACACCGCGACAGGTTCGGAAAAATCTATGTGGTTTACGCCGATTGCGGAACCGGAGGTCTGCTGCAATCCGCTTGTGAAAAACTGGGCGTCGAGATGATAAAAGGCCCTCATTGCTATTCGTTCTTCGAAGGCAATCAGGCCTTTCAGGAACGCGGCGAGGACGAAACAACTGCCTTCTACCTGACTGATTTTCTGGCCCGCCAGTTCGACGCATTTGTCTGGAAACCACTGGGTCTGGATCGCCACCCGGAACTGCGGGACATGTATTTCGGCAATTACACCAAACTGATTTATCAGGCCCAGATCGACGATCCGAAACTGACCGAACGCGCACGGGAATGCGCGGACCGCATGGGATTGGCGTTCGAACGGCGTTTCACCGGCTACGGCGATCTGGAAACCACTTTGTCAGACTGGGCAAACCGCCCCGAGTGACCTCAGGCGTTTTCCTGCGCGACCTGGCGGATGCGTTCAATCATGGCCCGCAGACCATTGGACCGCTGCGCTGACAGATGATCGTTCAAGCCCAATCGGGCCAGTTCCGCTGCCGCATCGACCTGCGGCACCTCGGACACCGGCAGCCCGTTGTATAGGGACCGAAGCACGGCGATCAGCCCGCGAACGATCAGTGCATCACTGTCGCCATCAAACTTGAACACGCCTGCTTCGATCATCGGGTGCAGCCAGACCTGACTGGCGCAGCCGTGAACCTTTGTCGCCGGAACTTTCAACGCGTCATCCAAAGGCTCCATCGCCTTGCCCTGTTCGATGACATGGCGATACCGGTCTTCCCAGTCTTCGAGAAACTCGAAATCCTCGACAATGTCTTCAAAGGCAGGCGTGGCCATGGCGCAGTGATCCTTTCGTTGAAATCACAATGTGACCTATGCCGACGACCACCTGCTGTCCAGCCCCAGCTGTGGCTTTTCAACGCGAAGAATATACGCTAACCCATTGTCTGAATTCGTGTGAAAAGCAGTGGGTCCATGCAAAAGTCTCTGTCCGTTCTTATCATCGCCATGCTGACCCTGACTGCCTGCGGCAGCTGGCGCGACTCGCGGGTGAATCCGTCAAACTGGTTTGGCTCCAGCAAGTCTGTGAAGTCTGAAACACCGCCGGACCCAAATGCCGCCGATGCGTTGGTTCCCAAGACAAGAGAGGGAAGCGGCCTGTTTTCGCGCCCAGATGCCGAAGACACCAGTGTTCCAATCGCCAAAATCGATGAGCTGCGGATCGAGCCAATACCGTCAGGCGCGATCATTTATTCCTCTGGCACCGCGCTTCGGCAGGGCGCCTATAACGCACGCTTGGTTTCCGTTAATTCAGAAGAAAACAAAGAAAAGGGGATTCTGGAATTTGTATTCCGCGTGAATTACCCCAACTCAGAGACCCCACAAGGATCTGAACGCACAAGAATGGTGTCGGATGCAATAAATGTCTCGACTCAGGATCTTGAAGGCATTCGCCTGATCCGAGTCGTCGGGCAACAGAACACCTTGGAATCGCGGCGGCGGTAATCGCCGCTAAAGCGAGACGACCTTGACCGCCTGCCCTTTGGCCGCCAGCGCGATTTTTCCCTCGCACAGTTTCAGCGCGTCTTCACCAAAGACCTCGTAACGCCAACCTGACATCGCGGGCAATTCTCGCTCGCCTGCGGCAATCTGGTCCAGTTCGGAACTTGTTGCGATCAGTTTGGCCGCAACGCCCGAACTTTCGGTTTTGGATTTCAGCAGAACCCTAAGCAAGTCAGCCAAAGCCGGGTTGACCTTGAGATTGTCGCGGGAATTGTCGATCTTCGGCAGATTTTCCTGAGGACAATTCACGCCCTTCGTCACCGCAGCAAGAATACCTTCGGCAATCGGGCCTTTGCGCGCCTCGCGCAGCAAAAGCCTAGACGCACCGAGATCGGCGATTGTTTTAGGCTTGGTCGACGCCAGTTCGACCAAGGCGTCATCCTTAAAGACCCGGTTGCGCGGCACGTTATGCTCCTGCGCATACCCTTCGCGAAACTGCGCCAACTCACGTACGACGGCCAGGAACTTAGCCGAGTTCGTTCGCGTTTTGACCCGCTTCCACGCCTCTTCGGGACGGATATCATACGTGGCAGGCTGCGTCAGTGTACGCAACTCTTCAGCCACCCAGTGGTTACGCATCGTTTTATTGAGTTCCGCAGCGAGGTGTTCATAGATTCTGCGCAGATGCGTCACATCTGCCAATGCATACGTTTTCTGGGCTTCCGTCAAAGGACGACGGGACCAATCGGTGAACCGCGACGTCTTGTCCACGCCCTGCTTGCAGATTTTCCGCACCAGCGTCTCATAGCCGACCTGCTCACCAAACCCGCAGACCATTGCGGCGACCTGTGTGTCGAACAACGGGTTGGGGAACACACCCGCCTCGACCCAGAATATCTCAAGATCCTGACGCGCGGCGTGGAACACCTTGACCACGTTCTCGTTTCGGAAAAGCTCATACAGAGGTTCGAGGGACAGGCCATCCACTAACGGATCGACCAGAACCGCGCTGTCTTCATCATCAGAGGGAACCGCCAGTTGCACGAGGCACAGTTTCGAATAATAGGTCCGCTCGCGCAGAAACTCGGTATCGACTGTGATATATGGATAGCTTGCGGCCGCCTTGCAGAAATCGGCCAGTTCTTGCGTCGTCGTCAGAGTTTTCATGCGCCGTACTAGTTTTGCTCTTGCTCTTGTGAGTGCCCGTAATATCCCTCGCCCCCAAGCGATACCGACGACCATAGGACGATTTTCAGGCGAGTGTAAATCACCCTCGAAACCTCACTGCATGAGAACGGGTGACCTGTTGCCTTCAGCAAAGCGGCGCAGCACCGCTGGATAAAGTTCATGTTCCCGGATCAGAACTTTTGAAGCCAGAGTTTCCGGGGTATCCGCTGGTTCGATATCCACCCGTGCCTGACCCAGAATTGGGCCATCATCCAGAGCCGCCGTCACCTCATGAACCGAACATCCATGTTCCGCATCACCCGCTTCAATTGCGCGCGCGTGGGTATGTAACCCCTTGTATTTGGGCAGCAATGACGGATGGATATTCAACAGTCGCCCCTGAAAGCGCGTTACGAAATCCGCGGTCAGGACCCGCATGAACCCGGCCAGACAGACAATATCCGGCCGCGCCTCTTCCAAGGGTTTCAGCAACTCAGCCTCAAAGGCTGCGCGATTGCCCTTGAATGGCCGGTGATCAACCACTGCGGTCGGAATGCCACGGTCCGCAGCTTTTTTCAGCCCGCCCGCCTGCGCATTGTTGGACAGAACCAAACAGGGCCGCGCCGGATGATCACCGGTCATGCTGTCGACAAGCGACACCATGTTGGACCCGCCCCCCGAAATCAGGATCGCGACGCGCTTGGGGCTCACAACAGTTTGCCCGAATAGGCAACTCCGGGGGTTTCGGTGACAGTGCCGATCCGCGACACCGTCTCGCCTGCCTCGGCCAGCAAGGTCGAAAGCTGATCGGCCTTATCCGGATCGCACACGATGATCAGACCGATGCCACAGTTGAAGGTCTTGAGCATCTCAGCTTCCGCTATACCGCCAATCTGCGCCATCCAGCTGAAAACAGACGGCAATTGCCAGCTGTCCAGATCAATCTGGGCGCCCAACCCTTCCGGCAATACGCGCGGCAGGTTCTCGGTCAGACCGCCACCGGTGATATGGGCCAGTGCGTGAACTCCACCTTCGCGGATCGCGGACAGGGCCGGTTTGACATAAAGGCGCGTTGGCGTAAGCAGCGCCTCGCCCAGCGAACCTTCACCAAAGGGGCACGGTGCACCCCAACCCAGACCAGACAGTTCGACGAGTTTACGGACCAGTGAATACCCGTTGGAATGCACTCCGTTCGAGGCCAGACCAAGCAACACGTCCCCCGCCTGCACTCCGGAAGGCAGGTCAGCGCCGCGTTCCATTGCCCCGACCGAAAAGCCGGCCAGATCGAAATCGCCATCGGGGTACATGCCGGGCATCTCGGCAGTTTCGCCACCAATCAGAGCACAGCCGGATTGCGCACACCCTTCGGCAATTCCTTCAATGATCCGCGCGGCTGTATCTGTGTTCAGCTTGCCTGTCGCGAAATAGTCGAGAAAAAACAGGGGCTCGGCCCCCTGACAGATCAGGTCATTGACACACATGGCCACCAGATCGATGCCAACCCCGTCCACGACGCCGGTATCGATCGCAATTCGCAGTTTTGTACCAACCCCGTCCGTGGCACCAACCAGAATGGGATCCTGATACCCGGCAGCCTTCAGATCGAACAGTGCGCCGAAACCGCCCAGACCGCTCATCACGCCGGGGCGGTTGGTTCGCTTTGCTGCGGGCTTGATCCGGTCAACCAGAGCATTGCCCGCGTCAATATCCACGCCTGCATCGGCATAGGTGATTCCGTTCTTGCCCGCTGTCATGGCCAGTTCCTTTTGAATGCTTTGCGGGCGGGTTATTCGATTGTGGCGTTTGTTGCAACGGTCAGGCTTGACGCGGCTGTTCACCGTGATACGCAATGCGCCTAGGCGGGCCTGTAGCTCAATTGGTTAGAGCAGAGCGCTCATAACGCTTTGGTTGGGGGTTCGAGTCCCTCCGGGCCTACCACCGCCGCGCAACACGTTGAAATATATAATTTTTAATCTAATTTCACTCTGGCTAACTCGAATTTGTTAGCCAAAACACTTATAACTTACTGAAATCACTTAATTGTTGCAGTCCATTCGGGACTTCCATCGGCACTTCACTTCGGCTTCCTACCACAATTTCTACCTTGCGTGGATTTTTTCGATGAATAGAAATCTTTGGGTTGCGCTCTGTATTCGAAGATGTTCTTGTGCCACTGTCAGCCGTGCATCTGGTCCAAAAGACCTGTAATCGCGGATGGGAACCCCCGCTGGTGCTTCTCAGGCCTACCAGCGGGGGTTTTCTCGTTTTTTCTCTGCAGTTTGACGGTGTACCTAATTGTGAAACTATAGCCGAGCGTGGTTAGCCAACCCTCTGAATTTCTAGTTGTTGCAGTAACAGACTTTTACGCGAGGTTAGCCATCGTAAGTATTTGATTTATCCGCAACACCTCTTCCCCTCCGGGCCTACCAAATCACCGCCACGTGCCTTGAACACCCCGCACATCCCACTGGTTTTGTTTGCGTTTTTGAAAACAAGCATTCATCCTGACCTGTGCAACCAGTCCATATGCAGTTCGAATTCAAAGGCATTGGTCCAGTTCGCAGATTTCCAGTTTCGATTTAATCGCCATGGGATGACAGGTCTTGCGGTAAAACCTCCGAAATCATTTCGCGAGAAATCCAGCGCCTCGGCTCAGAATATCGTCATGTTGGCGCGGCTTTGAACCGGTGAAGGTGTCAGTTTACCGGCCAATTATGATATCGGCGCACAAACCACCCAAGCGTTCACTTTTGGCCAATCGCAGAGTGCCACCATGGGCGCGCGCAACGTCCGCCACGATCGCCAACCCCAAACCCACGCCACTACCCTGATTCTGATTGCGCGCAGGGTCGAGCCGCGTAAATGGTTTGACCGCCTCTGTGCGCTGCTCTGCGGGAATTCCAGGGCCATCATCTTCAACACGGATGCGCAATGACTTGGTGTTCAGTGACAGGCTGACCTCGGCCCGGCTGCCGTAGCGCACGGCATTGCCGATGAGGTTTTCGACGGCCCGACGAACAGCCATGGGGCGCAGCATTGCCGTTCCCTGCCCCTCGACAGCGACCAATTCGGCTGGATGCCCGGCTCGCGTCGCGTCATCTACAATCTGTCGAACAAACTCAGCCGGGTTGATTTCCTCGGGCGATCCTTCGGACGCTCCGCGTGAGAATTCGAGGAATGCATCAACCAAGGACTGCATTTCCGCCACGTCCTGTAGCAAAGGTCGTGCCTCATCCTCGGGCAACATTGCCAGTCCAAGTTTCAGGCGCGTCAGAGGCGTACGCAGGTCATGACTGACGCCGGACAACATCAGCGTCCGTTGTTCGATCTGACGTTCGATCCGTGATCGCATATCCAGAAACGCATTCCCCGCCGCGCGTACTTCGATGGCACCGCCCGGGGAGTACGGTACGCTCCGCCCTCGTCCAAACGCCTGCGCCGCATCGGCCAGCCGTGTGATGGGGCGCAACTGGTTTCGCATGTACAAAAATGAAATCGAAGTCATGATGATCGCGAAAAACAGCATCGTCACGATCAACTGATGCGGCGCCGCTGGCGACAATCTGCGCCGGTCGAATGTCAGTTCCAGCACCCCTAGATGCGTATCCAGGTACAAACGCGCTTCGCGGCTGCTTGGCAACGCAACAGCACTCAGCTCCGGCAGCCTTGCGCGAAGCTCGGCCTCGACCTGCGGTGCTATGAAGTCGTACCACCGTGGGCGATCTAATTTGGGAGTTTCGTTGGGGGGCAGAAATTTGGCCTGCATTTCCAGCGCCAGAAGATCCGGGCGCACTTCGGCCAATGCCTGGTGCTGCGTCTCGGCCCCATCCATCATGGTGGTGATCAGCATCACTTCCCTTGAGGCTGCGCGAGTCATCTGGTCAGTGACATCTTCCAGATGCTTTTGAAGAAAAGCAACTCCAACGACCAGAAGCAGCACGATCACAGGAAGAACCAGAATCAATGCTGCCCGGGCGTAAAGGCTGCGTGGCATATAGGGTTTGAGCCAGTGCGTGGACATGCGCTAAACCTAGCGGGCTGCCCGTACAAGAGGAAGAGCACAGAATGCAGGCACCTGACGAATTCAATCCGCCTTCGGGTGTTGCGACAGAATTGCAACCGGGTCTTCGGCGCATTCTGGCCCCCAACCCGTCTCCGATGACCTATCGCGGCACCAACACCTATCTGTTGGGCGATCGTGACATTGCCGTCATTGATCCCGGCCCCGCAAGCGAAGAGCATTTGAACGCGATCCTGAGTGAACTGCGACCTGGCCAGAGAATCAGCCACATAGTCGTCACGCACACACATCTGGATCACTCACCCTTGGCAGCACCCCTTGCCGCGCGAACGGGAGCTGCGATCTATGCGTTTGGTGGTCCCGAATCCGGTCGCAGCGCTGTTATGGCGACCCTTGCAGCGCGTGGATTGGCCGGAGGTGGCGAAGGCATCGACACAGCGTTTCGTCCGGATATCGAGGTTGCGGATGGTGAGGTCATCTTTGGCGATGACTGGCAGCTTGAGGTTATTCACACTCCGGGGCATCTGGGAAACCACATTGCCCTGGCATGGCAGGATACCTGTTTCACCGCCGACCATGTGATGGGATGGGCCAGTTCGCTGGTGTCGCCACCGGACGGAGACCTGACTGATTTCATGACGGCCTGCCACCGCCTGCGCGCGCGCGATTGGTCCGTTTTTCACGCGGGCCACGGTGCACCGATTACAGACCCCGCCGCGCGATTGGATTGGCTGATCCGACACAGGCAAAACCGCGAAGCCCAGATTCTGTCCGCGCTCGAGGAAGCAGACGGATCGGCGCGGCACCTGGCCGAACGTATCTACACCGACACACCCGCGACACTGCTGTCAGCTGCGGAGCGGAATGTTTTTGCCCACCTCGTTGATCTGACGGGAAAAAAACAGGTGTCACCGCTCGGCGAACTATCCGCCACAGCGGTTTTTCGCAAAGATCTATGAAGCCGCGAAAAATTTTCAAAGTTCGCGTGCTTAACCTCTGGACGCCGGGATTCCGGGTTGCTATACGCCCCTCAGTTCCGGCGTAGCTCAGCGGTAGAGCAGTTGACTGTTAATCAATTGGTCGTAGGTTCGATCCCTACCGCCGGAGCCAATCATCCCCTAAGAACGCAGAATACGCTTAAGATGCGCACAACCGGTCAATAAAGTGTACCGGTCCCGCCCTCAAACCTCTTATGACAGCGCACAAAGCAACTGACAACTTTCTGTTATTGTTTAATTTTCACACGGTAAAACTGAAAGACAAAGTTACTTGGGATCACTTGGCCGCGCACGCCTTAGTGCTGAAGTTTCACTCGATCCTGTCGCAAACCTGAAAACTCGGTCGTTTGTTGCTGCCCCACTCGGAACAGTATCACTCTGCGAAACAGAACATCCGTCAGACTTTAGTTTGCGCCATACATGGCGTTACTGCAGTGAGAACGATCGCGTACATGGTTTCAATCGAACTTAAAAAAGTCAAAGTTAAACTCCTGACCTCAAAGCGCAGTGACCCGTTCGACAATTGCAGCAGCTCTGACGTCAAACGAGTGGTTCTGACGCATCTGATGCGCGAAAGCGATCCGCTCCATACGACGGTCCAGGCTCTCATTTTGTGCAGCCGCGATTGCTTCAGAAAACTCTTCTTTGTTGCGAACGACGTAGAGGTAAGGTGCAATATCTTCCGGAAACCAGCCTACATCATCAGTGATTACAGGAGCGGCGCAAGCCAGAGCATCGAAAATCCGGTTTGAGGGGAAACCAGCGGATTGCATTGCACGCGTATGGTCGTTGAGGACTGCAGACGCGGTACGATACACTTCGGACAGTTCCTCGTTCGGCACTCTTTCACCCATAAAATATTCTTCCGCGTCGGTATTTTCCCAGCCGTTTCCCCAGAGTCGGATTTCGTTATTTGTATCCAATGCGAACCGTACCATCGGTCGGGTTCCGTCTCGTGCAATACCTACAAAAACTGCGGACCCACGATCAGCCAAAGCCTTTGGTGGTGCCATTTTCTCAGGATCGAAAGCTTGCGGGAGAAGGGAAGTTTTCTCCACCCCAACAAGGGATGCAACATCGTCCAGTGCTGGTTTGCCAGCGACAAAGAAATGGTCTCCTCCGGCTATCTCATCTTTGGTTAAGCCCGGTTTCGACATAAGCCAAAAAACTGTTCTCCGACCAGGTACAGGCACATAGCTAGCGCCACCCTTTAAGACAATATCAATCTCGTCGGGGGTTTCGACTATGTTCCAATGTTTTCTAGTCTGGACACGGGCACGATGCCCGGCACGCTGAAAAGCCGACATGAGTGCAACGCCGAAATGGAAATCACCCCACCGCTCCTGAACACGCGGCCTTGGCACTGGCAGTTTAATTGCAAAATTCAGCTTTTCCGACCTCCGAACCCAAGGAGACTTGGATGTTGATGTAATCTCAAAGCTGTTTACCGTCGTTTCACAGTCGGATATCCCGTCGAAAACACGACGGATATCATCGTAATTCTCCTGCAAAACTCTGTTCTTAGGATCAAGGTTCTCCACCACGACCAAACCTGTCGGGGCCGCATCGTATAGTGTAACTTTAAGGTCAGGTCGGTATTTCCTTAAGATGGGGACAATTTTCCAGACATCGCCAGTCCACGCACGTGATTTAACTGTTCGTCTGTCTCGGTTCGCCATGTTTGAATTCCACGGCATACAATCATGCATTACGATTCTACCACCCGGTGCCATGTAACGCTCGGTATTGAAGAAGTCGCGCAACAGAAACTCGTAGAGATGCATGCCATCCAGAAACGCGAGATTGAGATTTATTTCTGCGTTTTCAAGAAAACCGGACGCAAAGAAATCGTCGCTGGTTTGCTGCATGAGCAATAGTTGACTTTTTCCTTTCAGCACATCTTGGTTAAGACGAAACTCGGGATCGATTGCGATAGAATTTGAATGTGACAGCGCAAGACTACGACCAGTTTGTGTCCCTATCTCCAAGTACCAATCCGGCAACATCATTCGATGCATACCGTCTAGAATCTCCAGGTACGGGTGTCCCTCTGCTCTGCGCATACTCATTCCTTTTTTCGGTCAGTTCGCATAGCCTGAAATGCCTGTCGCGGAGGTCCTGACGTGTGTTTTCGGTCAAACTAGCATCGAAGCCAAATGCTGGTAAACCCTTCCAAACAAGCCGTATGTCAAAAAGGAAAAACACCTGAAAACCGAGTTTTGCAGGAAGCGGTTACCCGCGTTACCAATCAGGAACCAACAAGGTCGATGAACGCATTGTATTGGATGGATTGCGTGGAGGCTCTGCAATATCAGATGAAAGAACGTGTGCAATCCGTCAAAAAAGACGCTTTTTGTCTGGACCTCCACTTAGCCTGTTGATACACGCCGCGTAGTTCCGGCGTAGCTCAGCGGTAGAGCAGTTGACTGTTAATCAATTGGTCGTAGGTTCGATCCCTACCGCCGGAGCCAATTCACCCCGCCAGATCGCGTCTCACCCCCCAAGGGCATCCTTGAAGTCCGCACGCAGGTTGCGTTTCAGCACCTTTCCGGTTGCGTTCAGCGGCAGCGCGTCAACAAAAACAACCTTTTCCGGAATCTGCCATTTGGCAATTTTCCCTTCGAAAAAGGCCAGAAGTTCCTTTTCGCTTGGATTCTCGCCATCAGCCCTTACTGCAACTAGCAAGGGGCGTTCGTCCCATTTCGGATGCGGAACACCGACCACGGCGGCAGTTGCCAGTTTCGGATGCGCAACAGCGATGTTTTCAAGTTCGACCGAGCTGATCCACTCCCCTCCGGACTTGATGATGTCCTTGGATCGGTCACGAATGGTCATGTAACCATCGGTGTCCAGCGTTGCGACATCGCCTGTGGCGAACCAACCGTCTTGCAACAGATCCTGATCCTGCATCAGGAAATAGCTGTCCAGTACCCAATGCCCCCGCACCATCAGATCGCCCTGCGTTTCACCGTCATGTGGCAGATCTTTGCCGTCATCATCCACGATTTTCAGTTCAACCCCAAACGGTGGCCGACCCTGACTCAGACGGATAAGGTGTTGTTCTTCAAGCGGCAGCACCAGATGTTTGGCCAATGGGTAGTTGGCCGTACCAAGCGGGCTCATCTCGCTCATTCCCCACGCATGTACCGTATCGACGTCATATTTATTCCGGAAAGTCTCCATCATCGAAGGTGGGCAAGCGGCACCTCCAATCACGGTCCGTTCGAGGCTTTTCAAACTCGTCCCGCATTTGGCTGCATGCGCCAACAGTCCCTGCCAGATTGTAGGCACCCCCATGGCCAGCGTCACGCCATAGGTGTCGATCAGATTGACCAGCGCCTCGCCATGCAAATCCGGGCCGGGTAAAACCAGTCGCGATCCGGACATGGCGCAGGCATAAGGCGAGCCCCATGCATTAACGTGGAACATAGGAACGACGGGCATCACGACATCCATCGCCGAAAAGCCGATCACGTCGCGCGTATTCGACGCGAAACTGTGCAGGACCGTCGATCTGTGGGAATAAAGAACCCCCTTGGGATGGCCGGTTGTACCCGACGTGTAACACAGCCCTGACGCGGTGTTTTCATCCAGTTCAGGCCAATCAAAGGCCGCGTCACCGGTTTCGATCAGCTCATCATAAAATTTCAGGTCGGGTATCTTTGCTGCAGCGTCATCGTTGCGGGGGCCCATCAGAACAAAATGGCGAACATCCGTCAGCGCACCGTGCAAGGCAGCAACCAGCGGGACGAAGGTTGCATCAAAGAACAACACCCGATCCTGAGCATGGTTGATAATGTAAGTCAGTTGTTCAGGAAAAAGCCTCGGATTGACCGTGTGACAGACATATCCCGCACCCGAGGTGGCATAATAGATCTCCAGATGCCGACGATTGTTCCAGGCCAGCGTCCCGACCCTGTCCTGCGGCTCCAGACCCAGCTGCGTCAGGGCCGACGCCAAACGCCGGGCGTTCACGGCTATCTCGGACCAATTGGTTTCTGTCACTGATCCATCCGTTTCGACCGAGAAAATCTCGGTCTGACCGTGGTAACGCTGTGCGTGATCAATCAGCGACGAAATCAGCAAAGGCTGTGTCATCATCTGTCCCAGCATGGACATCCTCCCGTCATGGGCGGGACCTTGCCTGGCCCCTGCCTGTTCCGTCTGGCACAGACAGGCAGGGGTGTTCCCCGTCACGTCAGTCCAGCCGTTTCCTATAAGGAACCCTGCCAATCATTTAATTGTCTGACAATAAAAGAATGCAACCCACACCGGTAGCGGAATACATCCCGTCGCCTAATCCCGGTGTTTCAGCGCGTAGGCGACCAATGCTGCGGTCGACCCATCCTTGCCCTCGGCGCTTTCTTCGCCATCCACGATGGGGCCAAGCGAATTGGCCAGTTCCTTGCCCAGCTCAACCCCCCACTGGTCGAAAGAGTTGATGCCCAGCAACACGCCTTCGACAAACACCCGGTGTTCATAAAGCGCAATAATCTGACCCAACACAAACGGTGTGAGTTTGGGGTAAATCAATGTTGTCGAGGGACGATTGCCGGGGAAAACCCGGTGCCGGGCCTGCCGGTCCAGTTCATCACCCAGATACCCCTGCTGCGTCATGCGTTGGCGCGCTTCTTCGAACGAACGGCCACGCATCAGGGCCTCGGACTGCGCCAGACAATTGGCCAAAAGCAGACGGTGGTGATGGGTCAGTTCTGGTTCATGCCCCTCGGCCGCAACCATGAATTCGCAGGGAATGACATCTGTGCCCTGATGGATCAGCTGGTAAAACGCGTGTTGTCCATTGGTGCCCGGCTCACCCCAGACGACAGGTCCTGAAGGCATGGTCAAGGACGACCCATCCATCGCCACGGATTTGCCATTCGATTCCATTTCCAACTGCTGGAAATATGCGGGCAGACGCAAAAGCCGCTGGTCATAAGGCAGCACCGCACGACTGGTATGCCCCAGAACCTGACGATGCCAGATGCCAACCAATGCCAGCATCACAGGCATGTTTTCATCCCAGTCAGCCGAGCGGAAATGCAGGTCCATCGCCTGCCCGCCGCGTAAAAACGCGTCAAATGCGTTTGAACCAACAGCAATCATGACCGGCAAGCCGACCGGCCCCCAAACCGAATAACGCCCACCGACCCAATCGGCGAAACCAAATACATGCGCCTCGGGAATACCGAAGGCCTTCGTCTTGTCCAGAGCGCTGGAAACGGCGGCGAACTGGCGCAACGGATCGCCGCCGCCTTCTGACATCCACGCGCGGGCGGTGCGCGCATTGGTCATCGTTTCGATTGTGGTAAAGGTTTTTGAGGCGACAATGACCAGCGTGCGCGTCGGGTCAAGCTGCCGCAACGTGTCCGCAATATGCGCCCCATCCACATTCGAGACGTAATGCACCCGCGGCCCATCGTGATAAGGTGCCAGCGCCAACGTGGCCATGACCGGGCCCAGGTCTGAACCGCCGATGCCGATATTGACCACATCGGTAAAGCTGCCCCCCGCCCCAGCGATGGCGCCGCCACGCACCTCTTCAGCGAACACGCGCATCCTTTGCAGCGTGTCCAGAACCTCGGGCATGACATCCTGACCGTCCACTTCAACCGGCCCGCCATCAAGGTTGCGCAAGGCCGTGTGCAACACCGCGCGGCCTTCGGTCTCGTTGATCTTCTCACCCGCAAACATCGCATCACGCCGAGACGCCAGACCAGCCTCTTCACACAATTGAATGAGCGCGGATCGCACCGCATCATCAATCTGTGTCTTTGAATAGTCGAAAACCATATCCCCGGTTGAGGCTGAAAATCCTTCGGCCCGGTTTGCATCTGTCGCAAACAGGTCAGGGATACGACGGTCACTTGTCGTCTGAGCCAGTGTTTTCAAAGCATCCAGATGCATTGCCTTACTCCGCCCAATGTACGGTCATGCCACCAAGAACCGCGGCGATCGGTGCCTCTTCCGGCGGTAGCGACATAGCTTTTTCAAGAACGGCGCGTTTTGCCTGACCATAGATGATCAGATGTTTCGACAGCGCCCCGTCCAGGACCGGAGCGGTCAGGGAAATTCGTGCCTCTGGCTGCACTTCAGTCCGGGCAACGATCAACGTAGGGGCATCACTGCGCAAAGCTTCGTCCAGCCCTTCCATTCCCGGAAACAATGAGGCCGTGTGCATGTCTTCGCCCATTCCCAGCACCAGCACCGACAATGGCAATACCGGCGCAATCAGTGACTCGATTTCGGGCAACGCTGCTTCAGGTTCTGAACCAGGGACATAAAGCGGAATATATTGCGCCACAGAGGCCCGGTTGGTCAGCAACCTTTCGCGGATCAAACGCTCGTTCGAGCGCTCATGGTCCGCTGGCACACAGCGTTCATCCGTGGGCAACACACGCACGCGATCCCACTCAAGATCGGCAGCACACAGGCTGTCAAAAACGGGGCCCGGAGTTGTTCCCCCCGGAACAGCCATTGCAACGGTATCATGGTGCAGCAATGCGGCCTCAAGGTCGCCCGCCAGCACGTTGGCCACGTCGATGGCAAGCATTTCGCGATCAGCATATTCCTGAATTTTCATGGCTTTATCCCTTGCCAGTGGCGTCCGTCACGTTTCATCAGCAGTTCAGCGTCGCCCGGCCCCGTGCTGCCGCTGTCATAAGGCTTTGGCACATCCCCGCGCGCCAACCATCCGGCGATTATCGGATCGGTCCAGGCCCACGCGGCCTCAACCTCATCCCCACGCATGAACAGGGTCTGGTTTCCACGGATCACGTCCATCACCAGTCGTTCATACGCATCTGGCGGGTCCTGATTTTCGGGGCCCAGGGCTTCGGCAAAGCTCATGTCCAAGGGAACATCGATCAGACGCATCCCGCCCTGCCCCGGTTCCTTGATCGTCACCTTCAGCGTGATCCCCTCGTTCGGCTGCAACCGGATCGACAACGTGTTGGCGTGACGCCCCGCTTCTTCCCCGAAAATCGAATGCGGCGCGTCCTTGAACATCACGTTGATCACCGACGAGCGCGCCACCAGACGCTTGCCGGTGCGCAGGTAGAACGGTGTACCTGCCCAACGCCAATTGCTGATATGGGCCTTTAACGCCACATAGCTTTCGGTGGTTGATCGCAGGTTGCCAACGCAGTCCCGGTATCCCGGCCCGTCCGATCCGGCCGCAAACTGCCCCCGCACGATGTGATGCGGTTCAACAGGATTAAGCGCCCGGATCACCTTGAGCTTTTCATCCCGAACTGCGTCAGGATCGAACTTGGCCGGAGGTTCCATCGCAATCAGGCAGAGCAGCTGCATCAGGTGGTTCTGCACCATATCCCGCATCGCACCCGCCCGCTCATAATAGTCTTCGCGCCCTGCGACACCAACAGTTTCCGCAACCGTTATCTGGATATGGTCGACATACTGGCTGTTCCACAGCGGTTCGAACAGCATATTGCCAAAGCGGACCGCCATCAGATTCTGGACGGTTTCCTTGCCCAGATAATGGTCGATACGGTAAATCTGATTTTCATCAAAATGCGCGGCCAGCGTAGCATTCAAGTCCCGTGCGCTTGCCAAATCATGTCCAAACGGCTTTTCGACCACGATACGGGTTTCTTCTGTCACCAGATCATACGCCCTAACCCGCTGGGCCAATGGCCCGAACAGGCTGGGACCGACCGAGAAATAGAAAGCGCGAACCCGGTCGGGCGAGAGTTTTTCGCCCAGTACATCCCAACCATCCTTCGTCAGGGCATCCAGCGATACATAGTCGACCCTTTGCAGGAAACGGTTCAGGGCTTGCGAATCCTGCGCCCGTTCCGAAGCGTGCCGATGCAGCGACGCAGCAACCATGTTACGAAAATCATCCGCCGAATGACCGGCACGCGCGGCTGCTATTATCCGGGCATCCTCGTGCCACTGACCCGCACAATACCGACGGTAAAGCGCAGGCAGGATTTTGCGCTGCGCCAGATCACCGGTGCCGCCGAAAATGATCAGATCAAATGGATCAACAGGGATGACACGTGAAACCATGAGTTGTCCTTACCCTGACCCTTCCGACATGTCCAATGTTAGCGCAACCAAAGCTTAATAAATCTCACTGTTCAAAACTCTGTCAGAACCCCTGCGCCAGACTTATCAAATCCGCGACAAAGGGCTAGATCAGTTCGACAACTTCAACGAACCGGATGTGGGAATGAAAGACAACGCCCCTCAGCTTGCCAATGTCGGCAAGTTTCAGCGTAAACTGGTAACGGCCGACGGCCAGACCCGCGCAAAGGTTTCCCTTACCAACCCTCAGACGCTGTGGTTCAATACCGGCACGCTGTGCAATATTGAATGCGTCAACTGCTATATCGCCAGCAGCCCGACCAATGACGCGCTGGTTTATATCACTGCGGACGAGGTTCGTGACTATCTTGATCAGATCAAAGCCCGCAATTGGCCGGTGCGTGAAATTGGTTTTACGGGCGGCGAGCCCTTCATGAACCCCGAGATGATCGACATGACACGCGACGCGCTGGAGCGTGGGTACGAAGTGCTGATTCTGACCAACGCGATGGCCCCGATGATGCGCCGCAAGATGCGCGACGGGCTGCTGGCATTGCAAAAGACATTCAATGACAAGATGACCCTGCGTGTTTCCGTAGATCATTACCGGGCAGAACTGCACGACCTTGAACGCGGCAAAGGAAGCTTTGAAAAAACCCTGACGGGTATGAAGTGGCTGCGCGATCACGGCTTTAACATGGCTGTCGCCGGACGCACCGTTTGGGATGAGTCTGACACGGAAAGTCGCGCGGGTTACGCCGCATTCTTTACAGAGCACGGCTTTGACATTGACCCGCATAACCCGGCACAGACCGTCCTGTTTCCCGAGATGGACGAAACTGTCGAAGTACCCGAGATTACAACGGCTTGCTGGGGAATACTGAGTAAGTCACCCGATGCATTGATGTGTGCCAGCGCCCGCATGGTGGTGAAACGGAAAGGCGCTGACCGGCCTGCCGTGTTGGCCTGCACCCTGCTGCCCTACGAGCCGGAATTCGAGATGGGTCATTCTCTGGCCGAATCCGAGGCTGACGTTCACCTGAACCACCCCCACTGTGCCAAATTCTGCGTGCTGGGCGGCGCCAGTTGTTCTGGCTGATTGGGTCAGGAAGTTCCTGATTTCATTTCAGACGCATCATCAGACACGCGCCGACCGCTTCGGTTCATTGTTTGAAGAGCATGCACTAACGGAAACTGCGCCTGCCCCTCGCTCAATTCACACGAAACTCGCCTACCATGTTGCGCCACTCACCCGGTGCGATCATTTTGCGGTGGGTGAATTTGACAGAATGCAGCGGGCCTTCGATTTCGCGCTGCCAGAAGTCGATGAATTTGAACAATTTCGGATGATCCGGCGCAAGGTCGTAATCCTGCCAGATGAACGTGTTCAAGACGTGGATATAGTCTGGCATATGATAGAAAAACTCCGCCGTCGTCAGCCCGTACCCCTTGAGCATCAATTCGGTTTCGCTTGGATTCATGCAGACCTCCTGTTTGATACAAGGCCTGTTCAAGATACCACGAAAACCTTCTAATACTTATATAACAATATGTTACTTGAGTATTACCGGGGAATTTCCCCGTAAAGGCGCTGCTTGCTTGCACCTTATGTGCCGGGTCTGATAAGATACACCCACAAGATATAGACCCAGAACAAGACACGGGCAGTTTACGTGAGCGATACGCCAGAAATTCCTGAAAACATGGATGAAACCCCGCCCGAGCGCCCAGTCTATGACGGCCCGACGGTTTCCATCGAATCCGAAATGCGCACGTCCTATCTGGACTATGCCATGTCGGTCATCGTCAGCCGCGCGATCCCTGATTTGCGCGACGGGCTAAAACCGGTGCACCGGCGTATCCTTTATGCAATGCACGAGACGGGGAACACGCACGATAAGGCGTACCGCAAATCGGCACGCCCGGTGGGCGACGTGATGGGTAAGTATCACCCGCATGGTGACAGTGCGATCTATGACGCACTGGTGAGGATGGCGCAGGATTTCTCGATGTCGCTGCCGCTGCTGGATGGTCAGGGCAACTTTGGCTCGATGGACGGCGATAACCCAGCGGCTATGCGGTATACCGAAGTGCGGATGGACAAGCCCGCCGCTTCCCTGTTGGCTGATATCGAAAAAGAAACGGTCGATTTTCAGGACAACTATGACGGCAAGGACCGGGAACCGACAGTTCTGCCGGCCCGTTTCCCGAACATGCTGGTCAATGGTGCCGGAGGTATCGCCGTGGGGATGGCGACAAACATTCCGCCGCACAACCTTGGCGAAGTGGTCGATGCGACTTTGGCGCTGATCGACGATCCCGACCTTACATCAGAACAGTTGATCGAATACGTCCCCGGCCCCGACTTTCCAACTGGTGGCGTGATGCTTGGGCGCTCAGGTGCGCGCAAGGCCTATCTGGAGGGCCGCGGCAGCGTCATCATCCGCGCCAAGACCCGAGTGGAAGAAATTCGCAAGGACCGCTATGCCATCGTTGTCGACGAGATTCCCTATCAGGTGAACAAGGCCGCGATGATCGAAAAGATCGCCGAGGCGGTTCGCGAGAAGCGGATCGAAGGCGTGGCCCATGTACAGGACGAATCCGACCGCAACGGCGTACGCGTTGTGGTCGAGCTCAAGCGCGATGCGACGCCCGAGGTGGTGCTGAACCAGCTCTACCGCTTTTCGCCGATGCAGACCTCCTTTGGCTGCAATATGCTGGCGCTGAATGGTGGCCGCCCCGAACAGCTGACCCTGCGCCGGTTCCTGACCTCGTTCATCGACTTCCGTGAAGATGTCGTTGCCCGCCGTACGGCCTATGACCTGCGCAAGGCGCGCGAACGCAGCCACATCTTGTGTGGTCTGGCTGTGGCGGTGTCCAATGTCGATGAAGTGGTCGCAACGATCCGGTCGTCTGCTGACGCCGCCGAGGCCCGCGAAAAACTGATGACCCGCCGTTGGCCTGCCTCCGACATCGAAGGCTATTTGCGCCTGATCGATGATCCTCTGTCCAAGATGAATGACGATGGCACCTATAATCTGACCGAGGTTCAGGCCCGTGCCATTCTGGAGTTGCGCTTGCAACGCCTGACCCAACTGGGCGTCAAAGAGGTCACGGACGAGCTGGAAGAACTGGCGGCCAAGATCAAGGAATACCTTGATATTCTGTCCTCACGCGAACGGATCATGGGCATCATCGCTGATGAGCTGCGCAGCGTGCGTGAACAGTTCGCGGTCGACCGCCGCACTGAGATCGTCGACTGGTCCGGTGACATGGAAGACGAAGACCTGATCGAGCGTGAAGACATGGTCGTGACCGTCACTTCGGGCGGGTACATCAAACGCACGCCGCTGGCAGATTTCCGCGCCCAGAAACGCGGTGGCAAGGGCCTGTCGGGGATGCAGACCAAGGAAGAGGACGTTGTGACCAACCTCTTCGTTGCAAACACCCATACACAGCTGCTGTTCTTCACGACGGACGGGATGGTCTACAAGCTCAAGACCTGGCGCTTGCCCCAATCCGGGCGCACCGGCAAAGGTAAGGCCATCGTCAACATCCTTCCGATCCCAACTGGCGTTTCCATCGCCGCGATCATGCCCGTGGATGTACCGGACGAGGAATGGGAAAACCTCCAGATCGTCTTTGCCACCAGCGCAGGTGACGTGCGTCGTAACCGGTTGTCGGACTTCACCAATGTCCGGCGCAACGGCAAGATTGCCATGAAGCTGCCCGACGGCATTGAACTGGTGAATGCGCGCATCTGTTCGGAAGACGAAGACGTGATGCTGGTCACCAATTCCGGCCGCGCGATCCGCTTCCGGACAACTGACGTGCGTGTCTTCAACTCGCGCGAATCCACAGGTGTCCGAGGGATCAGGCTGACCAACGGTGACCGCGTCGTGTCGATGTCCGTGATCCGTCATTTCGAGGCGACACCCGAAGATCGTGTGGCCTATCTCAAGATGCGGCGTGCGGTCGCGGGGCTTACCGAAGAAGACGCTGGTGAAGACGAGGAAGCCGCAGCAAGCAGCGATTTCAGCCAGGAAAAATACGCCGAGATGTCGGCTGCCGAAAACCTTATCCTCACTATCACCGCTGGTGGTGCAGGCAAGTTGAGTTCAAGCCACGACTATCCTGTGCGCGGACGTGGCGGCATGGGTGTGGCGGCGATGGACAAGGCCATGCGCGGCGGGGACTTGGTTGCATCCTTCCCGGTCGAGATCGACAATCAGATCATGCTGGCCACATCGAAAGGCCAATCTATCCGGGTGCCGGTCGATGGTATCTCTTTCCGCTCACGTTCCGCAGGTGGCGTGAAGGTATTCAATACCGGCAAGGGCGAAGAAGTCGTCAGCGTCGCCTGGATCGCCGACCAAGCCGACGAGGAAGAATGACAGTAACCCCGGGCACCGGTTCGACGGTTCCCGGGTTCCGGTTCATGTCAGGTAGGCATTGAAAAAAGCGATGGTCCGGCTCCAAGCCAGATTTGCCGCGGCTTCGTCATACCTGGGCGTCGTATCGTTGTGAAAACCGTGATTGACGTCCGGATAGAAGTGCACGCTGAACTTCTTTTGATTGGCTTTCAGCGCCTCTGAATATGCAGGCCATCCAGCGTTGATACGCTCATCCAGACCGGCATAGTGGATCATAAGAGGTGCTTCGATGGACGGAACATCTTCTGCTGGTGGTTGCCGACCGTAGAATGGCACCGAGGCCGCAAGGTCCGGATAGGCTACGGCCAACGCGTTGCAAACACCTCCGCCATAGCAGAAGCCGACAGCACCAACCTTTCCTGTCGAAAGTTCGTGATCACGTAAGAACTCAAAAGCCGCGAAAAAATCCGCCATCAGTTTTTCCCGGTCCATAGAGCGCTGCATTTCTCGCCCTTCTTCATCAGTACCGGGATAGCCGCCAAGGGGGGACAACCCATCAGGTCCAAAAGCAAGGAAACCGGCCTTGGCCGCGCGGCGCACAACGTCCTCGATATATGGGTTTAGACCCCGGTTCTCGTGCACGACCAGTACCGCTGGCAGTTTACCCGCGGCATTTGCCGGCATCGCCATCAGGCCGCTGGTTTCGCTATGCCCATCCGGGCTGCCATATGCGACCACCATGGTTTGGATCGCGGGATCGTCCGGGGCCACCTGTTGCGCCCAGGCGTAATTGGGTTGCAACTGGTCCAGAATCATTGCGCCTGTCATTCCGGCAGCCGTGTATTTACCGGCTTTTGAGATGAACTCACGCTTGGACATCGTGCCGTGCACATATCCGTCGAATATCTCGAGGATACGCGGATCAAAATCACTGGCTTTCTTGCGGGCTTTTCCGGTCATCGTTGCCTCCCAGGCGATGGTATCGGTGCACCGATTCTAACGCTTGGGAGGCAATTCGGAAACTCACAAATCGTAGAGCGCGCCGAACTTGGCCTCAAGATAGGTTAGCAATGGGTCCGGTCCGGGCTCGATGCCGCTTGCACGGGCTATCACCTCGCGCGGTGCATAAAGGCCGCCATGCTGCTGCACATGCTCACGCAGCCAGCCGGTTGCGCCGGTGGTGTCGCCGCGAGCCAGTTGCGCATCAAGATCGGGCTCTGAACCGCGCAAAGCCTGATAGAGGCACCCAGCATAGACATTGCCGAGCGAGTATGTCGGGAAGTAACCGAACAGCCCAACCGACCAGTGCACATCCTGCAAACAACCGTTCGAGGGCTTGTCGACCACATAACCGAAATCCGCCTTGAACCGATCATTCCAGGCGGCTTCCAGATCGCCGACCTGCAAGTCTCCGGCCATCAGCGCGCGTTCCAGATCAAACCGCAACATGATGTGCAGATTGTATTGAACCTCATCCGCCTCGGTGCGGATATAGCCGTTATGCACGCGGTTGACCGTCGCATAAAACGCATCCGGATCGGCGATGCCGAAATCGCCGAACGCCTCTTTCATTTGTTCGAAAAACCAACCGGTAAAGGCCCGCGACCGACCCAACTGGTTTTCGTAGATCCGGCTTTGACTTTCATGCACGCCCATCGACACACCAGAGCCGAGCGGTGTCAGCAGGTATTTCCTGTCGATCCCCTGTTCATAGGCGGCGTGGCCCACCTCGTGAATGGTGGAATAGAAACAATTGAACGGGTCTGTTTCGCTGGTTCGCGTGGTGATGCGGACGTCAAGACCACTGCCTGAACTGAACGGGTGAACCGCCTTGTCCACGCGGCCATTGTTCAGGTCATAGCCAAAGGCGATCGCCAGTTTTTGTGTCAGACGCATCTGGGTCTGCTCATCAAAACTGCGGTTCAGGGCAGCGGGCTCGGGCCGCTCCAGCACAGCGGCGCGCAGGGCCACCAGTCGTGGGCGCATCTGGTCGAAGATATCCGCAATCTGTGCGCTGGTCGTGTAGGGCTCGTAATCTTCGACCATGGCATCGTATACGTCGCCCCCTTGCGCCAGCGCCTCGCCTTCCTGTCGTTTCAGCGACACGACTTCTTCCAGAACCGGAAGAAAGGCCGAGACATCTTCGTCCGCGCGCGCCTGCGCCCACTTTCCCTGCGCAGCGGACGTCACACGGGCGATCGCCGTCGCCAGATCGGCAGGCACCTTCACCGCGCGATCATATGCGCGCCGGATTTCACGCATCTGCGCCTTGCCGACCTCATCCTGAGGCGCGGCCTGATCCAACCATTCGGCAACACGAGGATCAGAACGACGTGCGTGCAGGACAGATTCGATAGCTGCCATTTCTTCGGCGCGCTGTGGCGCTGCGCCGCGCGGCATGACGGTTTCCTGATCCCAGCCAAGCCGACCGGCGATCTGGCCCAAAGCCGAAGTTTCCCGCTGAAAGGTCATCAGTTCATTGAAAGCGGTCATAATTTTAAACTCCGCGCACAGATGTTGCGATTGGATAAGCCGTGAGGAACCGCGCGCGCAGGATCAGCGTCCAAACGATGACGGCCATAAACTGGTGGAAGATAGCGACCTGCCATGGCGCGCCGTAAACCACGGTCACGATGCCGACGACGACCTGTAACGAAAGCGCGGCGAAAGCAGCGTTGAAGGCAAAACGCGTCTGCGGATGCGCGCTGCCGCTGCCACGTCGCCAGACGACAACAGCGAAGATGAACAGCAGATACCCTACACACCGGTGGATGAACTGTACCAGACCGGGGCTTTCAAAGAAGTTTCGCCACATCGGTTCCAACATAGTCGCATCCGGTGGAAGCAATTGCCCCCCCATCAGCGGCCAGTCGGTGTAAGACCGCCCGGCGTCAATCCCAGCAACCAGCGCGCCGATGAGTATTTGTAAAAAGGCGAAATGCATCAGACCGGTGGACAGTGAGAACAGTTTGGCCTCTTTCGCGCGGCGCGCCTGCATCAGGTCGCGTTCTTCGCGGCCCAGTTCAAAGATGTACCAGGCCAAAAATCCCAGGATCACAAAAGCCAGCCCCAAGTGTGTTGCCAGACGGTAACTTGCGACGGCCGTCATGCCTTCACCCTGAGTGACACCCGAAGCCACCATCCACCAACCAACAGCGCCCTGCAGACCGCCAAGAAGACCCGGAACGATCAGCTTTCCCGTCCACCCTGTCGGGATCTTGCGGGTGAGAAGAAAGGTCAGAAATCCAACGGCCCAGACCAGACCGATCATGCGACCCAACTGACGATGGCCCCACTCCCACCAATAGATGGATTTGAAATCACCCAGCTCCATCCACTGGTTCTGGATGCGCCATTGGTCAATCTGCTTGTACTTGTCGAACTCTGCCTGCCAGGCTGTCTCGGTCATCGGTGGCAAAGCTCCGGTGATCGGTCGCCATTCGGTGATCGACAGGCCGCTGTCGGTCAGGCGCGTCAAGCCGCCAACCGCGATCATCACAACAACCAGAGCAAACAGGATCATCAGCCAGACGCGGATAGTATTGCGCGCGCCGCCGCGCCCCCGGTCGATCATACCGGGTTGAACCGCCTGTTGTTTTTCGGTGTCCGTGACCTCTTCGAAGATGCTGCGCTTACCGCTCATGCTGTCCTCATGTCCTGATTTCGTCGCAAGCTAGGGCTTGGGTGAAGATAGGTCCAGCCTCAGCCTTTATCCTTCCAGCGGACCATCTGCCGCATGATCCCGTGCAACATCTGCACATCGGCCCGCGTCATTCGCATCCGCGACCACAGGTTGCGCAGGTTAACCTTCATCCCTTCGGCCTTTTCGGGAGGGTAGAAGAACCCCGCCTCCTCCAGCCTGTCCTCGTAATGCTCGACAAGTTTTTCGACTTCGATCCCCGTGGCCCAGTCGCCTTTGCCCAGGTCGGTCGACTCATGCACTACATCCCCGGTCTGGCGCATCCACTCATAGGCGGTCAGCAATACGCATTGACCAAGGTTCAGCGAGGCATATTCCGGGTTCACCGGCACCGAGATGATCGCGTTGGCCTTGGCGATGTCTTCATTCTCTAGCCCCGCGCGTTCAGGGCCGAACAGAACGGTAACCTTCTCGCCTGCCGCGATCTTTCCGGCGGCAATCTTCATTGCGTGTTCTGGGCTGTAGACAGGTTTGGTCAAGCCCCGCTGACGGGCTGTCGTGGCGAAGACAAACGTGCTGTCGGCCAGCGACCCGGCCAAGTCGTCAAACAGCTGCGCCTCATCCAGCAAGCGCCCTGCGCCGCTGGACATTGCCACCGCTTTGGGGTTCGGCCAGCCGTCACGCGGGGCCACGATACGCATCCGGTCAAGCCCAAAGTTCCACATCGCCCGCGCAGCAGCACCGATGTTTTCACCCATTTGCGGGCGCACAAGCACGAAGGAAGGCTGGGGTTTGTCGCTGGGCATGGCTCACCTTAAGAAAACTTGGCCTGCTGTAATTGGCAGGCTCTTGCAGGGCAAGGCGCAGGGGCGTTATTTGCAGGCTCTGATCCATAAAAGTTTGCTTCCCAGCCGCAATCCGCTAAACCGCGCCAAAGACTGAAAGCCGAAGGACGCGCCCATGGACACCCCCGAGCAGCCGCAGATTTACCTGATCACGCCTCCGACCATCGAGTTGAGCACGTTCACGAACAAGCTGGCGACTGTGCTGGACGGGGTCGAGATTGCCTGTATCCGCCTCGCGTTGGCCGGAAGCGACGAAGATACCATCGCCCGTGCAGCGGACGCTTGTCGCGAAGTCGCCCATTCGCGCGACGTGGCCATCGTGATCTCGAACCATGTATTGCTGGCGCAGCGTCTGGGGCTGGACGGGGTGCACCTGGATGATGCTGCACGCTCGGTCCGCACCGCGCGCAAGGAACTGGGCGCCGATGCAATCGTCGGAAGCTTTTGCGGCGCGTCCAGCCATGATGGCATGACTGCTGGTGAAAACGGAGCGGATTATGTGGCCTTCGGTCCTGTCGGCTCGGCCAAACTGAGGGACGGGACCCGCGCCGAAAAGGACCTGTTCCAATGGTGGTCCGAGATGATCGAGGTTCCGGTTGTGGCCGAAGGTGGGTTGACGCCCGAATTGATCCGCGATCTGGCCCCCTGCACCGATTTCTTTGGCATCGGCGATGAGATCTGGGGCAGTGACGATCCGCTTGGCGCACTGAAAATGCTGCTGGCCGCGTTGCCTTAACCCTGCACCCAAGGCTCGACTATCCAGTAGACCCCGGCACCTGCAATCAGCATCGAGGCCAGAACCGATACCCGGCCTCGTATACGGTGTGAGCCGCCAGAAAACAAAAGCGCCAGAGCAAGCCCGGCAAGGGCCACGGCAAAAAGCGGCAGAATATTCCCGGCGCCAAAGCCCAAGATGGCCGGGGGCAGATGATCTGGCGGCACCCCGATGCCGATCAGGGCCGAGGCAAATACCAGACCTTGAAGACCGCCAATGGCGAGAACGGCCAGCAAACGCCAGACCTGCAATCGCCGGGCAACCAGGTTCCACAGCGCCAGAACGATGGTCGAAGCCACCAGAACCGGGGCCTCTCTCACTTTTCCTGCATCCAATACGCCATACAAACCCAGCCCAAGCCCGATCAGAGCGCCCGCTGACAGGAACACCAGTTGAGATACCACTGGGCGCAATTTCAAAGACAGAAACACTAGCGCCAAAACAAGAATGGATGGCTTAATTGGGTTTCGGAGAAACTGATCGACCCCTTTTGTGAAATATGTCTGCAATGTTTGTTGCGTTGTCAGAGACGCCCCGCCTTGCAAGGGGATCAGCGGGCTGGCTTCACCGGCAGCCAAATACCCGGTGTATGGCGCCGCGACATTTTGCTGTCGCAGAACGATGGCTCCGCTTTCTGACGGCCAGATCAGACGCAGGTTTGACGCCTGATCGGGCAAAGGAGCAGTCAGTAACAGTTTGGAAACCCGCACTTTCTCCGTTTCTCCCACAACAGGAATACGCACACCTTCATAAGATAAACTCAATCGCTCTGGTGCCTCCACGATAAGATTATGTTTCCAGAGCTGAACGAACTCTCTGATCTGGGGTTCCAGCTCAGAGGAAACCAGTCGCCGCAAGGATTTGTAGTTTGGATCGTCGGAAAACGCAGCGGGCTGCGCGGGATTGTTCCCGGTTAATATAGCCTCGGCATTCCATTTCAACTCTAGAAACAAAGTGTCGGACTTGACCCAGAAATCAACGACGGTCGGCGGGGCGGATTGCGCTCTGCCGGATCCGGGATGCAAAGCTACAAGAACAAAAAAACTTAGGGCACAGGTTTTGAGGGTTCGAAAGATGGCGCGGAAAACAGGGCCATTCATACGAAAAGCTCCAACAGGAAAATCAAATCACCAATCATTGGTTTCGATTGTTCCCGCGAAGGCCGCAGATCGCAAGCCCAAAGGGCATATCGGACCTGTGCACCGTAAATCTCTGATTGCGGTAACGTTCTGACTTGCATGGGCATCACCGCTGCGGCATGACGTCCTTTATGACTCAGAACAGTAATATCCTGTGTATCGGTTCGGTCCTGTGGGACGTGATCGGACGATCGGCCAGTGCCATGCGGCAAGGCTCGGACGTGCCTGGCCGGATTACCCGCCTGCCGGGTGGTGTTGCGATGAACATAGCCATGACGCTGGTGCGTTTTGGTATGACGCCAACCCTGCTGACCGCCATTGGCCGCGACCCCGAGGGCGACGAGCTGATTCATGCCTGTTCCCGCCTCGGTATGATCACGGATCACATCTATCGATCGCAGGACCTGCCGACCGACCGATATATGGCCGTCGAAGGTGCCAACGGGTTGATCGCGGCCATTGCCGACGCGCATTCGCTGGAAGCCGCTGGCGCTAAAATACTGCGTCCGCTGATGCACGGCCCGCTTGGCTATGAAAACACGCCCTTTGAGGGGCCCATTGCGCTTGACGGCAACCTGACCCTGAACCTGCTGGAAGAAATCGCCCAAAGCCCTGCATTTGCCCGTGCCGATCTGCGTGTTGCCCCGGCCTCGCCCGGTAAGGCCGAGCGCCTGTTGCCCTTCCTGAAACATGCCCGCGCCACGCTTTATGTGAACCTCGAAGAAGCAGGAATATTGTGCCAGCGTGAATTCACCGATTCTGAATCTGCCGCAAAGGGCCTTCTGGATCGTGGCGCACTGCGCGTGCTGGTCACCGATGGCGGCAGCTCGGCCACGATCGGCAGTTCGGACGAAATTCTGACCCAAACACCCCCCTCCGTTCTGGTCACCCGTGTGACCGGCGCCGGGGATACCTTCATGGCGGCTCATATCGCCTCAGAATCCGGCGGCGCATCGAGTGATGAGGCTCTGACCCGCGCTCTGCATGCCGCAGCAACCTACGTTTCCGGAGAAACCCCACTGTGATTGACATTCAATATTCAGCCGAGGTCCGCGCCGCCAAGGACGCGGGTCATCCCATCGTTGCGCTGGAAAGCACCATCATCACCCATGGCATGCCCTACCCGCAAAACGTCGAAGTTGCAGCGCAGGTCGAACAGGACATCCGCGATGCGGGGGCGGTTCCGGCGACCATGGCGGTGATTGAAGGCAAATTGCACGTGGGGCTCGAGCCTGACCAGTTGCAATGGCTGGGTCAGGCGCAAGGCGTTGCCAAAATCTCGCGCGCGGATATGGCCGCCTGCATCTCGACCGGTGGTACCGGAGCCACAACCGTCGCCGCCACCATGATCGCCGCGCATTATGCCGGGATCGAGGTATTTGCCACCGGCGGCATCGGCGGCGTGCATCAAGGCGCCGAAACCACGTTCGACATCTCGGCTGATCTGCACGAACTTGGCCATACACCAGTCACCGTCGTCGCAGCTGGGGCAAAGGCCATCCTCGATCTGGCCAAAACTCTTGAGGTTCTGGAAACACTGGGGGTGCCCGTCATCGCCCATGGTCAGGACGCGTTCCCTGCCTTCTGGTCTGCAAAATCACCCTATGCCGCCCCCCTGCGCATGGACACGCCAGAAGCTATCGCCAAGGCCCACGCAACCCGTCGCGCGTTGGGCCTGCCCGGCGGGCAGCTTGTGGCCAACCCGATCCCGATCGCGGATCAGATCCCTGCCGAAATACTGGCCCCCATCATCGCCGAGGCGCAGGCTGATGCAGTTGCGCATCGGATTACCGGAAAAGATGTGACGCCTTATCTGCTGCAACGTATCTTTGAAATGACCGAAGGCCGTTCGCTGACCGCCAACATTGCCCTTGTGCGCAACAATGCGCGCCTCGCTGCGGCGATTGCACGGGCACTGGTAGAACAGGGATAACGCAAGCCTATTGTGCCAAAGCCACCGATTGACTACCTAAATCCCGACAACCACTCGGAACCAAGATGAATACACCGTTCGACGAAGAACCGCATCATCGCCGCCCAGGCATGCTGGCACGGCTGCGCGCGTCGTTCCTGACGGGGCTGGTTGTCATTGCACCGGTCTGGCTGACGATCTGGCTGATCTGGTCTGTTGTCGGTTGGATCGACAGCGCGGTCCTGCCGCTGGTGCCTCATCAGTTCCAACCGGAACAATACGTTGGTATCAACCTGCGCGGTGTGGGTGTGGTGATCTTCCTGATCTTTACCGTGATCGTAGGGTGGATCGCCAAAGGAATTCTGGGGCGGTCCCTGATCCTGTTCGCCGAAAGCGTGGTAGATCGGATGCCGGTCGTCCGCTCGATCTATTCCGGGATCAAACAAATCTCGGAAACCGTATTTGCCCAAACCGAACGCTCTTTTGAAAAGGCTTGCCTGATCCAGTACCCCCGCCGTGGGATCTGGGCCATTGGGTTCGTCTCGACAACCGCCAAAGGCGAAATCAGCAAACGTGCAGAAACCGGAGGAGAGCTGCTCAGCGTCTTTGTTCCGACCACCCCCAACCCGACCTCGGGCTTTTTGCTGTTTTTTCCGGCGGAAGACGTCATTATGCTGGACATGACAATTGAGGATGCCGCGAAACTGGTGATTTCGGCCGGGCTCGTTTATCCCAACGAAAAAGACCCCACGCAACCGCCCGAGTGATTAACCGAACATGGCTGGCAGATCGACAGTACTGGTCTGACTCAGATCGCTCTTATGCTTGGCCAGAAAACGATCCGCCGCCGCCCGCCCCGCCTGTTTCAGCTTGTGCAATATAACCGGGTTGGGCACGGTTTTTGTGGCAACAGACAGGCTGCTCATCAACTCGTTATCCGCAATCATATGCACCAGGACGCGGCTCATGTCCCCGGCCTTCAGCTTGCCCTCTTTCAAAAGCCGCTGAACAAAGCTGATTGCCCGCAATTCGCGAAACAGGGATGAATTGAAGCTGATCTCGTTGATCCGGTTCTGGATCTGCTGCGGTGTGACCGGCACCGCGTCGCGCTCCAACGGGTTGATATTCACGATCACCACATCATCCGGCAGATCAGTGTTGAACAGCGGATAGAGCGCCGGATTACCAGTATATCCGCCATCCCAATAAGCCTCGATCCGGTTCGTCTTTGGATCAAATATCTCGACTGCCTTGAACAGTGTCGGCAGGCAGGCCGAAGCCAGAATAGCATCTGTCGAGACCTCCTCGCCGGTAAACACCCGGATCTTACCGCTTCTCACACAGGTGGCGCACACAAACAGGCGGGGTCCCGCATCGGCGCAAACTTCCGCAAAATTGAACCTGTCCACCACCGGCTCCAGCGGATTGCTGTAGAATGGACCATAGGCATAAGGCGACACCATCCGCGACCAGGCATCACCAATGGAAAACGGCACCGAATATTCCATCGCCTGCGCGATTGCGGCCGGTTCCAACCCGCGAAACCAATTGGCAATGCGCATGTCACCAATCGCGCCCATACGCCTCCAAAGCCCATCCAGTTGCGCGCGCGCGCCCTCGCGTCCTGAATGAACCATCCCCGATTTAAACGCCGCACCATTCAACGCACCGGCAGATGTTCCGGTGATAGCGGCAACCTCGATGTCTTCTTCATCCAGCAGACGGTCAAGCACACCCCAGGTGAACGCCCCATGCGCACCGCCGCCCTGCAAAGCCAGATTGATCCGTATCACAGCCCTCACCCTTCATCTTTTCAAAAATACTCCGGGGGTTTGGGGGCAGCGCCCCCAAGGCCAATCACAAGGCGGTCCAGCCGCCATCGACAGAAACCGTGGTTCCCGTGATCTGCGCCGCCGCGTCTGAGCACAGGAAAATGGTTGTTCCGCCCAGTTGCTCAACCGTGGCGAATTCCTTGGAAGGTTGCCGTTCCAGAAGCACGTTTTTCACAACCTCCTCGCGGCTCATATTATATTCTTTCATTGTGTTCGGGATCTGGGCCTCGACCAGAGGCGTCAGCACATAGCCCGGGCAAATAGCGTTGCAGGTGATCGGTTCTTGCGCGGTTTCCAGTGCAACGGTCTTGGTCATCCCCACCACCCCGTGCTTGGCGGCAACATAGGCTGCCTTGAACGGCGACGCCGTCAGGCCGTGAGCCGATGCAATATTCACTATCCTACCCCATCCCGCCTTGCGCATCATCGGCAGCGCGGCAGCGGTCGTGTGAAAGGCCGAGTTCATGTTGATCGCGATAATCGCATCCCATTTATCCACCGGGAACTGATCGATCGGGGATACATGTTGAATGCCCGCGTTGTTCACGAGAATGTCGCAAGATCCGGCCTGTTCAATCAGCGCGCGGCACTCGTCACCTTTTGACATGTCCGCCTTGATGTAACGTGCTTTGGTTCCGGTCTCTTTGGCAATCTCAGCGGCCAGCGCGTGATCTTCGTCACGGTCCGTAAAGGAATTCAGGACGACATCCGCTCCGGCCTTCGCCAGCTCGCGCGCGACCCCCAGACCGATGCCAGAATTAGATCCCGTGATGATTGCTGTTTTGCCGGAAAGGCTCATGACCGTTCTCCCTGATGCAATGATTTGGTGCACAATGCCATGCTGCACCTGCAAAGAAAACGGGGAAACACACCGGTCCGAAATCCCAGCCTGACACTTCTCAAGCAGCCAAAAAAAACGCCCGCACGAAGCGGGCGTTAAGTTATTGAGGCAGGTTTCATACAGGCAAGAAACCTATCGAGCAGTGCATCCTTTATAAGCAATTCCACGCCTTCGTCCAAGCTAAAAGTTTGATAATATGAAAAATCATCACTACGGTGAATCCCAACAAAATAAGGCCAGAGCAGGATTGTTTCCAAAATGAGCCCGGATTTTCTCCGACCGTTTCGACCACTTGTGGCGGGAATCGCCAGCATTTTCATGATCTCTGTCGCCCATGCAGAATCGTCTCATGGCATAGCTATGTATGGGGACCCGGCCCTACCACCGGATTTTGTGTCCCTACCCTATGCCAACCCCGATGCGCCCAAAGGCGGTAAAGTCGTTTTCGGAAATACCGGCGGCTATAACAGCCTGAACCCGTTTTTGCAAAAAGGCACCTCGCCCTGGCAATTGCCTTTTTGGACCCATGAAAGCCTGATGGGGCGATCCTGGGACGAACCTTTCACACTTTACGGGCTGTTAGCCGAATCAGTTGAGACGGCTCCGGACCGGTCGTGGGTTGAATTTACCCTACGGGAAGAGGCCCGTTTTTCTGACGGCACCCCGGTCACGATTGACGACGTGATCTGGTCATACGATACGCTCGGTACTCAGGGGCATCTGCGCTATCGCGGTTTTTGGGACAAGATCGACAGGATCGAACAGACTGGCCCGCGTTCGGTTCGGATTACTTTCAACGTGCCGGATCGCGAACTTGCCCTTCTCGCAGGGATGCGTCCGATCCTGCAAAAGGCGCAGTGGCAGGACAAGGAATTTGCCGACGCCGCTTTGCACGATGTCCCAATCGGCACCGGCCCTTATGTGATCGAAAGCTATGAGGCGGGGCGCTATGTGAACCTTCGTCGCAACCCCGAATATTGGGGGCAGGATATCCCGTTCCGTCGCGGCACCATGAATCTGGATGAAATGCGGATCGAGTTCTACGGCGACGGCAGCGTCCTGTTCGAAGCCTTCAAAGCCGGTGAGCTATCAGCGGTGCGTGAGTTCAACGGCGACAAATGGGACACGCAATACAGCTTCCCCGCCGTTCAGCGCGGCGATGTCATCAAGACCGAGATCCCGCATGGCAAACCGTCAGGCATGACCGGGTTCGTGATGAACACCCGCAAGGCCCCGTTCGACGACTGGCGCGTTCGCGAGGCCCTGACGCTGGCCTTCAATTTCGAGTTCATCAACGACACGATCACTGGTGGGGCGCAGCCACGGATTACGTCCTACTTTTCAGGCTCAGAGCTGGCCATGCAGCCCGGACCGGCCCAAGGGCAGGTAAAAGCCCTGCTGGAACCCTTTGCCTCGGATCTGATCCCCGGCACGCTGGAGGGGTACGAACTGCCGAAGGGCGACGGTTCAGCCCGCAACCGCGCAAATATTCGCAAAGCCACCAAACTGTTGACCGAAGCGGGTTGGACCGTTCAGGACGGGGTTCTGCACAACACGAATGGTGATCCGTTCAAAATGACGGTCTTGCTACAGCAGGGGGATAGCGAGATGGCGTCGGTGGTCGAGATTTATTCCCGCGCGCTTGAACGACTTGGCATTCAGATCACAACGGAACAGGTTGACAACGCGCAGTATGTCGGGCGCACCGGAGAGCTGGATTTTGATGTTACGCCTTTCCGGCGTGCTCTTTCACTGTCTCCCGGCAACGAACAGCGTTTGTATTGGGGAAGCGAGAACGCGGACACACCCGGTACACGCAACCTGATGGGCGTGGCCTCGCCCGCTGTTGATGCTATGATTGACGCCATGCTCGCCTCGGAAACACCTGAAGATTTTACCGCTGCAACCCGCGCGCTTGATCGAGTTCTGACAGCCGGTCGCTATGTCATCCCGATCTGGAGTTTTGATGTCGGGCGGATTGCCCACATCCGCGAGCTCAAGTTCCCTGAGACTGTGCCAATCTATGGCGACGGACCGCAATACATGCCGGAAGTGTGGTGGTACGACGCCGGGTAATCACGTGAACATCAGGGCAGCCGGGCTTTGCACGACACCGGCTGTTCTCCGCGGGGTGTTGGCGGACCCCTTGAAAAACGCGATTCCTTCTCGCTTCCAGCACGATTGGCCCCGGAAAACTACGCCTGTCGGCGGAATTCAGCACATGGCCATCACACTCAGGGAAACGTTTGGCGACAGCAGGTCACAGCCTCACATGCAAGCCATATCGGGCGCCGGATGATCCCATGAGACGCACCTTCAGCCTGCTTCGGTCAACGTTAAAAGCTGCATTGAATCGCGGTATTTAGACATAGCCCAAAGATGGAGGTCGCCTTTGCAACCTGCGCGCCGGGAATACCCGGTTCCGTACCAAACAGGTCTCCTGATCCGCAGGTACTTTCAACAGTTTCAAGCCTGCTGCCCTGTTGCGGCAGGTATTGCAGAGGCACAATCTTGTAAAAGGAATGCAGTGGCATGCTGCGACATTTTGTCATGTCTTCCCTAACGGCACCCATTACGTACCCTAAAGAGGGGGAGAGCAGTCCTAATCGCTACATAAGGAAAGCTCATACATGATGAACTGGACGGATCTGACACAAGACTGGAATGCGGCCTACGCACGTGCAAAGCGGCGTTTTCCGAATTTGCGTGACCAGGACATGATGCGCGTATCAAAAGATCGTAAAGGGTTCGAAGCCTATCTGGCAGAGCGTCACCAGTTAACCATGAACGAAGCTCATGAAGAGGTCGAAGATTTCCTGTTCACCGAAGGTCTGAACAGAGAATTCTGCCGCGCGTCGCTAAGCAAGTGATGTGACCCAAAGGATTGTCGCATCTTCGTCACTGACGGAGATTACGTTATGGCCCATGCTGCCATCGTAATAGGCGCTGTCACCCCTGCGCATTTCAACCGGCTCATAGAATTCGGTATAAAGCCGGACAACACCGGTCAGAACATACATGAACTCTTCGCCATCGTGGCGCACCCAGCCGTCGAATTCGTCCATGGATCGCGCCCGAACCCGCGCACGGTAGGGCAGCATGTGCTTCTTGGTCAGGGTTTCGGCCAGCAACTCATGCTCGTAGGTCGTTGTCGCGTGGGCCGCCCCTTCGCCCATCCGGGTAATCGCCATCCGTCCGATGACCTGGTCCCGCTGCGGCGGTGTGAAAAGCTGAGGCACCGAGATTTCCAACCCAACCGCAAGCTTTTTGAGCGCGTCATAGGTAGGTGACATCTGCCCGTTCTCGATCTTGCTGAGCGTCGAACGGGCCAAACCGGCCTGACTGGCGGCCTGCTCCAGCGTCCATTTCCGCGCTTTTCGCAATTCGCGCACGCGCGCGCCAAGGTCCAGCGGTTCAACTTCGGTGTGATCGCCGGAATCGCGGGCAATTCGGATCAGGGATTTGGGATCTTGGGTGCTCATGCCATTCTCTATAGGCTTGGCCAGCCGCGCTTGCAACGCGCCAGACACCGCGTTAGCCAATGGCCATGTTATCTGTCTTCGATCAGGGGGCGCCCGCGCCCTGCCCCGCACCGTTCAATCTGGCGGCGCATGTCCTTGGCCGTGCCGATCAGGTCCCTGACAAAGTGGCGTTGTCGGTACTAATGCCCCACGGCGCGCAGGACTGGACCTATCGCGACCTGCAATCTGCCGTGTTGGGCACAGGCGCGGGGTTGCTGCAATCAGGTCTGACACCCGGCGATACCGTTCTGATGCGGCTCGGCAATACGGTGGAATTCCCGATTGCCTATCTGGGCGCGATTTCAGTGGGTATCATTCCGGTGCCGACTTCGTCGCAACTGACGGAACCCGAAACCGCCAGAATGATCGACGATCTGTCCCCGGCTGCGGTTCTTCGTGATCCCGCTGTCTCATGCGCACCTCATCCCAGACAGATCGAATTGGATGCATTAAAGGCCATGCGCGACATTCCACCCGCCAGCTATGACCTGGGCGACCCCGAGCGCATGGCATATGTCGTCTACACCTCGGGAACCTCGGGCAGTCCGCGCGCCGTGGCCCATGCCCATCGGGCAATCTGGGCGCGGCAGTTGATGGTCGATGGTTGGTATGGTCTACGCACGTCCGATCGGCTGTGTCACGCCGGAGCGTTAAACTGGACCTATACACTTGGCACCGGTCTGATGGACCCGTGGACCATCGGCGCAACCGCCTTGATCCCGGAACCGGGCACGGACATCTCCGCCCTGCCCGCTCTGCTCCGCCAGCATTGCGCAACGATCTTTGCCGCGGCACCGGGGGTCTTTCGCAAATTGGTGCAAGAGTATGAGCAAATCAGCTTACCTGACCTGCGCCACGGTTTATGCGCGGGGGAAAAGCTGTCGCGCGCACTGCACGAGAAATGGCTAAGCGCCACCGGTACGGAATTGTTCGAAGCCTATGGTATGTCCGAATGCTCGACCTTCATATCCTCCAGCCCGGCCCACCCTGCGCGCGGCGACGCATTGGGGCACCCGCAACCGGGCCGTCGCGTGGCCATTCTGGGCCCGGACGGCCCGGTGCCGCAGGGGCAAGAAGGCACCATCGCCATTCATCAGTCTGACCCTGGATTGATGCTGACCTACCTCAATGCACCGGATGAAGTTGAAACCCGGATGCAAGGCGAATGGTTCCTGACCGGAGATCAAGGGGCAATGGCTGTGGACGGCCAGATCAGTTATCTGGGCCGGGACGACGACATGATGAATGCCGGAGGCTACCGCGTATCCCCGGTCGAGGTCGAAGCCGCCCTGTCCCGTTTTCCCGGTATCACGCAGGTCGGCGCGGCCGCGGTCGAGGTCAAACCGGACACATTTGTGATAGCAGCCTTCTATACCGGCCCGGAAAAGCTGGACGATGCGGCCCTGCGCGCCTATGTCGAGGCCAATCTGGCACGTTATAAACAACCGCGCGCCTTCATCCACCTGTCTGCGCTGCCCACCGGCGGCAACGGCAAACTCCTGCGCCGGGCGTTGCCGGCCTATTTCGAGGCACCAGCCACATGACCCAGACCGTCAAGCTCGACATCCTGTCTGATCCGATCTGCCCGTGGTGCTATATCGGCAAAACGCATCTGGACAAAGCATTGGCCAATGTGCCCCAGCACCCTTTTGTCATCGAATGGCATCCGTTTCAGTTGAACCCTGATATGCCGGACGCAGGTATGGATCGTCGCGAATATCTGGAACGCAAGTTCGGTGGCAAGGACGGTGCCCTACGTGCTTATGCGCCCGTGGTTGAACACGCTGAAAACGCCGGTCTGAAGATCGACTTCGAAGGCATGAAACGCACACCCAATACTCTGGATGCACATCGCCTGATCCATTGGGCCGGGATCGAAGGCAAACAGAATGCTGTCGTCGATGCGCTGTTCGATGCCTACTTCGTTCAGGCCCGCGATATCGGCGACCCCGAGGTCCTGTCCGACATCGCAGACAGTGCCGGAATGGATGCTGCGGTGGTCATGAAGCTGCTGAAATCCGACGCTGATCGCGAGGATATTCGCAACCGCGATACTCATTCTCGTGAAATGGGCGTCAGCTCGGTCCCGACCTACATAGTTGCCAATCAACATGCCGTTCCGGGTGCTCAACCGCTTGAAATGTGGGAGAAAGTGATCAGTGAGATTATATCTCAACTTGACACTTATCCTGCAGAATAGCACAGAGGTCTGTGCGAATTTCCAGTCTGGTCTAACCTGACCCGCCATGATAGCGCGAACAGGTTAGGAGTGCTTCATGGCCAACCGCATGTCGAAGGCGGAATTCATTGCGCTGATCGCAATGATGTTCGCCACTATCGCGTTTTCGATCGATTCAATGCTGCCCGCCCTGCCCGAAATCGGCGCGCAGCTCAGCCCTGATGACGTCAATCGCGCCCAACTGATCCTGACGTCCTTCGTTCTGGGAATGGGCATCGGTACATTCTTTACCGGCCCGCTATCGGATGCGCTGGGGCGTAAGCCGGTGATGTTTTGCGGAGCGCTTTTGTACATTGCGGCTTCGGCTGTTGCCTGGGCCAGTTCTTCGCTGGAACTGGTACTGATTGCGCGTGTTGTGCAGGGTCTGGGCGCTGCCGGGCCACGTGTCGTGGCGATGGCCATCACGCGTGACTTGTATTCGGGCCGGGAAATGGCACGCATCATCTCGATTGCCATGATGATCTTTACGTTGGTACCAGCAGCGGCTCCGATGCTGGGCGCGGGCGTTATAGCCCTCTTCGGTTGGCGCGGGATATTCATGTCCTTCATCCTGTTTGCCCTGATCGTCGTGATGTGGATGAGCACACGACTGCCCGAATCCCTGGCCGTCGAGAACCGCCGTCCCTTCCGTCTGCATCTGATGATTGCGGCCGTGAACGAAATGTTCGCCCATCCCACCGTGCGCTTGTCTATCTTCGTGCAGACCTTGTGCATGGGGATCTTGTTCACCATGCTGACTATGGTGCAGCCGGTCTATGACGTGATCCATGATCGGGCCGACAGCTTTCCCTTCTGGTTCGGATTTGTCGCCCTGATGTCAGGTTCGGCCAGCCTTTTGAACGCAGCTTTGGTGGTGCGCGTCGGGATGCGCCGGATGGTCACATTCGCCTTCGGCGCGCAGATTGCCATCACGTCTGTCGTCATCATCCTGAACATGGCGAACCTTTCACCCGATATGTCATTTGCCCTGTTTGTCTTCTGGCAGACGATGGTCTTTTTCATGGCTGGTGTAACCATCGGCAATCTGAATGCCATTGCCATGGAGCCCATGGGCCACATCGCAGGCATGGCCGCGTCGGTTGTCGGGTCGATCTCAACAGTAATGGCCGCGGCAATCGCCGCGCCGATCGGGCTTCTGTTCAACGGGTCCATCGCGCCTTTGACAATCGGCATTCTGAGTATGTGCGTTCTGGCATTTGGCCTGATGATCCACATGGGTCGCATCGAAGAACGGCTGCCAGCCTGACCTGTGAATCGCGGGTGAAACACGCTATCCTACCCAGAACTTAAGGGGAGGAACTGCGATGTGCGATTACTACGATCTGGGCAACTATTCCTGCCCGGTTTCCACTTCCAGCCCGGAAGCTCAGCTGTGGTTTGACCGTGGCCTGAACTGGACATACGGCTACAATCACGAAGAGGCGGTGGTCTGTTTTCAACGCGCGGCCGAGCATGATCCGAATTGCGCGATGGCCTATTGGGGTGTCGCGTATGCCGCCGGACCAAACTACAACCTCCCGTGGGACCTGCTGGATGAGAGAGGTCGGGAAGAAGCGTTGGCACGGTCTTACGACGCGATGCAGAAAGCCCTTGGTCTGCTGGCAAGGTGCACTGCCGTCGAACAGGCCCTGATTCAGGCCCTACCTGCGCGTTACCCGCAACGTAGTCCGGTGGAGGACATGCACCAATGGGACCACGGTTTTGCCGACGCGATGCGCACGGCATTTGCGGCACACCCGGACCACCTCGACTTGCGTACCATTTATGTCGAAGCGCTGCTGAACCTGACACCATGGCAGATGTGGGATCTGAAAACGGGCCAACCCGCCCAGGGCGCGGCAACGAAGGAAGCGCAGGATGCGCTTGAATGGGCAATGGCAAACGATCCGTCTGCGATGTCTCACCCAGGCCTGCTGCACCTCTATGTTCATCTGATGGAAATGTCTCCAACACCAGAGAAAGCCCTGAAAGCAGGGGATGTCCTGCGCACATTGGTTCCGGATGCAGGCCACTTGGTACATATGCCGACACATATCGATGTGCTCTGCGGACATTACCACAACGTTGTGCACTGGAACGAAAAAGCCTCGGAAGCCGACCTGAAATATTACGAGCGCGAAGGCGCGTTCAACATCTACACAGGCTATCGACAGCACAATTATCACTTTGCCATATACGGTGCGCTTTTTCTTGGACAGATGGAACCGGCCCTACGTGCCAATCAGGCATTGTGGGACACAACGCCGGAAGTATTGCTGCGCATCGAAAGCCCCCCGATGGCCGATTACTTCGAAAGCTACATGTCCATGGGCCCTCACATCCTGATCCGGTTTGGCCGCTGGGACGAGGCCAAGGCGCTGGAACTGCCCTCAGACCCAGACCTGTTCCGCACCCTGACGGCCACAACGCACTACGCGCGCGCCATCGCTCATGCAGCAACCGGTGATATCGCCAATGCCGAGGCCGAAGAAAATCTGTTTCTTGCCGCCAAAGAATGCGTTCCGGAAACACGTAGGCTGCACAACAACCGTGTGATTGACCTGCTGGAAATTGCGCGGGAAATGCTGCGTGGTGAGATCGAGTACCGCAAGGGCAAGTTTGAAATCGCGTTTGCCCATCTGCGCCGCTCGGTCGAGCTGGACGATACCTTGCCCTATGACGAACCCTGGGGATGGATGCAGCCCACCCGCCACGCGCTTGGCGCGTTGCTGTTCGAACAAGGTCATGCGGCGGAAGCGGAGGCCGTCTATCGCGAAGATCTTGGCCTTGGCGGCTCGCTCAGCCGCGCTTCGATCCATCCCGACAACGTGTGGAGCCTGAAGGGGCTGTACGATTGTCTCAAAGCCCGCGGGGAAGATGTTGAAATCCTACAGGTCAAACAACGGCTTGACCTGACGTTGGCCCGCGCCGACCGAATGGTAGCTGCGTCCTGCTTCTGTGCGCAGGCGGCAATGCGTAGCTAAAACGTCTTGATCGTGCTGACGCACGATGCCTCCGGCGGGGATATTTTTAGCCAGATGAAGCAGGGATCCGCTTCTTCATCTGGCCGTAAGTATCCCGGGGGAGATGCGCGGAACGCGCAGCGGGGGCAGAGCCCCCTCTCACATCTCAACCTGCTTTGACCTTTTTTTGCGCCGCGACCACTTTTTCAGCAAGATCCCGGGCAATTGCAAAAGCTCCTTTGATCTTGTCGCTGTCCTTTTTCCAGTCCCGGCGCACGACGATTTTGTTGTCTTTGACCTTGGCCATACCGCGTTGATTCTGAATGAACTCAACCAGTCCCTGCGGCGAGGCGAATTTGTCATTGTGAAACTGGATGGTCGCGCCTTTCGGCCCGCCGTCAAGCTTTGCGATCCCGGCGTGTTTACACATGGCCTTGATCCGCACAACCAGCATCAAGGTATTCACCTCTTTCGGCAATTTGCCAAAACGGTCGATCAATTCCGCAGCAAAGCCTTCCAGTTCGACTTTTGTCGACAGCGATGACAGGCGGCGATAGAGCCCCAGGCGCACATCCAGATCTGGCACATAGTTCTCGGGGATCAAAACCGGCACACCCAGATTGATCTGCGGGGCCCATTGATCGTCCGCATCCGACAGCCCCTCCATTTCACCGGCTTTGATCTTGGCAATCGCCTCTTCCAGCATAGATTGGTAAAGCTCATAGCCGACATCTCGCATCTGGCCGGATTGTTCTTCACCCAACAGGTTGCCCGCACCACGTATGTCTAGATCCTGCGAGGCCAGAGTGAACCCGGCCCCCAACGTATCCAGCGAGCCCAGAACACGCAGGCGTTTCTCGGCGGCAGCGGTCAATTTCTGACGCGGTTTGGTGGTCAGGTAAGCATAGGCACGGGTTTTCGAGCGCCCCACCCTGCCCCGGATTTGATAGAGCTGCGCAAGGCCAAACATGTCCGCGCGGTGCACGACCATCGTATTCGCCGTCGGAATATCCAGCCCGCTTTCGACGATTGTCGTGGCCAGCAGCACGTCGAATTTCCCGTCATAAAACGCGTTCATCCGATCATCGAGCTCACCCGCTGCCATCTGGCCATGGGCGACCACATAAGTGAGCTCAGGCAGTTGATCTTTCAGAAATTCTTCGATCTCAGGCAGGTCCGAGATGCGCGGTACTACATAGAAACTCTGCCCCCCACGATAGTGTTCACGCAGCAGCGCTTCTCGGATTGTAACGGCATCGAACTCGCTGACATAGGTGCGGATCGCCAGTCGGTCGATTGGAGGTGTTCCGATAATCGACAGGTCGCGCACGCCGGTCAACGACAGTTGCAGCGTGCGCGGGATCGGTGTCGCGGTCAGGGTCAGCACGTGAATGTCTGAGCGCAGTTGTTTCAGCCGTTCCTTATGTCCCACGCCAAAATGCTGTTCCTCGTCGATGATCAAAAGCCCCAGATTGTTGAACCGTATGTTCTTGGCCAAAAGAGCGTGCGTTCCGATCACAATGTCCACTGTCCCGCGGGCCAGCCCGTCACGGGTTTTCTGGGCTTCTTTTGACGAAACAAAGCGCGACAATTGCCGCACCTCCAGCGGGAACCCCCGAAAGCGCTCTCTGAAACTCGCGGCATGCTGGCGGGACAGCAGGGTCGTGGGCGCTACAACCGCAACCTGAACGCCCGACATGGCGGCGACAAATGCGGCGCGCATGGCAACCTCGGTCTTGCCAAAGCCGACGTCACCGCAGATCAGACGATCCATTGGTGCGCCGGAATGGATATCTTCCATCACATCCGAGATCGCTCGCAACTGGTCTTCGGTTTCCTGATACGGGAATCGCGCGCTGAATTCCTCCCACGCGTGGGGCGGCGGATCCATGACCGGGGCTTTGCGCAACGCGCGTTCAGCGGCGATGCGGATCAGCTTATCGGCCATCTCGCGGATGCGCTCTTTCAGCTTGGCCTTCTTTGCCTGCCATGCGCCACCGCCCAAACGGTCCAGCAGACCTTCGTCATGACCGTATTTCGACAGCAGTTCTATGTTTTCGACCGGCAGGTACAGCTTTGCCTGTTCAGCATATTCCAGCAACAGGCATTCATGGGCGGCACCGGCTGCGGTGACGACCTCCATTCCCATGTAACGACCTATGCCGTGATCCACGTGTACAACCAGATCACCGGGGCTGAGCGATTGGGTTTCGGTCAGAAAGTTTTCAGCCTTGCGGCGCTTTTTGGGCTGACGGATCAGCCTGTCGCCCAGCACATCCTGTTCCGCGATCACCGTTAGATCAGGAGTTTCGAACCCATGTTCCAACGCCCAGACGGCAAGGTGCAAGCCGCGTTTACCAATGCGGGTGCCATTGGCCACATGTATCGCCTCGGCCAACCCTTCGTCTTCGATCAGGCCGGTCAGGCGTTCCCGCGCGCCATCGGAATATGAGGCGATCAGCACCGGTCCTTTGTCGAGCTTTGCAGTGATGTGACTGGCCAAAGCACCGAACAGGCTGATGCTTTCCTGCTGGCGTTCCGGTGCAAAGTTGCGCCCGATGCGTCCTCCCGCGTCGATGACACCGGGGCCAGAGGCTTGCGGCAGCGGGCTGAACTGCAAAACCCGACGATCCGCGACCGCCGCCTCCCAGGCGTTATCGTCAAGATACAACAACCCCGGAGGTGTGGGTTTATAGACCGTGTCCATGCGGGATCGGTTTTCCAGCGCCAGTCGCCGGGTTTCGTACTGATCGGCAATCGTATCCCAACGCGCCAGACGCGCGGGCGTCACCTGATCATCGACAGTGATCACCGCATCCGGCAAATAGTCGAATAGCGTCTCAAGTTTTTCGTGGAAGAACGGCAGCCAGTGTTCGATCCCCTGATGTTTGCGGCCCGCGCTTACGGCCTTATACAATGGGTCATCTGTACCGGCGGCACCAAATTCAATGCGATAGTTCTGGCGGAACCGGGTTATCGCGGCCTCGTCCAAGATGACTTCAGATACTGGTGCAAGTTCAACGATGTCCAGCTTTTCGGTTGTTCGCTGAGACGCCGGATCAAAGCGGCGCGCGCCGTCCAGGACGTCACCGAACAGGTCCAGCCGAACCGGGCCCGTCTCTCCCGGAGGGAAGATGTCGATGATGCCGCCACGGATGGCGTAATCGCCGGGTTCCATCACCGTTGGACTCTGGGTGAACCCCATACGCACCAGAAAGTTTCGCAGCGCGGTTTCATCTATGCGATGGCCAACTCGGGCAGTAAACGCCGCCTCACGCAATACCTCTCGTGCCGGGACGCGTTGGGTCGCGGCGTTCAGCGTGGTCAGCAATACATACTGTTCGGGCATCTGGTGAACCAGCGCCGCCAGTGTGGCGACGCGCGCCGCCGAGATATCCGCATTGGGCGAGACCCGATCATAAGGAAGGCAATCCCAGCCCGGAAACACAAAGACAGGCATCTGAGGCGCAAAGAACGCCAGTGCGGAACGCATCGCTTCCATCCGCTTGTCATCGCGTGCGACATGGGCCACCGGCCCCTTGCTGCGGGCAATCTCGTTCAGCACCAGCTGTGCGTCAAACCCTTCGGGGGCACCGCCAACTGTCACGTGGTTCGGAGCCTTCATCGCCTCGCCTTTCAGAATCTTCTATCCCAGAACGCCAATCGAAAGGTTCTGATACATGCCCCAGAACGAAGTGACCAGTATCGAGATCATGCCAATGATCTGGGTATACAGTCGGCAGCGGGAAATTGTTTTTGAGACAGTTTCAAGCGTCATTTCCTGCCGCCGAAGACGCCTTGCATGCACGATATTGATCAAAAGCACCAAGGTCATTGGGAACAAAAGCAAAAACAGGGCCTGCGCGAATTCGACGTCATAATAGAACCCAAGCGTGGCCATCCCGGTAAACAGAAAACACCCAAACGCCAAAAGGATGGTGCCAGACATCTCGACAATCAGCAGAATCCGATTTGTATGGATGCGAACGATGTCGAGCAGATCGGTTTCGACCTGACCTCCGATCCGGCGGGCACGGACAACCAGATCATATGGGATGCCCATCACCCAGTGGCTGGCCGACGACCAGAGTACCGCCAGTACGATCCAGAACCACAGATTCGAAAAGCTGCGCATGTCGATGAGTTCAAAGATCGAAGAGTACCAGTCCAAACCCAACCCTTTATTCACACTACTCAGGGGGGTTCCATCTAGGCGCGCGTCCATTGATACCCTTGAGACCTTTGTGAATTCATGCCACCCAATGCACGAATGTTCAAGGAGAACGCGCCATGAAACCGACCATTGCCCCATTTCCCATGACCCGCTTTCGCCGCGCCCGTCAATCACAGGCAATTCGTGCGCTGGTGCGTGAGAACACTCTGACAACGGATGACCTGATCTGGCCGGTTTTCGTACGCGATGGCGAAGGCATTGAAGAGCCCGTGCCCTCGATGCCTGGTGTGGTTCGCAGATCGGTTGACCTGATTGCCAAAGCAGCGGTCGAGGCCCAGGCCCTTGGGATTCCTGCGATTTGCATCTTTCCCTACACCGATCCGGCACTGAAAACCGAAGACTGCGCCGAGGCATGGAACCCCGACAACCTGTCAAACCGGGCCATCCGGGCAATCAAGGCAGCGGCTCCGGACATTGCCGTAATGACGGATGTGGCGCTTGACCCGTATAACATCAACGGTCACGACGGATATGTCGTTGACGGCGAAATCGTCAACGACCAGACCGTCGAGGCTCTGGTAAAGATGACGCTGGCACAGGCCGACGCCGGTGCGGATATCATCGGCCCGTCGGACATGATGGACGGCCGGATCGGGGAAATGCGTCGCGCGCTGGAAGGTGCAGGCTTTCACAACGTGATGATCCTCAGCTATGCCGCAAAATACGCCAGTGCGTTCTACGGACCCTTCCGCGACGCGGTCGGCGCATCGGGGGCCCTGACGGGCGACAAGAAGACGTACCAGATGGACCCCGCAAACTCGAACGAGGCTTTGCGCCTGATCGAACGCGATCTGACTGAAGGCGCGGATATGGTGATGATCAAGCCGGGCATGCCTTATCTGGATATCTGCCGCCGCGTGAAAGACAGTTTCGGTGCGCCGACATATGCCTATCAGGTATCGGGCGAATACGCGATGATTCAGGCCGCAGCCCAGAACGGCTGGATCGATGGCGAGAAGGTGATGCTGGAAAGCCTTCTCGCCTTCAAACGCGCCGGTTGCGATGGAATTCTGACCTATTTCTCTCCTCAGGTTGCGCGCATCCTGCAGGGATAAAGCCCGCAAGTTTCGCGATATTTCGCCGATAAGATTGCCCGATCGGGCAGCTTTCCCGTGACACATCGCCCTGATCGGCGTATCCTTGCCGCCAAGACCGGGATCACCCGGCATATCAGGCACAGTTACAGAGATATAAAACCATGAGCAGTTCCAACTCCCCCCGACTGAATCGTCGCGGCTTTGCCTTGGGCATGGCAGGTCTGAGCTTGACCGCCGCCTGCGGCAACGGTGTCGGCAATTCCAACGCAGCAACAATCGATGCCCGGGTCGACGCCACGCTGACCGAGATGTACAGCCGCTATCCCAATACGGTTGAAATTGCGAACAAGGCCAACGGCATGCTGGTCATGCCGCTGATTACCGAAGCCGGTTTCGTGTTCGGTGGCGGTTACGGTCGCGGCGCACTGCGCATCAGCGGTGCAACAGTTGACTTCTATTCGGCGGTCAAGGGCACGGCCGGGCTACAGATCGGCGCGCAGCAATATGCGCATGTTCTGTTTTTCATGACCGAAGACGCCCTGAACGATTTCCGGCGCTCCAGTGGTTGGACAGCCGGAGCAGATATTGGCTATGTGGTCAGCGATCAGGGCGATTCCCTGTCGACAGACACAACGACACTGCGCTCGCCCGTTCTGGCCGCCATCTTCGGACAGGCTGGGCTTCAGATCGGTGCGACCGTGGAAGGCACGAAATATACCCGCATTATTCCATAACTCGGGCTTCCCACTTCTTCTGACAAACCCCATCACAGCGGAATGCTGCGGTGGGGTATTTGTTTTCATCCTTTCTGCACAGGTTCTTGCCGCGTTCCTCTTTCGGTTGGACCCGCCATCCACTAATCTCCGCGCAACCTTCATGTACTAGAATTTGGGGCAGTAATGGGTCTTGTTTTCCGCTGGCTGGTGCGCATCGTGTCGGGTCTGATCATGCTGATCCTCGCCGCAATGGGCCTTGTCTATTTTCTGGCCAGCCAATCCCTGCCGGATTATGACCAGAAACTCGAAGTCAACGGGTTGACCGCTCCGGTTGAGATCGTGCGCGACACCGCCAATGTGCCGCACATACTGGCCCAAAATGACCCGGATGTGTTTTTCGGTCTTGGATATGCCCACGCGCAGGATCGATTGTGGCAGATGACGGTCATGCGCCGCACCGCGCAGGGCCGCTTGTCCGAAATCTTTGGACCACGCACCCTGCGCGTTGACAAGCTGCTGCGCCGGCTGGATCTGTACGGCCTTGCCCATCGCTCGGTCGAAGTGCAGGACGACTATACCAAGGCTGCCCTTCGTGCTTATGCGGCCGGGGTCAACGCACGCCTGACCGAGATCAACGACGAGGCCTTGGGGCGCGGCGCGCCTGAGATGTTCCTGTTCAATGCACCCGTCTCGCCCTGGCAACCGGGTGACAGTATTGCCGTGATCAAGCTTATGGCGCTGCAGCTGTCCGGTCACCTGACCGACGAGGTTCTGCGGGCGCGTACGTCTTTGATGCTGAGCAATCCTGACAGGCTGGCAGATATTCTGCCCGATGTTCCCGGCCCCGGCATTGCTGCGTTGCCTGAATATGCTTCGCTGTTTCCCAACCTTCCACGCTATGCCGCTGGTACGAGTTTTCCTGAAACGCTGCTGTCACCCCTTCCCAAACGCGGGCTGGCGGGGGCATCAAACGCCTGGACTGCTGCGCCTTCGCGCTCGGCAAGCGGTGGAACATTACTGGCCAACGACCCGCATCTCGGCTTCACAGCACCCGGCGTGTGGTATCTGGCGCATCTTGGTCTGGAAAAGGGAAGCGTCATTGGGGCCTCGATCCCTGGTATTCCCGCAATCATGACCGGTCGCAGTGACCGGTTGGGTTGGGGGGTGACGTCATCCTATCTTGACGATCAGGACATTCATATTGAGCAGCTGAACCCGGAAAACCCCGAAGAATACCTGACCCCGGATGGCTATAAGGAATTCCAGACCCGTCCTTCGATCATTGAAATCAAGGGGGAAGCTCCGGTTACACTGACGCTGCGCTGGACTGAAAACGGGCCAGTGTTGCCCGGTACGGATTACAAGCTGGAAACCATCACACCGCCCGGCCATGTTGCGTCTTTGTCCTGGACTGCGCTCAGCCCGCAAGACACTTCGATGACGGCGTCCATGGCCCTGATGAACGCGGACAACGTGCAGGACGCCGTAACCGTGGCGCGGCAATTCATTGCGCCCTCGCAAAACCTGTCACTGGTCGACAAAACGACAATAGGGATGAAACTGATTGGCGCCATGCCCCGGCGTGATCTGCAAAACCAAAGCCGCGGACGCATTCCGACACCCGGCTGGATCGAAGCAAACCGCTGGCAAGGTCGCCTACCTTACGCCAACAACCCGGAATTCGTGGCCCCTGCCGGTGGCGTTCTGGGCAACACCAACAACAAGATCATCGACCGCCCGTTCCCGGATCATGTGTCCTACGAGTGGGGTGACACTCAGCGCGTACATCGCTGGGAACGCCTGATGCAATCGCGTGAGGTGCATACCCGCGACAGTTTCATTGAGGCGCAACTGGATACGGTCAGTTTCACCGCGCGCTCTCTGCTGCCGCTGATCGGTGCTGACCTTTGGTACACCGGTGCCTCGGCCCCTGAAGGGACGCCCGAACGGCAGCGCCAGATTGCGCTGTCGCTGCTGGCGGACTGGAACGGCGAGATGAACGAGCATCTGCCCGAACCGCTGATCTACGCAGCCTGGGTGCGGGCCCTTCAGATCCGCCTGATCTCGGACGAGCTGGGGCCGCTGGCCAGCGAATTCAAACATGTCGAGCCTTTGTTCATCGAGCGGGTCTATCGTGACATTGATGGCGCCGGTGTCTGGTGCGATGTACGACAAAGCGCGCCGATTGAAACCTGTACCGAAATGGCTCGACTTGCATTGGATGATGCGCTGATCTGGATCACCGAACGCTATGGTAGCACACTTGAATCCCTACGCTGGGGTGATGCGCATCAGGCAACCCACGATCACCCCGTTCTGGGAAACGTGCCTATACTTCGGTATTTTGTGAACATTCGACAATCGACCAGTGGCGGCGACAACACCTTGCTGCGCGGGCGCACGTCGGGCGAAGGGCTCGACCCGTTTCAGAACGTGCACGGAGCCGGGTATCGCGGTGTGTATGACTTTGCCGATCCCAACAGCTCGGTCTTTATCACGGCTACCGGCCAATCGGGCCATTTCCTGTCGCGTTATTACGACGATCAGGCGCAGCTGTGGCGGCGTGGCGAATATATTCCCATGTCGCTGGACCTTGACCTTGCCCGCGCCGCTGCTGTCGGAGTGACCAATCTGATCCCACGCTAAGCAACGGGGTTTCGGCGAGTCCCCGCCCCTTTTTGTCCGGACCGTGGACGCCACGCGGCAGTTTCGCCTACCATCACCGGGCGAACTGTTTCGGACCAGGGGGAAACTATGGCCAGCATTCGGGATACTCTGAACAACTTTGCCCGAGATTACGCGATCGCCTGGAGTTCAGGTGACGCCGATGCCGTTGCCAGTTTTTTCACGCAGGACGGTCGGATCACAACCAACCGGGGTGAGCCTGTCGAAGGGCGTGCCGCGATTGCCGAAATGGCCCGAGAAGTCTATGCCGATTTTCCGGATCTGGAAGTGCGGTGCGACATGATGCGATGGGCTGGCTCTCACGCCCTGTTTGTCTGGACACGTGAAGGGCATCATGCCCAGACCGGCAACTATGTTATCGCGCGCGGATGGGATGAATGGGAACTTGCACCTGACCATCTTGTACAATCGTCAGTCGGCTGGTTCGACACCGATGATATACAGCGGCAACTTTACGGCACATGACTTAGGTTGTCTTTTTGCCCGCGGTTTCTATCGCATAATTCCGCGGTATTCCCTGCGTAATCAGAAACCACTCGGATGCCTTCGTCCGCCGCTGATGCGCATCAAATGCCCGCTGATTCACAAAAACCTCTGATACAGTGAACCGTCCGGGTGTGATCTGATCCTCGACAACATCGAACGACAGGCAACCCTCTTCCGCCTTTGTGAGGGCGATATGAGTGGACAGAGCGGCGCGCACATCTTCAAGGCGATCCGCTGGGACATCAATAAATCCGGTCAGAAATACTCTTTGATCCAATGTGTCAGACAAGTTCCGCCACTTCGCCGTTTCTATAGTGTTTCGAATTGAGCAGCCTGTTTATCCGTCCAAAGGACAGTAATACGGAACCCTTTTTCGGTCTGCTCTTCGGATTGTACAACATCCTGTCGGAACAACCACGCCCGCTTGTTACCTTCAGCGAAGGTCAGGTTCAGAACATCCTCGTGCCGGGCCCCTTGCAGGATTGCTGCAATCTCGGAAAGCAAAGGGGTCACGCCTTCGCCGGTAACTGCCGAGATGGCAAATATGGCCGGATCGCGATCCGCCCTTGCCAATGCAGCGTCTTTTTCTTCGGCGCTCAGTAAGTCAGTCTTGTTCCAAACCTCAAGCCGGGGGCGTTCTTCGTCGACACCAAGCGAGGTCAGGATTGCTTCGACATCCTGCGCCTGCGCTTCGGTTTCCTCATGGCTGATATCACGCACGTGAACAATCAGATCAGCGCCCAATACTTCTTCAAGCGTGGCCCGAAAAGACGCCACAAGCTCGGTCGGCAGGTTCGAGATAAAACCCACCGTATCCGACAGGATCACTTCCGGGCCATCGGGCAGTTGCACGCGGCGCATAGTTGGATCCAGCGTGGCAAACAGCATGTCCTTGGCCAACACTTCGGCCCCGGTCAGCCGATTGAACAGAGTAGATTTCCCGGCATTGGTATATCCAACCAATGCAACGATCGGATATGGCACCTTGGCCCGCGCAGCACGGTGCAACGTGCGGGTCTTGACTACTTTCTGCAACTGGCGACGCAGACGCACAAGTTGTTCGTCAATGGCGCGACGGTCGGCTTCGATCTGGGTCTCGCCAGGTCCGCCGACAAATCCCAAGCCGCCACGCTGACGTTCAAGGTGGGTCCAGGCCCGCACCAGCCGCGTCCGCTGATAGCTGAGCGCAGCCATTTCGACCTGCAACACCCCTTCGCGGGTACGCGCACGGTCGCTGAAAATCTCAAGGATCAGCCCGGTCCGGTCGAGGATCTTGACCTTCCATGCCTTTTCCAGATTGCGCTGCTGAACCGGGGTCACCGGCCCATCGATCAGAACCAGTTCAACCTCGTTTTCACGAAGCCGCTCGCCCAGTTCCTCGATCTTGCCACTGCCAAACAAATAGCCGGGTTGGGCGCGTTGCAGGCGAACGATTTCAGACCCGATCACGTCCAGATCGGGCAAAGCGGCGGCCAGCGCAACCGCCTCGGCCAGCGCCGGTTCGGGAACGCGGCGCTGTTCATCTGATTTGATTTCGGGATGCAGCACCCAGGCCCGGGTGCGCGTCCGGTCATGTTCCATCAAGAGGCGTCTTCGCCCTCATACAGGTTGATCGGCTGTGATGGCATGATGGTTGAAATCGCGTGCTTGTACACCAGCTGCGACTGTCCGTCGCGGCGCAACAATACACAGAAATTGTCGAACCAGGTGATCACACCCTGCAATTTCACGCCATTGATCAGGAAAATTGTAACCGGAACCTTAGCTTTCCGTACATTGTTCAGGAAAGCATCCTGAAGATTCTGTCTGTCCGAAGCCATATTATGATAATCTCGCCATTGTTCTTGCTACGCGTTGCGGACCAACGCGCTCCCTCCCGGTGAGTATGGAGTGCCGCGGTAAGATATTCCAGACGAAAAATTAAGCACTAAAGACGACGGGATCCAACCGGTTCAATCCCGCCACAGCGAAGGGGTGATCAGGGCGATGATCGCAAGCGTCTCGAGCCGGCCAATGACCATCGCCGCGCACAGCGTCAGCTTGGCCCCTGCGGACAGGTCGATCAACCGGATTGGAACATCAGTGGCCAATTCAATCAGCGGACCCGTCGTGCTGAGCGTTGCGACGCTGAGCACCATGGCCTGTTCGAACCCAGCCCCCATTGCGGCCAGCAAAAGGTTGAACACCGCCAGTGTCAGCGCAAAGAGCATCAGAAAGATCCAGGCGATAAACGCGCCGTCCCTTTGAATGCGTCGGTTGCCACCTCCAACCCCGCTGACGGATGAGGGATAGATCAACCGGTCGATCTCGCGCGCACCGTTCAAGTACAGGGCAAAAACCCGCAGCAGTTTCACACCGCCAGCCGTGGTCGCAACCCCTCCACCGATCAGGGCCAGCCCCATCAGCAACAATCCGGGCGTTCCCAGACCAGATAATTGCTGCGCATCATCCCAGTTTGCGCTTTCAAACCCGGCGGTTGTCAGAAAGGCCAGAACGGTGAACAGCATACCCCAAATGACCTGCAATGCCTGTAAAGGCTCGATTTGCCCACCGATTTCCGTAACACCAGCAATAACGCGAAAGAACAATAACGCCGCAACGGCCAGAACAATCATCAGGCCAATGCGAAACTCCGGGTCCGTATCCAGTCGGGAATAACCGGATGTCGCCGTGTCGGTCGAAAATGTCAGGCGCGAAAGGGCAAAGAACAGGAACAAAAACAAGATCGCCTCACCCGTGAAGCCCGCCTGCGCGCCTTCCATGCCGCCCACCGGAGAAATTCCGGACGTCGCCATGACCGACATTGCGTGGCAAACGGCTGTCAGTCCGGTTTCGCCTGCGATCAGAAGAAGAATCCAGATCACAGCCGTCAACCCGGCATAGACCGGGGTCAGTCCCTTTGCCACACGGATCAGTCGACCGCGCGGATCAACGCGTTCGCTTTGCGCAACACCCGATACCGGGCGACCCGGCTGACCGCGGGCCGTGACCTCGAACCCACCCAGCGACAAAGGCGCAAGGATTGCCGCGGCGGCAATCCACATCAGCAAACCGCCCATCCATCCAACCAAGGCGCGCCACAGGTGCAGCGGGGCCGTCAGGCGGTCTGGATCCGGAAACAGATCCGCCCCCGTGGTTGTCAGGGCACTGACCATGTCAAAATAGGCGTTCAGGAATGTGGTCGTTCCCAGCGCATCGTGAAATGGAATCGCAAGAAAGACAGGCAGAATGGTGAAACATGCAAGCATCACCGCCAATTGTCCCAAAGTTCCGCGCCTTGGCACACGGTTGGACGAGGCCAGTGCGACACTGACGACCAGAAACAACCCTATGATACCGGAGTACAAAAACGACCGCGATGTATCGTGATCATCCAGCGCCAGCGCGTAAACTGCCGGAATCCACATGGCCAGTGACGCAATAGCCCAGATCAGAAGAAACAGCGGCAACCGCCGCATTAGCCCGATCTGTTGTATCCCCGCATGCGCCATCAGAAGAAATCGATTGAAACCTGCATCAGGCGTTCGACCTCAGGCACGTCGTTGGCCATGGCAAAGATCGCGACGACATCCTTTTCATCGATCCTGAGCCTGCCCGTCGGTCGCATAACCTCATCTCCTTTGCGCACGGCCCCCACCAGTACGCCCTCGGGAAAATCGATATCGCGCAGCTTTTGACCCGCCATGGGAGAGGTTGAAAGAACCTCAGCCTCGATCACTTCGGCCTCAGCATCTCCGATCGAGTAGACCTGTCGCACCCGGCCATGACGGATGTGGCGCAAGATCGAACTGACGGTGGTTGCCCGCGGATTGATATACGCATCAATCCCCAAAGGTCCCATCAGGGCCACCATACTGGGATCATTGATCAAAGCGATCGCCAGGGCACAACCCTCGGCCTTGGCGCGTACAGCGGCCAGCATGTTCGTGCGGTCGTCATCCGTAACCGCCAGCATTGCATCCGCTCTGTCGATACCGGCTTCGCTCAACAAACTGGCATCAAGGCCATCACCGTGCAGCACAATCGTTCGTTCCAGCGCCTCGGCGGCGATCTCGGCGCATCGGCGATCCCGCTCGACGATTTTGGCGCGCACGCGGCTTTTTTGTTCTTCCAGAGTTCGCGCCACTTCAAGCCCGACATTGCCCCCGCCCACGATCACCACACGATCCTGACGCTTTTGGGTCTTGCCAAACACCTCCATAGTGCGATCCACGTCTTTTACATTGGTAAAGACGTAGCATTCGTCGCCCACAAACAGCTGATCCTCGGATTCTGGTGCAAACAGCGTGCCATCGCGACGCACCCCCACTACGATCGAACTGAGCGTTGAGAACAAATCGGTCAGTTGCCGCAAAGGTGTGTTCACGATCGGGCAGTCTTCATCCACGCGAATACCCAAAAGCTGCGCCTTGCCGTCCATGAAAATCTCGGTGTCAAAGGCGGACGGGGCCGACAGGCGGCGCATCGCAGCAGCGGCAACTTCGCGTTCGGGGCTGATCACCACATCAATCGGCAGATGATCGCGCCGGTAAAGGTCCGAGTGGATCGCCTCAAGATAAGATTTTGACCGCAGTCGCGCGATCTTGCGCTGGATCGAAAAGACCGAATGCGCCATCTGGCAAGTGACCATGTTCACTTCATCCGAATGGGTCGCAGCGATGATCATGTCCGCATCGCGCGCGCCTGCCCTTTCAAGCACATCGGGATAACTTGCAAACCCGGCGATCCCCTGCACGTCCAGCGTTTCGGTCGCCCGCCGAACCAGGTCGGGATTGTTGTCGACAACGGTGACGTCGTTCAATTCACCCGAAAGGTGCCGCGCAATCTGCCAGCCGACCTGACCCGCGCCGCAAATAATGACCTTCATGTTTCTGGCCCTTCTGCCTGAAAGGATTGAATGACAGATGCCCCCAAAGCGGTCAATTGAATTGTCATCGCTGATCAGCTGCGGCAAGATAAGCATATGAAAACGCTGTTTCCTATGCTTGTGCCGCTGATGGTGCTGTCCTCGTGCGGGCCGCTCTCGCTTTACTATCGCGAGGGTGAAACCGTGTCACGTCTGCAAAAAGAGACCACCCAGTGCCAGCTTAGGGCGGTCAAAGAGGTGCCGGTTGCCAATCAGATCCGCCAAAGCCCGCCGACATATTGGCCCGGGCGCACGTATTGCGACGGCAGAGGTCGTTGCTATCAATCCCCGGGCTGGTGGCAGCCCGGCAGGGTCTATACCGTCGATGTGAATCAGGGTCTGCGAAACACGGTTGAGGCGCAATGCATGGCCGAAAAGGGATTTCGCCCTGTCAGTTTGCCGCCCTGCAAGCAAAATGTGAAATCGCGAGTACCATTGGCGCGAACAACAACATTGCCGCCCCTCAACAGTGCCTCATGCTTTGTGAAATTCGATGACGGGTCGTTTCAGATCATCACTCCGGGGCAAGCCGGGTAAGCAAAACCACGGTACCGCGCGATTGATCATTCCAGTCCGGTTCAAGAGCGTTTGCGCCGCGCGGCAAGCCACAAATGCAGCGCCATGGCAACAGCATAGAACCCGACCACGGCAATCAACATGCCCGCTTCACTAGTCCTCCACAGTATTGCAAGCAAAACAGGTGTGCCCAAAAGGTTACCCGCATTCCCCATCTGAGCCATGGCACCATAGCTCAGCGCCTGGTTTTCGGGTGTCGAGTTCAACTGCGGCACCGCCGCAAAGCTGCCGCCCTGAACAAGCCCCAGCACCGCAAAAAGCGCAACGCAGACAACGGGCAACGGGGCACCAAGAAACAGGGCGCCTATCGTAAGGACAGACAGCCCGAAACCGAGGTTAACAACAAAAACACCAGAACAAACGCTCAGCAACACCGGAACGGTAAGCCAGGAAATCACGATCCCGGCCAACGGCATCAGACCAGCAATCATCGCACTGACATCGTCCGGTAATCTTCCCGGAAGAATGGCCAGCAGCGAGACAAAGGTCAGCGTGTAAAAGAACCACCCGAGCGCCGGAGCGGACACAAACGCAGAGCGATAGGTCTGTACGTGTATGTCAATCAGTGTTCGCACGCTCCAAAAGGGATTGTTCACCAAAGCGGATGCACTGCTGGGAAGGAAAGATACGATCAGGACGGCGATCAGAAACATCAGCGCGCCATGGGTAGCAAAATAAACCGGCAGCCCGACCTGAGCGATCAATGGAAGCCCAAGCCATGCGTTCAGGGCAAAGGCGACACCAAAGAAACTGCTCCACAAAACCATTGACGCGTTGCGCCATTTTCCAATCGTGATTTGCGCAATCAGTGTTGGTGCTGCGACAACGATAGCCAGATGAGAGACCCCTTCGACAACGCGGCTGACCAGCATCAGGCCCAAACCGGGGATACTGGCCTGAAACAGGGACACCGCCCCGCCAAGGGTCAAGCCAAACATCAGCAGCCGGACAGGCCCAACCCGCCCGGCTATCGCGCCGGACAATGCACCAAGAATCGCGCCAATCAGGCTGATGACTGACAAAAGCCAGCCAATCTTATCCGCGTGCGCAGGATAGAGGGCTGCGACCTGAGCAAAAGGAACCGCGATCTTGGCGAATTGGGTCGCCGCACCTAGCCCGGCAAGCCAAAGCAACAAAACCTGTAACAAGATGCGTAATGGATGGGGCATAAGCCGGTTCTACTGCACCCGACCGCACAGGAATACGCATAAATTATGCGCGTCCCGACCGTGCCCCACTGACCAGCCGGACCGGCGTTCCATCCGACAGGTACAACCGTTCCCAGGTGATCTGTCCTGCACTGATCCGGATACGGTCGTACCGCGCTTCGGAGGTTACAAACGACTTGGGGTTGGGCGCTTGCAAATCCCACCATCCCTCGTCCTGTAGCTCGGCCTCAGCCTGACGGATTTCGTCCGTCGCAAATTGCCAGAGGGACACGCCAAGCAGTGCCCGTTGGGAGGTTTTCCAGTCCCGCGCCCGCCGGAGGGAATAGGCCAGGCACATGTGGCTGGCCTCCTCAACCAGATGGATGCAGTCGGCCGAGTTCACGACAAGCCGTCTTAGCGCGTTGTCATCCGCCCTGAAAGGAGCCAGCGCAGCAAACACCGAGTGTTGTTGATCAGGCGTTGGAAGCTGAACCCCGTTCTCCCATCTGGAAACTGTGGTCTGATCGACCTGCAGAACCTCGGCCAGCGCAGCTTGTTTCAATCCGATCGACCGTCGAAGTCGCTTTAACCGCCTGCCAAAAGCCGGGTAGCCTTCGACGAACCGGCCAGACAGATCAGAGTTCACTGTTCTCGCCATCAGTTCCTCACATCCGTCTGCCCGTGAACTATGCCCCCAGACTCATTCCGCCGGTTCAGGTTCGTCGATTTGCGCAACCCGCGCACCGGATTTGTTCGAGGTCACAACACCCAGCGACTTAAGTTTGCGATGCAGCGCACTGCGTTCCATGCCGACAAAGCTGGCGGTGCGGCTGATATTGCCGCCAAAGCGGTTGATCTGGGTCAGCAGATACTCTCGCTCGAACGCTTCGCGGGCCTCGCGCAGCGGCAAAGTGGCCAACGCACCCGACAAGACAACGCGGCCCGACTCTTCGGCCTTGTCTTCTTCATTGGGCAGCTCGCGCGCCTCAATCGGGCCGGTGCCGTCGCCCAGAATCAAAACACGTTCGATCAGGTTCTTCAACTGGCGCACGTTACCCGGCCAGGTCATTGTCTGCAGCAAAGCGACCGCCTCGTCCGACAGCTCCCGCATAGGCAACCCTTGGGTTTCGTTGCACATTTCGATGAAGTGCTGGGCCAGTACCGGTATATCCTCGCGCCGGTCCTCGAGTGAGGGAACGGAAATCGGAACCACATTCAGACGGTGATACAGCTCTTCCCGGAACCGCTCGGCGGCGATTTCATCATCAAGATCCTTGTTGGTCGATGAGATCACCCGAAGATCCACGCGCACTTTGTCCGAGCCACCCACGCGCTGGAATTGCTGATCCACCAGCACCCGCAGGATTTTGGACTGTGTGCCCAAAGGCATGTCGGAAACTTCATCAAAATAGACCACGCCGCCGTGGGCTTCTTCCAGCAATCCGGATTCCACACCGCGTTCGGCCGATTCGCGGCCAAACAGAACTTCTTCCACACGCTCAGGCTCAATCCCGGCACAGTTGACGGTCACGAACGGAGCGTTCGCACGGTTGGAGTGGGCATGGATATAACGCGCAGCGATTTCCTTGCCAGAACCCGCAGGTCCACGCAGCATGACGCGACCGTTTGATTTGGTCACTTTGTCCAACTGCCCCTGCATGGCCCGGAACGACGCGGATTTGCCGATCATGTCCGAGTTGTTGACCTCTTTCCGCTTCAGCGACGCGTTCTCGCGCCGCAGGCGAGACGTCTCCATCGCGCGGCGGATCACCACCATCAACTGGTCAATGTTAAACGGTTTCTCGATAAAGTCGTAAGCACCCTGTTTGATGGCCGCTACTGCAATTTCAATGTTGCCGTGGCCCGAAATAATCACCACCGGCACATCCGGGTTATCGCGCTTTACCGTCTTGAGGATATCAATCCCGTCCATGCGGCTGTCTTTCAGCCAGATATCCAGGATCAACAGACCCGGCGGTTCGGAATTGATCGACGCCATGCACTCGTCCGAGTTGGCTGCCAGCCGGGTTGAATAGCCTTCGTCCTCCAGAATGTCGGACACCAGCTCGCGAATATCGCGCTCGTCATCTACGATCAGAATGTCGCTCATCTTTGGCCTGCTTTCAGTTTGTTGGTTCTAATTGCCTGCTTCTGCGGCGCAACGGTTGGGGACATACTTGCCCCAGGCAAACGGATCACTGCCATTGCGCCAAAATGGTCCTGTCCGTCGAATACGGGCGCGTCCTCAAGGGTCAGCGCGCCGCCATGCTCTTCTATGATTTTCTTGACGATCGGAAGACCCAACCCGGTCCCTTCGTCGCGTGTCGTTACATAAGGTTCAAACAAACGCGCCCGGTCTTCCGGCAGACCGATCCCATTGTCTGCAATGGTGATGACTGTACCCGCATCATCGCTTGAAACCGCCACCTTGATCTGTGGCACCAGGTTTTCCGGGGCCCCTTTTTCTTTCAGAGTTGCAATGGCTTCTCCGGCATTCTTAATCAGGTTCGTCAACGCTTGATTAAGCATGGTCGCATCTACATCCGCCATGATCGGCTGCTGCGGCAGGTCGGCATCAATCTGTACGTCCGGCTGTCCCGCCTGTTGCAAAAGTACGGCTTCGCGCACCAGTTCGACAAGGTCCTCTTCGCGGCGAACGGGCTCGGGCATCCGCGCGAACTTGGAAAACTCATCCACGATACGCCGCAGGTCATTGGTTTGCCGCACGATGACGCCGGTCATCGATTCAAGGCTGCCGCTGTCTTCCTCATCAAGTTTGCGGGCGAACTTGCGCTTGATGCGCTCTGCGCTGAGCTGGATCGGCGTCAATGGGTTCTTGATTTCATGTGCAATGCGGCGGGCCACGTCACCCCACGCCGCCATTCGCTGCGCGCTGACCAGATCAGTTACATCGTCAAAGGCAACCACATAACCTTCCAGCCCGCCATCCTCTCCACGACGGATAGCCATGCGAACCAGCAGGTTTTCAAGCTGCCCCTTACGTGTGACCTTAACCTCACCCTGAACAGCCTCCTGCCCGCTGTCCTTGAGGCTTTCAAACAAAGGCAGAAACTCGGGAACCGCAATGCCGATAGCCAGGTGTTCTTCACCACGCGACCAGTCCAGCAAGCGTTCAGCCGAGCGATTGACAAACGTAACGCATCCATCGGGGTCCACGCCGACAACACCGGACGTGACCGAACTGAGCACGGAATCAAACAGGCGACGCCTGCTTTCGATTTGCTGGGTATTTTCCAGCAGCGTGTCCCGCTGCCCTTTTAGTTGTCGGGTCATCTGGTTGAAATATCGGCCCAACATCGCAATTTCGTCGTCGCTGGCCTCTTCGATGACCTGAACGCTCAAGTCTCCGGCGCCGACCCGCTGCGCCGCTGTCGTCAAACGTCCGACCGGGCGCGACAGGCGTTCGGCAAACCACATCCCCAGCGACATCGCTGCCAGGATCAGGATCAGCGCAAAGCCCAGATAAAGCAGACCGAATTCGAACAACACCCTGCCCCGTTCACTTTCCAGCTGCTGATAGAACTGCGCCGTTTCCTTGGTGTCATCCAGCAGCGTCAACAGCTGCCCATCCACCTCGCGGCTGACATAGAGGTAGCGGTCCAGATAAGCGGTCAGAGGCACAAGCGCGCGGAATTCATTATTCGGCCAGTCGGCAATGATCAGCAGCCCCTTATCTGACGCTTCCGTCATTTGCTCGGCTGTTGGTGCCTCATAGTTGAACAGATAGGATCGATCCCCGCGCGACCGGATTTCGCCCGTTCCGTCGATGACATAGGCTTCGCGCAACCCGCGCTGAATCCGGGCCTGCCCCTGCGCCAGAACCTCGCGGAGTTCGGCATCAGAAATGTAAAACTCCACCGAACGTGCATTGTTCAGGAACCGCGCCAGAACCGTAGCGTCCTGCGTCAGACCGCTGCGATGTTCCTGCTCATAAGCCTCTGCTGCTGTCAGGGAAGACCCGACAACCTGGCGCACGCGATCCGAAAACCAGCCTTCCAGGCCGATATTCACGGTCAGGCCGGCAAAAATGGCGACCGTAACGGTCGGAACCAGCGCAAGCAGCGTAAACGCCCCAATCAGGCGCAAATGCAGGCGCGAGCCCGCCGACTTGGCCCGTCTGGCCGCAATCAGGCTGCCCAACTGACTGAGCACCAAAGCCGCAACGACCAAAACATAGACAAGATCGGCCAGCAGAATCAGCCGCAATGTCGGCGCGGTCGCACCTAGGTCAAAGGGACCAATGACAAGATATGTGGCAAGCGCCAGAACAGGCCCCAAGAGGACCAGCCCAAAGGTGCCAAAATTGCGCAGTTTCCGTGATTTACGCCATCGACCAATCGATGGGATCATCCCGCTCTGTGCTCGGGTTGCCACCGTCTGCCCTCATCCTGATGTGCCGCTTGTGCGGCTTACCGCCATATATCGTGATCTTTTCCCGACAGATGCCGGGATGCCACGGTTTGTGTGGCGATATTACATCAGTTTGCGGCGCCGTGTCACCTGTATATCGAGATCTGTAATCTTTTTTCGCAGCGTATTTCGGTTAATCCCCAGTAAATCAGCACATTTTGCCTGGTTCCCGCCAGTTGCATCCAGTGCGATTTCGATCAGCGGGGCCTCAACCTCACGCAAAATCCGCTGATAAAGGCCCGGTGGCGGCAATATATTGCCGTGCAGATCGAAATACCGTCGCAGGTGACGCTCGACCGAGGTTGAAAGCTTCTCGCGTTCGCCGCCGCTCAGAACCGGTGCAGCTTCGGGCTGGCTGCCCAACACCATTTCCACCTCGGCCTTTGAAATCTCATCTGCCCGACTGGTCAGCCCCAAACGGCGAACGGCGTTTTCAAGTTGCCGCACATTCCCCGGCCATGAATAGCGCCGCACCAACTCAACCGCTTCCGGGCTGAGCCACCGCTTGTTTCCGCTTTCCTTCTCTTCCCGAGCCAGAAAATGTTCGGCCAGCAGCGGAATATCGTCGACCCTTTCGCGCAACGAGGGCACGTGGATCGTCGCCCCGCACAAACGATAATACAGGTCCTGACGGATACGGCCGTTTTCCATCCCATCGATCAAGTTTGTCTGGCTGGTCGCCATGAAACGCGGAACATGATCACCGGGCGTATCCATCATACGCACCACGCGGGCTTGAATTTCATCGCCGATATCCGCGATTTCATCTATCAGCAGCGTACCGCCACGCACCCGCGCCATCACGCGGGCCGGGCCCTCCAGATCGCTTAGGTCGGCTGCGGTGACTGTGACAAAGGGTAATGTACGCCGATCCGAAAAGTCGTGAATTGCCCGGGCAATCAGCGACTTACCCGTTCCGCTTTCACCCGAAATCATAACCGGCAGGTCGGTGTTCATCACGCGGGCGACCAACCGATACAAAGCCTGCATGACTGGCGTGCGGCCGACCAGCGGCAGTTCATCCGGACGCTCACCACCTGCCTGTATGGGTTCCGGCTGTGCGCGCTGCTTCTGATCCAGCGCCCGCGCCGTGCGCTTCATCAAATCCGGCAGGTCAAACGGTTTGGGCAGATAGTCATATGCGTCAGCCTCAGCCGCCTGAATCGCCGTCATGATCGTGTTTTGCGCGGAAATCACGATAACCGGCAATCCAGGGCGATCCTTTGCGATCTTCGGCAGCATCTCCAGACCGTTGCCATCGGGCATAACAACGTCCGAGATCACCACGTCGCCTTTGCCTTCGCCGACCCAACGCATCAGGGTGGTCAGCGAAGACGTTGCGTGCACCTTGCATCCGGCCCGCGTCAGCGCCTGAGTCAGAACGGTGCGGATTGTGCGGTCGTCATCCGCAACCAGTACGGTGCCATCCATCAGGTGCTCTCCTTCTTGTGTTCGGTTGCATCTCGCGGCGCGCGGCGCAGCGACAGTTTGAAAACGGTGCGGCCGGGCACGGAGTCGGCGGAAATCCAGCCGTCATGGTCGGAAACGATCTTACTGACCAGCGCCAGTCCCAGACCGGTGCCGTTTTCCTTGCCCGACACGAACGGGTCAAAAATGTCACCGCGGATATCCTCGGGCAGGCCCGGACCGTCATCGATGATCTCGATCTGCAACGGCAGGGAATGACCCGATCCATCACTTCGGCGCAGGCGGAAGGAATGTTCGAAATACGTGCGCAGACGGATTGTTCCGCCCTGAGGCCCCGCGGCCTCGGATGCGTTTTTCAGCAGGTTCAGAACCACCTGAAGAAACTGGTCCGGATCGCCATAGGCCAGCGGCAATGACGGATCGTAATCCTCGATGATTGTCATATCCGCGCCAAATCCCAGCAGCGCGGACCGCCTTGCACGGTCCAGTACATCGTGGATATTGACCGGCCTGAGGTCCGGTTTCTGCAAGTTGCCGAATTGCTCGACCTGTTCCAGAAGCTTCACGATCCTGCGGCTTTCGGCCACAATAAGGTCTGTAAGTTCAAGATCCTGTGACGAAATATTCATGCTCAGCAGTTGCGCTGCACCGGTAATCCCGGCCAGTGGGTTCTTAATTTCATGCGCCAGCATCTCGGCCATGCCAATCGCCGACTGCGCCGCTGACTTGACCGTGTTGCCCAAGGTCATCCGGCCCGCCAGTTCACGAGGCGATATGATCATGATCATCGACCCCGGATGCCCGACCAGAGGCGCGATTTGCAACGCACATTGCAAGGGTGCACGATTCCCAGAACCCGCATCCACATCGTTAACGAACAGTGGCGTGCCTTGCGACCGGGCGCGCAGGAAAGCTTCCTCCAGCGGCGCGTCAACGGCGATCTGGTCCCATACCGGGTGCCCGATTACCGACCGGCGCGAGGCATTCAAAAACCCCTCGCCCGCCGAATTCACATCTGCGATGCGGTCGTTTTCATCAATAATAAAGGCCGGAACCGGCAAAGAGTTCCAGATGTTGGCGTTGGAGTTCATGCCGCCGCCTCGCCCGTTTCGGCAAGTGCATCCCCAAGAAGGCGCAGGACATCATCCGTGTTGCGCGACGTCAGAACCGCCCGGCGCAGCGGCGCGGGGGTTGCGGCCTGATCCATGTACCATCCCAGATGCTTACGGGCGACACGCAGGCCCAGATCGGCACCGTAGAACCCCAGCATCGCCTGATAATGCGTGCGCACCATGTCGATCAGGTCATTCCCGACCGGAATATCCGGCGCATCCGCCCCGTAAAGGTCGTGACTGATCTGCGCCAGAAGCCAGGGTTTACCCTGTGCGCCACGCCCGACCATGACGCCATCTGCACCAGAGTGTTCCAAAGCGGTTCGTGCGGCTGCTGTGTCTACAATATCTCCGTTCGCAATAACCGGAATCGACACGGCCTGTTTCACGGCCCGGATTGCGCTCCAGTCAACGCGCCCCTTGTAGAACTGGCATCGCGTGCGTCCGTGGATCGTAACCATCTGAACGCCTGCCTCTTGTGCACGGCGCGCAACCTCGGGGGCATTCAGCAGGGTGTCATCCCACCCCAGACGGGTTTTCAATGTCACTGGAACGTCGACTGCACTGACAACGGCCTCGATCAGCGTCAGTGCGTGGTCCGGTGTTTTCAGCAGGGCCGAACCGGAATACCCATTTGTTACCTTTTTGGCAGGACACCCCATGTTGATGTCGATCACCCGCGCTCCACGATCAGCAACCTGACGCGCGGCCTCCGCCATCCAATGCGCCTCGCGCCCTGCCAGTTGCACAGCTGTGTTTTCCACATCGGCGGACAGTTCGGCGCGCTCCCGCACTCCGGGTTTGGCCTGCACCATCTCCTGACTGGCGACCATTTCGCTGACGACCATGCCGGCACCAAAGCGCATAACCAGATCCCGAAACGGGCGATCTGTGATTCCGGCCATCGGGGCCAGCAAAACCGGCGATGTTACGAATTTGTCAGCGAAGCGCAAAGTCAACGTGCTTAATCCTTGGGCAGTTGCAGTTCTGATATCGAATTCCACGCATATGAACAACAAAACGACGCGCAACAAGCCCGCAAAACCATCATCTGCCTATTTTTTAATCACTAGACCATAGGTGATTGCCACTGCAATCACCGCCGCCTAAACAAACGCAACAAAATGGAGGGCGCGCTGCATGACCACAGCTGCCATCATAGTCGCCGCAGGCCGCGGCATGCGCGCAGGGGGCGACGTCCCAAAACAGTGGCGCAGCCTTGCAGGTCGTCGCGTGGCAGACTGGACAATCGATCGGTTCCGCGGACAGGTCGCTCATATCGTTCTGGTCTTATCCGACGAAGACACTCTGGTCTGGGAGGAGTTTCGTGATACCGATCTGATCCTCGCCTCGGGCGGCACAGATCGCACGGGTTCTGTACGCAATGGTTTGAAGGCCCTGGCGCACCTCGACGTGAAGCGCGTCCTGATTCATGACGTTGCCAGACCCTGCGTTTCGTCACGCACCATTCAGGACGTCTTGAACGCATTGGATGCACATCAGGCCGCCGCCCCCGGACTGGCGGTGACTGACGCCTTGTGGATAGGACAAGACGGGGCCGTGACTGGCACACAAGACCGCAGCAACCTGTTTGCGGCGCAAACACCGCAAGGCTTTCACTATGACACCATCACCGCCGCCCATGCGGCGCATCCGGGCGGTGCTGCTGATGATGTTGAGGTTGCACGCGCTGCGGGGGTAGATGTCTGCATCGTACCGGGCGATGCGGACAACCTGAAGATCACCCGCCCCGAGGATTTTGCCCGGGCGGAACGTATCATGGGAATGGATATGGATGTAAGACTTGGCAACGGCTATGACGTGCACCGGTTTGGCGACGGGGATCATGTGGTCCTTTGCGGTGTGAAGGTTCCCCATGATCGCGGGTTGCAGGGGCATTCAGATGCGGATGTCGGGATGCATGCTGTAACCGACGCGATTTATGGCGCATTGGCGCAAGGGGATATCGGACAGCATTTTCCACCCTCGGATCCGCAATGGAAAGGGGCCGCCAGCGAGATCTTTCTGCGTCACGCGGTCGAACTGGCCGGACAGATGGGGTATCGCATCTCGAACGTGGATTGTACGCTGGTCTGTGAATACCCGAAGATTGGCCCTCACGCCGCTGTTATGCGCGAAGAAATGTCCAAAATCATGGGCTTGCGTGCCGATCAGGTCTCGGTCAAGGCCACCACGTCCGAGCGTCTGGGCTTCACCGGTCGCGGTGAAGGCATCGCATCGATTGCGACGGCCTGTCTGGTGAAATCATGAACGCGGCGCAGTTGATTGGTACCGTTGGCGGTGTCGGATATTTGCGCCCTGCCCCCGGCACCTGGGGTTCGCTGGCCGCGCTGCCGATGGCTTGGGGCCTGCACACGCTGGGGGGATTCCCATTGCTGGCAATCGCGACACTGGTGGTGTTCGCAGGCGGCCTGTGGGCCACGCGCGTGATGACCGACGGTCAGGACGATCACGACCCGTCGGAAATCGTTATTGATGAGGTTGCAGGCCAGTTCATTGCACTCTGGGCGATCTCATATCCGTCCTGGGCGCATGGGATCGACATTACCGCCCTCTGGCCCGGTTGGGTTGCCGGGTTTGCCCTGTTCCGCCTGTTCGACATCACCAAACCTGGCCCCGTCGGTTGGGCAGATCGTCGCGGCGATCCTATGGGAGTGATGCTGGACGACGTGATTGCGGGTATTCTCGCAGCCATTGGCGTGATGGTTCTGGCAGGCATCGCACACGGGGTTTTGGGCCTATGAACGTGCCCGACCTGCTGAACCGCGCCAAAGCGCAGGGCGTTATGATCGCCACAGCGGAAAGCTGCACCGGCGGTATGGTCGCTGCGGCCCTGACGGATATACCCGGCAGTTCGGCTGTCGTGGATCGGGGTTTTGTCACCTATACCAACAGGGCCAAACAGGACATGCTGGGTGTGTTGGCAGAAACCCTGGAGGCTTTCGGCGCAGTGTCCGAGCAGGTCGCTCGCGAAATGGCCGAAGGCGCATTGCGCAACTCACAAGCGCAGCTTGCCGTCGCGATTACCGGCATTGCCGGGCCGGGCGGGTCTGAATTTAAACCCGAAGGGCGCGTATGTTTCGGACTGGCCAGAGAAGGCCGGGAAACCCGAACCGAAACGATTGAGTTTGGCGCGCAAGGGCGGGATGCGGTGCGCCGCGCCGCGCGGGATCATGCGCTGGCGTTGCTTCTGAATGGGCTTTCATAACGCGCACCTTTTTTAAGCATTATCTGCCCATAGCCGCCAAAACCGTCATCACTTGAACAAAAGGCGACAAAATAGGCGACCAATTCGGGTGTTGCCTCTTTTTTCCTCACCTGCCCTCCGCTTCAAGGCTCTGCACATACACTCACTCGATCCCGGGCGTTGTCAGATGACCTGCCCGGGAAACCATGCAGGGAAAAGGAGAGCGGCCCATGAATGGAGCCGATACAGCCTGGATCATTGTTGCTACAGCACTGGTCCTTTTCATGACATTGCCGGGGCTGGCCTTGTTTTACGGCGGGCTTGTACGTGCCCGAAACGTGCTCAGCGTTTTTATGCATTGCTTTGCCATTGCCTGTTTGATGAGCATTCTGTGGCTGGTGGCCGGGTACTCTATCGCCTTTGGAGCCGGTGAAAGTGGGCTTTGGGGTGGTTTGGGCAAGGCTTTCCTCAACGGTGTTGATGTAGACAGCCTTGCTGGCACTCTCCCGGAAATCCTGTTCTTTGCCTTTCAGATGACCTTTGCCATCATCACCCCAGCCCTGATCGTGGGCGCATATGTCGAACGGGTGGGCTTTGGCTTTGTGCTGACCTTCTCGGCGCTGTGGATGCTGCTGTGCTATGCGCCTGTGGTTCACTGGATCTGGGGCGGTGGAATGCTGTCCGATGGTGGTATTTTGGGTGACATTGGCGTGCGTGATTTCGCTGGCGGTATCGTGGTGCACGAAACCGCTGGTCTGGCAGCCCTGATCATCGCCGTCATCCTTGGCCCGCGCCGAAACCGAACGACCCCGCCACATAGTCCCGGCTATGTCATGGTCGGCGCCGCGATGCTGTGGGTCGGCTGGTTCGGCTTCAATGGCGGTTCGCAACTGGCCGCGGACGGTGGCGCTGCGATGGCGATGACCGTTACCCACCTGTCCGCCGCAACCGCGTCACTGACATGGGCGCTTTGGGAACGCATCCGCTTTGGCAAAGCCTCGATGGTGGGTCTTGTCACCGGGACAATTGCAGGTCTGGCCTCGATCACGCCCGCTTCGGGTTTTGTGGGTCCGGTTCAAGCCCTCATCATCGGTGCTGTTGCGGGCATTCTGTGTCAGGAAGCCGTCAGTCTGGTGCGCAACAAGCTGAATATCGACGATACACTGGACGTGTTCGCGGTACATGGCGTCGGAGGCATCTTCGGCACCATCATGATCGCCCTGTTCGGCCTTGGCACATGGACCGCACAGTTGGGCGGGCTGGTTATCGTGGGTGTCTTTACGGCAGCTGTCACGTTTGTGTTGGTCAAACTGGTTGCACAGATCACACCACTTCGCGTAAACGCCGAGACCGAGACAAATGGCCTCGACCTCTCGGTACATGGTGAGCGGGCCTATGACATGAGCAGCTAAGCCCACCTTGGCTGCCTATCGCCCGCAAGGGCAAAAGCGGACCTGTCATGGGTCCGCTTTTCTAGTTTTCGCATCTTATCCACTTACGACACACCCAAAGCACCCTGAACCTTCAGGGCAAATGATCAGCCTGACGCAGGATGCGCATTGGTTCCCTTCGGAATTACGATCCGGCATTCCAGACCGCCAAGCGAGTTGGATGCACCCAGATCAAGCCGACTGTCATAGGCCTTTAACAAATCAACCGCGATGGCCAGCCCGAGGCCGCTGCCCGAAACAGAGGTATCCAGCCTCCCCCCCGATCGCAACGCCTCGCGGTGAGCGTCCTGAGGAATTCCCGGGCCATCGTCGTCAATCACAACTTCGATCCCGTTCGAGGTTCTCATGGCCGTCATGCGGACCTTGTGTTTGCACCATTTGACCGCGTTATCCAGCAGGTTGCCCAAAACTTCTTCGATATCCTGCGCGTCCATTCGCACCCAAAGACCCGGGTCGCGTTCGATTTCCAATGACTTTCCATCCCGCTCGGCCATGGTGGTGAACAGACGCGCCAGTCGATCAATCGAATGAGACAGATCAGTACGAGAATGGGTCAAATCTGCAGTGTTCAGCGCCCGCATTCTGGCCAAAGACCGGCCCAGTTGCGCGTCAATGCGGTCGAGAGCTTCCACAGCGGTTTCCGTAGAACCTCCCGCTTCGGACAACAGCAGCAGTTCATTGCGCATGATTGCAGTAGGCGTTTTCAGGGCATGGGCCAAATCTGCCGCCTGACGACGTGATCCCGATACGATTTCCCGGTTTCGACGCAAGAGCTGGTTCAGATCCTCGACCAGAGGAGACACCTCTTCTGGATAATCGCCTGGTTTAAGGTCTTCGTCCCGATCCCAACGATGCGCCACATCTGACCGAAGCTTTCTGAGTGGCGTCAGGATGATTGACATCAGCAGTAGCGATCCAACGACACCGATCAGACCGACCAGCGCAAAAACCGGAAGCAGGCTTTGTTGTGCAGCGCGGCGTTCCGCGACAAGCTGGGCCTGACTTTCGGCAACGCTGACCCCCCAGACCGTACCATCCTCATAAGTAATTTTCTGAAAGGCTCCTCGTAAAGCTTCGTTTTCCGGACCAGGCGTGTTCCAAAGCGTCGTTACATCAGGGTTCCCCGGCGGTTCGGCAATGACTTCATCAAACAGGGAAGCCGAGGTAAAGATCTCGCCTTCGCTGTTGCTGACTTGCCAGTATCTGCCGGAATACGGTGTGCCATAGGCTGGATCGAACATCAGATTCCGCAGCGCATCCGGGTCATGGGTCGTAACGCTCAACCCAACGACCAGTTGCGTGTGACGATCAAGTAGTGCGGTATCAAACCTGTCTGAAACGCGGGCATTGATGAACGAGAACACGGCCAGCGTACCGACACCCACTGAAAGGGCACCCGACGCGATCCCCCCCAGTAGAGCCCGTTGACGCAGGGATAACATCAGGCAGAGTCGATCATGTATCCGCGGCCCCGAATCGTTGTGATCAGATCAGGGCCAAGTTTTTTGCGCAGACGGGTTATGAAGACGGCAATGGTGTTCGAGTCCCTGTCTCCATCGTATTCGTAGATATGTTCCGACAACTCGGTCCTTGAGATCATACGCCCAACATTATGGGCCAGATATGTAAGAACAGCCAACTCCTGCGCGGTCAGGTCGATGGGCACGCCATCCGCCGTTACACGCCCGTTGCGGGTATCCAGCACAACATTTCCCATTTCGACGACGGGATTCAACTGACCGCTCTGCCGCCGCAGTATGGCACGGACCCGCGCTGCCAGTTCGGGCATATGGAATGGCTTGGTCATGTAGTCGTCCGCGCCTGCGTCCAATCCGTCGACCCTTTCGCTCCAGCCATCGCGGGCCGTGAGGATCAGCACCGGGGTCTTGATGCCCGCGCTGCGCCATTCCCGCAGAACTGAAATGCCATCGCGTTCCGGCAATCCAATATCGAGGATGATCATGTCATAGGGTTCTGTTGCACCCAGATGCAAAGCTTCCAGGCCGCTGTTCACAATGTCCACGACCCGACCTTCAGCGTTCAACAGTTTCTTGATCTGCTCGCAAAGGTGCGGTTCGTCTTCTGCCAGTAAAACTCTCATACTTGGGAATTATAGGCGTGCGAATGGCAGTTTAACCATTACTTTTTACCACCCCCGTTGCCGCCGCCGTTTCCGCCACCGTTACCACCCGAGTTGCCACCACCGTTACCACCGGAGTTGCCGCCACCGTTACCTCCGGAATTGCCGCCACCATTGCCGCGACCGCCACCGCTGTTCCCACGGTTGCCGCTTTGACCACCATTTGCGTTGGCAGAAGACTTGCCTTGAGATTTCGCATTGGCCGAGTTTCCGGGCGCAGATTTGGCCGCTTCTGAGATTTGTTTGCCGATCTTGGACCTGTTGGAAACGACAACGCCGGTTTTTGCGTTAACAATAACACTGACAATCTTCCCGTTCGGTTTTTTAACCAGCACGCGGTAGTAAACTTTGTCGGCCTGAAAAGCTCGCGCATCAATGGGCGTACCGCCAAAGACCTGTTCGACCCCTTTGATGACTTTCTGCAACCGGATTGCGTTGCCCGAGGTTGTTGCTTTGCGCAGTTCTGCCTGCTTCAGCTCACGAACGGCTGCATTGCCTTCTCCGGGCTGGAGAACGGCAACAAGAAACAAGATGGTTAAGAGCTTTCTCATCTTCAGCACTCTTTACTGCGCAACCACCTTAACAATCTATCGATTTCAACATGAACTGGCGATGAACGAACAGTTCGGCGTGGGTTCAATGATGATGGGTTTAGATAGCACCTGTCAGATATTGATTCCGGCAAGCGTTTTCTGTGTGTGCAAAGCGCGAAACACACTGCCGGCCCAAATGAAACCCGCGTTCGACCTACGAGGACCGCTATGAAAACCAATTTGACCGGCGTGCTGAAGGCCTCCGCTCTCGCAATCGCAATGTTGGGCTCCACCGCAATTGTGGCGGCAGTTGCCCTTCCTGATGTGGCCTATGCCAAAGACGGTAATGGCAACGGTGGGGGCAATGGTGGCGGTAAAGGAAACGGCGGCGGTAAAGGAAACAGCGACGGCGCCGGAAATGGCAAAGGCGGCGGTAATGGGGCGGCTAAAAGTGGTGGTTCAAAATCCGCCGGTAAGTCGGGGCGCACTACCTCTGGCGCAAAGGGTTCGAAGTCAAAATCTTCGAAGGGAAAATCGTTCTCTTTGAAAGAATTGTTTACCGGTAAGAAGTCCAAGAAAACTCAGACCAAGACCGCACCGTCAGCGCACGCGACAAAATCCAAGGTTCAAGTCGAGGAAACGGACCTGACCGATTCCCACAAGAAAGGGAACAAACTGGCTGCCGCGCTGGGCGTCCACCCTTCGGAACTGGGCGCACTGAACGCAGCCAACGCAAGTGAGAAGGCCCTTCAGAACGCTGCTCCGAATTCGCGCGTCGGTCGCATTGCAACCTATCGCGACACGGTTTTGGCTGGCGACAGCATCCGAGCTGAGCTTGCCGAAAAACAAGACCTTCTGGATGATATGACCCCGCCGGAGCGCTCCAGCGCTGAAATCAATGACGACCTTGAGGATGCGCTGGCCGATGTTCAGGAAAAGCAGGACATCGTCGATGATCTCGAACAGCAACTGGCAGATGCGGGAGGCACCAATCCTGATATCGAGGACGCACTTCAGGACGCAAACGATGATCTGCAAGCTTCCAAAGATGCCGCTGACAGCCTGAATGCCGAAAAACAGGCTGCCTTGGAGTACGAGGAAGCCGTGCAAGACGTCGAAGACCTGACTGACGCCGTTGAGCAGCAGTCACTCGATGAGCGCGCAGCATTGGAAGACGCTGCGAACAAACCCGTCACCGACGAGGTCGAGGCTGCTGTAAAGGCAATGCTTGGCCTGGATAGCTAACAGCTTTTGCCTTCATTCTTATGAAGTGGGCAAAAGACCGGGCCAGCTAAGTGATTACCAGCCGTTTGGCTGGCCCGACTTTCTCATAAAGATCCTGACTGCCAGGTTGTATTGCGCGCATGCTCTACGCAAGTTGGCAAAGGTTACTGAGAAAAAATTTAGCCCGCTCCAATTCGGAGCGGGCTTTATCTTTCCCTGATCAAGTTGATCCGGAAATCCATCGGACGTCTGATTTTCAGAAGTCCCGGTTCGCCTCTTCTAGTCGCTTGTTATTTACGATTTCTGTCAGTGCATTTTCGATAGGAGGGAAGCGACTGCTGCTCGAATTTGTATTACTTGAAACTTCGCCGTTCATGACGGGATTATGGGGTTGCATTGTCGCACATGCATACGGCGCAACCTCAATAGCAGTCTTGATCATGCTGTTCCCCTTCCATTCAACCGGACGTGGTTTGCCCGGCCTGTGCGATCAGTATGCCCCGAGCCAGTTGAACACTCAGAGAATACATTGTTCACATTATGTTAATGTTGTCGCGAAATCATGAACAACGACTAAGTAGCTAACAAAACAGGATATTTTTTCGTCAACAGATACAATCAAACTGGAAGAGCATAAAAATCTGACGCGCTCTCCCCACTCCGTAGGGTTGTTTCCTCCCTACGAAAGCGGCAGTTGGTCATGGCGAACGAGTCAGATTCCCTACATTGCTATAGAGAGCAAAATTGCGGCCGAAATTTAGAAACTTACAAGACAGCCGACGAAATTGCGACTAAGTTCAGCAGTTGTTCGACCGTCATGGAACAACAATGGGTAGGACCATGACGACAGATGGATCCTTAAAAGATCAAGAAAAGGTCTTCAGACCGTCCTGATAGCAATCCATTCGGTTCGCTAACCCGCGATCTGAGCAAAACCCCTGTCAGCATCAACGCTTCGGTTCAATAGATGCAAAAGCTCGACCTGGCTCGTCGCCCCTGTTTTGGAAAATATGGAACTTAGGTGCGAGCGAACTGTTGTCGGGCCAATGGACAGAGTCTCCGAAATCGTCTTCACTGTCATTCCCTCTTTCATCATCGCACATACCCGAAACTCGCATCTGCTGAGGTCGGCCGGATTATGTGGATCAAGGATCGGAACAAAGCGATTGTTGCTGTTGAACTTGGACCGGTGACTCCGAAGAACCTCGGAGTTGGCAGCAACTGTTCCGGGCAAGCGTTTGCTCCAGCCAGACGATAATGTTGGAGCCAGCGCACTTATCAGATCAAGTTCGAAGGTCTGCGGGTGAATACTGTAGTGAAGCTCAATGTAATCAACCTGCGCCCCGGTTACGTCCAGCGGAATCAGGATAACCTCCACCAGCCCCTCAGGCCTTTGGGGCCGACAATGGGACATTGGTGATGCGTCGGATAACACCAAGTCTGATAGTTTCCAGACTGAACCCGGCCTTGCCGTTGATATACATTCTCCAATAACCAACTCTGCCTGCGTTTGCGGCTGTGAAGGCCAGATTTTCCCCTGCTGGACACAACAGCGCGCAATATGCTTTGCCTTCCAATCCTTTTTCTGCATTCTGACAATTAGAACCGCATCAGCATTTGCCAGGCGCATTAAACAATTTACGGATCGAGACACGGAGCCATTACCGCATAGGGCCTGAGTCCACTCCACTACAAAGTCCAGACTCTCCCTCGCCTGAGCGCTCTTTAAAAAACTCACACTCATAACAATTAACCATTCAACCAAACAGACCGACCAAACAAACAGGTTCGGGTTACTACAACAAATTTGTGTTCCTTTCGAAGTCACAGCAACCGGAATTATAGGCTTGTCTGCGCGGGAAGTTTTCAAACAAAGGCTTTTTAGGAACTTTATATATCTGTTTTTAATATGCTTTTCTAAGTCTTGTCATCACTGAACCGCACGATGCCAATCCGCAAACGCCAGACCGGTCAGTAAAAATCAACCACCATCCCGCTCACAATTGCGACCCGGCTCAATTCATTGTTTCCGAAAAAGGGCGATTCGCTGAACGTTAATACGTTGTTAACGCAGGGTTAAATGTATTCGCCCAAAAGGGTGATTTTCTTCAATTGATTCAACCAAAAGGTGTATTTCAATTACCTTTGAAGGAAGGCACGCATTTCCCCCGTTCCTATTCTGATTCCCGAGCTAATGCATTTTCGCCTGGCTTGCGCTCAAGAATACGGAGCGCTGATAACATCTAACCTATTTGGGGGAAATAATGACTAAATTCATGAAGAAGTTTGTTAAGAATGAAAGCGGTGCAGCAATTGTCGAATATGGCCTGGCTCTTTTGGTCGTGGCGTCGATTGCAGTTGGCGCATTCTCGTATCTGGGCACCACTACCAACACAAACGTGACTGGTGCATGCGCTGCTCTGGGTAGCGCGACCTGCTGACCCAAACACACTTACCAAAATACAGAGCTCTGTGCCGCCGCGCCACTGTTGCGGCGCAGAGTTCACCGCCAGGAATTTCGCGAAAACAAGACGACCGAAGTTCCATATTTCAGAACGTAATTGTTGGAGAGAGTGATGCGTATCAGGCCAATCATTTCTACACTGTTTGGAATTGCGATAGCGTCCGGTTCCGTTTACCTGGCGAAAGATCACATTCAGTTTAAGACAAGCACTGCCGGTGTCTCGCCAGATGCCGATCTGGTTGAGATCTACGTGGCCCGATCAGAAATCGCGTTTGGTCAAACGATCGAAGCGCACGACGTCACAATTCACCCCTGGCCGCGCGAGGCGCTCCCGGCCGGAGTTTTCACGGACATTGATGTACTTGTTCCAAACAATCGCCGTCAGCTGCGGCGCGCCAAGGGCCGGTTCTATCCCGGCGAAGTAATGCTTCTTTCCAAGGTTTCGAACTTTGGAGAAAAAGTCACCCTTGTTCAGAAGTTGGGTGAAAACACACGCGCCATGGCGATCGAGGTCGATGCTGTAACAGCCGTGGGCGGTTTTGTTACCCCAGGCGATCACGTTGATATCGTCTTGACCCAAGGTGCCAAGCAGGACCTGCGCGCGGTCACCATCTTGCAGAATATTCGCGTCATTGGCGTGGACCAGCAGTCGGAAGAATTAAGCGATCAGCCGGAGGTCGCCCGCACGATTACGGTGGAAGTGACCCCGCAGCAAGGTCAACGTCTGGCCCTGGCTCAAAAGGCCGGAACCCTGAGCCTGACACTGCGCACCCTGGACAGCGTCGAGGATGAACCCATGGAGATGGTTCGCCTGCGCGATCTGTTGCAGGAGGAAGGACCGGTAGAAAAGGTGGATATTCAACCCACTGTAAAGCTGCGCCGGGGAACCGAGACTGAGGTTGTGACCATCCAGCGGCAACAGGAAGAAGCGGAACAGGCAACAGAAACTGCGCCCGCCGCCGAATTGCAACCTGATACCCAAAAAGATGCGCAGCTTGCGCCGGCGTCCGCGACTCCGCGCGTCAAACCCCGCATTCGCCCAATCAAAGTCAGTCAGACACCCGGTCAATAAGTTCAGCCATGCCAACTCGCGCTATCATATCCGCATTCGCCCAAGAGGAGAACGGCACCGTCGCGATCCTGTGGGGCACTGCTTTGGTCGCATTCCTTGGGTTCTTTGCAATCACACTGGACGTTGGCCGGTTGAATTCGACACATGCAGAGCTTCAGTCATTCGCCGACAACGTAGCTTTGGCCGCAGCGGGAGAGTTGGACGGCCAACCGGACGCGATTACGCGAGCCACAAATGCAGCAGCAAATCTTGTCAGCGACAGCCAGACATTCGCAAACGGGGCGACCACGCTTTCAGGATCTTCGGATTATACCCTCCTGTTTCACTCGGCGCTTCCGGCATCGGATCTGACCCCGCTTGGCGCAGATATTACAACCGATCCACGAAAGGCCAGGTTCGCGCAGATCGTGTTGACACCTAAATCCCTGACGATGAGCCTGGCTTCGGCGCTGGACAAAATGCTTGGTGGGGCTGGGTTTTCTGCTGCCAGCGTTTCAGCCGAGGCAGTGGCCGGATACTCGAAAGCGGCGTGCGATATCTCACCCCTAATGTTCTGCCTGCCCCCGAATTGGGAATCCACTTTGACCGTAGGCGACCAGATATTGCTGCGCAGTGGCGGCAACGGAACGGCTTGGGGTCCGGGCAATTTCGGCTTTATTGATCTGGCGAATTTCCAAGACAGCTCGGGTGTATGTGCCGACGAAGGGGGCAATAAGCTGGCCTGTCTGATCGCGGCGCAAAGCCAGATCACCCAATGTGTTCTGACCAATGGTCTGAATACCGAACCCGGCCAGAAGAACGGCATTACCAATGCTGCGTTCAACGTCCGCTTTGACATCTACCGCTCGGTTCTCAACGGTGAGAAGAACAATATCGATTTCGCGCCCGCACCGAATGTTATTAAGGGGATTGAAAGCAACGGTGGCGGCGCTTGCATTCAGGGTAATGAACAGACGACCCCTGATACAACAGGTTTGGGGCGCGACCTGTGCATGACGGCGGGCACCTGCGGTGGAAACAACCGTTTCGGTGACGGCAACTGGGATCGAACCGGGTACCTTAATCGAAACCACGATCTGGCAGATGGGATTGCCGACGGCATCGGCAGCGACACACATCTGCCACCACTGTCCGGGTCGGATACCGTTTTTTCCGGGACGCGGTATGGAATGTATCTGAGGGAAATAGCCTACGGGAACACGAACCCCTACGCGGCACCGAACGCAAATTCCATTCTTGACCCTTCACTTGCCGAAACCGGCCGTCCAATGTGTTCCAGCCAGATGTCCAACGACCCGGCACGGCGCGTTGTAACAGCTGCCGGTATTGATTGCGCGCTGAACCCAGTATCTGGTTCGACAACTGGGGTTCCGGTCACCAAATTTGTTGCCGTGTTCCTGACTGAACCGGTCGGTGATGACGGTGGCTCCCCCCCCAGTTTCGACATCCACGGAGAGGTCGTCGGTTTCCCCGATGTGACCGGTGTTGGCAGCGGCGGCAACGGGTTCGGCGGCATCTTTCGCGACGTCGTACAGTTGTATCGATAGGGGCAGAGTGTTCATGTGTATTCGCCTCAGATCCCCTTTCAAACGCTTCGCCAAAAACGAAGATGGTGCGATCCTTGTCGAGTTTGGCCTTGTCATGCCGATTATGCTGCTGCTGTTGGCGGTGACATTGGAATCCGCACGCCTCATGTGGTCGTACCAGTCGGTCATTGCCGGGGTCCGTGATGCCAGCCGTTATATGTCGCGCGTCACGCCCTCGGATATCTGTTCGTCTGGCGGAACTGTCGCGGGGCTCAGCACAACTCTGAAAGGGATTGTCGAGCGTGACATTCATGGCAACAGCCTGTTTCCACCCAGTATAACCGTCAACTCAGTAACGCCCAGCTTGTCCTGCGTGTCGGGCACGTATCGCATGAACCCGGCACCCGTCGGTCAGGTAAGCGCCAATATCACCGTTCAGTTCCCGCTGGGGGGCATTCTGAAGCTTTTCGGCAGCGGCGCGTCATCGATAACCACCGACGTCGCTGACACATCGCGGATATTTGGCCAATGACACGGTTGCGGAATAACCGCGCTATCTTGCGCCAGGTCGCGGACAAGATGCTGCGCGACCAGAATGGTGGGGTTCTTGTTGAGTTTGCCTTGGTGGTGTCCCTGTTTTCCTTCCTGTTCCTGGCATTGCTGGACTTTGGTCGGCTATCATACAGCGGAGTGAACGCGCAAAAAGCCGCACAGTTGGCGGCGCGCATCGCTGTGGTGCGCCCTGCGGCCTGTCCGGGTGTGCCACAAACCCACACGCGGGGAACATCCGCGTTGTCCCCTCGCTTTGGCACCCCATGCAGTGCGTCGGCTGGCGTATGTGCCGACCCCGTAACGCCAGCTTGTGTGGGTGACGCCACCAACACCACAGCATCTGAAATCTGGGGGCGCATCAACCCGTTGCTGCCCCCCGGCACGACGATTGACGCCTTGCAGTTTTCCTATGATTTCAATTCCAATCTGGGCTTCCTGGGTGGCCCTTACACACCCATGGTCACGGTTGAGCTGAACCTGAATGATTTTCAGTTCGTGTCGCCGCTGGCCGCGCTTGCAAACGCTGCGGGCGCAACCAGCAGCACAATTCCTTCAACAGCTGGGTTTTCCAATTTCAGCGTTTCGCTGCCTGCCGAAGACCTGGCATCAGGAGAGTCAGGTTAATGGTTAAGAACGTTTCTAGTCTCAATTCACATTCCGTCATGCTTGTATCTGAAAGCGAAACCGTCGCTCAGGTGGTCGCCAGTGCTTTTCCCGCCGGTCAAAATAACGAAATCTCAGAGAATGCGGGTTCGTTCAAAGCGTTGAACGGCACGGCGCGCAATCTGGCATTCAAGCATGACCTGGTTATTTTTGAAATCGACCCCTGCGACGCGGGCGAGGTTCTGGCTGTCAAAGACCTGCTGACCCATCGACAAGACGACACCTTGTTTGTTGCGCTGACGCAGAATGACGTTTCGATCTCGGTCGCCCGCGAGTTGCGGAAAATCGGCATCGACGAGGTTCTGCCCCTGTCCATTGACGAGGATGGGCTGAAAGCCGCAGTAGCAGAAAAAATCTCTTCCCGATCACTTCCGCAAGGGTTCATTCGAAATGGCCCCTCTGCCCTTGGCACGGTGATCCCGGTTGCAAAATCCCGCGGTGGAATCGGAGCGTCAACGGTCGCAGTCAACCTTGCCTGCTCGCTGGTGGGCGGGAAAGAATCCTTCCTGAGGAAAAAGGCGAAAAACCGCGTCGCGCTTCTGGATTTTGATCTGCAATTCGGAAACGCGAACGTGTTTCTGGATCTTGAAGATAACGGGGGATGCCTCCAACTCATCGAAAATCAGGAAGAGCCGGATGATCATTTCCTGACGTCGATCCTTCAGAACCATACGCTCGGCATTGATGTGTTGTGCGCGCCCGCGCCGCTGGTTCCGCTTCAATCCATACGACCGGGCTTGATCGAGGGGATGCTCGACCTGCTTCAGCGCCGGTACGACTATGTTGTCATCGACCTGCCCTGTGCCGTTGTGGAATGGGTCGAACCCATCTTTAAACGCGCGAACCAACTTGCACTGGTTACTGACACCACGGTTCCGTGTGTTCGCCAGACCCGGCGCCTGATCGATTTCTATCGCGAGGCGAACGTGGCCCTGCCCGTCGAGGTTGTCGTGAACCGCGAACGGAAGACGCTGATCAAACCCGCACACGTTCGCGAGGCCGAAAAAGTGCTGGAAACGAAACTGAAGCACTGGCTGCCGGACAATCCCAAGATTGCGCGAAACGCAGTCGATCTGGGACGACCGATTGTGGACATGAAGCCGCATTCGGACCTTGGCAAGGCCCTGACGAAACTGGCTGCGTCCATGTCCGAAGGCACCCGGCCAGCCACACAAAAAACTGCATAATGGGAGATCGCCGTGTTTAACGAGTACAAATCACGCCGGGCCGCGTCCAAGTCGAACGTGTTGGTTCTGGAACGGCCGATCGAGGTGCCAAAGTCCAAAGCAACACCAGAGCCGGTGGACGTTGACCTGCAAGCGCATCTGGAGCTTAAAAGCCGCCTGCACAGTGAGCTTCTCGACCGTCTGAACCTGTCTGTGATCGACAAGGTCGAACGGTCCGAACTGAAACGTCAGATCGCCGCGCTGGTCACAGGGCTGATCGAGGCCGAACGCCTTCATTTACGGTCCGAGGCATTTACGGCCCTTGTTGATGAGCTCATTCACGAAGTGATGGGTCTGGGCCCGCTGGAACCCCTTTTGGAAGACCCGACCATCAACGACATTCTCGTCAACTCTTATGATCAGGTCTATGTGGAACGATTTGGCCTGCTGGAGCAATCCTCCGTGCGCTTTCGCGACGAACGCCATCTGCTTCGGATCATTGACAAGATCGTCAGCCGGGTCGGCCGCCGTATTGATGAATCCCAGCCATGGGTCGATGCGCGTCTGGAAGACGGAAGCCGGGTCAACGCGATTATCCGCCCGTGTTCAGTTGATGGGCCGGCGCTGTCGATCCGCAAATTCTCGCGCAATCCTCTGACCATCGACAAGTTGGTCCAGCGGGACAGCATGAACGAACAGGCAGCCAAGCTTCTGGCCGCGCTGGTCGAAGCCAGGCTGAACATTCTGATTTCTGGCGGCACCGGTTCGGGCAAGACAACAATGCTGAACGCCGTTTCATCCTATATCGACGGCAAGCAGCGTATCGTGACAATCGAAGATGCAGCGGAACTTCAGTTACAGCAAAGCCATGTCGTACGCTTGGAAACCCGCCCCCCAAACTCGGAAGGTCAAGGGGTGATCACGCAACGCGATCTGGTGCGCAACGCGCTCAGGATGCGGCCTGACCGCATTATTGTCGGCGAAGTCCGTGGTTCCGAATGCTTTGACATGCTTCAGGCCATGAATACGGGACATGACGGCTCCATGACGACCGTACATGCGAATTCGGCCCGCGATGCGCTCAGCCGGGTCGAACAGATGGTGACAATGCTGGGGGCGGACCTGCCCGTCAGAACCATCCGGTCTCAAATCGCCTCGGCCATTCAGATCGTCCTGCAACTCAGCCGACTGAGCGACGGGACACGCAGGGTCGTCAGCATCTCGGAAATCACGGGCATGGAAGACGATACGATCACGATGCAGGACATCTTTGTTTTCAAGCGCCGTGGCAAGTCTGAGAATGGCGACGTTTTGGGAGAGTTCCTGCCGACCGGCATACGGCCAAAATGCTTCGACCAACTGGTGGCGGCTGGTGTCGATGTGGACACCAACATGTTTATTCACGGGGCAACGGCATCATGATTGACCTTCAGCCCAACATACTGAACATCCTGATCTACGTGTCGATTTTTCTGGGTATTCTGCTTGCCTACGAAGGCGTTCACCAGCTTCTGGCGCGCAAGGAAACGCATGGCGAAGCCCGAAACCGCCGCATGAAACTGATCCAGAACGGGGCTTCGACGGATCAGGTGTTGCAGCTGCTCCGCGATCCCGCAATGATGGCCGCTGGCGAAAAAGCCGGGCTGATTACGCGGTTTCGCCGTCTGCTTGTGCAAGCCGGTTTGGCGGTCAACCCGATTTGGGTCGTGCTCGCCGTCTCCCTTCTGGTTTTGATGATCTTTTTCGGGGCTTCCCGGTTCCTTGCCCCGGAACTGGCAGTCATTCTGAGCGCTGTGTTCGGCCTCATCGGCCCGGTTATCGTGCTGGTCGCCATGAAAGACGCCCGCGCGAAGAAACTGACGAAACAATTGCCTGACGCGTTAGACCTGATGGCCCGGGGGCTGAAGGTGGGGCATCCCGTTGCAGTGACGGTTGGAAACGTTGCCTCTGATCTGCCGGATCCGATCGGGTCAGAGTTTGGCATCATCAAAGACCAGATCAACTATGGTGATGACGTCGCGACCGCCTTTCACGACTTTGCGCACCGCGTCGGAACAGAGGATGCAAAATACCTTGCTGTAAGTATCGGCATTCAGCATGGAACTGGCGGCAACCTGTCCCGCGTTCTAAGCATTCTGTCCCAGACCATCCGGGACCGGCACACGATGCAAAAGAAGATCAAGGCAATTTCCGCCGAAGGTCGCCTGAGCAGCCTTATCCTCACGATTTTGCCGGTCATCATTTATCTTTCGATCGAGGTCTCCTCCCCAACATTTTACGGCGACGTACGCAGCGATCCGCTGTTTCCGTATTTCGCCCAGGTGATCATTGGCCTGACAATTGCCCAGGGTTTCATCCTGAAGCGGCTGGTTAAATTCAGATTCTAAGGGGAAATGGGATATGGATATTCTTCAGGACATTCTAAACGATCCGCGCATCACACCGCAGTTGATCCTGTTGGTCGGAATTGCCCTTAGTGTTTTTTTTGTCGTCATGGGCCTTTCCGGATTTACGGCAAGTGAAAACACGGCAGCACGCCGTATGCGCGTTGGGTCGGTTTCACAAGGGCATGGGCAGGATTTTGACCTTATCCAGGGTGACAACAGCGACCCGCACGGGCTGCTGAAGGCCTTCGTCCCGTCGTCAAAACGCGAACGCTCCAGGATCGGGAAGCTGTTGAAACAGGCCGGAATTCGGCAAAAGCACGCCATTCGCACCTATTATACCTTTCGGGTCGTCCTGGGATTTGTGTTGCCTGCCGCGTTCGTCGCAACCATGGCTTTGCCGATCGAAACGCAAGTTCAGTTAGGGATCGCCGACCTTTTGCAGGGTGTTACGTGGGTTAACACAATGCAGGTCGTGACGGCTCTGATGGTCTTGGGCTTTTATGGCCCGGCACTGTGGTTGCGACGTCGCATAAAGAAACGCCGCCAGGCCATCGAACACAGCCTGCCAAACGCGCTTGACCTGTTGCAAGTCGCCATCGAGGCCGGGCTGGGCTTTGACGCGGCGATGATCCGGGTCTCGCATGAAATGGCTAAGGCAGCTCCGGAAATCTCGCAGGAGTTTTCGATTCTTCAACTGGAGTTGCAGGCAGGCAAAGAACGTCAGGCCGCCTTTCTGGACATGGCGAACCGGGTCGGTATCGACGAGATGAACTCGTTCGCGAACGCCTTTTTGCAATCCAACCAGTACGGCACCAGCATATCCGCATCGTTACGCCGCTTCGCCACTGACATGCGGCTTGACCGAGAACTTCGCGCCCAGGAAAAGGCAAACCGTCTGCCTGTGCAGATGTCTGCTGTGATGGCCATGTGCATGATGCCTGTCCTGTTGCTGATTTGTCTGGCACCAATGCTGATCCGGTGGGTCAACATGTTCGGGCAAGGGTAACGCAGCGACAATGGTGTTCGCATAGCTGACTACCCGGAAACAGCGGACCTTAGGGGGGTCCGCTTTTCTTTTGTTCCAACAGCTCTCGACTCCGGGCCAAGGGTCGGGCTATCAGCCCGAAACATCATTTCATCGCCGAGGTCCCGCCATGATCCCCAGTTCTTTTCCCGATAGCACTGAAATCGCTCGCCTGACGGCCCGGATGCTGCTGGAGATCAAGGCCGTCCACTTCAACGCGCGCGAGCCGTTCACGCTGGCAAGTGGCCTTCCCAGCCCGACCTATATCGATTGCCGCAAGCTGATCTCCTACCCGCGCATTCGTTCCACGCTGATGGATTTTCTGACCGTTACGGTGATGCGGGACGCGGGTTTTGAAGCCTTTGACAACATTGCGGGCGGCGAAACTGCGGGCATCCCCTTTGCCGCGATGGTGGCCGAACGTATGGCATTGCCGATGACCTACGTGCGCAAAAAACCCAAAGGTTACGGGCGCAACGCCCGCATTGAAGGCGCAATGAGCGAAGGTGAACGCGTGTTGCTGGTCGAGGACCTGACTACCGATGGCGGTTCGAAACTGTCCTTCGTCGATGCAATTCGCGAGACTGGTGCCACCTGCGGGCATACGGCTGTGATTTTTTACTACGGTATCTTCCCCGAAACCGAGAAGACGCTGGGCGACCATGGTGTAAAGCTGCATCACCTTTGCACGTGGTGGGACGTTCTGGCCGAGGCCAAGGCGCAAAAAGCCTTTGATCAGGAAACACTTGACGGGGTCGAGGCGTTTCTGAACGACCCGCGAGGCTGGCAGGACGCGCGAAAATCGTGATTTTCAGCCTGTGGACGGCTTGGGGATAGTTGATTTTCGAATCGCATCAAAGCGCGCCTATCTAGTCAAGATATCCAGCCAACACACCAAATGTTGCGGTAACGCTGCGCCCGTGTAAAACTAGGGCAAAGTTATCCCCATTGGGGTGGGCAGTTATCCCAAGGCGGGGGGCAGTTATACCAACTTACCCCCATTCATTTGCAGATAGCTTGAACCGGGGTGTGGCGTGTAGAACCTCGGAACGGGCAGCGGGGACATGATGAACGAGATCAGCAGTATCGAGCAGGCAGCGGCGCATATTCAGAACGCCGAAACCATGCCGCATTCCATTGAGGCTGAACAGCAGCTTCTGGGTGCAATTTTGACGAATAACGACCTTTACGACCGGGTCGCTTCGATCATTGGGTCCGAGCATTTCTATGACCCGGTTCATGCCCGCATTTATGAGGTCGCCGCCGCACGCATTGCAAAGAACGCGCTGGCCTCGCCTGTGACGCTGAAATCCTTCATGGCCGAGGATGAGGGCCTGAAGGAATTGGGCGGGCCCGCTTATCTGGTCAAACTGGCCGGCGCGTCGATCAGTGCCTTTGCGGTACATGACTACGCCCAGATGATATATGACCTCGCCATCCGGCGCGAGTTGATCCGCTTGGGCCGCGACATCTCCGACAAGGCCGCGCGGGTCGATGTAGCCAGCGAACCGAAAGAACAAATCGTCGAGGCCGAACAACAGCTTTATCAGCTTTCCGAGCAGGGCCAGACCGAACAGGGGTTCCAGTCCTTCCTCAAGGCGGTCACAGAAGCCGTCAATGTCACCAACGAAGCTTACCAGCGCGGTGGCGGCATGGCTGGGATCTCGACCGGTCTGGTCGATCTCGACAAACAACTGGGTGGTCTTCACCCCTCGGACCTGATCATTCTCGCAGGTCGTCCGTCGATGGGGAAAACCTCGCTGGCGACCAACGTGGCCTTCAACGTGGCCAAAGCATACAAACGCGGTCTGAAACCGGATGGTTCCGAAGGCGCAATTGACGGCGGGGTCGTCGGCTTTTTCTCACTTGAGATGAGCGCTGAACAGCTGGCCGGGCGCGTTCTGGCCGAGGCGTCCGAAATCTCTAGCCACAAGATCCGTCAGGGCGACATGACCGAGGCCGAATTCCGCCGTTTCGTGGATGCGGCCAAAGAACTTGAAGCCTGCCCGCTTTTTATCGACGACACGCCCGCCCTTCCGATTTCTCAGCTTGCCGCACGCGCGCGACGGTTGAAACGCACACATGGGCTGGACCTGCTGGTGATCGACTATCTGCAACTGTGCCGCGGCATGTCCGACAACCGGGTTAACGAGATTGCCGAGATTTCAATGGGCATGAAAGCAATCGCCAAAGAACTGAACATTCCGGTGATTGCCCTGTCGCAGCTTTCCCGCCAGGTCGAAAACCGCGACGACAAACGTCCGCAGCTGTCTGACCTGCGTGAATCAGGCTCGATCGAACAGGACGCCGATGTCGTGATGTTCGTGTTCCGCGAAGAATACTACAAAGAACGTGAAAAACCCGGCGATCACGAGCTTGAGAAGATGGAAGAATGGAAGCAGGCCATGGAACGCCTGCACGGCAAGGCCGAGATTATCGTTGGCAAACAGCGCCACGGTCCAATCGGCACGGTCGAGCTGTCATTCGAGGCGCAATTCACCCGGTTTGGCAATCTGGTCAAGCCGTGGCAGCAGGGTGGTGAGATCGAAGGTTATTGATCGCGAAAGGACAGCCTTACTTGGGTTTTCCCGACTTTCCTTTGATTGTTGGCAAAGCAATAACGTTCTCTGAGCTTTTCGCGCGATTCAGGATCTGGTGCGCGAACCAAGAATGAGGTCCGCCCGCCTGTTTTCTGACAGATTGAACCCCGCACTCACCAAAGCGTCGGATTGTTCAACGCAGACACGCAGTGCGACGGGCCGCTAAGTGGCGCAAGCGCCTGACCATCCAGCGACTGCCCCAGCCAGCCATGCGGATGGCTCAGCTTTTGCGGCGGTTGTGCAGTGGCCTCAGAAATCTGCTCAAAACTTGTTTTTCGATAGTAAGCGGGATCACCATAGGTGAGTGCCACGTTCACGCCTGATGCCCGCAGGCAATCCAGACCATAGGCAATCAAAGCCTGTCCAATCCCGGCTTTTTGCCTGTCTGTTCGGACAGCCATAGGCGACAGGATAAATACCCGGCGCGCGTCCTGTGGAAACAGCAATCGGGAAAAGATGGCGCAGCCAAGCGGCACCTGATCGTGACGCGCGGTGCACACCATCAGATCCTGTGGTGGGGTGGTATCGATCACCTCTTGAACAAAAGCTTCGATAACCACCCCCTCGTCCGGGCCTTCCGACGCCGAAAATACTTCTGCGAAAAACCGGGCTGTTTCGAACGGGTCTGGCGTTTGATCGATATAAAAATCCATGATTTCCTCGGGATATGCCGCCGCACCGTTTTTTGCCGCGATGGGACGATCTTGTTCACAAGATCACTTTAACACCTATGTGAAGACAATCCCGAAAACGGCTTAACACAGCAGTAAGTCGCCAAAATGTCTGCTTTTTTGGGTGTTTTCCGCCGTACCTGTCGTTTGATGGGCGTAATCTGTCGCGGAAAAAGCCCTTTCCCTCTTGACCTTGGACGGCGCAATGTCATGAACAGTCCCATGAGTACTGCACGTTTAACGATCAATCTTCAGGCCCTCGCCAGAAACTGGCGGACACTCGACGCGAAAACCGGAGTCGAAACCGGTGCCGTGGTCAAGGCAGATGCCTATGGGCTGGGCGCAGGACCTGTCAGCGACACGTTGGCAGAAGAAGGTGTTCGCAAGTTTTTCGTGGCTGCTGCAGAAGAAGGCACAACCGTTCGCGAGGCCGTTGGCCCCGGCCCGATGATTTTCGTTTTTTCGGGACATATGGAAGGCGATGCCGATCTGCTACGCGGCAACAACCTGATACCGCTGATCAACTCGCCAGAACAGTTTCTACGCCATACAGAGACCCTGCCCGACCACCCGTTTGGTATCCAACTGGACAGTGGTATGAACCGGCTTGGTCTTGAACCTGCTGACTGGGCTGAGTTGCGTTCCAAGGCCGAAGCCTTGAACCCGGCACTCATCATGTCTCATCTGGCCTGCTCGGACGAGCCGGAACACCCGATGAACCAGCAACAACTGAAAACCTTCCGCGAGATGACTGATGGGGTCGCTGCGCCGCGCTCCCTGGCAGCGACGGGCGGGATGCTTTTGGGGCCTGAGTTTCATTTTGACTTCTGTCGCCCGGGTATTGGTCTTTATGGCGGAATGCCCTTTGCCGGTGCAAAGCCTGTCGTAACCGTTGACCTTCCTGTCATTCAGGTGCGCAAGTTGGCTGTCGGCGAGACCGTGGGTTATGGAAACACCTGGGTGGCGCGTCGGCCGTCCCGGATCGCCACCGTTGCTGCCGGCTATGCAGATGGCCTGCATCGCGCCATTGGCGGCGGCATCGACACATTTGCGGGCGACCAACCCTGCCCGGTTGTTGGACGTATCTCAATGGACCTGATCACCGTGGACGTCACGGACCTGCCGAAAGACCCGGAGCGCCTGCGCATTCTCAACGGTCATCAAACCGTTGATGATCTGGCCGAGGCTGCTGGTACAATTGGCTATGAAATCCTGACATCAATGGGCAATCGCTATTCGCGGGGCTACGTGGAATGAACCCAATCAGCGCGCTGGGGGGGCTGGGCCGCACCGTGCTGGGCCTGCTTGCGGCCTTTGGCCGGGTGGCCCTGTTTGCGCTTGATGCAGCGTCGCACATCCTGCGCCCACCCTTCTATCCGCGCGAATTCGGGATGGCCCTGCTGAATATCGGCTGGCTGTCCCTGCCCGTCGTCGGCCTGACCGCCATTTTCACCGGCGGCGCGCTGGCCTTACAAATCTATGCAGGCGGTGCACGGTTTAACGCCGAGGCGGTGGTGCCCCAAATCGTCGCCATCGGCATGGTGCGAGAACTTGGCCCGGTGCTGGTCGGCCTGATGATCGCCGCGCGCGTGACCTCGTCCATCGCGGCCGAGATCGCCACGATGAAAGTGACCGAACAAATCGACGCTCTGGTCACGCTGTCGACCCATCCGATGAAATACCTTACTGCTCCACGTGTGCTGGCCGCGCTGATCACCGTGCCTGCACTGGTCGCCGTAGGTGACGTTATCGGGATTGCGGGCGGGTACACTGTCGCTACGCAGAATCTGGGCTTCAACCCGGCGGCGTATCTGAAAAACACGGTCGATTTCCTTGAGATGCGCGACATTGTATCGTCTCTGGTCAAGGGCGCGGCCTTTGGCGTGATCGCGGCTATCATGGGCTGCTACTACGGCATGAACTCGGGCCGCGGCGCACAGGGTGTCGGTCGTGCAACCAAAGGGTCGGTCGAGGCCGCAGCCGTTTTGATCCTGGCCGCAAACTTTGTTCTCACAGGGGTGTTCTTCTCGCTATGATCCGGATGGAGAACGTAGAAAAAGCCTTTGGCGACAACCACGTATTGCGTGGAATGAGCCTAGAGATACCCAAAGGAACCTCGATGGTCATCATCGGGGGTTCCGGCACGGGGAAATCTGTTGCCCTGAAATGTATCCTGGGCCTGATCAAACCCGACAGCGGCATGATCTATGTCGACGGCAAAGACGCAACCAAAGGCGACCGTGACGCGTTTCTGGCGCGGTTTGGCATGCTGTTTCAGGGCGCGGCCCTGTTTGACTCGCTGACCGTCTGGCAGAATGTCGCCTTCCGCCTGCTGCGTGGATCCCTGAAACGTCCCACCGAGGAAGCGCGCGAGATCGCCATCGAAAAACTGCGCCGCGTAGGCCTGAAATCCGACGTGGCCGACCGCTTTCCGGCAGAGCTGTCAGGCGGGATGCAAAAACGTGTGGGCCTTGCCCGCGCCATCGCCGCCGAGCCTGAGATTATCTTTTTTGACGAACCCACCACCGGCCTCGACCCGATCATGTCCGGCGTCATCAACGACCTGATCCGCGAAATCGTGACCGAGATGGGCGCCACCGCGATGACCATCACCCACGACATGAGCTCAGTCCGCGCGATTGCCGACAACGTGGCCATGCTGCACGGAGGTGTGATCCAGTGGACCGGCCCTGTCAGCCAGATGGATGCCTCGGGTGATCCTTATGTGGAGCAGTTCATCAGCGGGAGCGCAGTGGGGCCGATTGAGGCGGTGCGGTGACCGGCGTCGTCTCAATCGCTGAATTGTCTTTACCTGTCAAAGAACTTGGCATCTATTATTGTGCTGGTGTTGGATTTGCTTCTTCCGGTGTCCTTCCCGGTCTCATGTCATCATCCGGCACACGCGAGAGGTACTCGGACGCGGTCGCTTCGTTCAGACGACAGAAATTTGGCTGGGGCGCCGAAGCTCGTCATGCCGAGGCGACAAAGGACGGTTCTCTACTAATAAGTGTTCTTACCTGGGCACTCCTGGCCGCCACGATTTTCTTGCTGTGGTATCTGATGAATAAGCTACAGAATCCCGTTGCGAATATAATCGTCGGAATCTCGTTTTTTGTGTTGGCTATCAAAACCAGACATAGCTTCCGAAAGCGCTGGACCGGCAGTATGCTTGAGTATGACTGCGGCAGCCTCGCGTTCACACTTCTTCTGTTTGTAATTGGCATGTAGATTTGCCCCTCCGCCTCGCCACCCTCTCCCTCCTGATCCTCTACCCCATCGCGTGGTTCGCCCCGCTGATGCGCGCAGGGTTCCTGCCGATCTTTGGCCTCAGCGAAATCAGCGTCATCACCGGCCTCCAGTCGCTTTGGAAATCCGACATCTTCCTTGCGCTGGTCGTCACCATCTTCGCCCTTTTCGCGCCCTACATCAAAACCATCGGCACCGCCCTGATCCAATGGAACCTGCTGGATGCCCGTGTGCAGCCCGCGCTCAACATCCTTGGCAAGCTGGCGATGGCGGATATCTTCCTGATCGCGCTTTACATCACGCTGGCCAAAGGCATCTCTTACGCCACTGTTGAAACCGCATGGGGTCTTTACCTGTTCACCGCCTGCATCCTTGCCTCCATCGCTTTGGGCATTCTCACCGAACGCCACTGGAAAACCATCGCCCGGACATAGGGCGCTGACGACGAGGAAAGCCCAGCAAGGGCTTGAAGAACCGCCCGTCCTCGGGCACCAAGACGTCATGGCAAAACCAACCTTCTCCTGCTCCGCCTGCGGCGCATCCCATTCCCGCTGGTCGGGCCGCTGCGACGGGTGCGGCGAGTGGAACTCGATCATCCAGGACGTACCTCTGTCGTCCGGCCCAGCCAAGAAATCGCTGGGCTCGAAACGCGGACGGTCGATGACGCTGACCGACCTGTCGACCGAGGAAACCCCGCCACCCCGCACACTCTGCGGAGTGGAAGAGCTGGACCGGGTTCTTGGCGGCGGGCTTGTTCCCGCATCTGCCCTGTTGGTGGGCGGCGACCCCGGCATCGGTAAATCCACCCTGCTGCTGCAAGCGGCTGCCCGATTTGCCCGTGCTGGCGTCAAGACGATCTATGTCTCGGGTGAAGAAGCCAGTGCGCAGGTTCGCATGCGGGCGCGCCGCCTTGGGCTGGAGAATGCGCCGGTGCAACTTGCTGCCGAAACCAACCTGCGCGACATTCTTACCACGCTTGAAGCCGAGAAACCCGGTCTGGCGATCATCGACTCGATCCAGACCATGTGGGCGGACAATGTCGACAGCGCGCCGGGGTCCGTGTCGCAAGTCCGGGCGGCTGCTCATGAATTGACCGCCTTTGCGAAACGGCATGGTGTGTCGATCATCATGGTCGGGCACGTCACCAAGGAAGGCCAGATCGCAGGGCCCCGTGTTGTCGAACACATGGTTGATACGGTGCTGTATTTCGAGGGCGAGCGCGGCCATCAGTTTCGTATTCTGCGGGCGGTCAAGAACCGCTTTGGTCCCGCCGACGAAATTGGCGTATTCGAGATGACAGGCAAAGGGCTGGCGCAGGTCACCAACCCCTCGGCCTTGTTCCTGTCGGAACGAGGTAAGCCCAGCCCTGGCTCTGCCGTCTTTGCCGGGATTGAGGGCACACGGCCCGTTTTGGTCGAATTGCAGGCCCTTGTCGCCCCGTCCCCCCATTCGCAACCACGCCGGACAGTGGTGGGCTGGGACAGCGGGCGGCTGGCGATGATCCTTGCCGTGCTCGAAGCGCGTTGCGGCATTCCCTTTGCCGGTCTCGACGTCTATCTGAACGTGGCCGGCGGGTTGAAAGTCAGTGAACCCGCCGCCGATCTGGCCGTTGCTGCTGCATTGCTGAGCGCACGCGAAGACACGGCCCTGCCCTCAGACACCGTCGTTTTCGGGGAAATCTCGCTATCCGGGGCACTTAGACCGGCTCCGCAGACAGAAAACAGGTTGAAAGAAGCACAAAAACTTGGTTTCACAGCGGCAATAGCTCCGGCAGGTGGCAAAACCGGTACTGTGGCAGGTCTGACACTCACCCGACCCTCAGATTTGGTGGGGTTTGTTGGCGAAACCTTCGGAGCAGGTTAAAGTCGCGCCTTGAGGGGCAGAAGAAGAACAGGCGAGGGCCATGGAAGGTTTTACAATAATCGACGGGGTGGTTGCCCTGATCATCGTGCTGTCAGGCTTGCTGGCCTACTCGCGTGGGTTCATGCGCGAAGTTCTGGCCATCGCGGGTTGGGTTGCGGCGGCCGTTCTGGCGTTCATCTTCGCCCCGCAGGCTGTACCTCTGGTCAAGGAAATCCCGGTCGTCGGAGATTTCCTGCGTGACAGTTGCGAACTGTCCGTGATCACCGGGTTTGCAGCGGTCTTTGCGGTGGCGCTGATCGTGGTCAGTATCTTCACACCGCTGTTTTCATCACTGGTCCAGCGCTCGGCCCTTGGCGGTCTGGATCAGGCTCTGGGGCTGTTCTTCGGCATCGCTCGTGGCATTCTTCTGGTTGCGATCGCATTCTTCGTTTACGACACCGTGATGACCGGCCAGTCTTACACAATTGTTGATGAAAGCCGGTCGGCCAAGGTGTTTGAACAGTTCAGCGGCCAGATTGAGGAACAAAACCCCGAGGCGGCTCTGGGGTGGGTTACGACTCAGTATGAACAGCTGGTCGCCAGTTGCACGGCAGGAAACGCTGAACCGGCAACAACTGCACCTTCCAACGGCTGATAGAGGCAGATCACCAATTCATGAAAGCCCGGCCCTGCCGGGCTTTTTTGTTGCAGATCAGACAAACCCCTCGCCACCGCACACGGTACAGCGGATTGTTTTCAAACCAAAGCACCCGTCACATCGACTGAAGATCGGTTTTCCAAAGATATCTCTGCTTTTGGCGATCTCACCCGCTCCGTTACAGATCTGGCACGATGCGCGCCCCAATCCCCTGCACCGATGGCACCGCTGCCTGATCCGTTCCTGGTTCTTGTGAGGAGGTTTATGTTGCCACATTCAGGTCCCCCCGAGGTGCTGAGATTTAGCAGTTATGTATGCAATCAAATGCATGACAGCACATATGTTTGCGCATGTCACCATCTTCGTTTTTCTACATCGACATGCGCAAACTTGGCCTGCGGCATTTGGCTATTGTGATCCTTTGATGACAGCCACGCCAATAGGCATTATGTGGGGGCCAACCCGCCACGGAATCGGAGCCACCGATCTTGTACTTTCTGTATGAATGCGCGCTGATCGCAGTGATGGTCGCCCTAACGGCGTCTTGTTCCTGTTTAGCGAACATTTCCGCGCTGAAGATGCAGAAAGTCCGGTGCCGAACTGCGGTCAATCCTCGAATGAAATCGTCATAGAAGTTGGAGCCCCTTGAATGTGTGGGATTTTAGGAATCGCAAGCCGGACACATGATGTCTTTGCTGAGATCTATGACGGGTTGCTGATGTTGCAGCACCGGGGTCAGGATGCCTCCGGGATCGTGACCTACAACGGCGAATTCTTCCGGGAAAAGAAAGCCAATGGTTTGGTCAAGGACGTGTTCAACGCCCAGGATGCTGAAACCCTTCTGGGTCATATCGGCATGGGTCATGTTCGTTATCCCACGGCCGGATCACTCAGCGCGGCCGAAGCGCAACCTTTCTTCGTGAACGCGCCCTACGGTATCTATCTTGTTCACAACGGCAACATCACCAACACAGCGGAACAGCGCGAGAAAGTGACCGGGAAATATAGTCGCCACCTGCGCACCACATCGGATTCGGAAATCCTGCTGAACGTGCTGGCCGACAAAGTGGCTGACGCCATCAAGGTGAACGGCAATTCGGATCCGATCCGAAACATCTTTGCCGGTGTGAAGATGACGATGGAGCGGGTTCAAGGTGCCTACTCGGTAATCTGTCTGGTGGCTGGTGTTGGCATGCTGGCGTTCCGCGACCCATATGGCATTCGGCCCCTGTCGGTCGCAAAGCGCAATGTCGACGGTCAGGGGGACGATTATGCCTTTGCTTCGGAAGACGTGGCCTTTGGCATCAACAGTTTTGAGAAGCTGCGCGATCTGCGCCCGGGCGAGGCCATCCTGATCGACCTGAAAGGCAACATGCACGAGTTTCAGGCGGTCGAAGGCAAGCTGACGCCCTGTATCTTCGAGTATGTGTATCTGGCACGTCCGGATTCACTGCTGGACGGAGTCTCGGTTTATAAAACCCAGATGCGCATGGGACAGACGCTGGCGAAACAAATTCAGGACTCGGGCCTGGAAATCGATCGGATCATTCCCGTACCCGACAGCGCCCGCCCCGTGGCACTGGAAGCGGCTAAAATCACCGGCATCCCCTATCGCGAGGGGTTGGTGAAGAACCGCTATGTCGGGCGTACCTTCATCATGCCGGGCCAGGCCGAGCGACAGAAATCCGTCCGCCGCAAGCTGAACGCCGTTCCGCTGGAATTCGAAGGCCACAGCGTTCTGTTGATCGACGATTCCATCGTGCGCGGCAACACCATCAAAAAGATCGTTCAGATGTGCCGCGATGCCGGGGCCAAGAAGGTTTATGTGGCCAGCGCCTCGCCGCCGGTCAAATACCCCAATGTCTATGGCATAGACATGCCGACCAAGGCCGAGCTGATCGCAAATGGCAAAGAGATCGAAGAGATCCGTGAAGAGCTGGGCGCCGATGCACTGTTCTATCAGCATCTGGAGGACCTGATCTGGGCGGCCCAGGAAGGCAACCCGGACATCCAGGGATTTGATTGTTCCTGCTTTGATGGCAATTACATTACAGGCAGCGTTAGCGCGGATTACCTGGACAGTCTGGAAAACAGCAGCCGTGTCAGCCAGAAACGCGCGGATATGCAGGTTCCGGGCGGGTCGTGGAATGCGGCTAAACTCGCCTCAGGCTGAATGACTCCGCCCACCGAGTGCACGTCCAGCTTCTGTTCAGACCGCGAATCAAACCGTTCGGCATGCAGATAGGACAACCCTGTTCAGGGTGGCTCGCATCTATACTGTTCCACCGATGAGTGGAAATCTGCCACAACCCGGCGGCGATTCTTGCACGATCACAGGGACTAACAAAAAGGTCGCTACGTCGTGAATCGTGGAGTATGTGAAGGTCTTTTGCTTACCTGATCGTTTTGGTATCGGGCGGCAACCACTCACTCGAAATAAGGGGTTCGGAACTCATGCCGGGCCACGGACCATGTCAAACACCAATGTCAAAAGCGCGGCCACACAGCAGGGCGCGTTAAACAAGAACTCTGTTTCTGTTCTGGGGGTGTTCGGGCCCAAAACCGAACTGCACGCCTTGGTACGCCTGTCATCGGGCCGCGTGAAAGAGGTTGAACCCGGAAGCCGCGTCGCCTCGGGTACGGTGATAGCAATCGACGAACAGGGCATCATGCTGCGACAAAGCGGCCAGACCAAGCGGATCGCCATTCCCGGAAGCTAATCGCGACTTGACGCCCCTCGCGCAGGGGTTCAAACCGCAGCCATGACCGATCAGACAAAAATCGCCCTTATCACCGGGGCCTCTCGCGGGTTGGGCGCTGCGCTGGCCGAAGCGCTGGCACCTGAATACCATATCGTCGCCGTCGCCCGGACCACCGGCGGGCTGGAAGAGTTGGACGACCGTATCAAGGCCAGGGGCGGGTCAGCCACCTTGGCCCCCATGGACATCACCGATCCAAACGCCATGGCGACCCTGTGTCGTGGCATCCATGACCGTTGGGGTAAGGTCGACCTGTGGATGCACACAGCCATCCACACATCAGCACTGACACCGGTGCATTTTGTTGACCCCAAGGAATGGGCCAAGGCGATCAACACAAATGCAAACGCGACCTCGGTTCTAATCCCCTATGTCTCACCCCTTCTGGGCGAGAGTGGCCATGCGGTGTTTTTTGACGATCCGAAAGCTGGCGAGAAGTTTTATGGCATCTACGGTGCCACCAAGGCCGCGCAGATGGCTCTGGCCCGCAGCTGGGCCGTCGAGACCGAACGCACCGGCCCGCGGGTTTCGGTTGTCGAGCCCGCGCCAATGCCCACGGCCGTCCGCGCACGGTTTCATCCCGGGGAAGACCGGAGCGTGTTGAACAGCACCAAGGATGAAGCCGCGCGGATTCTGGCGCTGCTTTAGGAAATGGCCCTGACGGGCCATGCCTCTGGCGGGGATATTTACAGCCAGGTGAAGCCGGGATCAGGTGATATGCACGCCGTTGCGCCCAGCCAGATCGACGAAGAATTGCCAGGCGACACGGCCAGAGCGCGACCCGCGCGTGGCTTGCCACTCAATTGCCTCGGCGCGCAAGATCTCTGCATCAACAGAAACGCCATAGGCGGCGCAATAGCGGTCGATCATCGCAAGATACTCGTCCTGATCACAGGGATGGAACCCAAGCCACAGGCCGAAGCGATCCGACAGCGAGACTTTTTCTTCGACCGCCTCGGAAGGATTGATGGCGCTGGAGCGTTCGTTTTCGATCATATCCCGCGGCATCAGGTGGCGACGGTTTGAAGTGGCATAGAAGACCACATTCTCTGGCCTGCCTTCAATACCACCATCCAGAACAGCCTTGAGAGATTTGTAGTGCTGGTCATCATGGCTGAACGACAGGTCATCGCAAAACAGTATGAACCTGTAGGGCGCTGCGCGCAGATGGTTCAGCAACCGCGCCACCGTTCCCATATCCTCGCGCTGCAATTCGACCAGTTTAAGGTCGGCATAATCAGCGCTCAGAGAGCCGTGCACGGCCTTTACAAGGCTGGACTTTCCCATCCCCCGCGCGCCCCAGAGCAGCGCGTTATTTGCCTTATACCCTGCTGCAAACCGGCGCGTATTGTCCATCAACGTGTCGCGAGAGCGGTTGATGCCGACCAGGAGATCCAGATCGACCCGGTTGACATGTGTAACAGGTTCCAGTCGATCCGGTTCGACATGCCACACAAATGCCGGAGCAACGGCAAAATCAGGCGCCGCCAAAGGAGCCGGTGCCATGCGTTCCAACGCCTCGGCGATACGGTTCAGGGCTTGGTCGTCCATGTGGGCCTCCGGTTTTGTCTTGAGGGGGTCAAAGCACGTTCCAATTGGCACAACAAGAGTTTCAAACAAAAAAGGCGCGCCTTTGGATGGCGCGCCCATTTGTTTTCATCGGCAGACTTACTTGTCGTCTTCGAATTCCTGCATCAGGTCATCATCCGCTTCCGGCTCATCATCGTAATAACCGTCAGCGCGCAACTGGTCCTCGCGTTTCTTTTCTACTCGCGCGACCAGGAAGATCGAAATCTCGTACAGGCCGTAGACCACCACAAACAGAATGATTTGTGTGATGACATCCGGTGGTGTGACGACTGCGGCCAGAACCAGAATGCCGACCACCGCATATTTCCGAACAGCACCCAGCCCCTCGGCACTGACCAGTCCTGCCTTCCCCATGAGGGTCAGGAGAACCGGCAGTTGGAAACATAATCCAAAGGCCACGATGAACTTGATCGTCAGGTTCAGATATTCCTGGGCTGAGCCCTGGAACACCACACTCAGCGGTGCCGCGTTGACCCCGTCGGCCACGGCTTCACCCTCAGCCCCGAATTGCTGGAACCCGAGAAAAAAGTCATAGGCCAGAGGCGTGACGACGTAGAAGGCAAAGCTTGCGCCCAGGAGAAACATAAAGGGCGAAGCCAGCATGAAAGGAAGGAACGCGTTTTTCTCGGACTTGTAGAGGCCCGGTGCCACAAAGCGCCACATCTGCATCCCGATATAGGGAAATGCCAGAATGAACCCACCCAATAGGGAAACCTTGATCGCAACAAAGAAACCTTCCTGTGGCGAGATGAAGATCAGGCCACAATCCTGCCCGCGCTCAGCCAGAACGTCACACAGGGGATTGGTCAGGAAATTAAAGATCGGCGTCGCCACTGAAAAACAGATGATCATACCGACCAGAAACGCCACAACGCTATGGATTAGCCGTGTGCGCAGTTCGGCCAGATGTTCGATCAACGGGGCCGAAGAATCGTCAATCTCGTCGGTTTTGCTCATGTCTTGCTTTCAGTGTTCAGCGCGGCTTCGGCCTCTTCTGCCTTGGCCAGCGCATCGGCTGCTTCTTTGGCCTTGCGCTCGGCGGTGGCCCGGGCGGCTGACGCCTGAACCTTTTTGGCCTGCTCGGCCCGCTCGGCCGCCAGTTTCCCTGTTTCGCTGTCAGGATCGAACTTTGTGGGATCGATGCTTTTCGCCATCTCCTGCGCGGCTTGCTTGACACCGTCCATGGCCGATCCCACAGGGTTCACGGCAGCGTTGAGACCTTTCTTGATCTCATTCACCCCTGCCTGATCGGCGGCTTCGTTCATGGCGCTGCTGAACTCGCGCGCCATTCCGCGTGCCTTGCCGACAAAACGTCCGACATTGCGGAACAGCACCGGCAGGTCCTTTGGCCCCACAACGATCAGGGCAACGATGCCGATGACCAGAAGCTCGGTCCAGCCCAGATCAAACATCTGCGCTTACGCCTTGTCTTTCTCGGCTTCAGGTGTGACGTCCTTGGCCAGCTCAGAAGCGTCCTTTTCCAGCTCTTCCGAACCGTCCTTGACGCCCTTCTTGAACGCGGTGATGCCTTTGCCAACTTCGCCCATCAGCGAACTGATCTTGCCGCGCCCGAACAGAACCAGAACCACAACGGCGATCAGCAGCAGGCCAGGAAGGCCGATATTGTTGAGCATGTCTTTTCTCCTTTTTCATCGGCACGTTTGCGCGCCGGGAACATCAACTGACTCAGTCTTTACGCCTCGATCGCCGGTCTCAAAAGGGATCTGCTCCGATTTGCTGGCGAAAATTGTAGCAAACGCGTGAAATCTAAGGGGTCGCAATTTCCAACTGACAGGTTTATGTCAGTTGCTGTCCGCTAAGACTTTGGCATCGAAACAAGGTCAATGGAGAAATAAATGACCCACATTGCTGAAATCGTCACCTTCACGCTGGCCAATGGCACCACCCCGGAAGAGTTCGTGAAACTCAGTCAGGCTTCTGAGGCCTTTGTGCGCAGCGCTCCGGGATTTGCCCATCGGCAGCTTAGCCAGGGCGAAGATGGTCGCTGGACCGATTATGTTGTCTGGACCGATTTGAAGGCGGCAGAGGACGCCGCTGCGCAGTTTCCGCAACAGGAATGTGCAGCAGGCATGATGGCGGTCATCAATCCAGATAGCATCCAGATGCGTCACGAGAAAGTCCTATGGAACATGACTGCCTAAACGCAGTCAGAACGGCGTGTCATGCGCCGCACTGACCGACTGTTCGATATCATCCAGATCCTGCGCGATGGCAAACTGCACCGCGCGCAGGACATTGCGGACCGGCTTGAGGTGTCGGTCCGCACCATCTATCGCGACATGGATACGCTGGTGGCCTCGGGCGTTCCGGTCGAGGGAGAGCGCGGTGTCGGCTACATGGTGCGCGAGCAGATCACCCTGCCCCCGTTGAACCTGACCCCAGCCGAGCTTGAGGCGCTGAACCTTGGCATGGCCATCGTGGCCGAGGCTGCGGATACTGACCTGAAAGCAGCCGCACAATCGCTTGCCGACAAGATCGACGCTGTTTTGCCAACGCAGGTCGTGGCCGAGGCGGACAGCTGGAAATTCGCGGTCTACCCGTTTGCCGATGCCGCAAGGGGCCTTGCCCATATGGCCCCGATCCGTGCAGCCATCAAATCTCGTCAGAAACTTCACCTGTCCTATCGTCGCATTGACGGTGTTTTGACAGAACGCATCATCCGTCCGCTCCATATGGAATACTGGGGGCGGGTCTGGACCCTTACCGCCTGGTGCGAGCAGCGCAACGGATTTCGTGTTTTTCGAATTGACCTGATCGAAGCTGTTTCACCCCTTCCGGAGATCTTCGCCGACGAACCCGGAAAGCGCCTGAGCGACTATGACCCGTACGTCTGACAGGCTTCATCTTTTCAGAAATACTCTCGCCGAAGGCATGGCCCGGTACGGGCCATCTAGTCTCACTTCAGATAAGGTTCCGGGTCTACGGACTCGAACCCTTTGCGGACTTCGAAATGCACATAGGCATTGTCGCCGCCCCGCAGTTGCGCCAGCTTCTGGCCACGGCGTACCTTATCGCCTTTCTTGACAGTGATCTTGTCGACATTTGCATAGACAGTCAGAAGATCGTTGTTGTGCTTGACCACAATGATCGGCACCTGATCCGCGTCCGCGGTGATCGCCGCGACCGTACCGGCTTCGGCAGCTGTAACCGACGTACCCGGAGCAGCAGCAATGTCGATGCCCTCATTCTTGCCCTTGTCATAGCCGCGAATGATAGTGCCGCCAACCGGCAGGGACAGCGCGGAAGTGCGCGTATTGGTTGGCGCTTCGGCGGTCACGTCGGGGGCCTCGGCCAAAGGCGCAACTTTTTCGTCCGGCAAGGGCTGCGTAGCGCTGGGTGGCGTCGGCGTCGGAGAACCCTGCCCCGGTTCCGTCACTTCCGTGGCGGGAACGGGCGCGGCACTAGCCGCATTTTGCCGGGGCGCTGACTGGTTCTTGACCGGAATCAACAAGTACTGACCTTCACGCACGGTAAAATCAGATCCCAGCCCGTTCCATTCCGCCAGAGATTCAACCGGCACCTGGTAGAGGCGCGAGATTGTATAGGCCGTCTCACCCCGCTTGACCTTGTGCCTGACCGGCTCCGGCCCAGCTGACACCGGCGCGGGTGTTGGTGCCGGTTTCGCAGGTTCCAGTGTTGTGGTCTGAACCGAACCCGACGACGGCACCTGATCAATTGCAGACCCGGCAACCGACGCGATGTCCACACCGCTGCCAGCACCAACAGTGCGTGGCAGTGCAAGAACCTCACCCTCTCTTAGCGTGTCCGTTGTCTGAAGGCCGTTGAAACGCGAAAGCTCACCCTCGGGCAGGCCAACCCGCGCGGCCACGTCCCGCACCGTATCGCCGCGGCGCGCCACGACCACCTGGTAGTTCGGATAGGTAATGACACCCCTGCTGTCTGGTGCCGGGCGGGATGCCGTCGCGGATTGCGCTGCATTGGTGGTCGAAAAGCCACCGATCTGCCCGCGAAGGTCATAATCCAGAGGCCCCTCGCACCCGGCCAGAATGGCCAGAGCGGCCACCCCGGTCGCACAGCGCCGCATTGCTGATTTGGATACTGCTCTCATAATTCTGTCCTCAACGCCTGCCCCTGTTACCCGGAGTTCCGGCGACCAATTCTTTAAGCCTATTACGCCTCGTCCTTTCCAAGCCCCTCCAGAAGGGGCACGAAACGGACAGACGTTAATTCGTCATAGTCCAGACCATCTTCGGTGCGCGTCACTTTGATCAACTGCTGCACCGCGTCCGACTGGCCCACGGGTAGAACCATAATACCCCCGATTTTCAGCTGCGCCAAGAGCGGGCCCGGAGGATCCTCGGCTGCGGCTGTAACAATGATCCGGTCAAAAGGGGCTTGTTCCGGCAGGCCAAATGACCCATCCGACAACATCGAAGTGATATTCGTCAGGCCCAGGTCGGCAAACAGCTTGCTTGTTTCGCTCACCAACCGCCTGTGGCGTTCCACTGTGTAGACCCGGCGGGCCAGTTTGGACAGTATAGCTGCCTGATAACCCGAACCTGTCCCAATCTCGAGCACCGTGTCCCGGGGCCTCACGTTCAGGGCCTGCGTCATCAGACCAACGACCGAGGGTTGACTGATCGTCTGGCCGCAGGAAATCGGCAGCGGCATGTCCTCGTAAGCGCGCCCTGCGAACAGGCCGGTGACAAAGCGACCGCGGTCCACCTGCTCCATCGCAGCCAACACGCGCGCATCCGTGACCCCCCGTTTGCGCAGGGCAAACAGGAATTGCATTACAGTTTCAGGGTCCAGTCCGCTCATTCGACCGCCTTCAATGCCTCCAGCATGTCATGTGCAGTCAGGTCAGCGCGCATCGGCGTGACCGAGATATAGCCTTCCAGATTAACAGCCGCATCCGTTCCGGGTGCGGTCGGATTGTGCTGATAGCCGCCCTTGATCCACAGGAACCTCCGCCCTGAAGGCGAGCTGTGCGGTTCGACCGAAAAACGCGTATCGCGCCGAAACCCCTGCGCCGCAATCCGCGTGCCCAGAACATCGTCTGCCGGAACCGGTGGGAAATTCACATTGTAGAATAGCCGGTAATCACCCTGTTCTGCCGGAGTTGCGTCCAGAATCCGGCGCACCAGATCTGCACCATACCGGGCGGCTGCCTCAAACGGGTCGTCTAGGCCCAGGTTGCGAGGGCCAAAATATTGCGACAGGGCAATCGCTGGGACGCCCTGCAATGCCGCTTCCATCGCACCGCCGATTGTACCGGAATACAACGTGTTTTCGGCCGAGTTATTACCCCTGTTCACGCCGGACAGAACCAGATCGGGAGGGGTATCCAACATAACGTCGTGAAGCCCTGCCAAAACACAGTCGGCAGGCGATCCTTCGGCGGCAAAGCGCCGCTCGCCCAGCTTGGCGACCATCATCGGGTGGGTATAGCTGATGCAGTGCCCGACCCCGGACTGTTCAAACGCGGGCGCGACCACCCAGACCTCTCCATCCGGTCCGGCCAGCTCAGCCGCAATCGCCTCAAGCGTGATCAAGCCCGGCGCATTGATCCCGTCGTCATTGGTCAGAAGAATTCGCATGTGCCCGATTTACCCCCGCGTTTGGCTCTTGATAGACCCGGGCCTGCGTTGCGGCAAGCGACGTGGCCCCGCAATCTGAGGATTTCGCGCACCACTTGGGCGGAAATCGAAGGATCAGCGCCTAGTCTCGGGAAAAACGAAACATCTGTCGCGGCGGATGGTCAGCCACATCACCCGGCCCGGGTTGGGGACAAACACGTTCGGAACCGTCGCCCTCAGGATCGAACCATCATAGTCCATGCGGAACTCCACCAGGCTTTCATTGCCCAGAAATCGCGCACGTTCAACGACACCACGGGCTGCCACACCATCAGTTGCTGTCGGCAATGGCCCCTTGCCGTTGCGGTCGAAGTCCAGCTTGATGTGTTGAGGGCGAAAAACGATCTCGACATCCGTACCATTCGGAATGCCCGGCGCCAGGAACTGACCAAAGGGCGTGTCCGCCAATGCGCCATTCACTTGCGCTCGCAAAACGTTGACATCACTGAAAAACGCCACCGCTGCCTTGTCTGCGGGACGCGTATAGACGTTATAGGGAGCGCCCTGTTGCACGATCTTGCCACGCCGCATCAGGGCGATCTCGTCGGCCATGCGCATCGCTTCTTCAGGCTCGTGCGTGACCAGCAGTACGGCGGCATCTTCTTCCTTGAGAATGGCCAGCGTTTCGTCACGGATACCATCACGCAAACGGTTGTCGAGGCCCGAAAACGGCTCGTCCATCAGCATAATGCGCGGGCGCGGCGCCAGGGCACGCGCCAACGCCACGCGTTGCTGCTCGCCACCCGATAGTTGATGCGGAAAACCATCGATGAACCGCATCAGGTCGACCTTCTGCAACAACTCCTCGACCCGGGCGCGTTTTTCGTCCTTGTTGCCCTTAAGGCCGAAGGCTACGTTTTTGGCCACGCTCAGATGTGGGAACAGTGCAAAGTCCTGAAACATCAGTCCGATCTCGCGCCGTTCCGGAGGCACCCGGAACACGGTGTCGCAGATCAGCTTGCCATCAACATAAATCTCACCCGAGTCCTGCATCTCGACCCCGGCGATCATGCGCAACGTGGTGGACTTCCCGCAGCCCGACGGCCCCAGCAGACAGGTCACCTTGCCTGCCTGAACGGTCAGCGAAACATCATCCACAACAACCCGCCCCTCAAACCGACGGATAATGTTGCGAATTTCCAGACGCGGTGGAATTGCGTTACCTGTCACCGATGGACCCCGTTGCCTTTCCCGATCAAATCCATCGGGCTTGAGCGGGGATAGCAACCCCGCCCCTCAGGTGCAAGGGATCAGCAACACCCGCCAGAAGCGACAGATGCACCCACGGCTTCAAAAGGGCTTTCGCCACCACAGCCTTCGAAAATGCCATAATGGGTCGAAAAATCGCCGACAAAGTCAAAGTGACGGGCAAATCGGGTGTCTTTCAGCATCATCCAGGTGTTGCCGCAGACCGGAAACACCTTGCAGGCTTCGATAACGTGATGGTCATCCAGAACAAATTCATGCGGTGCGTTCGGCACGGTTCCCTTATAGATCACGGCTTGCCCATAATCTTCACAAGCCGGTTCCAATGCGGGCAGTTTGAACAGTCGGTATGTCGCGGACAGGAACTTCAACGGCGCAACACGCTCTTCCAATACCGGATTTTCGATCGTCAGCGGACGGTGCGTCACACGGCGCGGGTCGCCGAAACCGGCCGTTCGAGCCATTGACAGGAAATCATTCCAATAAAGCGCGCCGGACAGGCACTCGCCATAAAGAACTTCGTCTTCGGCCATCGCCTGCGGAATACGGCGGTCAGCATAGACATCCGAGAAATACATCTCGCCGCCCTCTTTCAACAACCGATGCGCGCCGCGCAGAACCGCATTCTTATCCGTGGCCAGGTTGATCACACAGTTCGAGACGATGATATCGAACGATCCGGGTTCCAGATCAAGCTCGTCCAGTTTTTCGATATAGCCGTGATGGAATTCCACATTGCTGCGGGCATATCCAAATGCCTCGGCGTGATAATCCTGATGCGCGCGGGCGACGTCCAGTTGTTCGGGCGTCATGTCGACACCCACTACCCGGCCCGTCTTACCGACCATGACGGACAAGGCATATACATCCCGCCCGGCCCCACACCCCAGATCTAGGATCGACGTGCCTTCAAGGTCAAGTGGGGCAATCAGACCGCAGCCATAGTAGCGAGTCAGAACGTCGTCATGAATCTTTGAAAGGATCTTTTTGACATGGTCGGGCATGTCGTCAGGCGTGCAGCACGCATTGGTCTGCAAGTCAGCACTGCTTTGCAGGACTTCACCATAATAGTTCTGCACCGATTCATGTTTCATCGCGCTTTTCCCTCGCAAATGGTCACATCCGAGCTAATGCAGCCGCCGGGGGTTCGCAATCCGGCGAAGGCGTTTTTGACGAAAGCGTGAGCGGTCCCGCGCGGTTTTACCCAAGCAGGTCGAAGTCCACGCCTGCACGAATTTTGCCATTTACCTGAACCTCCAGCCGGTGCGCGCCGGGAACCAACTTGAACGTTGTGGCATCACCCTTCAACTTGTGGCGTTTTTCCAGCGTCAGTTTCCCGTTCTTCAAAGCCGCCTGCTTCAACTTGTGCACCTTGGCTGAGATTTTCCCGCCAGGTCTTTGAAAATGAATGACATAGTCAACCAGAACTGGCAGATCTCCAAACCCGTTCAAAGTGACCGAAAAGGCCAGAGCGTCCCCAATCCGAGCTTCGGAGGTCAGGTTGACTGCGACCTCGATTTCCGCTTCCGGGTCATAGCCTAACATCTTCATCGCTTCAGGATGCCCCGCTTTCACAAGTCCGCGCAGGGTGTGTGACGTCATCCAGTCCAGCTCGTCCTGATTCTGATGACCCTGGCTGCGCCACGCCGTCAGGCGATCCAATACCAGATCCGGGTCTTTCTTGGTGATGTCATTCAGGTGATTGGATACGGACCGGGTGACATACCGCGTCGAATCCATGTGCAACTTGTCCAGCAACGGCAGCGGGTCCTGCAAACCCAATGCGACCGCCTGCCCCCATGGCAATCGGGGGCGCGTCCCTTCGCTGACCAGCCTGCGCACATGGTAACTGTCATGAGAGCACCAGTCCTGCATCCGCCGCAACACCCGGTCCGGGTCATGGTTCAGGAACGGACGGATTGCCCATTCCATGGAAAACCTCTGTGTCAGTTCCTCCATCACGTCTAAAGCCAGATCAACATGCTCAAGACCTATGGCCGCTACCCACTCACCGACCGGCGCAAAGATGAAATCGCCAAAATCGTCATCCGTTTTCGTTGGGTCCAAAGGCGCAGGCAAGGCGCGCAGGATCGTCGGGGCAACAGCAGGCAAGTCACCGGGCACCGCCTGTTGCAGACAAGTGGCGATCCAGATGATCCGATCCTTCATCTCTAGATCCAGCAATCGCGACATGACCGCAGATCGGAATGCCGGGGCATCAAATTCTGCATGAGACTCGGAAAACAAACCACTGAGATAATTTACTTTCTCAGCGTTGAACATCTGATCTTTCAACGAAAACCCTTGCGCCATGGTCACATCGTCAAATTGGTTGCGCCACCATCCAGCAGAATGTTCTGACCAACGATGAACCCCGCATGTTGAGAGCACAGGAACGCGCAGGCTGCCCCGAATTCCTGCCGCCTTCCATAGCGTCGCGCGGGAATGGATGCCGAACGGTTTGCGCGTGCGTCTTCGATCGAGATGCCTTGCTGTGAAGCCACACCGCTGTCCAGCGCATCTGCACGATCCGTCGCGTGAATGCCGGGCAGCAGGTTGTTGATGGTCACGCCATGCGGTGCAACCTGGCGTGAAGTTCCCGCGACATATCCGGTCAAACCCGTGCGGGCTGCATTCGAAAGCCCCAGCACCGCAATTGGCGCGCGCACAGATTGCGAGGTGACGTTCACAACCCGACCCCAACCTTTGTCCATCATTCCAGGAAGCAGCGCCTTCATGAACGCAATGGGGGTCAACATATTGGCATCCAGCGCCTTGATGAAATCATCACGCCCCCAATCCGACCATAAACCCGGCGGCGGGCCGCCGGCATTTGTCACAAGAATATCAACGCCCTGCGCTGCTTTGATCACCTGCGCCTGCCCTTCCGCAGTCGTCACGTCACAAGCGACTGTTTGTACCTCGACACCTTGCTCTGACCTGAGGCGTGCTGCCTCACTCTCCAAAGCGTCTGAACCACGCGCATTCATCACAAGGTTTACGCCAGCCTCAGCCAAAGCCTCGGCACAGCCCAAACCCAACCCTTTGCTGCTGGCACAGACCAGCGCGCGCTTTCCTTTTATTCCAAGGTCCATCGGATCCTCCCTGTCAGTCATTGCCGCATGTCTAGCATCGGCCAGACAGGGAAGACCAGAAATGGCTTGGGATCAGTAGAAGAACTCTTCTCGCACGATCTTGCCATCTGCGACGTGATAGACACCCACTTCACGCATATCAAAGGCTTCGCCCGTTTCCTTCACCTTACCCTGCACTTCGAAAATCACTGCAAAGCGGTCCTCGCCGTGCACAAACGGGTCGCTGACCGAAGCGCCAGAAACCTCGTGGGCTCCTTCCCACCATTCATGTTTGCCACGGATCGCGTCACGCCCTTGTACTTCGCGCCCCATGCCTGAGTAATCGACTGCTTCGACCGAAACCGCGTCTGGCGCATACAATTTCTCAAGGTTTTCCTTGGCGCGGTCCTCACGGCAGCCGGCCACCAATTCATTGGCAATCTCTTTCAAATCCATCGAATTACTCCATTATTTGTTCACTATATGTTCTTATAGCCACAAGGCCGTGATTCGAACCAGCCCCTTTGTCTTGCCTCGGCAGGATTCCCCGCCTATACGCGCGTTCATGCTTGATACCTCGAACCAACCTGCCCTGCCGCCCGAGATTGCCCGTCGCCGGACATTCGCCATCATCTCGCACCCGGATGCGGGCAAAACGACGCTGACTGAAAAGTTCCTGCTGTACGGGGGCGCCATTCAGATGGCCGGTCAGGTGCGCGCCAAGGGCGAGGCACGGCGGACACGCTCGGACTTCATGCAGATGGAGAAGGATCGCGGAATCTCGGTTTCCGCATCGGCCATGTCGTTCGACTATGGCAATTTCCGGTTCAACCTTGTTGACACGCCCGGCCACAGCGATTTCTCGGAAGATACCTACCGCACGCTGACGGCCGTGGATGCGGCCGTGATGGTGATCGACGGCGCGAAGGGTGTCGAAAGCCAGACGCAAAAGCTGTTCGAGGTCTGCCGCCTGCGTGATCTGCCGATTCTGACCTTCTGTAACAAGATGGACCGCGAAAGCCGCGATACGTTCGAGATCATCGACGAAATTCAAGAGATGCTGGCCATCGACGTCACCCCCGCCGCATGGCCAATTGGCGTAGGTCGTGATTTCATCGGCTGCTACGACATGCTGCGCGACCGGCTGGAGCTGATGGACCGCGCCGACCGCAACAAGGTGGCAGAGAGCATCGAGATTAACGGGCTTGATGACCCGAAACTGTCGGAACATATTCCTGCGCACCTGCTGGAAAAGCTGCTGGAAGAGGTTGAGATGGCGCGCGAGTTGCTGCCCGCGCTGAACCCGCAGGCGGTGCTTGAAGGGCATATGACACCGATCTGGTTCGGCTCGGCCATCAACTCGTTCGGCGTCAAGGAACTGATGGAAGGCATCGGCGCTTATGGCCCACAGCCGCAGGTTCAGTCCGCCGAACCCCGCCAGATATCGCCGGATGAAAAGAAGGTCGCGGGCTTTGTTTTCAAGGTGCAGGCCAATATGGACCCCAAGCACCGCGACAGGGTGGCCTTTGTCCGCATGGCATCAGGCCATTTCAAACGCGGCATGAAACTGACCCATGTGCGGTCAAAGAAACCGATGGCGATTTCAAACCCAGTGCTGTTTCTGGCATCTGACCGGGAACTGGCAGAAGAGGCCTGGGCCGGTGACATCATCGGCATTCCCAACCACGGCCAATTGCGCATTGGTGACACGCTGACCGAGGGTGAGGCGCTGCGCGTCACCGGCATCCCCTCTTTCGCGCCGGAACTGCTGCAAGGCGTCCGTGCGGGTGATCCGATGAAGGCCAAGCATCTGGAGAAAGCCCTGATGCAGTTCGCCGAGGAAGGCGCGGCCAAGGTGTTCAAACCTTCGATCGGGTCAGGCTTTATCGTGGGTGTCGTCGGCGCGTTGCAATTCGAAGTGCTCGCCAGCCGGATCGAGATGGAATACGGCCTGCCCGTGCGTTTCGAGGCGTCTCAGTTCACCTCGGCCCGCTGGGTCAGCGGTGACAAGGCCGAGGTCGAAAAGTTTGTGAATGCAAACAAGCAGCACATCGCGCACGACCATGACGGCGACATTGTCTATCTGACCCGGCTGCAATGGGACATCGACCGGGTGGTTCGGGACTATCCCGCCCTGAACCTGACCGCCACCAAAGAGATGATGGTGTGATCCAACTCACTGATTGCACAGCCGAGTCTGCCTGTGCAATTCTGCGCGCATGAGCAAGGATGAACTGACTTTCCCCGGCGGTCTGCCCGACATGCTGGACAGGTATGAAAACCGGCGCAGCCCGTTTCAGTTCGGCACCACCTCTTTGCCTGACCTTGACATTGACCTTATTGAACTGGCCGGTCGAACATTGCCCGAAAGTGCGACTGTGCCCCCGCCGAAGCCCAGTACAAGTTGGGATCGCAAGCGTGCTCAGATTGCGCGGGAATTTGTCGGAAACTCGGAACTTGCCTTCCTGAATGCCCAGCTGATCTCGAACTTGCGAAAGCGGTCCTTCCCGCGTCACGCCCCGCTTCTGTTTTGTCGCCTTTGGGACGAACAGTCGGACCACCTTCTGTCCACGCTTGATTTGCGATGGCTGGTCTCGTCGGTTCAGACCTTTGCGGACCACGGTCAAACTGCAACTCAGCGCGAGGTTGGTCACGCTTTGCGCATGTTGTTCGGCATGATGAAGCTATATGAGTTCGAAAGGCGCTTTTCGGGGCTGACCCCGGAAACACCATTTCCGTATCAAAAATTGAAACGCGTCCCGCTGCCCTATCAGATGAAAGGGTTTTCCCTTGGAAGTGGCGGGCTGGACGTCAATCTGATTGCTCCGGTCTGGACCAAAGCCCTAAGCGACACCACCATCGCGCCACTGGTCGATCACTTGATGACCGAGCTCAACAGTGATCCCGGCGGTGTCTTTCGCCGCCTGAAACTCATGCGCGAAGCGCGCGCGCAGCGCACATGACCACATGGGGTGTCGTGTCGATGGTCAGGGGACCGACCGAAGACGTCCTTCGGTTCGTAGCCTATCACCTCGATCTGGGTGCCGAGACCATCTATATCTATCTGGATGAGCCGAACCAGCGCACGTTCGAGGCGCTGAAGGCACATCCCAGTGTTTGCGTACAGGTTTGCGATGATGCCTATTGGCAAAAGCTAAAACGCACACGACCGGACAAGCACCAGGTTCGCCAATCGGTCAACGCCACCTATGCCTATCGTGAAACGCACCTGGATTGGCTGGCCCATATCGATGTTGACGAGTTTCTGTGGTCGCCGACCCCAATCTCGGATGTGTTGCGCGATATCGGGGACAAGGTTCACGCCGCCCGGGTCCGCCCAATCGAGGCGCTGGCAGGCGGCGAAGACCTGTACAAGGCGCATGTTCCACAAAGCCCGGCCCGAACACAGCTGATTGAGATGCTTTATCCCAACTATGGGGCTTTCGTCCTTGGCGGGTTCCTCAGCCATGTACAGGGCAAGTTGTTTGCGCGCACGGGATTGAAACGTCTGAGTTTTCGTATCCACAACCTGTTTCAGAACGGGAAATTGCTGCCGTGTAAATACGAACTTGCGCAGGTCGATCTATGCCACCGCCACGCGCCGGACTGGGATCACTGGATTGCACATTATCCGTTCCGCTTGGATCGCGGCTCGTATCAGGCTGGCATGGCCCCGAATGCCCCGCGCGAGATGGGGGGGCTGAACAAGAATGAATTGCTCAGCTGGATTGAAAGCGAACACGGCGAGGACGGGCTGCGCGCGTTCTTCAACGAGATGAGCGGCGCTGACCCAGAAGTCCGCGCCCGGCTGGAGCAGAAAGGGCTGATCCGCCACCGCGTGTTGAATCTGGACGGGAAATTGGCGAAACACTTTCCCGGAAGTTGCTGAATTGTTGCGCAAAACTCGAACCTGTCTCGATGAAACCCTGATGTAGCGGTCTTCATTTGACCCCGACCAACGTTTTTGTTATGTCCGCGTCCAAGCCGAAATGTCGCATCACGCGCATGGCCATCCGGGCCCGGCACATCTTATACGCGCGGGCCAGGTCAAGTGTCCGCATTCAACCGGACTTACATGACAAAGTTTAACGAACTGAACCTGAACCCGAAGGTCCTCAAAGCCATTGAGGAAGCCGGATACGAAACCCCAACTCCGATCCAGGCAGGTGCGATTCCGCCCGCATTGGAAGGGCGCGATGTTTTGGGCATAGCTCAGACAGGCACGGGTAAAACCGCCAGCTTTACGCTGCCAATGATCACACTGCTGGCCCGTGGCCGGGCGCGTGCCCGTATGCCACGTTCGTTGGTTTTGTGCCCGACGCGGGAACTGGCCGCTCAGGTGGCCGAGAATTTCGACACCTATACCAAACACCTGAAACTGACCAAAGCGCTGTTGATCGGTGGTGTCAGCTTCAAAGAGCAAGAAGCCCTGATTGACCGTGGCGTCGACGTTCTGATCGCCACGCCGGGCCGTCTGCTGGATCATTTCGAGCGCGGCAAGCTGTTGCTGACCGGCGTGCAGATCATGGTGGTGGATGAAGCGGACCGTATGCTCGACATGGGGTTCATCCCCGATATCGAACGCATCTTCTCACTAACACCTTTCACCCGTCAGACCCTGTTCTTCTCAGCCACCATGGCATCCGAGATCGAGCGGATAACCGACACGTTCCTGTCGGCCCCTGCCCGGGTCGAAGTTGCCCGTCAGGCGACCGCATCCGAGACCATCGAACAGGGCGTGGTCATGTTCAAAGGCGGCCGTCGGGACCGCGAAGCCAGCAACAAACGCAAGGTTCTGCGTGCGCTGATCGATGCTGAAGGCGACAAATGCACAAATGCGATCATCTTCTGCAACCGCAAGACTGACGTGGATATCTGCACAAAATCCCTGAAAAAACACGGCTACAACGCGGCCGCCATCCATGGCGATCTGGACCAGTCGCAGCGGATGAAAACACTGGACGGTTTCCGTGAGGGATCATTGCGCCTGCTGGTCGCCTCGGACGTGGCTGCGCGTGGCCTGGATGTGCCAGCCGTCAGCCATGTGTTCAATTTCGACGTCCCCGGCCATCCCGAGGATTATGTGCACCGCATTGGCCGCACCGGCCGCGCCGGCCGTGAAGGTAAAGCCATCACAATCTGTTCGGGACGCGACGAAAAAGCACTGGTTGCGATCGAAAAGCTGATCCAAAAAGACATCCCGCGCATAGACAACCCGGTTCAGGACGACCCCAGACCCGAACAGCCAAAGCCTGAGAAAAAGGCCAAAGCCCCCGAGAGCCCGAAAGAGGGCAAAAAGGTTCGCGAGCCTAAGGGGCGCAGTCGTGGACGCAAGGAAGACACCGGCCCGGCCGTCGTGGGCATGGGAGATCACCTGCCCAGCTTCATCGCGCTCAGCTTTGACGAACGTCGCGCCAGCTAGATTGCCAGAACAAGCGCTAAAATCGAAAACCCAAGCAACATCATCCCGGCGATTTCGCGCCGGGTGATCGTCTCGCGGAAGAACAGGATCGACGCCATCAGGCTAAAGATCAGCTCTACCTGCCCCAGCGCTTTTACATAAGCCGCATTCTGCAAGGTGAAGGCCCAGAACCAGCAAAACGAGCCGCCGAGGCTGGTCAGGCCGACAAATACCCCGGTCTTTCTCGTTTGCCAGACTGCGCGCAGTTCGGCACGGTCGCGCCACAGCAGCCATATCCCCATGCTGGCGAACTGGAATGTCACCACTGCGGCCAATGTTACCAGCGCTCGGAACCACGCATCGATATCGCCCAGTTGCAGTGAAGCCCCACGATAGCTGACAGCAGAAAACGCAAACAAAACACCTGATCCAAGCCCCAATTGCGAAGCCCGATTGGTCAGATGGCGCCACCAGGGTCCGTCCCCTCCAGGTGTTTTTGACAACAAAAGAACAGCCATCAACCCCAACAGGATCGCGAACAATGCGCCCGGCGACACACTGTCCCCCAAGACCAAAAAACCAACGATCGCGGTCTGGATCACCTCGGTTTTCTTGAAGGTAATTCCAACGGCAAAATTACGTTGTTTGAACAACGCCACCACGCAGATCGTTGCAAGGATTTGCGCTGTCCCTCCGATGACCGCGTAAAGCCAGAACAAACTGCCAAGCCGAGGCATGCTCGCCCCGGTTATCTGCAACGCAACATATAGCCCGATAACCGCCAACGGCATGGAATAGGCAAACCGCGCAAAAGTTGCACCTGCAGCAGATAGTTTCACGCTAGCCAGAGATTTTTGCAGCATGAAACGCACAGTCTGAAAACTGGCGGCGGCGATGGTGACAGGGATCCAGAGACTCATGCCACCCGTTGTGTCGTCAATTCAAGGCTTTGGCCAGAGAGGATGTGGCACAGGGTCTTTTGCGCGAACGAAATACTGCCGGAATATCTGTGCATAGGACCGGTAAACATAGGCTTCGTTGCAAGCCAAGTACCTGTCCTTTCCGTCGCGGTACAATGCAGGCAAGCGATACCACGGAGCCGCCGGATTCATGTGATGAACGACGTGTAGGTTATTGTTTAAAAACAAAAATGCCAAAGGTCCGCGATCTTCGACAATCACCGTGCGGGCGCGGGATTTTTCATGTGCACGATGCTCCAGAAACGTGCGGATCTTCAAAAGCGACAGCCCCATATAGGCCGCGACCAGATAGGCCCAAACCGGCATGGCCGATTGCGCAGCTACCCACAGAACCACCGCCGCGCCGGGAAGGTGCACAGCCCATGCCAGCAGGATCGCCCTGTCCCCGCGTATCAACCCACGCCATTCGTCAAACATAAACAGACCCTGACCAAGGACGGGCCCCAGTACCATCCGCCCCAACAGCGTGTTGTTCAGGCTCAGGATCATCTGCGCCAGCCGCGGCAATCCCGACCAGATATGCGGATCCAGATAATTCGATTCCGGGTCGTCATAAGGGTCCGTCAGGGTGGCATCCTGATGATGCGCCAGATGCAGGTCCCGAAAGCGGTTATACGGAATTGCCAATGTCAACGGCAGTGCCATCAACGCCTCGTTCAGCCATTTTGCACGAAATGGGTGCCCGTGCAGGGCCTCATGCGTCAGTGACGAATGCAAAGCCGCAACAACACCCAGAGCAGGGATAGCCAACCACAAGGATGTGTTTGCCAGCCAGTACAGACCGGCAAGCCACGCGGCATAACACAAGACGATCAGGAAAAACGTGCCCCATTCGGGCGATTTGGGTGTAGTGGGATCAGCCATTTCGGCCCCACGAAATGTTCGCCCAAATTCTTTCGTAAATCACGTACATCGTCAGGCCGATGGCCGTGTTCACCAGCGCCAGCGCCCCTCCTACAGCGGCAGAGCCTGTTGCCAACAGGCCCACCATTGTCATGATCGCCAACCCCATCGCATTCCAAACGATTGCTTTCACGACTGATCTTCGCCGCGTTTCCATTCCGAACCCCGTTTTTTTCTTACTCAAAGCGTTACATCCGGACCCCGGTATTGGAAATTCTGAATATGATTAACAAAATTCATCAAATGTGATAAAAAACACGACATGCAGGAAAATATCGACAAGCGCGACCGAGCCGCGCAATTTCGTCTCCGCCTCGCCCGCGCGATGGAAGAGCGTCATGTCAGCCAAAGTGCCCTTGCGCGCAATATTGGCGTTGACCGCTCGACCGTTTCCCAATTGCTGACAGATCATGGCGCGCGGTTGCCCAACGCACATGTTGTTGGCGGATGTGCAGCGGCGCTTGGCGTTTCGGCCGACTGGTTGCTAAGCCTATCTGACAGGCCGGAAAGCGCGGCTGAGCTTCTGGCTAGCTCGCTGACCTTTACCGAGGCCCCACGCGCCCTTGTCGATGAACGTATCTTCGAGTGGCATCAGGAGGCCGCCGGGTACAAAATCCGCTATGTCCCGGCCACCCTGCCCGACATGCTCAAGACGCGTTCGATACTGGAATGGGAATACGCCCCGCATCTGGGCCGGACCGCTGACCAAGCCATCGGCGCGTCGGCGGATCGTCTGGCATGGATGCGCAGCGCCCAGTCAGACTATGAGATCGCCATGCCGCTATTCGAAATCGAAAGCTTTGCAAGCGCCACTGGGTATTATCAGGGTCTCAGCCCCGAGGTTCGGCTGGAACAGATCGATCACCTGTTGGCGCTGTGCGAACAGCTCTATCCGCGGATGCGTATCTATCTGTTTGACGCAAAACGGCTTTATTCCGCACCCGTGACGATTTTCGGCCCGCTGCTTTGTGTATTTTACGCAGGAAGTCACTATATGGCCTTCCGCGACCGGGATCGGATCGAGACATTCTCACGCCATTTCGACACACTGGTACGCGAGGCCGACGTGGCCGCCCGGGACTTTCCAAACCATCTGCGTCGCCTCAGAACGGCGGTTTCCCGCGACTGGTGATGCAGCGCCATCCAACCTGTGCTATTCTACTGTGGCGCGAACCATAAGGCATTCCGAACACAGACGGAGGAGCACAGGAATGGACGCAATTCAAACCGCTCAATACGCACGTGCACTTTTTGCCGCCCATGGAGACCAAGCCGAGGCCGAAGCCGCGCAAAAAATGCGCGACTGCGAAGCTGCCGGAAACCGGCAAGAAGCCCAGGACTGGCAGGCAGTCCGTCAGACCATCCGCCAGATCCGTGGTCCAAACCAGGGCTGAGTTACAATTTCGGGTCCGGGTTGACCGTGTGGCCATCGACCGCAATCACCTGTCCTGAAACCAGACGTGCCGCATCTGAGGCAAGGAAGACTGCCATATTGGCGACATCCTGCGCTTCGACGAAGCGCCCCATTGAGGTGCCCGAGGCATAGCCCCGATAGACCTCATCACGGGTCATGCCCTTGGCTGCGGCCTCGCGGGTCAGGACGCCCTCCATCCGAGGGCCTTCAACTGCGCCCGGACAAATGGCATTGGCACGGATGCCATAGGGCCCCAGCTCCATCGCCAGTGTTTTCATCAACCCGATGACCGCCCATTTTGCCGACGCATAGGGCGCCCGGAACGGGTAGCCATGTTGCCCGGCTGTCGACGAGGTCAGAATGATACTGCCCGCCCGTGCCGTTTTCATCAGCGGCGCTGCATATTTTGCCGCCAGAAAAGCACCGTCCAGATTGACCGCGACACAAGCACGCCACGCGTCCAGATCAATATCCTCAATGGCATTTGTCGGGCCGGCAATACCGGCATTGGCGCAGAGCACATCCAACCCGCCCGTCGAACGGACGGCGTCAAATACCGTGCGCATGTCTGCTTCGTCCGCAACATCGGCTCGGTGCCTGGTCCAACGTTCGGGCAAAGTATCCAACGCCGCCTGATCGATATCAGTAACCCGGACGTCATAGCCAACCGCGTCAAACGCCTCGGCCATGGCCAGGCCGACGCCTGACGCGCCAGCCGTCACCAGAACCCGGCGCGTCATGAAGGCTTCCTGATCGCTGCGCCTGCGCCCTCGGGATAAGGCAATCCGGCCTGAGCCTCTGCAACCCGCGCCATAGCCGCTTCGATTTCAGCGGATGGCGCGCTCGGGCGGCGGGTTTCCAGGCTGACATGCAGCAGAAAACTTTCACCCGTGGCCAGCAGCTTGTCGCCCTCATACATGCTGTGGAACACATGCAGCTTCTTGCCCTGCCCCAACAGCATCTGCGTGCGCACGGCGATTTTTGCACCGGCATGAGCTTCATCCACATAGCGAATGTGGTTCTCCGCTGTGAAATAGCTGCCGCCCGAGGCGATGTAATCCGCATCGCATCCGATGATTTCCATGAACCGATCGGTGGCGGCGGCAAAGGCCTCCAGATATTTCGCTTCGTTCATGTGGCCGTTGTAATCCGTCCAGTCCAGCGGAACGGCCCGCGACAGGGTCAGGATGGGCTGGCTCAGATCCGCTTGATCCAGCGTCGGCAACGCAACGGGTTTCAACCGTGCGTCATGTTGGTTCAGCACCGCCCCCGCGCCGTAATTCTGCGCCTTGAGGGCCCGCATCATACCAACAAGGTTGTTATCGCGAATGCGTTCCAATTCTCGGATCGAATGCATCCCGGATTGTGCGTCAGATTGATTGGCGATCAAATCGACCAGTTCGTCAGTGAACTCAGGAACATCCATCAACTTGGTCCACGGCCATTTCAAAGCAGGCCCGAACTGCGCCATGAAATGGCGCATCCCCGCCTCGCCCCCGGCCACGCGGTAGGTTTCGAACAGACCCATCTGCGCCCAGCGGATGCCGAACCCCATACGGATGGCCTCGTCAATCTCTTCGGTCGTCGCAATGCCATCCTTGACCAGCCACAGCGCCTCGCGCCAGACAGCTTCCAGGAACCGGTCGGCAATATGCGCATCGATCTCTTTCTTGACGTGCAGCGGGAAAAACCCGAGCGATTTCAACAGGTCCTGCGCCTGTTTGATCATCTCGGGCGGGTTCTTATCCGTTGGTACAAGCTCGATCAAAGGCAGCAGGTAAACCGGGTTGAAGGGGTGCGTCACCACGATCTGCTCGGGGCGCAGCGCCCCGTCCTGAAGTTCGGACGGCTTGAACCCGCTGGTCGAGGATCCGATGATCGCGCCCGGATCGCAAGCCTCCTGCAAGCCTTTGTAAACCTTCAGTTTCAAATCCAGTCGTTCTGGCACACTCTCCTGTATCCAACGCGCACCCTTAACCGCTTCGGCCATGTCGCTGTGAAAGCTCAGCGAGCCCTCGGCTGGCAACGGAACGTCACTCAGCCCCGGCAAGGACCGTCTTGCGTTGTCCAGCACCTCGCCAATCTTGCGTTCCGCCTCGGGGTCGGGATCAAACACCCGCACATCCCAGCCATTGAGCAGGAACCGCGCGGCCCATCCACCGCCGATAACTCCGCCCCCAATAATTGCTGCCGTTTTCATGATTTCCCACCTACTGGCTGCGCGTGTTTCATCTTTTTAGAAATACTCCGGGGGCTTGGGGGCTGGCCCCCAAAAAACCCGCGTGTCCATTATTTTGCAACAGGTGCCTGCTTGGTCAGCCCCAGCTTCGCACGTACTTCGTCAGGGCCGATCACGCGCGCGCCCATATTCTCGATGATGGATCCTGCACGTTCCACCAGTTGCCAGTTCTCGGCCATTACGCCCTTATCCAGCCACAGGTTGTCCTCAAGCCCAACGCGCACATTGCCGCCCGCCAGAACCGAAGCCGCGACAAACGGCATCTCGTTCCGTCCCAGCGAAAACGCGCTGAAGGTCCAGTCATCCGGCACGTTGTTCACCATCGCCATAAAGGTATTCAGATCATCCGGCGCGCCCCACGGTACCCCCATGCACAGTTGGACCAGAGCGTTGGGTGCCAGAATCCCTTCCTTCACCAGTTGCTTTGCAAACCACAGGTGGCCAGTGTCAAAGGCTTCGATCTCGGGTTTGACACCCAGGTCGGTCATCATCTTGCCCATGGCGCGCAATGCCCCGGGCGTATTCGTCATAACATAATCTGCCTCGGCAAAGTTCATTGTGCCGCAGTCCAGAGTGCATATTTCGGGCAAACATTCTGCAATATGCGCCACGCGTTCCGACGCGCCGACCATGTCCGTGCCCGCGGCCACTGGAAACGGGTTTTCAACACCGCCGAACACGATATCGCCGCCCATCCCGGCCGTCAGATTCAATACGACGTCCACATCAGCGTCGCGGATGCGGTCCGTTACCTCGCGATACAGATCCAGCCGGCGGCTTGGCGCACCGGTCTCGGGGTCGCGCACGTGGCAGTGAACCACTGCCGCCCCGGCCTTGGCGGCGGCAATCGCGCTGTCGGCGATCTGCCGCGGTGACCGCGGCACATGCGGGCTGCGGTCCTGCGTTCCGCCCGAGCCGGTTACGGCACAGGTAATGAAGACTTCGCGGTTCATTTCCAGAGGCATGGTGTTTTCCCCAAGTTATACCCGGTTCTGCCTTGGGTTTTCCCCAGGCTTTTCCCCGGATTCCGATTTGCGTTCTGACCCGACTCTGGCGCAGCTTTGGGAAACCCACTTGGCAATATGCGAATCAAACTTGATGAAATCCGCAAAAAACATACTGCAACCGGAACACCGCGCCCTAAAAACTGCGGTGCTTGTACTGGACGAATGCAACACGCTCAGCTTTGCCTCTGCGGTGGACCCGATGCGGGCCGCGAACCGTCTGGCGGACCGCCCGGCCTTTGATTGGGACTATGTGACCGCAACGCCAGAGCCCGCGGTGCTGACCAGTGCGTTGCAAGTGCCCGGTATTCCACTGGCCCGGTTGCAATCCTGCGACCTGATGATCGTGGTCGCCGGGTTCCAACTGGCCCGCCACGCCACCCCAAGCCTGCTGGCTGGTCTGCGGCGCATCGCAGGCACAGGCGCAACGATGGCAGGCATTGATGGCGGCCCGTGGCTCCTGGCCGAGGCCGGGCTACTGGATGGCCATCTGGCAACAACCCACTGGGAAGACCTAGAAAATTTTGCCACGCGGTTTCCCGAAGTTGATGTGCGCACCGACCGCTTCACCGTTTCGGGCAATCGACTGACTTCGGGTGGCGCAATTCCGGCTGTCGAGATGATGCTGCACATCATCGCCGCCCGTCATGGCGCAAGTTTCGCCGCGCGCGTTGCGGGCCTGTTCCTTTACGATGGTGCTCCCGACCCTGGAAAACCGCAAAGCCGCACAGGCGCGCCACATCGCCACACGGCGCTGACCGCCAAGGCCAACTCGATGATGCAGGCGTCACTGGATGATCCTCTGCCGCTGGCCTACATCGCAGACCGCCTGGGCACCAGCCCACGGACGCTGCAACAACAGTTCCGACTGCGCCTGAACACGACGCCGCAGGACCACTATCTGCAGCTGCGCCTGGCCGAGGCCCGCCGTCTGGTCACCGACACCGACATGCCACTGATGGATGTGGCGCTCGCCACCGGCTTTGCCTCGCAATCCAGCTTTGCCCGCGCTTTCCGCACCGCCCACGGTCAATCGGCCCGCGACCTGAGACACGAACGCGCGCATCCCACCCATCACTGACCGGATCCTTCTTCATCTGGCCAAAAATATCCCGGGGGCGTCGCCAAAGGCGACGGGGGCAGAGCCCCTAAAACGGCATCGGGTGCGCCCGATGTGCCCTACTGATCTCGGCCAACACATGCTTGGATAATTCAAGATCCACGCCCGCCAGAATATGATCCAGCTGTGCAACGGTCGTGGCCCCGAAGATTGCCGACATCATGAACGGGCGCGTCCGGCACCACGCCAACGCCATATGCACCGGATCCAGACCATGCCGTGCGGCGATTTCCAGATAAGCTGCAACCGCCTCGAAAACACGACCGGATTTCCGGCCTCCCATCTCAGGCACAAAGGACATACGCGATCCGTCGGGAACGCAGTCATTTTGGTACTTTCCGGTCAGAAAGCCTGCCGCCAACGGGGAAAACGCCATCAGCCCAACATCTTCATGCACACTCAACTCACCCAGGTCGGTGTCAAAATGGCGGCACAGCAATGAATACTCGTTCTGCACCGATGCCACGCGCGGCGCCCCCATCTGGTCGGCCAGCCGCAGCCATTGCGCGGTTCCCCAAGCGCTTTCATTCGACAGGCCAAAGGCACGGATATTGCCCTTGTCTACCTGAGCCTGCAATGCCTCAAGGCATTCTTGCATGTTGCTCAGCACTTCATCTGTGTTTTCGCCAGACGGCGCATAATCCCAGTTCTGCCGAAACATATAGCTGCCCCGATTGGGCCAGTGAAACTGATAGAGGTCAATGTACCCGGTCTGCAAACGTCGCAAAGACCCCTCAACTGCTTCGGGTATTGTGCGGGCAGTGATCGGCGCACCATCGCGGACAAAGGACAGCCCCGCGCCGGAATGCTTGGTTCCCAGAACATAATCGCCCCGGCGGGTAGGATTGGCGGCATTCCAGTTTCCCAAAATCTCTTCGGTGCGCCCGATCGTTTCTTTCGCGACAGGGTTCACCGGATACATTTCCGCCGCGTCGACAAAGTTGATCCCCGCGTCCAACGCCATATCCATCTGCCGGTGCGCATCCGTTTCAGACGTTTGAGAGCCAAATGTCATCGTACCAAGGCACAGATCGCTCACCATAATTCCGGTACGGCCCAAAGGCTTTTTCTGCATTGTCGTATCTCCTGAAAATTGCGGGCCGGTCAGGCTTCAGCCTTTTTTTCCCACCGCCCGGACTCCTCCGACCAGTATTGTGCGGAGCATCCGGCATCCGTCAGCGCTTTCCACTGCCCGCGCGCGTGTTGTACCGCCATGTCGTCATTGCCATCGAACAGGATACAAACTCGTTCCAGCGCGGCGACTTCTTCCGCTTCAACCGGCGCGCCATCCACAGCCATGATACAGGTCGCACCATTTCCCGCCACGGCGCTGGTGGTCAGCAGGATCGGCTGGTCCGCGTCATGCGGACCGCCTGCGCGACCATGCGGCAGGAACCCGTCCTCGGGGCCCAGCCACAGTTTTTCATCCAGCCAGTCCATCCGCGCAGGGTCAGTACCCCGCACGGCTATCCGCCACCCGGCTTGCCGCGCCTTGTCCAGCAGCGCGGGCAAGGTATGCTCCAGCGGCTGGCGGGTCAGGTGGTAGAAATAGACAGCGCCCATATGCTTACTCGAAATTGTCCTGCACAAACCGGCTCAGCGCGCGCACGCCCCAGCCGGTGGCGCCTTTGGGCGCATAAGAGGTCTCTTCAGCCACCGAGGCGACGCCTGCAATGTCCAGATGAATCCACGGCGTTTCCTCTTTTACGAACCGCTGGAGGAACTGCGCGGCGGTGACTGAACCGGCGGGGCGACCGCCCACGTTCTTCATGTCGGCAATGCGCGATTTCAGCAACTTGTCATAGGCGTTGCCCAATGGCATCCGCCAAGCGCCTTCATCCTCGGCCTTGGCAGATTTCAGGAAGGCATCACAGAACGTGTCATTGTTCGAAAAGACACCAGCGTTTTCATGGCCCAACCCGATGATGATCGCACCGGTCAAAGTTGCCAGGTCAATCATACCGACCGGCTTGAATCGTTCCTGCGCGTACCACATCACGTCACACAGAACCAAGCGGCCCTCGGCGTCGGTGTTGATGATCTCGACCGTGTCGCCCTTCATCGACCTGACCACATCACCCGGACGGGTGGCGTTACCTGATGGCATATTCTCGACCAGACCAACCAGCCCCACGACATTGGCTTTTGCCTTGCGCTTGGCCAGCGCGCGCATGGTGCCCGCAACAACGCCGGCGCCGCCCATGTCCATGGTCATCTCTTCCATGCCGACAGCGGGTTTGAGCGAGATACCACCTGTGTCGAACACCACGCCTTTTCCGACCAAAGCCAGAGGCGCGTCGTCCTTGGCCCCGCCATTCCACTGCATCACCACGACTTTCGAAGGGCTGTCCGAGCCCTGCCCGACGCTTAGCAATGTGCGCATCCCCAACTCGGCCAGCTTGTCTTCGTCCAGCACTTCGACCTCAAGACCCAGCTCCTGCATCTCAACCAGACGGTCCGCGAATTCGGTAGTGGTCAAAACATTTGCCGGTTCATTGGTCAGATCGCGCGTCATCCGAACGCCATCAGCAATTGCATAGAGAGGTGCAAAATCTGCCTCGATCTCTACAGGCTTTGCGTGGCTGATTGTCACTGTGCCAGCCTTCTGGCTTTCCTTGGTTTTATGCGCGTCGAATTCATAGCTGCGCAGAACAATCCCCAGTGCCAGATCCTCGGCCCGCGCCTGATTTCCCACCATCACCAGCATGTCCTTGCCGCCTGCCAGCTTAGCCAGCGCCGCACCTGCCTTACGGGCTTCGGCGGCCTCGGGGCGACGTGGCAGAACCAGAACATCCAGCGCCTCAGCCGCCATCCCTGTGGGCCATGCCATCGAGATGACATCACCTGTCTTGGACTTTCCGAAACTCTCGCTTTCAACAAGCCGCGCCAACCCGCCCTTCGTCAGACGGTTTGCCCGGCGGGCTGCCGGGCTCATCTTACCGTCATCCGGAATGATGATGGCGATGCGCCCTTTGGCCTGCGCCATAGCCTCCAGGTCAAATTCCTGAAAACGGATCGGTATCAGACTGCTCATTGTACACTCCTCGAATTCTGTTCCCCAAGACCTAGCCCGCGGGGCACGCATTGACCAGATAGCAGTTTTCCCCGCCTTTCAATTGCATTAAGGTCCCGAAAAAATGACCGGCAGGCTCGGGGGAGAAAGACGTGGTACGAGAGGGCAGGCATACGCCGTCGCGCACAGCATTGCGCAGGCGCGATATCAGCCCGACGCCCCGCACTACAGGCGCAGCGGGGTTGTGCCTATGATCCTGGACCGTTATTTCGCTCGCCGGTTCCTGCAAAGTTTCATGGTCATCGGAGGTATTTTCCTGACCTTGATGATTCTCATCGATCTGATCGAACAGATTCGCCGCTTTGACGATTTCGACCTGTCTTTTGCCCAGTTGCTGCACCTCACACTGCTGAATACACCAGCCGCCATCAGCGAAATGCTGCCTTTGCTGGTCATCCTGTCCACCATCGCGCTGTTCGTTGGGCTGGCACGTACGTCCGAACTTGTGGTGACCCGTGCAACTGGCCGCTCGGGCATCCGCGCTTTGGTCGCCCCTGTCCTGTTGTCGCTGATCATCGGCGCTCTGGCCGTTGCACTTTTGAATCCCATCGCAGCGGCCACATCCGAAGAGTTCCGCCGCTTGTCGGATTCATACCGAAACAACGGCAGTTCGGCCCTTTCGATCAGCAGCGAGGGCCTGTGGCTGCGCCAATCCGCCGAGAATGGGCAGGCCGTTATCCACGCCCGGGCCACATCGAACCAAGACAAGCTGCGGCTGGACGGTGTTACCGTCATCACCTTTGGGCGGGATGGCAAACCAACCCAGCAAATTGTTGCGGATCGGGCAGAGTTGGAAGACGGGAACTGGGTTCTGTATCAGGCAAAAATCTGGGCCTTGCAGGATGGGCAAAACCCTGAATCCAATTCAGTTGTGCACGAGCGTCTGGAGCTGCCGACCTCGCTGACCCGACAGCGGATCATGGATACGTTTGGGCAACAGGATTCGGTTTCTGTTTATGACCTGCCCCAGTTGATCAGCGACCTGCGCGAGGCGGGATTTTCGACCAAACAATATGAGGTTTGGCTGCAGGTACAGCTGGCCCGGCCTTTCTTTCTGATCTCGATGGTTCTGATCGGGGCCGCGTTCACCATGCGCCACGTTCGGTTCGGCGGCACAGGGATCGCCGTCCTGACAGCCGTCCTGCTTGGATTTGCCATCTATTTCGTGCGCAATTTCGCGCAAATCCTCGGGGAAAACGGACAATTGCCCATCTATATCGCTGCCTGGGCACCGCCCTTTGCCGCAATTCTGCTGTCTCTTGGTCTGCTACTGCATGCGGAGGACGGCTGATGCGGCATATCGTTCCTGTGTTGCTTACCAGTGCACTGGCTTTGTCCGTCCCGGCGGGAACTGCAGCACAGACATCCCAAGGCCAGCCACAACCACAGGGTACACAAGCGCAACAAGAGCCTGCCTTGCTGGTGGCCGACAAGGTATTCATCACGCCTGAGCGCAAACTTGTGGCTGAAGGCAATGTCGAAGCCTTTCAGGGCGACACCAAATTGTCCGCCCATCGTATCACATATGACCGCGAGACTGGCGAGCTGACACTGGAAGGCCCCATTCGTATCGATCAGGGTGGTCAAACCACCCTGTTGGCGGATTCAGGGCAACTGGACAGCGGAATTCAGAACGGACTGCTGATCGGTGCACGCATGGTGTTTGAACAGCAGGTACAGATCGCCTCGGTTCAGGCGAAACGGGCCGCAGGACGTTATACGCAATTCAGCAAGGTTTCAGCCACATCCTGTCATGTCTGCACCGACGGCAGGCCGCCTCTGTGGCAGATCAGGGCGCGCAAAGTCACGCATGATCAACTGGAACGGCAACTATATTTCGAAGGCGCGCAGCTTCGGGTCCTGGATTATCCGGTATTCTACTTTCCCTATCTGCGCTTGCCCGACCCAACGCTAGAGAGGGCAACCGGCTTTCTGGTTCCTTCGATCCGCAGCACCTCGCAATTGGGCACTGGCGTTCAGGTTCCGTATTTCTTCAAACTTGGCGATCACAAGGACCTGACACTTACGCCTTACGTCTCAGCCAAGACGACAACCCTGGGATACCGCTATCGTCAGGCCTTTGTGAACGGACGCATTCAGGTGGAAGGCGCTTATACACGGGATGATGTGCAACCCGATCAGGATCGCGGCTACCTGTTTGCCACCGGCTGGTTCAATCTGAAGAACGATTTCCGTCTGACCTTCAATCTGGAAACTACATCCGACGATGCCTATCTGGCCGATTACGGCTTGCCGGATCTGGACCGCTTGCGCAGCGAAATCGCACTGGAGCGGATCAAGCGCGATAGTGCGTTCAAAACCGGCCTGATCTACTACAAAACACTTCGGGACAGCGAAAATCAGGACGAAATCCCGTCCCGCGTCTTCGACCTCAACTATGAAAAACGCTATTTTCCCAGCACGCTAGGGGGCGAGGTTCGGCTGGCATTCATCGGTCATGCGCACGAACGCACCAGCGATACAGATGTTGTTGGTCGCGACATGGCACGGGCCACCTTCGATGCCGAATGGCTACGCAGCTGGACTTTCTCATCGGGGTTGCGGGTCGATACCACGTTTGGGGCGTCGGTTGACACTTTCAACATTCGTCACGACAGCAACTACCCCGACAACGTGACCCGATCTACGCCGCGCGCGGCTTTGACTCTCCGTTATCCAATGACCCGGCGCGAGGAATCGGGGGCTGTTCAGTTCCTCGAACCGATTGCGCAGTTCGGATGGACACATGTATCGGACACCGATGTTCCGAATGATGAAAGCACTTTTCAGGAATTCGATCAGGGTAACCTTCTGTCCCTCTCGCGGTTCCCTGCTGAAGATCAGCGCGAGAACAGTGCCACTGGTGTGGTTGGCCTGAACTGGGCCCGGTATGGCGCGGGTGGCTGGCAGGCCCAAGCGACTGTGGGCCAAGTGTTTCGGGCCGACGCCGATCCAAACTTCACGCTGACATCGGGATTGCAGGGCACATCGTCGGATTTGCTGGTGGCCGGGCAGATCAGCACGGCCAATGGCTGGTCACTTGCCGGACGCGGTCTGATCGACGGGGATTTCAGCTTTGTCAAAGCCGAACTGCGCGGCGCATGGGCATCCGAAAATGCCGGCCTGTCTGGTAGCTATATCTGGCAGGAACCGGACCCGGCGGAAAACATCACCGAAGAAATCTCGGAAATTCTGCTTCTCGGACGCTACCAGGTCGATCAGAACTGGCTGACCAATGCCCTGGCGCGCTACGATCTGGCTGAGTCGGAGCCGATCCGGCTGGGTCTGGGTGTGACCTATCAGAACGAATGCGTTCGGGTTAACATGTCCGTAAGTCGGCGCTTTACTTCAACATCCACTATTGAGCCTTCGACAGAATTCGGCTTTACCCTTTCTTTGACAGGGTACGCCCTTGAAGGCGGTGGCAAGACATACAAGAGAACATGCAGTTGATATCAGGTTTCTCCAGGTTTCTCCGTTCCGGTTGGCTTAAACCGGTCACACCGGCACTGGTTGCCGCAGTTTTTGCAATCGCGCCTCTTCAGGGAAGCGCGCAAAGCCTGTTCTCACCCGCGATCCGCGTCAATCAGGATATTGTCACCTGGTACGAGCTTGAACAGCGCCTGCAATTCCTGAATGTTCTGGGTTTGCCCGGTGGTAACGAAGCTGACGTCAGGGATGCCCTGATTGATGAAAAACTGCGCAGGCAGGTCATGCGCAGCGCCGGCGTACAAGCGACGCCCGAGGCCGTTCAGCTGGGCATCGACGAATTCGCCTCGCGCGGACAATTGTCATCCGAACAATTCCTGAAACTTCTCGGCGACGCGGGCGTCGACCCTGAAACGGTCCGGGATTATGTCGCGGATCAACTGGCATGGCGCGACTACATCAGCTCGCGCTATCTGTCGCAGGCGCGCCCGACCGAGGATGAGATTGATCGCGCGCTGGGCCAGACGGGCGGTGGCGGATTGCAGGTCCTGCTGTCCGAAATCATTATCCCGGTAAACCCGCAAACGGTTGCCCAGACCGAGCTTTTGGCCGAAGAAATCTCGCGCCTTGAAGGGCAGGACGCGTTTTCTGCTGCCGCGGCCCAGTATTCCGCAGCCGCAACACGGGGTCAGGGCGGACGTCTGGAGTGGCTGAACATCTCGAACCTGCCCCCGGCGCTTCAACCTGTCATCCTGGGGCTTCAGACCGGTGAAATCACCGACCCGATCACCCTTCCGAACGCGGTTGCCCTGTTTCAGATGCGGGGCTTGCGCGAAGTCGCAACCGGCGCTCCGCGTATTTCAAAGTTGGATTATGCCGCCTATTACCTGCCGGGCGGGCGCAGCGCCGAAACCCTTTCGCGGGCCGCGAAGTTGAAAGAAGAAATCGACACTTGTGATGATCTCTATGGCATTGCCAAGGATCAGCCCGCCGAAGTTCTGGACCGGGTCGAAGCCGCACCTTACGAGGTGCCCGGTGATATTGCCGTGGAACTGGCCAAGCTGGACCGGAACGAAGCGTCGGCGACTCTGACCCGCAACAATGGTCAAACGCTTGTGTTTCTGATGCTGTGCAACCGCACGCGGGATCTGGGCGAAGACACCTCTCGGGGCGATGTCGCCAACGCGCTGGCGCAGCAACGTCTTCAGGCCTTTGCGGCCAGTCTGGTGGAGCAGCTGCGGGCTGACGCTGTCATTACTCAGGAATGATGCGGCCCGTCGCGCTCAGCTGCGGCGAACCGGCCGGTATCGGTCCGGAAATCGCGGCCAAGGCGTGGGCTGAACTGCGCGATGCCTGCCCGTTCTTCTATATCGGGGACGCCAGCCACCTTCCAGCAGGCACACCCGTTGCTAAAATCGAACACCCAAGTCAGGTTGCTGAAGCCTGTGGCCGGGCCCTGCCCGTTCTTCAGATGGATTTTCCCGCCGCGAACGTATTCGGCCAGCCGAATCCGGCCAACGCGCCATCGGTGGTTGATGCCATCGAAACTGGTACCGAACTGGTACAGACCGGTGAGGCCGCAGCACTTTGCACCGCACCGATCAACAAGAAAGCTCTGATTGACGGCGCAGGGTTCACCTTCCCTGGCCATACCGAGTTTCTGGCAGCCCTTTCCGGAACCCGCCGGGTAGTCATGATGCTGGCCAGCGAGCAGTTGCGCGTCGTTCCCGCGACAATTCACATTCCATTGTCACAGGTTCCCGCAGCACTTACCCCTGATCTTCTGCGCGAAACGATTGAAATCACCGTGCGCGGTTTGCGTGATCAGTTCGGTATCGCGCATCCCCGCATCGCAGTTGCAGGCCTGAACCCGCATGCAGGTGAAGGCGGCAAGATGGGCACAGAGGAGCTCGACTGGATTGCTCCGATGCTGGCTGATCTGAACCCCGAGGACGCGACGATTACAGGCCCCCACCCTGCGGATACGCTGTTTCACGCAGCCGCCCGCGCCCGCTATGACGCCGCCATCGCCATGTATCACGATCAGGCCCTGATCCCGATCAAGACGCTGGATTTCGACCGGGGCGTGAATGTCACCCTTGGCCTGCCGTTCATCCGTACCTCACCCGACCACGGAACAGCACTGGACATCGCGGGGAAAGGCATCGCCAACCCCTCCAGCCTTATCGAAGCCCTGAAACTTGCCCAACGCATGGTAAAAAGCTCTTGATCCTTCACCTGGCTGAAAATATCCCCGCCGGAGGCACAAAAATCTCGGGCACAGCCCCTTTCACAGGCGCCAAGGTATTCCGATCATGAGCGCTATAGACACGCTTCCCCCTCTGCGCGAGGTCATCGCAACCCACCAGCTTTCGGCGCGCAAATCGCTGGGGCAGAATTTCCTGTTGGATCTGAACCTGACTGCCAAGATCGCCCGACAAGCCGGCGATTTGTCAGAATGCGATGTGCTTGAAATCGGCCCCGGTCCCGGTGGGTTGACACGAGGCCTGCTGTCCGAAGGCGCGCGCAAGGTCGTGGCCGTCGAAAAAGATACACGGTGCATTGCCGCCCTGAACGACATCGCCGCCGCGTATCCGGGTCGGCTTGAGGTGATCAACGGCGACGCACTGGAGATCAACCCGCTTGAATATCTGACACCGCCAATCCGCGTCGCCGCCAACCTGCCCTACAATGTCGGCACCGAGCTGCTGGTGCGTTGGCTGACACCGCCCGAATGGCCCCCATTCTGGCAGAGCCTGACGCTGATGTTCCAACGCGAAGTGGCCGAGCGTATTGTTGCCCAACCCGGCAGCAAAGCGTATGGACGCCTTGCCATCCTTGCCCAATGGCGGGCAGAGGCACGTATCGCCATGTTGCTTCCCCCCGGGGCCTTCACTCCGCCGCCCAAGGTTTCAAGCGCCGTGGTCCACCTGACCGCCTTGCCCGAGCCACGCTATCCCGCCGATGCCGCCACCCTGTCGCGCGTCGTGGCTGCCGCCTTCAACCAACGCCGCAAGATGCTGCGCGCCTCACTCAAAGGCATTGCCCCGGATATCGAAGACCGCCTTCTGGCCGCAGGTATCAAGCCCACGGACCGTGCCGAGCAAGTCCCGCTGGAAGCGTTCTGCGCTTTGGCGCGCGAAGTTAAGAAAACCTGATCAAACGAAAAAGCCCCGAGTTAAACCTCGGGGCTTGGTTCTTTTGACATCGGCTTTATTCTGCCGCCTCCGGTGCGTCCCCCGTGTCGGCAGGAGCATCCTCTTTTGCCTCGGGCGCAGCTTTGGGCTTCCGGGCGCGTGGCTTACGCGCGGGTTTTTCCTTGCGCGGAGCCTCTTCCGGTGTTTCAGCCGCCGGGGTTTCTTTGTTTTCCGGGGTCTCCACCAGACCGCTATCGGGCTCTGAAACTTGCTGAGACAGGTCCATTACATCAGGCTGCGGTGCTTCGGCCGGATCAGCCTGGCGGGTCGCTTCGCGTTCCTGACGTTCGGCACGTTCACGGTCGCGCTCGGCCTGGCGTTCGCGGTTCTGGCGCTCCTGCTCTTCACGGCGCGCGTCAATCTCGCGCTGCGCTTCGCTCAGCATCCGCAGGTAGTGTTCCGCGTGTTGCTGGAAGTTTTCTGCCGCCACGCGGTCATTCGACAGCTGAGCGTCACGTGCCAACTGGTTGTATTTATCAATAATCTGCTGCGGCGTGCCACGGACCTTGCCTTCGGGACCCGAGCTGTCAAAAACCCGGTTTACGACGTTGCCGCCAGAAGGACGATTGCGGTTATTCTTGGCCCGCGAACGGGGTTTGGAAGATCTCATCTTACTTTACGTCAGCCTTATCTATGCGATGTCGTTCAACCCGTGTTTTGCACTGCTCTAAGGCGTTTGCCGTGACGGGAAGTCGACTTTTTGGGCTTGGCGTCAGGGGTGCGCTGCAACAGCGTCAACCTCGCCGACTAATCCTGAGTAAACATGTCCTGACGGCGCAGACAAGAGGAATCTCGGGTTTTCACCAGCTTTTTTGTTCAGGTCGGCGTTTTTTGCCGCAAACCCGCCGCTCATCCCGGCATTCTTGCGCCGACGACACGATCGCGACCGTCCAGATCGGGGATTACCCGGACGTCCACCAACCCAGCGGCATCGAACAAGGCTGACACTTTTGCCGCCTGCGTCGGACCGATTTCGACAAGAATTCGCCCGCCCGCCAACAGAAAATCCGGGGTCGCCGCCGCGATCCGACGATACGCGCCCAACCCGTCCCCCTCATCCGTCAGGGCCATGCGCGGCTCGTGCTCACGCACTTCGGGCGACAGTTCTTCCATCTCACACACTGAGATATACGGAGGGTTGGAAACAATCAGGTCGAATTTGTCTTCAATGTTTTCGAACCAGTTTGATCGAAGGATCTCAATCCGCGTCTCTACCTGATGCTGAACCGCATTGGCACTGGCTTGCAGGCAGGCGGCTTCGCTCAGATCAACACCCACGCCCGTGGCACTGCTGCGTTCGGCCAGAAGGGTTATCAGGATACACCCCGAGCCCAGCCCTAGGTCGAGGACATGATCAAATGGTTCGCTCAACGCCGCTTCGATCAGGGTTTCAGTTTCTGGGCGCGGATCAAGGACATCCCGGCTGACGCGGAACCTGCGGCCGTAAAACTCCCGCTCACCCAACAGATGCGACACCGGAACCCGGATGGCCCGCAAGGAGATCAACTGGTCATAACGCTCGGCGATTTCGGGCTGTAATTCTTCCGGGGCAATCAGTGTCACGCGACTGGCTTCAATCCGTGCAGCGTGGGCCAGCAACAGACGCGCGTCGCGTGCCGGATCGTCCACACCGGCCGCACGCAGACGCGCTGTCGCTGCCACCATGGCCTGTGCCGCTGTTTGCAGACCTGTCATTGTGCCATCTCAGCCAGCAGCCGGGCCTGATCATCCGCCGTCAGCGCATCAATCACCTCGTCCAGATCACCCTGCATCACCTGATCCAGCTTATATAGCGTCAGGTTGATCCGGTGGTCGGTCATGCGCCCCTGCGGGAAGTTATAAGTACGAATGCGTTCCGAGCGATCCCCCGTGCCCACCTGACTGGCACGATCTGCCGAGCGTTCACTGTCAATCCGCTGCCGTTCCAGATCGTACAAGCGCGTCTTCAGAACCTGCATGGCGATCTCGCGGTTGCGATGCTGGGACTTCTCGGAACTTGTCACCACCAATCCCGTCGGAAGATGCGTGATCCGCACTGCCGAGTCGGTCGTGTTCACGTGCTGTCCGCCCGCGCCCGAGCTTCGCATCGTATCGATTCGGATATCATTGGCGTCGATCTGGATGTCTACATCCTCGGCCTCGGGCAGAACCGCCACAGTCGCCGCCGAGGTGTGAATGCGCCCGCCGCTTTCGGTTTCGGGCACGCGTTGCACCCGATGGACGCCGGATTCGTACTTCAGTCGCGCAAAGACGTTGTCGCCTTTGATATGGGCTACTACTTCCTTGATGCCGCCCAGATCCGAGGCCTGTTCTTCGATAATCTCGAATTTCCAGCCACGCGCCTCGGCGTAACGCTGATACATGCGCAACAGGTCACTTGCGAACAAAGCGGCCTCGTCCCCGCCGGTGCCAGGGCGAATTTCCAGCATCGCCGGACGGGCATCTGCCGCATCCTTTGGCAACAGTGCCAGTTGGAGCGCGTTTTCCGCCTTGGGGATGCGGGCCTGCAACTCGGGGATTTCCTCCTCGGCAAGCTCTTTCATGTCCGGGTCAGTCAGCATCGCCTGCGCTTCGGCCAGATCCCCCACCAGCTGTCGCCAGGCCATGATCTGATCGACCACAGGCTTGAGGTCGGAATATTCTTTGGCCAGCGCCGCAATATCACCACCCGATGCGCCATCTGCCATGGCAGCTTCGAGGTACTGAAAACGCTGGGTGATCTGTTCAAGACGTTCTTCGGGGATCATCCCGGCGGTGTCTCTCATCCGGGGGCTTTGGTCAAGGGCAACGTCATGCTAAGCTCGCGGCCATGAAACGGTTTTTTCTTACTCTGCTGCTGACAACCACGCCTGCCCTCGCCGATTACATCGGCCCTGACGGCAAGACGCGGGATTGCTATTGCACCGACACATCCGGGTCTCGCATCGAACTGGGTGAGATGATCTGCCTTCAGGTCGACGGACGCATGTTCACCGCGCAATGCCAGATGTCCCTGAACGTTCCTATGTGGCGCGAGGTTCAGGAAGGGTGTTTGTCGTCTGGATTACACTCGGACTGGCCAAATTTGGATACACCACCAGATGGTGACAACGCTCTCTGAGCGCTACAAGTCTTCCCACTTGCTCAAATTGTATGCCCTGCGTTGGAACAGTCTTAGTGCGACTGTTAGCAAAGTAAGTGGTACGGCGGCCAACACTGCGGGGCCAAATATATTGGGAAGGCAAAAGTTCTCACCAAGAATGACAGTTACCCCGGCCTGAAACGAAGCAACTATCAAGGTCACCAAGACAAACACAGCAACATTGGTTAATGGCGATGCCCAATACAGAAAGGGTCTTGGTTCAAAGCCAAGGGCTTTCAATCGTTCAAGCTCAGACTCAATTCTTATGTGCTGCTTAACACCGGCCTGCTCAATTTCAGCCAATGCATTATGGAACTTTTTCTCATAGTCACTCATACGTCCAATCTAGGAACTTTCCCCTTGGTTTCAATCTATTGAAGTGCCGCCAACCACCCATCGACTCGCGCCCTGTTCACCCCGAAATCCTTACGACCAAACCGCAAGCGGCCGTGAATGCGCAGGGTGTCTCCGTCCTGCTGAGCCGTGGTGTAGTCGGGAAAGCCGATCCATTTCGTGCGGGTGATATAGGTGATCATGCCCTCGCTGACCGAGCCGGCCAATACCGTAGTGCGCGGCGTGGTTTGGGCAATCTCATCAAGACGCTGCAACCCGTCGGGGCCGGTTTCAACAACGCGCAACACACCACCGGGCAAGTTCTGGCTTTCGGTCGAAACCAAAGCGACGTGCCACCGCGCAGGGTCTGACGGTGCCAGCCGGACATAGGCGCCCGCCCCAACCACAAGCGCAACCACCGCCCACAAAGCCATCCTTCTCATCCCGCTCTATCCTTTTTGGTGAACCCTAAGCGGAACAAAACCGGCGGCAAGACATTCCACCGCGTCTTACCGCGACGTCACACCCGGCAGGATACACAGCATCTCATAGATCAGGTTGGCTGCTGTCAGTGCAGTGTTGCCCGATGGATCATAAGGAGGTGAGACCTCGACCAGATCGCATCCCACTACGTTTACCCCATGCAGTGCATGGATCAGTTGCAGCGCTTGCGGTGTCGTCAGACCAGCGATTTCCGGCGTGCCGGTGCCCGGAGCGTATGCGGGATCTAGGCTGTCGATGTCATAGGAGATGTAAACCGGGTGGTCCCCAATGATCTTGCGAACCTGCGATCCGATCTGGGTCAGATTCTGCTGCCACAGCTCCCATGCGGGGAACTGGCGGAAGCCCCAATCCTTGGCTTCGGTAAAATCCGAGGCTGCATAACCCGAGCCCCGAATGCCGATCTGGAACGTCTTGTCGGGAACAATCAACCCCTCTTCATAGGCGCGGCGGAAAACGGTGCCGTGGGTTTCGCGTTCACCGAACATCTCGTCATTCACATCGGCATGGGCGTCCACATGCACCAACGCCACGGGACCGTGTTTGGCCTTGATGGCTCGCAGGATCGGCAGGGTGATCGAATGATCGCCCCCCATCGCCACAGGGATCACGCCTTTCGCCAAAATGGCGTCATAGCTTTCCTTGATGATCCTGAGGCTGTCTGCAAGCGAGAAGGTGTTGATCGCCAGATCCCCAATATCGGCTATCTGCAAGCTGTCGAACGGGGCCGCTCTGGTGGCCATGTTATAGGGTCGGATCATCGCGCTTTCGCCGCGGATCTGCTTGGGGCCAAAGCGCGTGCCCGACCGCCACGACGTGCCAATATCCATCGGCACCCCCAACACCGCCACATCCAACCCCTCAAGCGAGGTGGCCTGCGGCAGGCGCATGAATGTGTTCGGCCCGGAAAACCGGGCCAGATCATTCCCGCTAAGTGGTTGGTTGAATTCGGTCATGTGCGTAATGGTCCCGTCCCTGTTCGTCACTTGATCCAGCACATACCTTAAGCATGGCTAACTGTTGGTTAACGTGAACCCTTGCGGGTTTACCCATCTGCTTTATCCAGCTTGTTCCACCCCAACAGGCAAATGATCTGCGTCGCCACATGGGCCCCAGCAATCGCTGTCGCACCTGAGGTGTCAAAGGGCGGCGATACTTCGACAACGTCCCCGCCCTTGATATTGATCCCGGCAATGTCGCGCAGGATGATTTGCGCCTGAATCGAGCTTAACCCACCCCAGACTGGCGTGCCCGTACCAGGGGCAAAAGCCGGGTCAAGACCGTCGATGTCAAAGCTGAGGTAAACGGGGCTGTCACCAAGAATGTTCTTGATCTTCTCTGCCACTGCAGCTGGCCCCGATTCATAAACCTCGCGCGCATCAATGATGTTCACGCCCAGCGTATCCTCGTTCGTCGTGCGAATACCCACCTGGACCGAGCGTTTCGGATCGACAATGCCCGACTTTACAGCCTTGTAGAACATTGTCCCGTGATCCACGCGGGACATGTCGTCGTCGGCCCATGTGTCGGTATGCGCATCGAACTGCAGCAGGGACATTGGCCCGAATTTCTCGGCATAGGCCTTGAGGATCGGAAAACTGATATAGTGATCGCCACCCAGCGCAACCGACGCCACATCAGCAGCCAGAATGGTTCGGATGTGGTCGGTCAGCGTGTCAGGAAAGGCCGGGATATTGGCGTAATCATAAGCCATATCGCCATAATCCACGATCGCCAGTTCACTCAGCGCATCAAAGGGCCAGCCATAAGGCGCATCGGGCGACTGAAGCGCGCTGGCCTCACGGATCGCCCGAGGGCCAAGGCGCGTGCCGGGCCGGTTTGTAACCGCTTGATCAAACGGCACGCCAGTAACGGCGATGTCCACTCCCTTCAGGTTCTTGGTGTAAAGCCGCCGCAGAAAAGACGTCGCCCCGCCGAACGTATTTTCATAAGACAACCCCTTGAGGTCCGGATTGGTGAATGCCTCATCCACCTGGTTTCTTGCGTCTTCCAGTGCCATGTCTTCTGTAGTCCCTTTCCCGAACCTTTATCAGCTCAACGGCTGCGCTTTTTCCACGATCCGCGCGAAAAACGACGCGCCCACCGGTGCGATTTCGTCGTTAAAGTTGTATTTCGGATGATGCAGCCCTGCGCCTTCGCCCTGCCCTAGGAACAAATAAGCACCGGGGCGCTTTTGCAGCATGTACGAGAAATCCTCGGCCCCCATCTCGCGCCCGGTATTGCCGGTGACGCGGTCGTCACCGGATATTTCACGCGCCACCTCGGTCGCAAAGCCCGCCTTTTCGGCATCATTGATGGTGGCTGGGTAATCGACATTGTATTCCAATCGCGCCTCGACCCCATAGGATTTGGCTTGTCCTTCGACAATCTCGGCCATGCGCCGCATCACCATCTGCTGGACGTTCGGATCGAACGTTCGAACGGTACCGTTGATATAGGCCGTATCCGGGATAACGTTGTTGACCGTGCCGGTGTGGATTTGCGTGACCGAAACGACAAGATCATCCAGCGCATAATGGTTGCGGCTGACAATGGTCTGAATGGCCTGCGCAATCCCACAGGCCGCCATAACCGGATCACGGGTTTCATGCGGCATGGCACCGTGGCCGCCGACACCCTGAATATGCACTTCGAACGTATCGACAGCCGCCATGATCGGCCCCGGCGTGGTATAGAATGTCCCTACGGCAAATCCCGGCGCGTTGTGCAGCGCATAGACCTGCGAGATGTCGAACCGGTCCATGATGCCTTCTTCGACCATCACACCAGCACCACCGCCATCTTCCTCGGCGGGTTGAAAGATCAGCGCCACGCGACCGCTGAAATTTCGCGTCTCGGCCAGATAACGTGCCGCGCCCAGTAGCATGGTAGTATGCCCGTCATGGCCGCAGGCATGCATCTTTCCGGGGTTCTGAGAGGCATAGTCAACGCCCGTTTCCTCGGTAATTGGCAACGCATCCATATCGGCGCGCAAGCCAATCGTCGGCCCGTCGCCCTGCCCGTTGATGATCGCGACCATCCCGGTCTTTGCGATCCCCTCATGCAACTCATCAACCCCGAACTCACGCAGACGTTCGGCCACAAAGGCTGCCGTTTCATGGCATTCGAATTCCAACTCGGGGATGGTATGCAGATACTGGCGCCATCTGGTCATGTCGGCAGAGAAATCGGCAATTCGGTTGACGACGGGCATCTGGGGTGGACTCCTGATCGGGACTGCGGAATGGATGCATCTGACACCGGAATGAAAGGGTTCGCAATGGCTGAAAATCCTCTGATCCATGACAGCAATGCAGGTATCGAACGGCTGCTGGAAATCATGCGCCGCCTGCGCGATCCGCAATCCGGCTGCCCGTGGGATATCGAACAGGATTTCGCGACCATCGCCCCCTATACGATCGAAGAGGCCTATGAGGTCGCTGACGCCATCGAACGCGAAGCCTATGACGAGCTTAAGGGAGAGCTGGGGGATTTGCTGTTCCAATCCGTGTTTCACGCCCAAATGGCAGAAGAAGCAGGACATTTCACCTTTCAGGACGTGGTGCGCACCATGTCCGACAAGATGGTCAGCCGCCATCCGCATGTGTTTGGCGATGAATCCCGCGACAAGTCGGCCGACCAGCAAACCAAAGATTGGGAAGCCATCAAAGCCGCCGAGCGGGCGGGCAAAGAACAAAAAGGTGCACTGGACGGTGTGGCCGCAAACCTGCCCGCCCTGTTGCGCGCGCATAAGCTGCAAAAACGTGCCGCTCGGGTGGGGTTCGACTGGCCTGACGCCAGCCATGTGCTGGCCAAGATCACCGAAGAAGCCGCCGAACTGGAAGAGGCGCGCGACAAAATGGATACCGACGCGCTGGAAGACGAGTTCGGCGATCTGCTGTTCGTGATGGTCAATCTGGGCCGTCATCTTGGCATCGAACCCGAAGCCGCCCTGCGTCGCACCAATGCCAAGTTCACCCGTCGCTTTGAAAAGGTCGAAGCCCGGCTGGCCGAACGGGGCAAGACCCCCACGCAAAGCGATCTGGCCGAGATGGATGCGCTGTGGGACGAGGTCAAAACGGAAGAGCATCGCGCCAATGGCAAACTCCCGCCGGTGGATGCACTGGCGGCGACCAGAAACGGGTAGACAAGCGATCCGACACTTGCGAGTGTCCCACCTTCACGACCCCCGGAGACGCCCATGCCCCCTCGCAAGATCATCATCGACACCGATCCCGGACAGGATGACGCCGTCGCCATCCTGCTGGCGCTGGCCAGCCCGGACGAGATCGAGGTTCTGGGTATTACGGCCGTCGCGGGCAACGTCCCGCTCGCCCTCACGGCCAAGAACGCCCGAATCGTTTGTGAATTGGCCGGACGTACGGATGTGCCGGTTTATGCGGGCTGCGACAAACCGCTGAACCGCCCGCTTGTAACCGCAGAACATGTGCACGGAAAAACCGGGCTGGATGGCCCGGTCCTGCCGGATCCGCAGATGCCCTTGGCTGAAGGTCACGCTGTGGACTTCATCATCGACACCCTGCGCGCTGAAGAATCTGGGACGGTGACCCTGTGTCCACTGGGGCCGCTGACAAACATCGCGACTGCATTTCGCAAAGCCCCAGATATTATCGACCGCGTGCAGGAAATCGTCTTGATGGGCGGGGCATATTTCGAAGTTGGTAACATCACCCCCACCGCTGAATTCAACATCTATGTCGACCCAGAAGCTGCTGATATCGTTTTTAAATCCGGAAGGCCAATCGTTGTCATGCCATTGGATGTCACACACAAAGCGCTGGTGACCAAATCACGAAACGACGCGTTCCGCGCATTGGACAGCAAGGTTGGACATGCCGTGGCCGAGATGACGGATTTCTTTGAACGCTTCGATAAAGAGAAATACGGCAGCGCAGGCGCCCCCCTGCACGACCCTTGCGTCACTGCCTATCTGATCCGCCCCGAGCTGTTTTCGGGTCGCCACGTGAATGTCGTGATTGAAACAGGGTCCGACCTGACCCTGGGCATGACCGTTGCGGATTGGTGGGGTGTCACCAACCGCGCACCAAATGCGTTGTTCATGGGGGAAATCGACGCTGACGGCTTTTTCACCTTGCTGACAGAAAGGCTGGCCAGATTATGAGCGCCGCCCTCCGCCTTGCGCGCCCCGAAGATCTGGATCGCCTTATGACGCTGGTCACCGCCTTTCATACAGAGGCCGGGCTGACACAGGACGCGGACAAGACACGCAATGCCCTCGCCCCCATGCTGGATGGAATCCCTCATGGCTGTGTCTATCTGATCGGGCCCGGGCGCGCGCCTTTGGGATATATCATCCTGACCTTTGGCTGGTCAGTCGAGTTCGGCGGCATGGACGGTTTCGTGGACGAGATCTATATACGCCCCGCCGTTCGGGGCCGCGGCATTGCCACCGAGGTTCTTTTGGACCTGCCCAAAGCTCTTGCCGGGGCAGGCCTGATGGCTCTTCATCTGGAAGTCGACCGAAACAATGAAACTGCCCAAAAGCTCTATCTGCGCACCGGGTTCAGACAACGTGACAGGTATATGCTGATGAGCAAGGTACTTTAGCGCGACTCGCCGCGGAAGATATTTGCCGGATTCATGTCCTGAACCGGGTCAGTCGACGAAACCTGTTCTCCGGTTATCGGATACGTTCCTGGACCCGCGCAGGCGGACAATACTGTGATGGACGCTGTGGCGATTATCAGAAGGAATTTGGATACAGACATCGTAGTCTCCTTTCTGCAATGAAGACAAACTACGGCATTCGGTGTGGACGTGATAAGTAACAAGTTCACACATAAGAATAGATAAGCCATCTTTTTATTGTCAAACACCTCCAAAACAGACGGATATATCCCTGAAAACTTTAACTTTTCTCAGGCCCGTGTGTGTCTTTCTCAAATAGCGGCATCTCGAAAAAAAGCAGGTGGTCGCGTGCGATTTCAGGAGTTTGGTAATAGGCGTCGCGCAGGTGAAAGCCCAAAGACAGGTATAACCGAGTCGCCGCTTCCAGGGGTTTGCCGGTGTCCATTCGAATATAGTCGAACCCAAGATCTCGACACATTTCGATCAGCGAAAGCATGATGGCACAGCCTGCGCCGGTCCCTCTTGCTGCGTCAGTTACAAATACGCGTTTGATTTCAGCCACACCAGGCTCGTTGGTGTGAAACATGCCACAGCCGACCGGTTCCCCATGCAGCAATGCCAGTTTGATCCCACCGTTCGGCGGCGTGTGTTCCGCGTCGATGTTGTCCATTACACGGGTGTATTTTTCGCTTGGATAGAAGGTCTGAACGATTTGGGCGGTTCTTTCATCCAGTGCCAGCAGGAAATCCCTGTAATCCCAACACAAACGCCGAACCGCTTCAAACTGGTCCGGCGTTTCCGGTTCGATGATGTTCAGCACAATGCGACCCCCGGATTAAACCCAGGGGCCAGCCTAGCACCACGCGCGTTATTTGCGAAGGATCGACGCGCCCGCGTATTCCGCAACCTCGCCCAGTGATTCCTCGATGCGGATCAACTGGTTGTATTTGGCCAACCGGTCCGACCGCGCCAGCGAGCCAGTTTTGATCTGACCGCAATTGGTCGCCACCGCCAGATCAGCAATGGTGGCATCCTCGGTCTCGCCCGAACGGTGCGACATCACGTTTGTGTAACGCGCACGGTGCGCCATATCGACGGCGCGCAGGGTTTCAGTCAGCGATCCGATCTGGTTCACCTTGACCAGCATCGAGTTCGCGCAGCCGCGCTTGATGCCTTCGGCCAAGCGCGCTGGATTAGTCACAAACAGGTCGTCGCCCACCAGCTGCACCTTGTCGCCGATGGCGTCGGTCAGGGCTTTCCAGCCGTCCCAGTCATCCTCGGACATGCCGTCTTCGATCGAGATGATCGGATAGTCATTGACCAGCGCCGCCAGATAGGCTGCGTTTTCCTCGGACGTCAGGGTGATCCCCTCGCCCGCCAGAACGTATTTGCCGTCCTTGTAATACTCGGTCGCCGCGCAATCCAAAGCCAGGTGGATTTCTTCACCCGGTTTGTAGCCCGCCTTTTCAATGGATTTCAGGATGAAATCCAGCGCCTCGCGGGTGCTGGCGATGTTCGGGGCAAAACCGCCCTCGTCACCGACACCGGTGGCCAGACCGGCAGCCGACAGCTCTTTCTTCAGGGTGTGGAACACTTCGGACCCCATGCGCACCGCCTCGCGAATATTCGCGGCCGAGGTTGGCATGATCATGAATTCCTGAATGTCGATCGGGTTGTCAGCGTGTTCGCCGCCATTAATGATATTCATCATCGGCACCGGCAGCACGCGGGCCGAGGTGCCGCCGACATAGCGATAAAGGGGCTGCGTGGTGAAATCGGCTGCCGCCTTTGCAGTGGCCAACGAGACGCCCAGAATGGCGTTGGCACCCAGACGGCCTTTGTTATTGGTTCCGTCCAGTTCAATCATCGCCTGATCGATGGCCACTTGTTCTGTCGCGTCAAAGCCCACCAGTTCCTCGGCGATCTCACCATTCACGGCGGCCACGGCTTCCAGAACCCCTTTGCCCATATAGCGGGATTTGTCGCCGTCGCGTTTTTCAACGGCTTCATGTGCACCGGTGGACGCACCGGACGGTACGGCGGCGCGGCCCATGGTGCCGTCTTCCAGAATCACGTCGACCTCGACCGTCGGGTTGCCCCGGCTGTCCAGAATTTCGCGCGCGTGGATGTCAATAATGGTGCTCATGAGGTCTGTCCCTATGGCTGCAGTCGGTTGCACGCGTCATAGCAGCAACCGGCCAAAAGTAAACCGGTTCCGTTATCGCTAACACGCATATTTACCGACCTTTAGGGCTAACAGTTTGCTGTTTGCGCCAACAGGTTCACGCCGGGACCAGATTGCGCGCCAAACGTCGCTCGCGGATAAAGGTATACAGGCCAGATCCGATGATGAGGCTCGCCCCTGCCATTGTCAGCGCGTCAGGGCGTTCACCGAACATCAGCATTCCGGCAAGGATCGAAAACACCAGACGCGTGTAACGGAATGGCATCATGGCCGAAGCCTCGCCAACCCGCATGGCCGTGACGATGCCGTAATACCCTAGAACACCAAAACCGATCGCCCCCAGATACGGACCTGCCTGGCCGCTTTGTACCGGCACGAAGGGTGTTCCTGAAACAACCATCAACAGCAACCCCGCCAGCGCCACTGCGATATACGCCTGCATCGCCACAACGGATGAAGCCACCCGAACATCCAGCTTGCGGGTTATCAGATCACGCGCCGCAATCGCAAACACGGTCAGAACGACAAACAGTGAATCTGGCTGAAACCCTTCCAATCCGGGGCGAATGATCATCAGAACACCGACAAAGCCGACGCCAATGGCACTCCAGCGGCGCCAGCCGACCTGCTCTCCCAGAAACAGGGCCGCGCCCATGGTCACGGCAAGCGGCATGGCCTGAAACACGGCGGCGACAGTGGACAGATCGATCAGCGACAGCGCGGTGACAAAGGTCACGGCACCGAATCCTTCTGTCCCTGCGCGCAGCATCGGCAGCAGTTTCCACGCCACGGGATCGAAGATGCGTTTGCGGGTGACCACCGACATCACCGCAAAGACAAGCCCGCAGAACACACCCAGACACACCATGATCTGACCGGTCGGCACAGCGCCCGACAGGAACTTGATGAACATATCCTCAAGCGAAAAGGCCGCCATCGAGCCGATCAGCAAAAGGATGCCGTTTACGTTATTCATGCGCGCGTCCACAGGAAAAGGGTACTTGGGGTGCAGTGTCCGGGCACATGAACCGCAACCAGCGACGTCTGGCAAGCCATTTCCCGACACGTTCAATGAATTAACGTGTTGGGGCCGTTCGCGATTTGTGATGGATCACTCCTGCTTGAGCGGTACGCCGTACAGCTCAAGCCGATGCCCTTTCAGCTTGTACCCAAGCTTGGCGGCGATCTTTTCCTGCAGGGCTTCGATTTCGGGATCGACAAATTCGATGACCTCGCCCGACTGCATGTCGATCAGGTGATCGTGGTGATCACGCTCGGCATCCTCATAACGGGCCCGCCCATCGCCGAACTCCAGACGCTCCAGAATACCGGCCTCTTCGAACAGTTTGACCGTACGATACACCGTCGCAATCGAGATGCCTGTGTCGATGGCAGAAGCACGCGCGTACAGTTCTTCGACATCCGGATGGTCGTCGCTTTGTTCCAATACCTGCGCGATGATCCTTCTTTGACCGGTCATGCGCAGACCCTTGGCCTCACAACGTCCAATAATCGTTTCCGACATGATGCCCCTCAGAATTGCTCGGGTGTCTGTCTTAGTATGTCTGCGCACTTTGCGCCACAGGGATTTCTTCTTTTCCGTTGAAGTTAAGCCACGCGCGCCAAATCAGCCCAAACCGGCAAATGATCCGATGCGATATGTGCGGGGCGCGCGTCATGGACACCATGCGCAGTGGCCCTGACGCCCGCGCCCAGCGCGATCCGATCCAGCGCGCCCAGCGGCTGCGCGGCGGGAAAACTTGGCTTGGGGGGCAGGAAACGCATTTCGGGTGCCAGGTGATCCAGAATCGGCTGTCGGGACCATTCGTTGAAATCCCCCGCCCAGACAGTCGGCATCTGCTCCAGCTCTTTATCAAACCGCCTGATATGCGAGATCTGCTGACGTCGCGATGCAGGCAACAGGCCCAGATGCATTCCCATCACCCGCAACGGCCCGATATGAGTATCAAATTCGACACGGACCGCCCCGCGCGGTTCAAGCCCGGGCAATTCGTGATGTCCGGTCCGCCGGACCGAAAGGTGCTGGCCACGCCAGATCACCGCGTTGCCATGCCAACCCAGACTGCCGGCACCGCCCAGATCGACGATCTGCCACCCGGCTTCATCCAGCATGAAATGCGGCAGGGCCGCCGGGCGCGGCGGCAAACGTTTGTCGGCCTCCTGCAACACAACGATATCGGCCTGCATATGTTCGATGACCTGCAAAATGCGCTGCGGCTGGCGCCGGAAATCCAGCCCGAGGCATTTCTGAATGTTATAGCTGGCAATGCGAAGGGTGGAAGATGACTGCATATAGATCTGACCAGTGGGCTTGACCCAAAGTGACACGCCTGCCGCCGGACGCAACCCTTCAGTTTCACTTCGCAGCAACGGCAACCGGGGAAGTCGCCTTTGCATGGTATATCGCTTAAAAACCCGGCACGTGACGCGGCCGGAAACAAATGGGTTTCCCCTCAATTCATTCGGGTGCGGCAGGACGGAAGTGCCGCAGTTTCAGCGCATCCAACACCGATTTAAACCGGACAAAACAATTCGCCCCTCCCGGTGAAACCATACCGCACCGAGCGACTACCAAAGATGTTTGACCGTCACGTACCACAGAACGTGGCGTGCACGACCTCGTTATCAGCCGGGGGCCGTTTCAGATCCTCCGCATCTGCCTGATCGTCGTAAGGCCGCGCGAGGACGGCGTTCAGCCGATGGAACGGCTGGTAATCCCCCGCCACCGCTGATTGGATCATCTGCTCGACACGGTGATTGCGCGGAATATAGGCCGGGTTCGCTGCGGTCATCGCGTCATGCGGTGACGCCTCACGCGCCAAACGCGCACGCCAGCCCTCTGCCCAGCTGTCAAAGGCCTGCGGGTCGATAAACTGGTCGCGCGCGGTATCTTTGCCCAGCGCACGGAAGGTGTTGGTGAAATCAGCCTGCCCCTTGGCCATGCGTTTTAGCAGATCGGTGATCAGCGCCTGATCGCCTTCTTCAGAGGTCGTCAGTCCGACCTTTGCCCGGAACCGAACCAACCAGTTCTGTTGCAGCAGGTCCGGCATGGCATGCACGATCTCGGTCGCCTCCTCAACAGCAGCGTCCTTGTTGTCCATCTGCTGGATCAAAGAGGTTGCCAGCTGCGCAAGATTCCAGACAGCAATATCTGGCTGGTTGGAATAGGCATAACGGCCCATCCGATCTATCGAGCTGTAGACCGTATTGGGGTGATAAACGTCCATGAAGGCACAGGGGCCATAATCGATGGTCTCACCCGCGATCGAGCAATTGTCGGTGTTCATGACCCCATGGATAAAGCCCACGCCCATCCACTGCGCGATCAGGCGGGCCTGCGCATCCCGAACGGCCCGCAGCAGGCCCATTGGACCTTGGGCTGCGGGATAGTGGCGCGCGATGGCATAGTCCGTCAGACGCCGCAGATTGTCCAACTGCCCCCGCGCAGCAAAGACCTGAAAGGTGCCTACCCGCAAATGGCTGGTTGCAACCCGGGTGAGCACCGCACCAGGCATCGGGCCTTCCCGGAACACGGTTTCACCGGTCTCTACCGCCGCCAGTGCGCGTGTTGTGGGGATGCCCAGCGCGTGCATCGCCTCGGACACCACGTATTCGCGCAGAACCGGACCCAGCCAAGCCCTGCCGTCGCCCCGACGCGAAAACGGCGTCGGGCCCGAGCCTTTCAGCTGAACATCCCGCCGCACGCCATCCGTTCCGACAGTTTCACCCAACAGCACCGCGCGCCCGTCCCCAAGCTGCGGGTTGTACTGGCCAAACTGATGCCCGGAATAAAGCTGCGCGATGGGGTCCGCACCATCGGGGATGTGATTACCTGCAAAGGCTTCCGCCATCTCTTGCACGTCGCCCGGATGGACCTGCAACAGCCGTGCCAGATCATCATTGAACGCGATCAACTTGGGCGCGCGTACAGGCGCAGGTTCCTGTCGCGCAAAAAACGCGTCCGGCAGGCGGGCATATGAGTTATCGAATGGAATGGTCAGTGTCATGCGGCATACATATTCCCCGTGCGCACGAATACCATAGCGGATCACACCTTGCCGTGCATAATTGCGCCAAACACACGGGGGCCACATGACCGCACAAGAGATCATCGACCGCCTGAACCTGCAACCTCACCCCGAGGGCGGCTGGTACGCGGAAACCTGGCGCGCCGAGAACAAGGGCCGCCCGACCGGCACCTGTATCTACTTCTTGCTGCAGGCGGGGGAAAGCAGCCACTGGCACCGGGTCGACGCGACCGAGATCTGGCTCTACCACGCGGGCGCGCCATTAATCCTGTCCTTGAGCGCAACAGACAAGGGCCCGGCGGTTGACCATGTGCTGTCACTCGATTTGTCTCGGGGCGCACCGCAACTGATTGTTCCCACCGGCCATTGGCAGGCCGCGCGCAGCACCGGTGATTACACGCTGGTCAGTTGTACAGTGTCTCCCGGATTTCAATTCGATGGGTTCCAACTGGCAGAACCTGGGTTTGATATCCCTCGGGGATAGGCTGGTCTGGGGATGCTCTGAAAAGGTGAGTTTACAGAAAGTTACACATTTATCATTCTGTAAACGCTACCGCAGGTATCGGAGCATCGGGTGATTGCGAAACACATCTTTCTGGTCCTTCTGCTTCTGTTCGCAAGCACCGGTCTTGCAAACGCCGAGACCGCCTGCGCAGAATCCCCCCTTTCATCCGAATTGGCACTACCCGATCTGGAGGAGGAAGTCGCAACCGAACACATCGAACCTGCAGCGACTGTTGAACCTGCGGTGCTGATCTCGAAACGCCCTGCGCTGCGCCCTTGCAAGTTCCGCCAGTTTGAAGTGGGTCGTCAGCGTATGCGCGACCGCGGCGCGGTCTGTGGTGACTGGACCATTCTGGGCGAAACCCGCGCGTCTTTGGCTGGAAAAGCGCTGGGTTGCGGCATCGCCAACCCGGTCCGGATTTACAGAATTTCGGACATTGCGCTCAGCCAGTTTTCGCTGATGGACTGTCAGACAGCTGTCACGCTGAAAACGTGGATCGAAAACGTCGCCAAACCCGTCTTCGCTGATCTGGGTGGTGGGCTCAAGGGGATGCGCGTTGTTGGCCACTATGCCTGCAAGACGCAGAACAACCAGCCCTATGCGCGCATTTCCGAACATGCGCGGGGTCGGGCCATCGATATCTCGACCTTCGTGTTGCAGGACGGAACGCAGATCACCGTTCAGGACGGATGGAGCGACACCGATCAAAGCACCGTGTTACGAGAGTTGCACAGCGGAGCCTGTGGCCTGTTCGGGACTGTTCTTGGTCCTGACGCTGACCGGTATCACAAAGGGCATTTTCACTTCGACACAGCCCGACGCAGTGGCAAGCCTGTGTGTCGATAACGCGTTAGCCAGTACCTGGATGTAGCCTCAACCCACCGGTTGAACGTTCACTGAACTGACCATGCCGCCGCCTACCAGCGCTTTCACCCCAGTTGTTCCGGGGCACGAGGTTGGCAATCCCCGCGCCACGCGCACGGCCAGATAAGCAAAAGCCTGCGCCTCGAGCATATCGCCGTCCAGCCCCACGGCCTCGACCGGTTCGACAGGGCAGTCGAGAGATACGCGCAGCATCTCCATCAACACCGGATTGCGCCGTCCACCGCCTGTAACCAGCACGCAAGACGGCGGTTGCGGACAGTGTTCCATCCCCTGCACCACCCCCGCTGCGCACATCCCGGTCAGGGTCGCCACCGCGTCAGCGTCACCCAGTTCTTTCACCAGGTCGATCATCTCAGAGAAATCATTCCGGTCCAGCGACTTGGGCGGCATGCGTGCGAAGAAAGGCTCAGCCAGGAACAGCTCCAGCGCACCCATTTCGACGGTGCCATTGCGCGCAACCGCACCATCCCGGTCCATCGGCTGCCCCAGCCGGGCCTGCATCAGGTCATCGACCGGTGCATTCGCCGGCCCCGTATCAAAGGCAAGCAGCGCCCCCGGCGCCTCGGGACCATCAAAGCTTGGGTCCACATAGGTCAGATTACCAACACCGCCCAGGTTCAGAAAGCACAACGGGCGGTCCGCACCAAACCACTTGGCGCAAGCAAAGTGAAAAAACGGCGCCAGCGGAGCGCCCTCGCCCCCCATCGCCACGTCGTCGCTCCGAAAGTCCCAGACCACCGGGCGCCCCAGCGCCTGCGCCAGACCAAGACCATCACCCACCTGCAATGTGCCACGCCCGCGCGGTTCATGCGCCAGCGTCTGGCCGTGAAAGCCGATCAGATCCACATCTTCGAACTCGGACAGCGCCTCGGCATGGGCAAAGGTCACCATCTCAGCCGCCGCATCGACCTGCGGGCCGTGCCATTGCCCCAAAGCCGCCCGCAGCACTTCGCGCTCGGCTTCGGTATAGGCGCGATAGCCGCTTTTCCCGAATCCAGCGATGGAATGCCCGTCGGTTTCCACCACCGCAGCGTCCACCCCGTCCAGCGACGTACCGGACATCGCGCCCAATGCCCGAACCATTCCGTGTTTCTTGATGGTTTGGCCCACGCCCGCCTCCTGATCTGGCAATGTTTCCGCCGTGCCCGGAGTTCTGGACTTCACCTCTGGGTTGCAGCTTGGTCAAGGTGCTTTTGTTATGCCGCCTTGGCAAGCCTTCTGATTGGGGGCGTCGGTTTTTTTCCGACTTCGCGCCTCAGGATCAACACCCCGGCCACCTAGTTGCGCGCGCATATCACAGCACGCGCTTTTAGATTGAAAAGGTGGCTTTTCCTCATCCGCAGCGCCGCCTATACAGTGCCGCGCAACACAAACCCCGAGGGCACGATATGACCTACCACCCCAAATCGGATTTCATCGCCACGATGATCGAGCGCGGCTTCCTCGCCGACTGCACCGATTATCAGGGCCTTGACGACGCGCTGATCAGTGGGTGCAAGCCGGCCTATATCGGCTTTGATGCAACGGCCAAGTCGTTGCATGTGGGCAGCCTGATCCAAATCATGATGTTGCGCTGGTTTCAGAAGACCGGCCACCAGCCGATCACCCTTATGGGTGGCGGCACCACCAAGGTGGGTGACCCTTCGTTCCGCGCGGATGAACGCCCCCTGCTGGGACCCGAACAGATCGACGAAAACATCGCGGGCATCAAGAAAGTGTTCGCGGCCTATATCGATTACGACACTGACGCCGAAAACAAGGCACTGATGTTGAACAATGCCGAATGGCTGGATGATCTGAACTACCTCGATTTCCTGCGCGACATCGGGCGGCATTTTTCGGTCAACCGGATGCTCAGCTTTGAATCGGTGAAATCCCGGCTGGATCGCGAACAGTCGCTGTCGTTTCTCGAGTTCAACTACATGATCCTGCAAGCCTATGACTTTCTGGAGCTGAACCGCCGCTATGGCTGTGTTCTGCAAATGGGCGGCAGCGACCAGTGGGGCAACATTGTCAACGGTATCGACCTGACACGCCGGGTGCTGGATCACGAAATCTACGGCCTGACCTCTCCCTTGTTGACCACCAGCGACGGCAAGAAGATGGGCAAATCGCAGGATGGCGCGGTCTGGCTGAACGCCGAGATGCGCTCGCCCTATGAATTCTGGCAGTTCTGGCGCAACACCACCGACGCGGATGTCGGTCGGTTCCTGAAGCTCTATACCGAATTGCCGGTGGATGAATGTGACCGTCTTGGCGCGCTTGCCGGGTCCGAGATCAATGAGGCCAAAATCCGCCTCGCCAATGAGGTGACAGCCCTTCTGCACGGGGCGCAAGCTGCGGCAACGGCCGAGGCCACGGCCCGTGAAGTGTTCGAAAAAGGTGGGGTTGGAGACGATCTGCCCACCCTGACCCTCAGCGCGGATGAACTGGGCGACGGCATGTCCATCGTGCAGATCATTGTCAAGTCAGGCCTGGCCAAATCCGGCAAAGAGGCCAAGCGCCTGATTGCCGAAAACGGGGCCAAACTGGACGACGCTCCGCTGACGGATGCGGGCTTGATGATCGACGCGGGTGCATTGACGTCTCCGATCAAGCTGAGTGCAGGCAAGAAACGCCACGCATTGGTGCAACTGGGCTGACGCCCCTTTCACCTTTGATTGCAAAGCAGGAAACGGCCACCCGATTGGGTGGCCGTATCTAATTTGGAATGGGCAAGGCTACTGACGTCCCTTTCCGCGACCGGGCCGGTCGCTTTCGCCTTCATCGTCATTGGCGTTGTTTCCGCGACCCGGACTACTGCCTTCGCCGCCATTGCCGCCGCCATTGTTACCCTTATCGCCACCTTTGCCGCCGCCGTTATGGCCCTTTCCGCCGCCGTTATGGCCTTTGCCACCGCCGGGTTCACCATCGCCACCGCCGGGTTCTCCACCGCTGCCGCCGGGCTCTCCGCCACCGCCGCCGGGCTGTCCACCGCCACCACCGGGTTCTTGGCCGCCACCGCCGGGCTCTCCGTCACCGCCGCCGGGCTGTCCACCGCCACCACCGGGTTCTTGGTCGCCGTTGTCAGGTTCTCCGCCACCACCGGGGCCGTCTGGACCAGCCGCGTTCGCAAATCCCGCCCCGCCGGGTTCTGAACCGCGACTTTCACCCCGATTCTCTGCCAGACCGGACAGGCTTGCCGTTGGCACATCTGTCAGCAAAGCGGCCAGGCCCGGGCATTGCGCCCCGGCAATGCTCAGCGTTGTCTCAAAATCCGGTCTCTTCTGAAGTCTGTCCAGAAAGCTGGGGGTCACCTGAACACAATCGCAAAGCCCGGCATAGTCGCCTGCATTCGCAAGATTTCGAGCCGTTTTCCAGTTACAGGTTTCCGGCGCTGCAACAGCACTGCCGGCAACCACAATCCCAAAAACAGGTGCAGCCAGAACCGCGCCCAGTGATCTATTCTTACCATTTACCATATCAGAACCTCCTGACGAAAAAACACGCAATGGCTGTGATTACTTCGTTCACGAACAGGCGCGTTTTCGTGAAGCGCGGATTAAGATGCCTTAAAGATGCGTATTGGCCCGGCAGCGGTCAGTCCGCCCCGCCCCTTTAGGCGTTCAGGCTCAAAGATGTAGACACCGACCCTGCAATGCAGTTATTGAACATTTGTTCATATCCCAGGGAGGAGTTCCGATGCACTTGTCCACCACAGCCGCTCTTGTCACCGGCGGCGCATCCGGTCTGGGCGAAGCCACCGCCCGTCACTTTGCCGCGCAGGGTGCGCAAGTCACTATTCTGGACCGTGACGCGGACCGTGGCGCTCAAGTCGCCTCCGAAATCGGCGGGTATTTTGCGCTGACGGATGTAACCGACGAAACCTCGGTCGCAGCTGCCGTGCGCCACGGCATGGACAAGATGGGCAAGATCACCGCGACTGTGAACTGCGCGGGTATCGCTTATGGAATCAAGACAGTCGGCAAGGATGGGCCCCACCCGCTGGACGCGTTCCAGCGTACGATCGACATCAATCTTGTCGGCACATTCAACGTCTCAAGGCTGGCCGCGGCTGAGATGGCAAAGAACGAACCCGAACCGGACGGGGCGCGCGGTGTGATCATCAACACTGCATCTATTGCCGCATTCGACGGCCAAAAGGGACAGGCGGCTTATGCTGCATCGAAAGGCGGCGTGGTTGGCATGACCCTGCCAATGGCCCGCGATCTGGCCTCGTCCGGGATTCGCGTCATGACCATTGCGCCGGGTATCTTTATGACCCCGATGTTGGCGGGCCTTCCTGAAGACGTGCAGCAACAACTGGCCGCCGACGTCCCGAACCCGGCCCGCCTGGGTGACCCCAAGGAATACGGGCGGCTGGCCGGTTTCATCGTTGAAATGGGCTACCTGAATGGCGAAGTCATCCGCATCGACGGCGCTCTGCGGATGCGGTAAGACAGCCCCATGTCGGAGCGCCAGAAAATGCAGTCCGGGCAGTGGTATTGCTGTCTCGATCCTGAATTGGATGATCTGCGCGCGCGGGCACGACGGGCTGTTCACGCTCACAACACCTGTCCGCCCGACACACGCGGCGCGATGGCCCCGGAACTGCACGCGCTGCTGGGCCATGTCGGCGAGGACTGTTTTCTCGAAGCCCCTTTTCACTGCGCGTATGGAATGAACATCCATCTGGGCAGCCGGGTTTATTTCAATGCCGGATGCGTGGTTCTGGACACGGCCCCCGTTCGGGTCGGCGACGACACGATGTTCGGCCCTAATGTTCAGATTTACTGCGCCCATCATGCCAAGGACCCGGCTGATCGGGCGCAAGGGCTGGAAATAGGCCTGCCCGTAACCATCGGCAGGCACGTTTGGATTGGCGGCGGTGCGATCCTGTTGCCCAGCGTAACCATAGGCGACCACGCCACAATCGGCGCAGGCAGCGTCGTTACCAAAGACGTCCCCGCCAGAGAAACCGTGGCAGGTAATCCGGCAAGGCGTCTGGCGCGCTAAGCGCTTTCAGCCCTCTCTTCGAGCGTCAGCCATTCCTCTTCAGCGGCCGAGAGTTTCTCCTGCCTTTCAACCAGCGCCTCGGTCGCTTTTTGGAACTTCACCGGCTCACGCGTGAACAGCTCGGGATCGGACATCAACTCTTCCAGCTTGGCGATCTCGGCCTCAAGACGCGCGATCTCGGCAGGCAGTTTCTCCAGCCGGTGCTTTTCCGAGAAGGACAGGCCGGATTTCGGCTTTTCTTCCTGCTTGATCTTTGGCTTTGGAGTCTTTGCTTTTTCTACACTTTTTTCGATTACGTCACCGCGCTGCGCGATGTAATCCGACCAACCGCCAGCATAGACTGTCGCCCGTCCGTTCCCCTCCATAGCGATGGTGGTTGTCGCCACGCGGTCCAGAAAATCTCGGTCATGGCTCACCAGCAGAACGGTGCCGTCGTAATCGTCCAAAAGCTCTTGCAGCAGGTCCAGCGTCTCGACATCCAGATCGTTGGTCGGTTCGTCCAGCACCAATAGGTTCGAGGGTTTCGCCATCAGCTTGGCCAGAAGCAACCGGGCTTTTTCCCCACCGGACAGGGATTTGACGGCTGCTCGGGCCTGCCGTTCGTCAAACAGAAATTCCCTGAGATACCCTACAACATGTTTGGGCTGCCCGCCCACCATAACCTGATCGGCCTTGCCCGACACCCGCATTTCCGGATCGCCGGTCAGACTGTCCCACAGGCTCATCTCGGGGTCCAGTTGGGCGCGGGTCTGATCGAACACCGCGATTTCAAGGTTCGTCCCCAAGGAAACCGAGCCCGCGTCCGGCTCCACCTGCCCCAGCAGCATCTTCAGCAACGTTGTTTTTCCAACACCGTTCGGCCCGACAAAGGCCACCCGGTCACCGCGTTGTACCAGCAGATCAAAGTTCCGAACGATCTGAGTGGTATCAAACGCTTTGGCCAGCGCCCTGGCCTCAATCACTTTACGGCCTGATTTTGGCCCGGCCTCCAGTGCCATTGCAGCCGAACCCTGACGTTTGATCTGCGCCGCCTTTTCGGCCCGCAACGCCTGCAAGGCCCGCACCCGGCCTTGGTTACGTTTGCGTCGGGCGCTAATGCCCTCAACCGCCCATTTCGCTTCGGACTTAATCAGGCGGTTCAGCTTGTGGCGTTGCTGGTCTTCTTCCTCCCAGACCTTGTCCCGCCAGGCCTCAAAGGCTTCAAAGCCCTGCTCCTGTCGCCGAACAGCCCCCCGGTCGATCCAAAGTGTTGCCCGGGTCAGCGCCCTTAGAAAGGCCCGGTCATGCGAGATCAGCACAAAGGCCGCTCGGGTCGCGCCAAGTTCGCGTTCCAGCCACGCGATGGCTTCGATATCCAGATGGTTGGTCGGCTCGTCCAGCGACATCAGATCCGGAGCTTCTGCCATCAGCTTGGCCAGCGCAGCCCGCCGCCTCTCTCCGCCCGAAGCCGTCTCAACCGCCCGTGAAGGATCGAACTTCAACCCTTCACCGGCCCGTTCAACCTTGTAAAGTTCTCCCGGCTCCAACCCGCTGGAGGCGTAATCCCCCAACGTGGCAAAGCCTTCCATTGTCGGATCTTGCTCCATATAGCCAACGGATTTTCCGGGCGGCACGACAATCTCGCCCCGATCCGCCTCGACCAGACCGGCCATCACTTTCATCAGCGTGGATTTTCCGGACCCGTTTCGCCCCACCAGCGCAACACGATCACCGGGTTGAACCACCAGATCCAGTTCGGAAAACACCGGGTCACCCCCGAAAGTCAGGGAAATGCCGGACATCTGCAACAAAGGAATTCTCGCCATGTGCGCCAGCTAAACCGGCTGACACATTGCGTCAACGCCCCGTCTTCACCTTTTCAAAAATACTCAATCTACCCGGCCACCGCCCGCAACAGACGTTTGCGTGCCGGGGGGATCGCACCGATTTCCACCCCTGTGAAAACGTGCAGCGTGTTCATGTGGCGATCCACCACTGCATGATCGCTGACCCAACCGCCCATCATCAGATAGGTCCGCAACAAGGGTGGCATCCGCAGCATTGCCTTTTTCACATCTGGTCTGCGCCGCAGACGCGCAGCAAAACGAAACACATCCGGAGCCTTCACGCGTGGCAACCAACGTTTCGGGCCCAGATGGCGGTGTTTGAGCATCGCAAACGCATCCAGATACTGCTCAGTTTCGGTTCCGGCAAAAGAGGAACATCCAAACAGCATCTCGACGTTGTTCCGGTCAACGTAGGCCGTCATTGCCCCCCAGGCTATACGCAGGATGTCGGGGTCGCTGTGATCGGGATGGATACAAAATCGTCCCATTTCAACCATCCGGCCTTCGAAGCCTTCGAGCGAGGTCAGGTCGTAGAACTGTGCCGAATAACTTCGCCCGATCTCGCCGCCACTATCCATGGTCAGCATCCGAAAGCAGCAGACCAGCCGGTCTGCCGAGCGCATATCCTCGATCAGGATATGGCTACAGCGTGCATCAAACTCGTCGCAGTCCGGTTGCTCTGTGCCAAAAGCCAAGGTCCGCAATGCCTGAGCTGTTCTGATATCCTCGGGCGATTGCGCCAGTCTGGCGCGATAGCGCCCCTTGCTTAACAAAACTGCCGTTGCCACGGTCGCGTCCTCCACGGTTGCCGACCCTCAGGCGTCGGTACGACACCGTTAGCACAAGACATGTGACTGCCCTGTGACTACCGCAAGGTTTTGGCGCAAATTAGTTGGCGCCCGGAATGTTGGCCGGATTGAAGTTGCCGATATTGCCCAGCAGCTGACGCAGGAAGCCTTTGTCCTGAACGTTGGAATCGGTAACGCGGCGCTCCAGAGCAATCACATTCCCGTCTTCAAGACCAAAGCGTTCGATATTTCTGACGATACCGCGCTGATCAAAACTGATGGCAACCAGTTCGCGGGATACCACCTCGGGCCGTTTCGGACCGTAGTGGCGCACGCGAGAGCGGACGTAGTAATAGCCCGAATCCCGAACCACGCCGGATGCGCCCGGCGCGCCGATGGCCTCTTGCACGCTGTCCCGCGTGTCTACGCCCACTTTGATTTCCGCCAGTTCCTCGGCCGGTGGCACATAGCCGTGATTCTTGAAGACAGCCGTACAAGCTCCGGTCGCAGCCAGACAGGCAACAAACACAAGCGATTTCGCAGCTGGTTTCAACCGGTTCACTACCTTCAACATCTGCACCCTCTTGCCTTGGCCTTCTTCGGCTTCTATCCGATTACATAAACCGCTGCCACGGTTCAACACATAGAAAGGCTCACGAATGAGCAACGCGACATCATTTCGGGTGTCTGACCTGCCGCAGAACGCCCCGACACGGTTCGATCTGCGCCCTGCAACCACCGTGCTTGAGCAAATCAGGCAAGACCTTGGGCTGCTGGGGCTGCGCAAGCTCAGCTTTTCGGGCGACCTGCGGGCGCAGGGCAAACGGGACTGGGTTCTAAACGGCAAACTCGGCGCAACTGTCACCCAACCTTGCGTGGTGACGCTGGAACCGGTGACGACAAGGATCGACATTCCAGTGCACCTGACATTTCTTGCGGATTGGGCAGACCCTGATGATCCAGAGTTCGAAATCCCGGAAGATGACGAATCTGAACCTTTGGGACCGGAAATTGATCCGGCCCTTGTCATGATCGAGGCCCTGTCTCTGGCTTTGCCACAATATCCACGGAAAGACGGCGCGGAACTGGGTCAGGCTGCCTACACAGAACCGGGCAAACAGGCGATGACGGATGACGATGCCAAACCCTTTGCGGGATTGGCAGGATTGCGCGATGTGCTAAAAAAAGACGAGTGACAGGTGCCGGATTTCCTGTCATAGCAGGCGGTCAGAAAAATCGCTTGAACATGCCGAGAATCGCAGTATTTTCGCGCGCTCATCGGATTTTGGGTTGGACATTGCGGGGCTCGTCGCCTAAACGCGCGTCAAACCACGATAAACGAACTACGAAACCCGGGTCGGCAGCGAATCTGCGGCCCCCAGTCAGACAAAGGTTGAGACCATGGCCGTCCAACAGAACAAAGTTTCCAAGTCGCGTCGCAACAACCGCCGCGCACACGACGCTCTGGTTGCTGCAAACCCGAACGAATGCCCGAACTGCGGCGAGCTGAAACGCCCGCACCACGTTTGTGCATCTTGCGGCCACTATGACGATCGCGAAGTCGTCGCACAGGCCGACGAAATCGATCTGGACGAAGACGCAGCCTAAGCCTGATCGAGCGCAGGCCAAGGCATGAACGATCAGCCCACGCACGCCGGACGGATCACCATCTCGGTTGACGCAATGGGAGGGGACGCAGGCCCCGCTGTCGTCGTTGCAGGTCTGGCAAAATCGGCTGGCAAGAACCCGAATATCGGGTTCCTGCTGCACGGGCCCGAACAGGTATTGCGCAAGCTGGTTGCTAAACGACGTGTCCTTGAAGGGCGCGTCGTTTTTCGTGATTGCCCCGACGTTGTCACGATGGAGGACAAGCCCAGCCAGGTTGTGCGCAACGGCAAGCAGACCTCAATGTGGTCCGCGCTGGAAGCGGTTCGTCAGGGCGAAGCTCATGGCGCAGTGTCCTGCGGAAACACCGGTGCCCTGATGGCCCTGTCGATGATGCGTCTGCGCAAATTGCCGGGTGTGAACCGCCCCGCAATCGCGATCCTGTGGCCTTCGCGCAACCCGCAAGGGTTCAATGTAATGCTGGATGTGGGCGCCGATGTACGCGCCGACGCCAAGGATTTGCTGCAATTCGCCCTGATGGGCGCGTCTTATGCGCGCAACGGCATGGCCCTGAACCGCCCCCGGATCGGGTTGCTGAACGTTGGCACCGAAGAGCATAAGGGCCGGGCCGAACTGAAAGAAGCGCATGCCATGATTTCGGAATACTCCGAACAGGCGAATTTCGAGTTTGTTGGCTTTGTCGAAGGCAGCGACATTCCCGGCGACAAGGCAGATGTCATTGTTACAGATGGGTTTACGGGCAATGTTGCGATCAAAACGGGCGAAGGCACAGCCAGGCTGATCGGAGATCTTCTGCGTGAGGCGTTCAAATACTCTCCGTTGTCGCGATTGGCTTCGGTCCTGGCCATTACGTCACTACAGCGCCTGAAAAAGCGCATTGATCCGCGGCGTGTGAATGGTGGCGTGTTTCTGGGTCTGAACGGGACAGTTATTAAATCCCATGGCGGGGCAGATGCGACCGGAGTGTCGGCGGCGATCAAACTGGCCTTTACCCTGGCACAGTCCGGCTTTGCCGAAAAATTAGCTGCGCGGGTTGCATCCACGGCCCAGCTTGCACAAGATGCCGCGCAAGCAGCGCCGCAGACCGATAAATAACAAAAAAGGCAGTACCCCAAAAATGGCAGGCCGTTCAGTTGTAGTAGGTGTCGGGCATTATTTGCCGGAACGTATTGTTCCAAATTCCGAGTTCGAGAAAACGCTGGACACGACGGATGAGTGGATCAGAACCCGGTCGGGCATCGAACGCCGTCACTTTGCCGCCGATGACGAAACTACGTCTGACCTGGCCACCAAGGCTGCCGAGGCTGCGCTGGCCGATGCGGGCCTGACAGCGGATGATATCGACGCGATCGTCCTGGCGACCTCGACCGCAGACCTGACCTTTCCTTCTGCCGCGACCATGGTTCAGGCCCGACTGGGCATGACCAAAGGGTTTGCCTTCGACGTACAGGCTGTCTGCGCTGGATTCGTTTTCGCCCTCAGCAACGCAAATGCTTTGATTCTGTCAGGTCAGGCCAAACGCGTGCTGGTCATTGGTGCCGAAACCTTTTCCCGGATTATGGACTGGACCGACCGCTCGACCTGCGTTCTGTTCGGAGATGGTGCCGGCGCATTGGTACTCGAAGCGCAGGACGGCGAAGGCACCTCTGCGGATCGCGGCATACTCGCAACCGATCTGAACTCGGACGGGCGCTACAAGGACCTGCTTTATGTCGATGGGGGGGTTTCGACCCAATCCACCGGGCATCTGCGTATGCAGGGCAATCAGGTCTTCCGACATGCCGTTGAAAAGCTTACCAAAACCGCTGAGACAGCCCTGGGCCGCGCGGGGCTGAGCAGCGCTGACGTAGACTGGATTGTTCCTCATCAGGCAAATATTCGCATCATTCAGGGCACGGCCAAAAAGATGGGCCTGCCAATGGAAAACGTAGTTGTGACCGTTCAGGATCACGGCAACACCTCGGCTGCATCCATCCCATTGGCATTGTCGGTTGGTAAACAACGCGGGCAGATCAAACCCGGCGACCTGATCGTGACCGAAGCGATTGGCGGCGGTCTGGCCTGGGGCGCGGTGGTTCTGCGCTGGTAACCGGCGCAATCCAGCTTACACAGCTTCTTGCAATTCATTGATATTGACAGCGAATTTGCCGTACCCGTATGCTTTGACAGCAACAGGGGAAATGACATGGGCGACAATACACTGACTCGAATGGATCTGAGCGAGGCCGTCTTTCGCGAAGTTGGGCTTTCGCGCAACGAAAGTGCGCAGCTGGTCGAAAGCGTTCTGAACCACATGTCCGACGCTCTGGTGCGTGGCGAGCAGGTGAAGATCTCGTCCTTCGGTACGTTCAGTGTTCGCGACAAGACCGCGCGAGTCGGACGCAACCCCAAAACCGGCGAAGAGGTTCCGATACAGCCCCGCCGCGTACTGACCTTTCGCCCGTCGCATCTTATGAAAGATCGCGTCGCCGTCGGGAATCGCAAGTAACCCCAGGGTCACGCGGATATGAGCAAATCCCGCGACGCGTTTCGCACGATCAGTGAAGTAGCGGATTGGCTTGGTGTTCAGGCCCATGTTTTGCGTTTCTGGGAAAGCCGCTTCACTCAGGTCAAACCGGTCAAACGCGCGGGCGGGCGTCGGTATTACCGCCCCAATGACATGCGTCTTCTGGGCGGCATCAAGAAACTGCTTCACGAGGACGGGATCACAATCAAAGGTGTGCAGCGCATCCTGCGCGAGCAAGGCGTCGCACATGTCGCAGCACTGTCTCCGCCTCTAGACGAACCGGGCCCTGCCCTGATTGAACCCGTTCAGGGCAAAGTGGTGCCGTTCGAACCGAAACCCGCTGCCGCCACCGAACAAATCCTTATGGATCTGGACGAACCGGCCGAGCAGCCGGTGAACGAAGGCGTGCAGGCTGACGCACTTCCCGCGTCTGTGTCAGAACAAGAGCCAGAGCCAGACCTGAACACTGCGCCCCTGATGGGTGGGATCGCGTCGCTGGCGTGGAAGCGCGCCGAGTTTGACGACGAACTACTGCGCCGGATTGCACCAATTGCAAAAGACCTGCGCCGCTGGCTGGATCGTGTTGAAACACAGGCGACGGGTTAGGAAAAAAGGCAGTGTTTTCCTCTTGCCCCTGCCGGGAAAATCTTTATGAACGGCCCAACGTCGGGCTATGGCGCAGCCTGGTAGCGCGTCCGTCTGGGGGACGGAAGGTCGCAGGTTCGAGTCCTGCTAGCCCGACCAAATCACACCGACGTTTATGGCACAAAGGCCAGATCCCGCTCTGGCACATGAGGGGATCGAGATGACAGGTGTTTGCGCGAACCAGCAAATCGAAGCAATGATCGCGCGCGGAGAGATTGCCGCCAACCCCGATGTCCTGCCAGCGCAAATTCAACCAGCTAGCCTTGATTTGCGTTTGGGAACAGTGGCCTACCGGGTGCGCGCCTCGTTCCTCGCGGGCGAAGGACGGACCGTTACGGATCGGTTGGCCGAGTTCGAAATGCACCGCATCGACATCTCGGACGGCGCTGTTCTGGAAAAGGGCTGCGTCTATCTGGTGCCCCTGATGGAATCACTTGCCCTACCCCGCGACATAACCGCCGTCGCCAATGCCAAAAGCTCGACCGGGCGGCTTGACCTTCTGACCCGTACCATCACCGATGGTGGCACAGAATTCGATCGTGTTCCTGCGGGCTATAAGGGCCCGCTGTATGCCGAGATCTGTCCACGTTCGTTTTCGGTTCTGGTCCGCCCCGGTATGCGTCTGAACCAGATCCGTTTCCGTCAAGGTCAGGCCGTCTTGTCTGACGCCGAACTGACCGCCCTGCACGCCGAATCGCCGTTGGTAGACGGCCCTGCTGTGATTCAGGACGGTCTTGGCTTTTCGGTCGATCTGCAACTGCCCGAAACCGATCTGGTCGGCTATCGCGCCAAGCCCCATACCGGGGTAATCGATCTGGACCGAATTGGCGAATACGACCCCCAGGACTATTGGGAGGAAGTGCGCACCAAGGACGGCCGCATCATACTTGACCCCGGAGCATTCTATATCCTTGTCAGCCGCGAGGCGGTCCACATCCCGCCGATGTATGCCGCCGAAATGGCGCCGTATCTGGCGATGGTTGGTGAATTCCGGGTGCATTATGCCGGATTCTTTGATCCCGGCTTTGGCCATGCCGCCGCCGGGGGGGCCGGGTCACGTGGCGTGCTTGAGGTGCGATGCCACGAAGCGCCTTTCGTGCTGGAGCACGGACAGGTGGTCGGGCGTCTTGTCTATGAGAAAATGGCTGAAATGCCCACGCAGCTATATGGTGCCGGGATTGCATCGAACTATCAGGGCCAAGGCCTGAAGCTGTCCAAGCACTTCAAAGCGGCCGTCTGATCCTCAGAATTTCTTTCAACGGTGCATGTGTCGTATAACCCGCGTTTACTGCCACAGGTTCCGCGCCTGACCTGTTGTGACCTGTCCGGGTTATTACTCCTCAAACAGTTCCGACTGGTCCTCGTCCACTTCGTCCTCGCGCCCCTCACCCAGCGGGATCGCCCCCGGTGGAGGCCGGTTTTCCAACAATCCCGCAGCCCTTAGTTCCTTGAGACCTGGCAGATCGCGGGCGTTCTCCAGACCAAAATGATCTAGAAACTCGGACGTCACCACAAATGTCACCGGACGACCCGGTGTCATGCGGCGTCGGCCCAGCCTGATCCACTCCATCTCTAGCAATTGATCAATCGTCCCGCGAGAGACTGATACGCCGCGAATTTCCTCAATCTCGGCGCGGGTGCAGGGCTGGTGATAGGCCACGATCGCCAATGTCTCAATCGCGGCGCGGCTGAGTTTGCGAGTCTCAACCGTTTCCTTCTGCATCAGAAAACCCAGATCAGGGGCCGTACGGATCGCCCAGGCCTCCCCCACGCGTACCACGCGCACGCCGCGCCCCTCGTAACGTCTCTGAAGCAATTCAACGGCTTGCGCGGCGTCGCTTCCATGCGGCATCCGCGCCTCAAGGTCGGCAATCGTCACCGGATCGGCGCTGGCAAACAAAACGGCCTCGACCATACGCTCCTGTTCCGCCAGCGGTGGCGCCTCGAACAGGGTGCCGGTTTCTTCTGGGGCGTCAGTCACGTGTCTGGGTCCTCTTGCGCAAATGGATCGGCGCGAATGTCTCGCTCTGCTTGATCTCCATATGTCCTTCTTTCACCAGTTCCAGCGAGGCCGCAAAAGTCGCAGCCGTCGCAGATCTGCGGCGCACCGGGTCAGTATCCCAACCATCGGGCAGATAGGTTTCCATATCGGTCCACGTCCCCGCAAAACCGATCAGCGGGCGCATCCGCTCCAGTGCCTGCTCCATCGTGAACACCGCATCGCGGTCCATCACAAAGGGGCGGAATTCGTCACGGGTGCGGATACGGGCATAACCCTGCATCAGGTCCAGCAGCGTGGCAGAATAAGTCACGGTGCGAATGCGGGTGACGTCCTCGCCCTGCCCGCGTTTGAAAAAATCACGCCCCAGTTGGTCGCGGGCCATCAACCGTGCAGCGACGTCACGCATCGCCTGCAGGCGTTCAAGTTGAAACGCCAGATGCGCGGCCAGCTCTTCACCCGATGGCCCGTCGTCATCCGGGTCTGGCGGTAGCAGTAGACGGGACTTGAGAAAGGCCAGCCACGCCGCCATGACCAGATAATCGGCGGCCAGTTCAATGCGCAGCGCACGCGCCTTTTCAACAAAGGCCAGATATTGCTGCGCCAGCGCAAGAACCGAGATCTTGCGCAAATCCACTTTTTGCGTACGGGACAGGGTCAGCAGAACGTCCAACGGGCCTTCGAAGCCGTCGACATCAACAATCAGCGCTTCGGCCGCAAGACGATCCGCGACCGAGACAGGGTCTTCGCTAAAAAGATTATCGTTCATATACCTGCCCGCCCATTAGGGCAGATAGTTCCGCTTCGGCGGCTTGGATGTCAAGTTCCCGCGGGGGTTTCCGCATCGCCAGCGCCCGTTCTGCGCGGGCTTGTGCCACATCCGACATCTCCCCGGCAGTTTCCAACACAGCGGCACGTTTAGAAAAGCTGCCATTGCAATGAAGGACCACATCACAGCCCGCCTGCAAAGATTGCCGTGTGAGGTCCGTCAACGCCCCACTGAGCGCTTTCATCGAAATATCGTCGGTCATGATCAGCCCGCCAAAGCCGATATTGTCTCGGATCAGGCCCATCATGGCCGCAGAAATGGTGGCTGGCCGGGGATCGATCTGATCGAAGACCAGATGTGCTGTCATCCCCATCGGCAGGTCATTCAAGGCGCGGAACGGCGCGAAATCGCTGTATTCCAACTCTTCCAGTGGCAAATCAACGTGCGGAAGGTCATGGTGACTGTCCAGAGTGGCACGGCCATGGCCGGGAATGTGCTTGAGAACCGGAAGAACACCCCCATCCAGATGACCCTGTGCCACGGCCCTGCCGACCCTGGAAATCTGTTCGGGGTCAAAGGCATAACAGCGGTTTTTCAGAAACGCATGGGTCTCGGGCCGCGCCACATCGACCATGGGGGCACAGTTGCTGTCGATGCCCAGACCAAACAGCTCATCCGCAATCAGGCGGTACCTGAGGTACATGGCGCGTTCCGCTTGATCACCCGCCCTGATCACATGATCCAGCGGCGGCAGCCATTCGCGAGCCAAGGGTGCGCGCAAACGCTGTACGCGCCCACCTTCCTGATCAATGGTAATGGGACAGTTGCGCCCAACGGCCTCGCGGAAATCATCACACAAGGCCCGCACCTGATCGGCGCTTTCAATATTGCGGGAGAACAGGATGAACCCAAACGGGTTCATCTGGTGAAACAGGTCTCTTTCCTCCTGCGTCAGGCGCAGTCCTTCAGCATCTGTGATCGCTGCTCCGAACTTCACCTCACGGCCACCGGGATACAATCAGCGCCTTGCGCGACCAGAGCAGCGCAGAACTGGCGCGAGTCGCTCAGGTCTTCGAACCCCAGAACACGCAAGCGGTAAAAGGTCCGTCCACCACTTGAGGTTTTCTGGATAACTCGTTGTTTTCCCGACAAATAATCACCAAACTGACCATTCAATCGGTCCCACTCGGCCTGTGCCACTTGCGTGCTGTCATAAGCTCCAAGCTGCGCCAGCCGGGTTCCCTTTGCCAACGTATCCGGATCAACATCCACCCCGACCGCGGCTTTCACCGCTGCATTGATGGCGTCTTCGGAATTCTCGCTGGGCGCGACCTGACTGCGGGTGGACCGTGCCGGACGCGTCACAGGGCGCAACGATCGGCGCACACCCGGCAACTCTGCGAAGCTCGGGTCCGGCAAGGCCGCAGCAAAATCTGCCGGGTCAATGGCGGGTTCTTCATCAGAGGTGGTCAGCGATGCCAGTTGCACACCGTCTTCGAACTCTTGCTGCGTTTCTGCTGCCGCACCCGCCAATTCCGCAACCAGCGCATCTACTGCGTTCTGGCGCAAGCGCGCGGCCTCCTGCGTGGTGATCGGTTCTTCGACCACATGCAGCGCAGGGGTCGGCTTCAGTTCTCCGGCGGGCAGATCTTCGTCCGTCAAGGACACCGGGCGCGGCGCAAGGATCAACCGGTCGGCCGGCGCCGCAGCACTGCCTTCGGCGGCGACGGCATTCACGGCAAAGCCCTGATGATCGGCCGGAGTTCCACCCGGATTTTCCGGCTGTACACGCATCGGCCCTTCGGCGGCACGAACAACCGGCACGCCGCTGACATCGCGCATGATCAGTTGATAGCCCCAGACCCCGACACCGGCGACCAGCGCCAAGGATGCAACAGCCCCCAGAAAATTGACCGCCCTGCCCAGACCAAACGAGCCACGCGGCGCGTCATCTTCCTGCATGTCTTCGGGAAAATCATACACATCATCAGAATGCGCTTGATTCGGGTAATGAATCTGCCCGGGGCGTTGATGCCCCGAGTAATCGTAACTCGCCATGTCCGCCTCACTGCCCGTTTCGCGCCTGAAAATAAGGCCCGCGGGTCATTTCTTGCCTACCTCGTACCGGCGGTTCGGGCGATATTCGTTACCGCATCTCCTGCGCCGGAGTAACGCCAAGAATACCCAAGCCCGCTGAAATCACAACAGAAACGGCCCGGGCCAAAGCGATTTTTGACTGGCTTGTGGCAACATCGCCATCCTGGATGAAACGCAGTTGCGTCTCGTCATTGCCCTTGTTCCACAACGCGTGAAAGTCGCCTGCGAGTTCATAGAGATAAAAGGCGACCCTGTGCGGTTCATTGGTTCGGGCCGCAATCTCGACCAGCCGTGGCCATTCTGCCAGCTTCTTCGCAACAACCAGTTCCGAGGCATGATCGTTCTTGCTCAGGTCAGCGCCCTCAAGGGTCGCATCATCAGCCGCAATCCCAGCCTCGGCCGCACGACGCAGCACGCTCATGACACGGGCATGTGCATACTGAACGTAGAACACGGGGTTCTCGCGGCTTTGTTCCAGCACCTTGTCAAAATCGAAATCCAACGGCGCATCGTTCTTGCGAGTCAGCATAACAAACCGCGTCACGTCCGGGCCCACCTGATCGACCACATCGCGCAGAGTGACAAAGTTCCCTGCCCGCTTGGACATCTTGAACGGCTCACCATTCTTCCACAGCTTCACCAGCTGTGTCAGCTTGATATCAAGCGGCACCTTACCGTCGGACAGTGCCGAAACAGCCGCCTTCATCCGTTTGACATAGCCGCCATGGTCGGCGCCAAACACGTCGATCAGTGCGTCAAAACCACGGGTCACCTTGTCATAGTGATAAGCAATATCCGGGGCAAAATAAGTCCAGCTACCATCCGATTTCTTGACAGGGCGGTCGACGTCGTCGCCATGTTCGGTCGATTTGAACAGCGTCTGTTCGCGTGGCTCCCAATCCTCGGGCTTTTTGCCTTTCGGCGGCTCGAGCACGCCTTCGTAAATCAGGCCCTTGTCAGTCAGCGATTGCAATGCGGCCTCAATCCGACCAGTGCCATAGAGAGATTTTTCCGAGAAGAACACATCCATCTCGACGCCCAGCGCTTTCAGGTCAGCGCGGATCAGATCCATCATCGCGTCAGTCGAGAACTCACGCACCTCTTCCAGCCAGTCACTTTCCGGCTTGTCGATCAGGCTGTCGCCGTATTTCTCTTTCAACGCCTCACCGATCGGGATCAGGTAGTCGCCAGGATAAAGACCTTCGGCAATCTCGGGGCTCAGACCATTGGCCTCGCGATAGCGTTCGTAAGCCGAGCGCGCCAGCACATCCACCTGCGCACCGCCGTCGTTGATGTAATACTCACGGGTCACGTCATGGCCGGAATAGGCCAACAGGCTTGCCAGAGCATCCCCGAAAACCGCGCCCCGTGTATGACCCACGTGCAGCGGACCGGTTGGGTTGGCCGAAACATATTCAACGTTGACCTTCTGCCCATGACCCATAGTCGAGCGGCCATAATCGGTGCCCTTCTCCAGCACGGCCGCCAGCACACCTTGCCAGACCGACGGCGCCAACCGCAAATTGAGAAAACCGGGACCCGCCACATCGGCGCTGGTGATCCGGTCATCCGCCGCCAGCTTCCCTGCCAATGCCTCGGCAATGTCGCGCGGTTTCATCCTGGCCGGTTTTGCCAGCACCATCGCCGCGTTTGTCGCCATGTCGCCATGCGCTGCATCGCGCGGCGGTTCGACCGCCACGTTGTCAAAACTCAGCCCCTCGGGCAACGCGCCTTCGGACTGCATCTGCGCCAGCGCGTCCAGTACAAGGCCGCGGATCTCGGAAAACAGGTTCATTTCGGATGTCCTTTTGCTTGCCCGGCGGTTTACCACGCATCACGGCAAGGTCAATGGACGCCTAATGTTTGGACTTGGTTTGCGCCCAATGTCTGCCAATCTCGCCCGGATATCCACTGTCAGAGATTTCAAATACCCTGCGCGCTGTCTGTCGTACGGCTTCTGATCATCGCTTCCCGCCTGCGCAAGGCACCAATCAACCCACAAAAAATGTCGCAAACATGGACCATTACCCGTGTCATTGCGGCCCAGTCAGCCAGTCAGCCGCGCGTGATCCTGCAAAGCGAAACGGTCGGTCATTCCTGCAATATAGTCCGATACGATCCGGGCCAGAGCAGTCTCGTCCGCCGCAGCTTCAATATCTTCGTGCCAGCGTGTGGGCATCTGTTTCGGATCGTTGAGGTAGATCGGGAACAGGTCTTCGACAACCGTTGCAACCTCGGCCCGCACCTTCATGACGCTGGGCGCGCGATACATCCGGGTGAACAGGAACGCCCTGATTTGTTTCAGATCCGCCCAAGTCCCGACCGAGAATTGGATGACAGGATGCCCAAGATGGCGAACCTCTTCGACCGACTGCGCGCCCGAGGCCGCGATCAAGTCGCGCGACGTTGTGATGACGTCCGCCACCATGACCCCAAAAACCCGCCGCAGTGCTTCATGACGCCGCCGATACGGGTCAAGACAGGGGTATTTCGCATCCACATCCGCGTAACACGCCCCCACGATCGGAAGGTGGCGCAGATCATCATCTTCAAACAACCCCGCACGCAACCCATCCAGAAGGTCGTGATTGTTGTAAGCAATGTCATCAGACAAGGCCGCCACCTGCGCCTCGGCACTTGCATGGGTATGAAGTTCAAGATCAAAGCCCTGGTTGCATTCAGCCAGGGCCCAGGGCAGATCGCCAACAACCGGACCGTTATGCTTGGCGATACCCTCCAGACACTCCCAGGTCAGGTTGCATCCGTCAAACCCGGCATAATGCCGCTCCAGCTTGGTTACGATCCGAATGGCCTGAGCATTGTGATCAAACCCCCCGTAAGGCGCCATCAGCGCGTGGAGGGCGTCCTCACCCGTATGACCAAAGGGCGTATGACCCAGGTCGTGCGCCAGCGCAACAGCTTCGGTGAGTTCAGGATTCAGGCCCAACGCCCCTGAAATTGTTCGCGCGACCTGAGCGACTTCGATGGAATGGGTCAGCCGTGTTCGATAACTGTCACCTTCATGCTCGACAAAGACTTGCGTCTTGTGCTTGAGCCGCCGAAACGCACTGGCGTGAATGATCCGGTCGCGATCACGCTGAAAGCATGACCGGAAGCTGCTTTCTTCCTCTGGCACCAGCCGCCCCCTTGCGCGGTCTGGGTCCGAAGCAAAACCCGCTCTGTCCAAAGGCCTTGTCCTTGTCGCCTGTCTTTTGGTTTCATATATTGTAGGACGCTTGGGAAATAAACCTTTGGAGACCGGCATGAATCTGCCCCCATCAGTCACCGAACGCGCCTTTGACCGCCTTGCCGAAATCGGTGCCGCGGAACAGGGGCAAGCCCTGCGTGTCGCAGTGGAGGGCGGTGGATGTTCCGGTTTTCAATATGAAATCGCTCTGGACACGCCAAACACCGACGACCTCATTCTTGAAGGCAAAGGGCAGAAAGTCATCGTCGACCCGGTCTCTCTGCCCTTTCTTGAAAACGCGGTGATAGATTTTACTCAGGAACTTATTGGTGCGCGGTTTGTGATCGACAACCCCAACGCCACCTCTTCCTGTGGCTGCGGCACGTCGTTTTCGATGTAACCGGTGGGGGCTTTGCCCCCACACCCCCAGGATATTTTCAGCCAGATGAAGCAGGGATCCGCTCTCTGACCAAAACGACCAGAGAGCTTCACCTGGCGCGGTCATCGGCGTCCCCGCCTGTACCGCCCTTTCAAGTATCGAAAAAATGGTTAAGGATCCGTTTCTTCATCTGGCTAAAAATATCCCGGAGCGCGAGGCAGAGCCTCGCTAATCCGATCTCCGACTTGCCGCTGGGCCCGTTCTGAGCGATAGGTTGCCACAAGGTTTCGGAGGATCGCGCATGAAAATCGCCACGTACAACATCAATGGCATCAAGGCGCGAACCGAGGCGCTGCCCCGTTGGCTGGACGACGCCCAACCCGACGTTGTTCTTCTTCAGGAAATCAAATCCGTCGACGAGAACTTCCCCCGCGAGATGTTTGAAGATCGCGGGTACAACGTGGAAACACACGGTCAAAAAAGCTTCAATGGTGTTGCGATCCTGTCGAGGCTTCCGCTGGAGGATGTATCACGCGGCCTTCCCGGTGATGACAATGATGAACAGGCGCGGTGGATCGAGGCGACCGTCGTGGGCAAAAAGGCCTTGCGCCTCTGTGGGCTGTATCTGCCCAACGGGAATCCGGCACCCGGACCGAAATACGATTACAAGCTGGCCTGGATGGAACGGCTTTATGAGCGCGCAAAGGGTCTGATGGAATCAGAAGAGATGGCGCTAATGGCGGGTGATTATAACATCATCCCACAGGCCGAGGATGCCAAACGCCCCGATGCCTGGCGGGAAGACGCGTTGTTCCGCCCGGAAAGCCGGGCCGCCTTTCGAAAAATTCTGAACCTTGGCTATACCGAGGCCTTCCGCGCGACAACGCAGGGTCCCGACCACTATTCTTTCTGGGATTATCAGGCTGGCGCGTGGAACCGGAATGACGGAATTCGGATTGATCATTTCCTGTTGACGCCACAAGCGGCCGACCTCATGCGGGATTGCCAGATTGATGCGGCTGTTCGGGGGCACGAAAAGCCATCCGATCACGTTCCCGTCTGGATTGACCTGGATCTTTGAGGCCCTAAGCAGCCGTGACGTCGTGACTGTAGATCCATTCATAGCGTTGGGACAACCGGGCACCAACGACTCTCAGCACACATTGCGCAGCCAATCGGACTGGACCGCGGAGATGAAAGTTCCGTGCGTTTGCCCCGGCCGCCGCGACAACGCGCTGCGCCCTTGGTTTGCGGGTTGTTTCATAGGTTGCCAGCGCGCTGGTGATACCCGATCGTTCGTCAAACGCGCGCGCCAGCACCCAGGCGTCTTCAAGCGCCAGACATGCACCCTGTGCCATGAATGGCAATGTTGGATGGGCCGCGTCCCCTAGCAGAACCAACCGGCCATTCTGCCAGTTTTGCGCGACAGGCCGCAGAAACAATGCCCACAGATGCACATCCGTGACTTTCGACAGAATGTCGCGCACGGGGCCACCGAAATCTGCAAATCGCTTGCGCAGCTCTTCAGGGTCGCCCGTCTGACGCCATCCTTCTTCCCGCCAGTCCGAACGTTCTTCGACCGCGACAATGTTCATCATGCTTTCGTCGCGCAACGGATAGGTCACCACATGCCGCCCAGGCCCCATGGTCAGGGACGCCGAAACCGGGTCGCGACCGGGCTGCCAGGGGATGGTGGCGCGCCACGCCACCTGATGCGTGAACTCCGGCGCCTCTGCCCCGTTCAGAGCCGGGCGGAGCACGCTGCGGCCGCCATCGGCCGCAATGGCGCATTCTGCGCGAATTCGCTCGCCTGACGCCAAGACCACCTCTGCCTCGTTGGGGTGCTTTTGCGCATGCGAAACTTTGGCACCCAACCGGAGGTCCACACCTGCGTCACAGGCCGCATCATGAAGAAGGTTCAGAAGGTCGGCACGGTGGTAGTAGTAGGTCGGACCAGCTGCGGGGCCTGGCAGCCGACTGACCACGCGCCCATTTCGGTAATCGCGCAAGACAGTTCCATGGGATTTCTGCCCGACAGAAAGACCTGTGACGCCAAGTGCATGAAGAACGCGCATCCCGTTCTCGCTGATCTGCAAACCAGCACCGACTTCGGTCAGGGCCGGGGCTTGCTCCAGAAGCGTGACATGCGCCCCACGGTGTTGCAGCGCCAGTGCCGAGGCCAGGCCGCCGATTCCACCGCCGATTACACAGAATTTCAATCCGTCTATCTTCATGACACCCACATAACGCAAAAACGCCGGAGCCACAGGCCCCGGCGTTTGGATTCCTTACACATACCCGGCGATTAATCGTCGCGGTGGACCTTTTCGCGACGCTCGTGGCGCTCTTGCGCTTCAAGTGTCATGGTTGCAATCGGTCGTGCGTCCAGACGTTTCAGCGAGATCGGATCGCCCGTCATTTCGCAATACCCGTATTCGCCATCATCAATCCGGCGCAGGGCCGAGTCGATCTTGGCGACCAGCTTTCGCTGACGATCACGGGTCCGAAGTTCCAGCGCACGGTCTGTTTCTTCGCTGGCGCGGTCCGCGACGTCCGGAATGTTACGGGTGTTGTCTTGCAGCCCTTCGATGGTGTCGCGGCTACCAGCCAGTAACTCTGTCTTCCAATCCAGCAGCTTGCGGCGAAAATACTCAAGCTGACGATCATTCATGAAAGGCTCATCTTCGGCCGGACGGTAATCTTCCGGCAGAAAAACTTCCTGCTTCATATTTGCTCCCTCGGTATGGCCAGTAACGTCGTTCGAGGCTGTTTCAGCTGACATTTGGCTCTCCCTTCTGCGCAGCGTTTAGCCGACGGGCGGTGGAATGTCACTACACAAACGTTGCGCAACAGTGCACCCCCGCGGATTTGTCTAACTATGAGACAAACATCAACAAAACCTTGTATTTCTATGAAATTTGACAGGCTTTTTTGGGGCGAGAGGCACGGCGCCCGGGATTGGTCTATTTCGGAATCAAGCAAAAGGGCTTGGAGTTGCAGCACAATTCCCGCCGGGCGACGCAGGGACGCGGGTTGTAAAAAACCTTGCCGCTCTGTAACCCGGAAACCACAACCTGCCCGTCCAACACAATATACGCACGAGAGGCCCATGACCGCACGTTTCCAAGGTACAGCCGAATATGTCGCCACCGACGATCTGACCATTGCCGTGAACGCCGCTGTCACGCTGGAACGCCCCCTGCTGGTGAAGGGCGAACCCGGTACCGGCAAGACCGAGCTGGCTAGGCAGGTGGCCGGTGCGCTAGGGCTGAGAATGATCGAGTGGAATGTGAAATCCACCACCCGCGCGCAGCAGGGTCTTTATGAATATGATGCCGTCAGCCGCCTGCGTGACAGCCAATTGGGCGAAGAGCGCGTCCATGACGTGTCGAACTATATCCGCAAGGGCAAGCTGTGGCAGGCCTTTGACGCCGACGAAAAGGTTGTTCTGCTGATCGACGAAATCGACAAAGCGGATATCGAGTTCCCCAATGACCTGTTGCAGGAACTCGATAAGATGGAGTTCCACGTCTATGAAACGGGCGAGACGGTCCGGGCCAAGCACCGCCCTATCGTCATCATAACTTCGAACAACGAAAAAGAGCTGCCCGACGCCTTCCTGCGCCGCTGTTTCTTCCACTATATCCGCTTTCCGGATGAGGCGACGATGCGCCGGATCGTCGATGTGCATCACCCCGGCATCAAGGACGCACTTCTGACCGCCGCGCTGACGCAATTCTATGAAATCCGCGAGACGCAAGGGCTCAAGAAAAAACCCTCGACCTCAGAGGTGCTGGACTGGCTGAAGCTGTTGCTGGCCGAAGACCTGACGGCGGAAGACCTCAGGCGTGACGGGGCCAGCGCGCTGCCGAAGCTGCATGGCGCCTTGCTGAAAAATGAACAGGATGTGCATCTGTTCGAACGTCTTGCATTCATGGCACGTGGCAAACGCTAGCCTGCGTGTGAACAATCTGTGATCACGGCTTGCCATTGGGTATCTCGGGTGTCAGCATCGAGATACCTGACGCAACCGCGTTGCAAAGCAGCAGTATTGGGGTCATCACTTGGCGAACGCTCAGACTATCCGGACCCTGCGGGCCGAGGACAAAGATCAGTGGGCCGAAATGTGGCGGGATTATCTGGCGTTTTATGAAACCACCCTGCCTGAAAACGTGTATGAAACGACCTTTTCCAGATTGGTGGGCGACGACCCGCAGGATTTTTCCTGTTTTGTCGCGGAACAGGATGGCGTTTTGGTCGGGCTGACGCATTACCTGTTTCATCGCCACGCTTGGAAAGTGGAAAAGGTCTGTTACCTGCAAGACCTGTTCGCCCGACCTGAAACCCGAGGAACGGGCGTCGGTCACGCCTTGATTCAGGCGGTTTATGAAGAGGCGGATCGCCAGGGCGCCCCATCCGTTTACTGGCTGACGCAAGAGTTCAACCACACGGCACGCCACCTTTATGATCGCATCGGCACCCTGACACCGTTCATCAAGTACGCCCGCCCATGATGCGTTTGGGCGCCCTTTTTCTGGCGCTGGTTATCGCTGGCTGCACGTCTGTCGAGACAATCGAACTCGGGAACGATGTATCATATGTCGAAGTGGCGTTGCCACCAGCCAAGTCTTTTGCGGCACCGCGTCCCTCGCCACCGGCACGGTCCAACACGAACATCGCGGCGGATTTCCTGTCCCTGCATTTCGAACTGGAAAGCGGGGCCGCCCTGCCCGTTTTCACCCGGTTCGAAATGCCGATCACCGTTCGCCTGACCGGATCGCCGACACAAAGTATGCAGCAGGATTTGACCCGCCTGCTGAACCGCCTGAAGCGCGAGGCGGGTATCAACATCCGACAAATCAACGACGGTCAGGCCAATATCACGATCGAAGCGGTCAGTCAGAAGGAAATTCTGCAAATTCTGCCAAACGCGGCCTGTTTCGTGGTGCCAAACGCGTCCAGCCTGGCTGAGTATCAGCGCGACCGCCGCAAGACCAAAAGCAGTTGGGTTGAGCTGCGCCAGCGCGAACGATTGGGGATATTCATCCCCTACGATGTCAGCCCGCAGGAAATGCGCGATTGTCTGCACGAAGAACTGGCGCAAGCCCTTGGTCCGCTGAACGACCTCTATCACCTGCCGGATTCCGTGTTCAACGACGACAATATTCATACGGTTTTGACCGGGTTCGACATGCTGATTCTGCGCGCGGCCTATGCGCCCGAACTGCACACCGGTATGACACGGGATCAGGTCGCCGCCGTCATCCCCGATGTTCTCAGCCGCCTGAATCCACGCGGTGACCGATTAGCCGCGCAACGGCCAACGGATACCCCCCGAGAGTGGATCAACGCGATCCAGAAATCACTGGGACCAGGGCCGGGTTCCCCCCGGCAGATACGCGCCGCGCAAAAGGCAGCCCGCATCGGGCAGCAATTGGGATGGACGGATCACCGCCGCGCCTATCCCCACTACCTGATGGGTCGGATGGAGCAGTTTCGTGACCCGGCGGAAGCCCAGCGGCAGTTCAAGATCGCGCAACAGTTTCTTCGCGCAACGCCCGGAACCGAGGTTCATCAGGCTTATGTCTCAACGCAAACCGCAGCCTTTGCGCTTGCGCAGGATCGCGGGCCAGAGGTCCTGCCCGAACTGGATCAGGCCATCGACGTGATGACCCGCGCGGAAAACGCTTCGCTTCTGGCAACCTTGCTGCTGTTGAAATCCGAGGCCTTGAAACAGGCCGGTCAATTACAAAAGGCACGTGCCGTCAGACTGGACAGCCTTGGATGGGCGCGATACGGGTTCGGTTCTGATTTGGTGGCTCAATCTCTGGCTCAAAACAGTGGCCGACGCCCCGCTGACAGCACGAAAGACGGATGAAACGCATATGTTGCTAGTACTGGGAATGGCGATACTGGGTGCAATCCTGGGTGCTTTGACCGCAAAAAAACGCAATGGAAACGGCGCTGACATGGCACAGTATGCCGCCGGATATGGGATCGCTTTTGCGCTTGTGGGGCTGGTGATCTCGCTGGTTCTGCTTCGCATGGTGGCATGACGCAATGTTCTTGCCCTTTTTCAAAAACCTCCGCAAAGCGGGCATCCCGGTATCACTCCGGGAGTATCTGACTTTTCTGGAAGGCATGAAAAAGGGTCTGGTCACCTATGATGTCGAAGCGTTTTATTACCTTGCCCGGGTGTCGATGGTGAAGGACGAGCGCAATATCGACAAATTCGACCGCGCCTTTGCCGCCAGCTTTGAGGGCTTGGGCGAGATCAGTTTCGATCAGGTGTTGGAAGCTGTCGATATCCCTGCCGATTGGCTCGCCAAGATGGCCGAGAAACACCTGTCGGAGGAGGAAAAAGCCGAGATCGAAGCGCTTGGCGGGTTCGACAAGCTGATGGAAACACTGCGCGAACGGCTCAAGGAACAACAGGGCCGTCATCAGGGCGGCAACAAGTGGATCGGCACCGCAGGAACCTCTCCGTTCGGGGCCTATGGGTACAACCCCGAAGGCGTCCGTATCGGTCAGAAAGAAAGCCGCCACCAGCGTGCGGTCAAGGTCTGGGACAAGCGGGAATTCAAGAACCTCGACGACACGGTTGAACTGGGCACCCGCAACATCAAGGTCGCCCTGAAACGCCTGCGCCGCTGGGCGCGGGAGGGAGCAGCCGAAGAGCTGGATCTGGACGGCACCATCCGTGCCACGGCCGAGCATGGCTATCTGGATGTCAAAACCCGGCCCGAGCGCCACAACGCGGTGAAGGTGCTGTTGTTTCTGGATGTTGGCGGCTCGATGGACCCGCATATCAAGGTGGTTGAAGAGCTGTTTTCCGCTGCAAGAACCGAGTTCAAGCATCTGGAATATTACTACTTTCACAATTGCCTGTATGAGGGTGTCTGGCGGGACAACCGCCGCCGCTGGAACCAACAGACCCCGACCCACGAAGTGCTGCGCACCTATGGGTCCGACTACAAGTGCATATTTGTCGGCGACGCTTCGATGAGCCCCTATGAGATCGCCTATCCCGGCGGTGCCAATGAACATTGGAATCAGGAGGCTGGTCAGGTCTGGCTGCAACGCGCGCGCGAACAGTGGGCGTCAAACCTGTGGATCAACCCGGTGCCCGAGAAATACTGGGAATATACTCACTCCATCGGCATGATCCGCGACATCTTTGAAGATCGCATGGTGCCCATGACACTGGCTGGTCTGGAAAAGGGAATGCGCGAGCTGACGCGGTGACACACGCCATCAGGTATTCCTGCTGATTAATACCTTGACCTCAAGCAGGGTTGAGCTTTCACAGTATCCCGGTTGCCGTTTGAAAACCTGAGGAGCTTACTGTGCATCTGCTGACAATCCTGGATCACCCAAAGCCGAACTCCTTTACGGCCGCCGCTGTCGCGAAACTCAGCGAAGGCGCAAAGGCGGCTGGCCATACTACCGAGATTGCGGATTTGCATGCAGAAGGGTTCGATCCACGCTGGTCAATGGCGGACATAGAAGGCGAAGCAGGCACTGGCGCACCGCAAGACATACTTGCGGAACAAACACGGATTGCGCGCGCCGATGCAATCTGCCTGGCGTTTCCGTTGTTCTGGTGGGGAATGCCTTCGATGATGAAAGGCTGGGTCGACCGCGTGTGGATGTGGGGCTGGGCCTACGATCAGTTGGACAACCCGGAAAAGTCCCTCCAGCGGTCCCGAACTGGACTACTGTTAGTGCCAGCCGGCGCGCGTTCTGACGAAATGGAAGCCAAAGGATATACCGACGCTCTTGAGACACTCTGGACCAAAGGCACGTTCGGGTATTTCGGGTTTTCACCCCGGAAACTCGAGCTGTTGCATGGTGCGACCGGGTCAGCCCTGCGGCGACAGGCGATTTTGGAACGTTGCTATGAAATTGGACTTACGCTTTCGCAACCTGAAAGCGATCCATGAACACGGTTACATCGACAACCTCACTTCGAAATAAGCAGAACAGAGAAAAGCTGTTATTTTCCATTTGCTCTTGGGGTGTTGAAAACCCATATCTAACCCATGCTTCGCCTGACCCCTATCCTGCTGGCCATTGCCTATGGAATTGTGATGTACCGGATTTCCGTCTGGCGCACCCATCGGGAACTGGACGCAAAGTCGACCGAACTTGTTGACCCGGCCCTCAAGCGCATGACCGACCGGCTGGCTGCCGCGCTCGAGATCGAGCGGGTCCCGGTTTATATCTACGAGATCGACCCGGTGAACGGGCTGGCCGCACCGGACGGGCGGATATTCATCACCCGGGGATTTTATCGCAAATTCCGCAACGGCGAGGTTTCGGCTGAGGAAATGGCCAGTGTAATCGCGCATGAGTTGGGCCATGTAGCGCTGGGTCACGCGCGGCGGCGGATGATCGATTTTTCAGGGCAGAATGCGATGCGAACGGCGCTGATCATGGTCCTCAACCGGTTCATCCCTTTTGTCGGGGCAATGATTGCCAATGCATTGACCGCGCTGATCGCCTCGCGCCTGTCGCGGGGGGATGAGTATGAAGCGGATGAATACGCAGCCGCTTTGCTGACAAAAGCCGGTATCGGAATCGGTCCGCAGAAATCACTGTTTCACAAGCTGGAAGAGTTGACACAGCAGCGCGCCGGGGTGGTCCCGGCATGGCTGATGAGCCATCCCAAGACAGATGAACGTGTTGCGGCGCTGGAAAAGCTTGAACAGCGTTGGGCACAGTGGTGATGCCTGTGCTGCGAGAGGCCAGCCTCTCGCGCTCTCCGGGATATTTTTGGCCAGATGAAGCTGGACCCCACTCAGGTGGCGAGTGCCTTGCCCAATCGCGGAAGCCGGGCTTTTTTCATGAGCGCGCGAAGGGTCCATTTTTCGGCTGAGAGGCGATTGGCCTCTGTCAGGACCCGAGTGGCAAGTGTGCTCATGCCTTCTGGATTGGATTGCCAGAAGCCGTACAGCAGGCTGTCGGGGCCTTGCCGGTCAAGCCCTTCATCAGTCAGGATATTTCTGGGAAAATCCTTGGCATTAACCGTGACAATCAGATCAGCGGAAGCAGCTATTCCTGTAGCCAGCACGTGGATATCTGCGGCGTCCGGCAGCCACAGGCGGTTTTGAAGACCCTCGTTCGTTGGACGTTCAGCATCCGGCCAGGCCGCTTGCACCAACGCGATCTCGGCGCGCGCCTGCGCCTCACCCGTCGGGCCTAGCTTGCGGGCGGCGCGGGCCCATTCTTCGAGGATGCGGGCGGACCAGAGCGGGGTGAAATGCCCCAATCGCGCAGCACCCAACAGCATCTCGCGCATGACCGTGGGATAGAGGACACAAGTGTCGAGAACAGCCTTCATAGGCGGTAGAACACCGCTTTGAGGTAGCCGCTTTCCGCCAGTTGCGGCAGTTGCGGATGATCCGGCCCGGCAAATCCGGTGTGGATCAGTTGCGCCTGTCGGCCCGCGCGGCCAATCCCGCGGGAGGAGGCATCGCGGAACCGCCCCAGATCGGCGGCATGAGAACACGAGCACAGCCCCAGATAGCCGCCGGGTTTGACCAGAGGTGCGGCAAGCCGCGCGATACGCTCATAAGCGCGCAATCCCGCATCCAGCGCTTGTTTTGACGGGGCAAAGGCAGGTGGGTCACAGATGACCACGTCAAACGCCGCACCCTCGTCCCCCAATTGGGTCAACACATCGAACGCGTCGCCCTGCCGTATCTGGAACCTGTCGGCAAGGCCCGAAGCCTCGGCGCCTTTGGTGGCCAGTTCCAGCGCGGCAGCAGACCCATCGACGGACAGGGCTTGTCCGGCACCTGCGGCCAGCATCGCCAGGCCAAAGCCGCCGACATGGCTGAACACGTCCAGCACCTGCGCTCCGGGATGTACCAGCCGTGCGGCAAAGGCATGGTTGGGGCGTTGATCGTAAAACAGGCCGGTTTTCTGACCTCCGGTCAGGTCGGCCATATACGTGGCACCATTCATCGGCACAGGCAGGGGTGCGTCGGGTGCGGTGCCGTGCAAAGTCTGGTTCTCATCGTCCAGCCCTTCCAGCCCGCGCGTACGGCCCGAGGCGTTTTTCAGCACCGTCGTCACGCCTGCGACCTTGATCAGCGCGTCGGTGAGCGTATCCAGATGCATCTCTGCCCAGGCCGCGTTGGGCTGGATGACACAGCTATCGCCAAACCTGTCGATGATCACACCGGGAAAGCCATCGGCCTCGGCATGGACCAGACGGTAGAAAGGCGCATCAAACAAGCGTTCACGCAGTGCAAGGGCGCGGCTAAGGCGGGTTTCGAACCAAGTATTGTCCAATTGTGCGGTGGTATCACGATCCAGCACCCTGCACATGATTTTTGATTCAGGGTTGACCGCCACCAGCGCAAGCGCCGCGCGGTTGTCATCCTCGAGAATCGCCAGAGCGCCTGCGGGGATCTTGCGCGTGCGGCGGTCGGTGACAATGTCATTTGCATAGACCCAGGGGAAGCCATGGCGCAGCCCGCGCGCGTTGGCTTTGGGTTTCAGGCGGATACGGGGGCGGTCGGCAGTTTGGGTCATGGCGCCCTCTTAGTCGCGAATGTGCCGATGGAAAAGCCCTAGCGGTTCCGAGAGCGCCAGCCGCCACGCCGTTTCGGGGTTTGGGCCGCCTGAAGGCCCTCGGACAGAACCTGAGTCATGGGATGATCCGGGCTGTGCAGCGCGTATGCCGCATGCAACTCGGTCAGCGCCGTGTTCTGGTCACGCTCTTCGGGCAGGCTGAGCGCCCAGTCCAGAAATATGCTGCGGCATTCCGGCAGGGTGATGCCTTCGATGCGATAAGCTTCCTGGATCAGACCTTTGTGGTCATTGGGATCAGTGCTGCGTGCCATCTTCGCCCTCTTGGATCACGCTGCCGATCAGGTCGGCCGCAGTTGTGTAACTCTCCTGCAATGCCCGTTGCAGTGCATCGACCTGTTCAAACCCGGTGGCACGGCACAGGAAATCCACACCTCCTTCACCGATCTGCTCCGCCTCGATGACTTTGCCCGATAGAAGCCGGGCCGCACATTGCACCGACCAGCATAGGCTGTAGCAGTCTTTCAGGGATTGCGCCTGCGCGACATCCAGCAACCCGGCAGCGACGGCTCCATCGAGGCCCGAGGACACATCGCGTGCCGTAGTCCCTGCCAGCAAGGCACCGGTTTCGGCCATCAGTTCGATGTCCATCAGGCGGCCGGGCCCGTTTTTGGCATCCCAAATCCCGGCAGGTGCCTTGGCTGCGGCCAGGCGCGTTCGCATCTCGGCGACTTCGCGCAAGACATTGTCCCGCTCGCGTGGGCGCGACAGAAACCCGGCGCGGAACGCTTCGATATCATTTGCCAAACCGGCATCACCCGCAACGACATGAGCACGGGTCAGGGCCAGATGTTCCCACACCCAGGCCTCGTTCTGCTGATAATTGGTAAAGCTGGCCCAACTGGTGGCGACCGGCCCCTGATTGCCGGACGGGCGCAGGCGCATGTCAACTTCATACAGCCGCCCCTGTGACATCGGAGCTGAAAGTGCTGTGATCAGCGCCTGCGTGAACCGCGCATAATAGGTGCGCGTGGCCAGAGGGCGCGGACCATCGGACATGTCCTGATCCTGCGGGTCATAGATCACAATCATGTCCAGATCGGATTGCGAATTGATCCGTCCTGCGCCCAGCGACCCCATGCCCAACACCGCCGCTCCGCGCCCCGGTGCGGGCCCGTGTTTGCGGGCGAAATTTTCGGCAACATATGGCAGGATGGCGGCAATCACCGATTGTGCAAGCTCTGCATATTGCCGGCCTGCCTGTGCCCCGTCGATCAGACCCCGCAAGTGGTGGACGCCGACCCGGAAATGCCATTCCTTACACCAGCGCCGCGCAAAGTCGAGCCGGGTTTCATAGTCAGACTCTTCCGCCAGCGCACGGGCCAGTTCGACCTGCAATTCCTTCTGCCCCGGCCAATCGGCAAAGAAACTGCCGCCGATCACCGCGTCGAAAACCGAGGCATTGCGCGACAGATGCGAGGCCAGAGCGTGAGACGTGCCAACGATATCGACCAGTAGGTCGATCAGTTGCGGATTGGCCTCGAACAAGGAAAACAGCTGAACCCCGGCGGGAAGGCCAGACAGAAACCCATCCAGCGCCATCAACGCCTCATCCGGTTTGGCTGTCTTGGCAAGACGCGACAGCAACTCGGGCCGCAACCGTTCGAATATCCGCGACCCGCGCTGGGACCTTAAGGCCGGATATGTCGTCCACCGGGCCAGAACACTCTGGTCAAATTCTACATCCTGCGCCGCCACAGGTGCAGGACCGGGCCCGGGCGCAAAAAATCCTTCGGTCAGTTCGTGCACTTCGGTCAGGCGGTTCTTCACGTCCTGTTTCAGTTCATCACTTTCGATCCCCATCAGACAGGCGATACGTTCAATGCCTTCAGGTGATTTCGGCACCTTATGCGTCTGTGCATCATGAACCATCTGAATGCGGTGTTCGACTTCGCGATGCGCCCGGTAATGATCGGTTAGTTTGTCCGCAACATCCTGCGGCACCCAGCCTTTTGACGCCAACGCCGCCAACCCCGGAACCGTTCCACGCACCCGTAAATCCGGATCGCGACCACCTGCGATCAGCTGACGGGTCTGGGTGAAGAACTCGATCTCGCGAATACCGCCCTGCCCCAGCTTCATGTCGTGGCCGGGAATCGACAAGGCCCCGCCCGTACCTTTATTTTCGCGAATCCGAAGACGCATATCATGCGCGTCCTGAATGGCGGCAAAATCCAGATGGCGACGCCAGACAAAGGGGCGCAATGTGTCCAGAAACCGCTGCCCCGCAGCCAAGTCTCCGGCACAGGGACGGGCCTTGATATACGCCGCGCGCTCCCACGTGCGGCCGAGGCTTTCGTAGTACCGTTCAGCGGCCTCCATCGCCATGCAGACCGGTGTTACGGCAGGATCTGGCCTCAGCCTCAGATCGGTACGGAAAACATAGCCATCGGCAGTCTTGTCGCTGAGCGTCGCGCAGAAGTTCCGCGTTGCCCGCACCATGCCCTGCCGGGCCTCGTAGAAGTCATCGGGGTCAAACCGCGTCTCATCAAACAGCACAATCAGATCGATATCCGAGCTGTAGTTCAGCTCATGCGCGCCCATCTTGCCCATGGCCAGAATGACCATCCCGGCGGCAGTTTCGATATCGTCCTCGGTCATACCCGGCAGTTTGTTGCGCCGGATCAACGTCGCAATCTCGGCCTTGGCCGCAGTATCCGCGGCCAGTGCCCCGAAATCGGTCAGTGCCGCGGTGACTTTTTCAAGCGGCCAAGCACCTGCAATGTCGGCAAGCGCGGTCAACAGCGCCACCCGCCGCTTGGCCTGCCGCAAGCCGGATTTCAGCTGATCCGTCGGCAGCTTACGCGCATCCGCCATGACTTCAGACAGTGCCTGATCCGGGCGCAATAAGGCATCAGGCAGCCATTCCCTTTCACGCTCGATCAAGCCTTTCAGATATGGGCTGGACCCGGCGGTTCCCGCCACCAGCTCTCCCATCTCCTGCGACAGATCAGGTATCAGAGCGCGGGTTTCATCGCCCAGAGACGGATCAAACGCACGCGGAAGGCGGGTAATGGCAAGAGCGTCAGTCATGCGCGCACCCTGCGCATTGCGGCGCGTAATCGTCAATGGGGCATTCTGATCAGGTTACCTGAACCGGCGTATCCTGACTGAAGCTGTTGATCCAAACGTCGTTTCTTCTTTCCCACAAAGATGAAATCAGCATTGCCTCGCGCCGATCTGCGCCCGGGCGCAGGTAGTCGGCACGGTAGGACAACAAGACGATATCCGGGGTCAGAATGCGTAACCGGGCATCACTCAGATCAAACTCGGCCATCGTTGGCGCATCTGCAAATTGCCCGACGTGATCGTCCCGATTGGCAAAACCCGTGGGATAAACGCCCAGAAAATCCGCGCTCAGCAAGGCGCGGTCGGCGCTTGCATCGCCTTCAACCAGCGCCACCCAGACCTGCGTTTCCAGTTCAAGAATGTCCTTTAGTGCAGGGGCAGCTTTGTTGTCCGTCATATCCATACCCAGAACCTGCGAGCCAGATCCTGAAACGTCAACCGGATTGCTTAATGTAAATCTTTTTCACATTACCCCTTGCACCCAACCAAACGATACCCCATCTATGCAATGTGAATAGAGTTTACATCAACCCTGGAGAGCTCAAATGACCGCATTGTCCGACCCCGCCGTCCCCGCGAATCCGGGATGGCTTTATCGAACCGAAGCCTGGCTGGATGACAAAGGCAAAGGGGCCTGGATCGCCGCCATGGTTCTTGGATTTATCTTCTTCTGGCCCGTTGGACTTGCCCTGCTGGCCTATATGATCTGGAGCAAACGCATGTTCAGCAAATCCTGCAACCGCCGCAAATCCTGGCACAGCCACATGAGTGCAATGAAGCCCTCGGGCAACAGCGCCTTTGACGCCTACAAAGCAGATACACTGGCCCGCCTGGAACGCGAACAACAGGATTTCGAAGCATTCCTGCGCCGCCTGCGTGACGCCAAGGACAAGGCCGAATTCGACCAATTCATGGATGAACGCGCCCGCGAGAACCATGACGAAGACGGCAAGGGCGAGCCCGCCTGATTGACCTTGCCCTGCCCCGGTGTTTCGGGACAGGGTGCCCCTACCCCAGTTTTTCGGACCTATCGAATGAACCATCTGCCCAACCCGGACACCCAACCCGATTTCTATCGTTCCGTGACAACCAAACGCTTTGTCGCCTGGCTGTTCGATATCGCCTTCATTTCGCTGCTTTGCACGGTGGCAATCCTCTTTACTGCGTTTCTGGGTCTGTTTTTCCTGGCCCTGATCTACGCCGTTGTCAGTTTCGTCTACCGGGTGGTGACCATCGCCAACGGCTCAGCCACGCTGGGAATGCGCTTTATGGGGATCGAGCTGCGTGACGCGTTCGGAGAACGAATGGACTTGGGCAAGGCGCTTGCCCACACTGCCGGCTATTTTGTCAGCATGGCCTTTCCCGTGGTCCAGATCATCTCGGTCATCATGATGATGACCAGCGCCCGTGGCCAGGGTCTGACCGACAGTTTTCTGGGCACCGTGATGATCAACCAACGGGCCTGACGCAAGGTTGCGTGAAACACTTGGCGGTCTCGGGAACGGTTGCTATCATCCCTCCCTAGGTTGGATGGGGATTTCATGCGACATACGCTGCCAATTGCGCCACAATTCTATGTCACGGCACCGCAGCCCTGCCCTTATCTTGGCGGCAGGATGGAACGTAAACTGTTCACCGCCCTGCAAGGCGAAGGGGCTGAACAGCTGAACAACTCCCTGTCTCAACAAGGATTTCGCCGGTCTCAGAATGTACTCTACCGTCCTTCGTGTACGGATTGCGCAGCCTGCCTGTCGGCCCGGATCGATGTTTCAGCCTTCAGGCCGACCAAAAGCCAGAAGCGCGCAGCAAGGCGGAATGGTTACCTGGAACGCCGCGCAACCTCGCCATGGGCCACGGATGAGCAATACGAGCTGTTCCGCCGTTATCTTGATACCCGTCACGCCGATGGCGGCATGGCTGACATGGATGTTTTCGAATTCGCCGCGATGATCGAGGAAACACCGATCCGCAGCCGCGTTGTGGAATATGCCGATCCTGAAACGGGCGAGTTGATCGCCGTCAGCCTGACCGATGTGCTCGATGACGGGCTAAGTATGGTCTATTCCTTCTACGACCCGGAACAGCCGCAGAACTCACTCGGCACCTACATGATCCTCGACCATATCGACATCGCACGTGAGGCGGGCCTGCCCTATATCTATCTGGGGTACTGGGTCCCCGGCAGCCCCAAGATGGGCTACAAAGCCAAGTTTTCAGGGCTCGAGGCCTATATTCAGGGGGGCTGGCAAAAAATCAGTGATCCGGATGCCTATACCGGCACATCGCATCACCCCTTGTCGGCGCCGCCAATCGCCGAACAGGTCGCCAATATCCAGCTCCCTGACCGGCACCCGACCAAAGGCTGACCGCGCGATGAAACAAAGCCTGCATGCCGTCACCCTTGTGGTGCCGGATTACGACGACGCCATCTTGTTTTATACAAAGACGCTCAGCTTCCAACTTATCAAGGACATAGACCTCGGCAATGGCAAGCGCTGGGTTCTGGTCGCGCCTCCCGGTTCGGATAGCGGCTGTCTTCTTCTGGCAAAGGCTGACGGACCCGAACAAACCGCCGCCATAGGCAACCAGACCGGCGGGCGCGTTGGGTTCTTCCTGCAAACCGATGACTTTTATCGTGACCACGCAGATATGCGCGCCGGGGATGTCCATTTCGAAGAAGACCCGCGCCACGAACCCTATGGCATCGTCGCTGTCTGGCGTGATCCCTTCGGCAATCGCTGGGACCTGATCCAGTTCACCTGATCCGCATCTTCATCTGGCTATAAGTATCCCGGGGATGAATTGGCCGCAGGCCAAGAAGGGGCTGGCCCCTTGCCCGAAATAAACAGAAAAGGGGGCCAGCCGGCCCCCTTTGCAATATTCTCTTCCGGATCGGATCAGTTTGGCATCAGGTCCGGAACGATCGTGACAATCGTCGGGAAGAACCACAAGATCGCGATCCCCATCACCTGGATCAGAACAAACGGAACGATCCCGCGATAAATATGACCTGTTGTGACCTCTTTCGGCGCAACCCCTCGAAGGTAGAACAACGCAAACCCGAAAGGTGGCGTCAGGAACGACGTCTGAAGGTTCACCGCCACCATGATCGTGACCCATTTCGGATCGAACGAGCCGCCATAGATCACCGGGCCCACGATGGGGATCACGATGTAGATGATCTCGAGGAAATCCAGCACGAACCCCAGAATGAACAGCACCAGCATCACGATCAGGAAAACCGTGAACTCGTTGTCAAAGCTCTTCAGGAATTGCTGGATATAATGCTCCCCTCCGAATGAAATCACCACGAGGTTCAGCAACTGCGATCCGATCAGGATGGTGAACACCATCGAGGTCACTTTGGCTGTCTCACGCACCACCGGGGTCAAAACACCGCTGGAATAGAGCACCCAGCATCCGTACAGCAGCCCGAACAGGGCGTACAGATAGGCCGCATAAGCAATGATGAAGGCGATCCAGGTTTCCACCGTCACACTGCCTTGATTGATACGCAGGTCAAAGTTGACCCCCATCAGCAGTGCAATGACAACGGCGAAGGTCGACCAGATGACCACTTTGCCCGAACGGCCCTGATCCTGCAGCTTGCGATAGGCCGCCAGCATGATCGCGCCACCCGCGCCCAGCGCAGCCGCTGGTGTCGGATTGGTGACACCTCCCAGGATCGAGCCCAGCACCGCTATGATCAGAACAAGCGGCGGGAAGACCACGCGGATCAGATCGTTTGTGGCACAGCGGGCCGCAGCCTCTTTGCAACCATACATGGCCAGCGCGAACGGCAGGGCGAGCAGCACGAAAGTCACGCCAGAGGATGTGGTCGGCGATATCATCAGGATATCGACCAGTGCCATCAGCAACAGCCCGATCGCGCCAAGGATCAGCGGCTGCGGTGACCGCGACGGTGCGATACCACGGCCTAGAACCAGTGTCAGACCAAGCAGAACAAGGGTTACCGCCACTCCGGTGCCGATCGGCGCCGCATCGGCAATCCTTTTTTGCTGTTCGGCCGCCAGTTCCTCTTCTGTCAGGCGATGCGCTTCGGCTGTGCCGCCAGCGGCATCAATTGCCTCCTGCTCGGCAACAGCCTGATCCCAGGCAACCTGCCCGTGCAGATCGATCATCGACGCCTTGCACTCTGCCGACACGTTGGTCCGCAGCGACGCACCCTCGCCAATATCCGAAAAGGCCGAGACCGAGATATTCTGGCTTCCGATCACACCGACATTGCCCAGAAGGACCGCACCGACGATCAGGGCAACCGGCGCACCCAGCAACCATGTCAGGCCTTCTGACCGCGTTATGGGTTCCCCGGAGCCACCGGACACAGCCACTGCAGGCGCTTTGTGCGGGTTCAGCAGCGCATAGCCAAAGGCGTAAAGCGCGTAGAGCAACGCGAGCATGATCCCGGGCAGCAGCGCAGCCTGGAACAACGTCCCGACCGAGACAACCGCAGGCTCACCCAGATAGGTCAGCGCGTCGGTACAACCGGCTTCAACAGCCCGGGTTTCCTGCGCTGTCGAATACAGATCCCCCGCCAATGTGCCCAGCAGGACGATCACGATCGACGGTGGAATGATTTGCCCCAAGGTGCCCGATGCCGCGATCACACCGGTCGCCAGTTCCGGCGAATAGTTGTTGCGCAACATGGTTGGAAGCGCCAGCAGGCCCATCGTCACAACGGTCGCGCCAACGATACCGGTCGAAGCCGCAAGGAACGCCCCCACAACCACAATCGACACGGCCAGACCACCCGGAAGCGGGCCAAAAACGCGCGCCATTGTGGTCAGAAGATCGTTGGCAATCTTTGACCGCTCCAGCGTGATGCCCATCAGAACGAACATGAGCACAGCCAGAAGGGTCTCGATGGATTGCCCGGCCAGCACGCGCTCGTTCATGCGGTTCACGATGAACGACACGTTCCGGTCCAGCGCGGTTTCCCAGCCCGAGGCAAAAACCGGTTCGGCGAGCCTTGGCAAATCCGGGTATCGGAACACGGATATGGTGTCCGGCTTGATCCCGGAGTTCACAAGGTCCCGATAACTTTGCGATCCGACGTCAATCGCCTGGTGGATCAGCAACCCCGCGCTGTCCAGCGCGGCGATGATGCCAAAGGATATTATCCCTGCCCCGCCGATGGCAAAAGCCACCGGAAAGCCGGAAAGAATGCCCCCGAAAAGGCAAAAGAATACGATAATGAGGCCTATCTCGACGCCATCAAGTCCGAATAGCATTGTCTTTGTCTCCGCCCTTAATGCGCGCCTTCATAGGCTTCTTCGCCCTCACCAAGGCTGTCCTTGTCGAGGTATTTTCCGATGCTGTCCGGTCCTTCCACGTATTCCAGATACGACCGGTACAAAAACGCGATGGCGTGCAGGAACACCATGGCTGCAAACGCCACCAGCAGGATCTTGAACAGGAAGTAAGCATTGAACCCGTTGGGGCTGAACCCGATGGTTTCCACGTTCCAACGCAGGGCGCGGGATTTGGCAACCAGACGGTCCAACGCATCACTGGCGGAAGGGTTCGGCACGATCAAGTGACGCCACAGGAAGAACCAGCCGTACATCCAGGTCAGCACCGCCATTGGCATCATGAACAGCAACGCGCCGCACATATCGACCACACGCTTGGCGCGGTGGCTGATACCGGCATAGATCAGATCAACGCGCACATGCCCGCCCTGCACAAATGTGTAGGTACAGCACAGGCAGACGACCATGGCGTTATACAGTTTCAGCTCTTCCGCGAACCAGCTGATATCCATCTGGAACGGTATGCCCAGACCGAAGGACATATCAGGACGGGTAAAGACCCGTTGCATGAATACGATGACAATTTGCTGAATCACCATCAGCAGACCCGCCCAGGCAAAGAACCGCCCGGTGGTGTTTGCAAAACCTTCCAGGCCGCGCACGATGGCCCACATGAAGTTCCGATAATACAACCCGACGGCTGTCAGAACCAAAAAGAAGGTGAACACCACAAAGAAGAACTCGACCGAGCCGCCGTAATATACAAAGCGCATGATCGACGCCTTGTCAGACCAGTCCAGCCAGAGCTGCGGATGCGTGACCGCATATCCGAAATTATAGAAGGCTTCGGCAATGTTCTGAATGAACCAGACCAGTCCATTCCACAGGGCGCCGAAGAACGAGATACCGTTTTCGTCCTGCATGTTGTCCCCAGGTCGTCTCAGTTGCGCGCAGGCCTATTGTGGCTTGCCCAAGTCCCTTCACGCAACGGGAAAGGCTTCCCCGCAAGGCGCGGGGAAACCGTTTTTCCTTTGATCAGGAAGGCTTAGCCGCGAACACGGTCACGCTGTGCGGTGTAGACACCCGACGACAGGTTGTTCCATGCCGACGAAGCCGCCATCGACGACATCGCGCTGTCGTGGATCTTCTTGAACAGCTCATCGCTCATGTTCTCGTCCAGAACTTCCTGGCTGGCCTTGCCGAACGCATCCCAGACACTGTCGGGGAATTCCAGGACCTTGACGCCACCGGCCTGCAGGCGCTGCAGCGCTGCACCGTTGTTGGCCAGGAATTGCGCCAGGTTCCACTGGTGTGCTTCTGCGGCAGCGATCTCGATGATCTTCTGCTGGGCCGGGGTCAGTTCATTGAACACGTCGCGGTTGGTTGCCAGCGACAGACCTGCGCCCGGCTCGTGGAAGCCCGCGGTGTAGTAGGTCTTGGTGATTTCCTGGAAGCCCGCTTTTTCATCGGCCCAGGGTCCGATCCACTCGGTTCCGTCAATCGCGCCGGACGACAGCGCCTGATACACTTCAGAACCGGGGATGTTCTGAACGGACGCGCCCAGTTTGCCCAGTGCTTTACCGCCCAGACCGGGCATACGGAACTTCAGACCATTGAAGTCTTCGGGGCTGTTGATTTCTTTCGAGAACCAGCCGCCCGCCTGCGCACCGGTGTTACCGGCCAAGAAGGACTTCAGGCCAAAGATTTCGCCCAGCTCATCATGCAGCTCCATACCGCCGTCATGATAGTACCAGTTCACCAGTTCCTGTGCGGTCATGCCGAAGGGCACGGCCGTAAAGAACGCATAGCCCGGGTGCTGACCGACAAAGTAATAGTCAGCGGCGTGATACATGTCGGCCTGACCGGACGACACCGCGTCAAACACCTCGAACGCGCCAACCAGTTCGCCTGCCGCTTTGATCTCGACATTCAGGCTGCCATCCGACATCGCGTTGATGCTGTCGGCACAACGCTGCGCGCTGTCAAACACGCCAGCCAGACCACGACCCCACGAGGTCACCATGGTCAGTGTGCGCTGTCCCTGTGCATAGGCCGGAGCCGCCAGAGCGGTTGCTGCAGCTGCCGAGCCGCCCAGCGCGGATTTTTTCAGAAATGAACGACGATCCATATGAGTGTTCCTCCCCTTCATAGTCACGATCCGGCAGTACCGGACCTGTCGCATTCAGTGCGCGTCAGCCTAATGTGAGCGAAGCGAAAGGGAATACCTACTACTGCGTAGAGAATCGATTTCTTTTGGGGATGCGGTGAAATTTCCGAATGAAAACTCCAACAAAAACGGCCCAAATACCGGAATTTCACAGACCAACGCCAATCTTTTTGCATTTTTGCCGCCGCTTGCGTATCGATTCGTCCATGCAAAGACTTCGACATCTGGTCTCGCTGACCTATGCGCAGAAACTGTCGCTGGTGGCCGCAATCCCGCTGGTTGTGGCCGTGGCCGCAATCGCTGTGCTTGTCGCATATGAGGCGCGTGCGACCGCCGAGCGCGAGATCGAAGCTCTGGAGCGCAGCCTGATCGAAGCCAAGAAAGAAGAACTGCGCAACTACGTGACGCAGGCGCGCAATGGTTTTGCCTATATCTATGGCCGCGCTGAACCGGATGACGAGGTATCAAAGAACCTTGTCTCGCAGATACTCTCGGCAATGATCTATGGGCAGGACGGGTTCTTTTTTGTTTACGACTATGATGGCAACAATCTGGTCAGCCCCCGTCAGACACAATTTATCAACCGCAACTGGGAAGGTCTGACCGACAGCGATGGCACGCCCATCGTTGACGAGTTCATTCGCCTCGCCCGTCAGGGGGCCGGGTGGCACAGCTTCATGTGGGAAAAACCCTCGACCGGGGATGAGGCGCAAATGATCGCCTATGTCGTCGGGTTGCAGGACTGGCGCTGGGTCGTGGGTACCGGGGTCTTCATTGACGACATTGTCGCCACGGTCGCCAACGCAAGGGCCGAGGTCGAGGCCCGCGTGCAGCGCACCTTCATGTATATCGGCGCTATTGTCGTGGCCGCCGTTCTGATTGTCTTTGCCTCGGGCATGTTGCTGAACATTCGCGAGCGACGGTTGGCAGATGCCAAGCTGAAGGAACTGACGCAACGTGTCTTCGACGCGCAGGAAGAGGAACGCGGCCGGGTTGCCCGCGAACTGCATGATGGCATCAGCCAGATCCTTGTGGGGGTACGCTATGCGCTGGACAATGCGCGCCGCCGGCTGTTGCGCGGCGATGATGCAGGCGCGCGCGATCCGCTGGACAAAGGCATTGACCATCTTCGCACCGCTATCACCGAGGTGCGCCGCATCAGCCGCGACCTGCGCCCCGGCGTGCTGGATGACCTTGGCCTTGGACCTGCGTTGAAGGCTCTGACCGACGATTTTCGCGAACGAACCGGGATCGAGACCGAGTTTTCCACCGTCGTATTCCGCAACCGGCTGGATCAGGACAGCAAGATCGCACTCTACCGCATCGCCCAAGAGGCGCTGACAAATATCGAACGCCACGCCGACGCCTCTTATGTGACGATTGACCTGCGCGGCCACAAGAAAGGCGCAACCATGCGGATCACCGACAATGGCCGTGGCTTGCGCGCAGAATCCGGGACCCCGACCACCGGCATCGGTCTGCGCAACATGCAGGAACGAATTGAGCAACTTGACGGATCGCTGCGTATTCTGTCATCACGCGGGCCGCGCGGCGGTACGGTGATCGAGGCCAGTCTGCCGCTGAGCCACCTGTTGCCACCGCAGGAAGACGCAACTCCGAACCGAAAGGCCGGTACATGAGCGCCAAGAATATCCGAGTTCTAATTGTCGACGATCATCCCATGGTGGCCGAGGGCATTCAGTCGATCCTTGAAAGCTACGACGATATCGAAGTGGTTGGGACACTCGGAAGCGGTCAGGCTGCGGTGGATCATGCGGTTGGCCTTTCCCCGGATGTCATCCTGATGGACCTGAACATGCCTGGCCTCGGCGGCCTCAGCGCCACGGAGATCATTCTGGAACGTCTGCCCGATACGTGCATCCTGATCCTGTCGATGCATGACAGCCCCGAATATATTTCGACCGCGCTCAGCCACGGTGCAAAAGGCTATGTTCTCAAAGATGTCCCAACCGAAGAGATCAAACAGGCCATCGATGCGGTCATGCGGGGTGAGCAGTATCTGTGCACCGGCGCAAGTGGATCCCTGAAGCCCAAAGGCGGCGACGCACGCGAGGCGCTGACAGGGCGCGAGCAAACAATTCTGCTGGAACTGGCGCAGGGCAAATCAAACAAAGAGGTTGCACAAAAGCTGGATATCTCGGTGCGAACGGTTGAAACGCATCGCAAGAACATCAAGCGCAAACTGGGAATTTCCTCGACCGCCGGGCTGACCCGCTATGCGCTGGAACATGGCATGCTGCAAGGCACCGGGGTTGGTTTCTGAAAGCCTCGACAATCGCTGCGTGCTTAATACGCTTCCGTAAGGCACGTCCCCAAAAAAACTCAGTATTCCTATGTTTCGCAGCCCGTCGCCATCGACGAAACACTGTCGGCGGATTAAACGGAACTTTGAAAAGGGAGAGATTTGTGGTACCAAAATAATAGGTTTTTCGTTTTTGGTACGAACCGCGCATTTTTCTGTTTGATCGTTACAATGAGGTTATCACAATGAAATTCGTTGTTCTCTTGAGCGCAGTCGCTACTCTTGTGAGTGTTCAATTCGTTCATGCTCAACAAGCGGTAAGATTTTCTGAAGCGCCGAAGTACACCACAACAGAATGCTCTGGGGATGGCAAAAAAAAGCTAGGTTACAAGAAACCACCGGCAAACTCCGAAGCTGGCTACAAAGCTTTGTTTGGTGTGTGGTGTGGAGCGGACGAGGCAAGTCGCACCGAGTACAGACTGGCGGTTTCCAGCGATGGCTCTGCCTTCCCAGGGAAGCAGGCACATCCTGTACTAGTGACAATGGTCACTGATACAGGGCCTAGTGAAGGTTTTGGTGTCGCAATGTTTGATACACGCCAAAAACGCTGGACTATTTTACTCGGCAAAGGCCAAACATGGGTAATGTGGCCGGAAAGTGGAGGTCGTCTTGGGATGGGGCGGGGCAACTACAGTGGCTCAAAGATCAAAATGCACAAAGGCAGCAAACAGAACTGGATTCTGCTAAGCAGAAGATAATTCGTTTTTTTCGCCCAATTCCCTGACCGATCTGGGCCTCCAGCCCTTTGAACATGAACAAAAAGGGACCGTACCGAGAAAGCGGTCCATAGTTAATCCAGCAACTGATCCTTTCGCAGACCCGCACGCTCATAATGATGCGGCAACACGCGTCCATAAAGCTGCTGCGTCCGTTCGATCCCGCCGCACATGCCTTCGGCCTCGACAAATGAAAAGATGCCCACATACCGCCGCCGCGTGCCCTTGACCGGGGCGACCCTGTGCAGGGAATAGCGGCCTTTGAATATCTGCAAATCCCCAGGTCGCAATTCCAGCCGATGAACACGCGCCGTGTTTCCATCCAGAACCGAAGCGACCTGATCGAAATTCTCATCCTCGGCTGAGCGCAGATTGGGCGCGTATTCGAATGCACCGCCCTGCTCGCCATTCTGGATCGCCAGTGTCACGGTGTAGTTGTTGGTGTCGAAATGCCAGGGAAAGCCCTGCCCCTCTTCCACGACATTGATGATCACGTCTGCCAGTGGGTCGTCGTAACGAAAGAAGCGGTCCTCAGGCTCATCCAGCGCATCCCGAATGAAGGGAAGAAATCCGCTAAACTCGTAAATCCTGCGCAGAGGACCGGAATGCGCAAAATTGTCGGCAGGAACAAACGCGTTCGAACGGTCATAGAACCGTCTGATCGGATGGGCGGCGTCGAACCGTGGGTCGTCTTTGGTGAAATAGGCATTTGTACGATTGAAAGACCGGTGTGCATTGGGCGCCACCTCGTCGGCCTCTTGCACCAAAAGCTCGATCCCTTGCGCATGTGCGAAACCCGGTAGAACCGCACATCCGTCCTGTTCCAACTCGCGCCGCAAATCCTCGATCAATCGCCTGTAAGCTGGCGAATCCGGGCGATCGATCGGATATCGTCCCAGATCTACCAGGTCCTGTAACATGCTCCGCCTCCCTCGTTTGCGACCACAAGGTCAGCGTGACCCAGACAAAACGCCGGATCATGCCAGTTTCAGACATCGGCCTGCCGCATTCAGACCTTCATAAATGTCCCACCCTCAGGAGAATGCCCACCCTTTTCCCGGAAATTCCGGGCATGCGGCAATCTGCGCAACAAAATTTCGCAAAATACCGCCATTGAGATAGAAAATTGGTAGATTTGCCTGTTGACGCTCCTCCCCCCCGACCATAATGTCCCCTGCAAGCAAAAAGGAGCCTCTGGCGATGAGAACGCTAGTCGTAATCGTAGGAACCACGCGCATGGGCCGGTAACGGTAAACCATAATCGAACCCATGCGCCTCCGAAAATTCGGGGGCTTTTTTTTGTCAAACGCAAGACACATGTCGCGAACGGAGCAAAGCAGATGACACGTGAGATGACCGGCGCAAAGATGGTGGTTCAGGCCCTCAAGGATCAGGGCGTGGACACGGTATTCGGATACCCCGGTGGCGCCGTCCTACCGATCTATGACGAGATCTTTCTGCAAAACGACATTCGCCACATTCTGGTGCGTCACGAACAGGGTGCAATCCACGCCGCCGAAGGCTATGCGCGGTCGACCGGCAAGCCGGGTGTTGCGCTTGTAACCTCTGGTCCCGGTGCCACAAACGCAGTTACCGGCCTGACCGATGCGTTGCTGGATTCGATCCCGATTGTGGTTCTGACCGGACAAGTCCCGACCTTCATGATCGGATCGGATGCCTTTCAGGAGGCCGACACTGTTGGCATCACGCGCCCCTGCACCAAACATAACTGGCTGGTAAAGGACACGAATTCGCTGGCCGAGACGCTGCACGAGGCTTTCCATGTGGCCAAATCGGGTCGTCCCGGCCCGGTTCTGATCGACATTCCCAAGGATGTGCAGTTTGCCACGGGTGAATACAACAGTCCGAAACCTTCGACCTCGCACTACCAGCCTGTGCTGAAAGGCGATCTGGAGGAAATCAACGAGCTTGTTGCAGCCATTGAGAAAGCCAAGAAGCCGGTTTTCTATACGGGCGGTGGTGTCATCAACTCTGGCCCCGCAGCCAGCCAGTTGTTGCGCGAACTGGTGGATTCCACGGGCTTCCCGATCACATCTACCCTGATGGGTCTGGGTGCCTATCCCGCGTCGGGTGAAAACTGGTTGGGTATGCTGGGGATGCACGGCCTCTACGAGGCGAACCTTGCGATGCATGGCTGTGACCTGATGATCAACATCGGCGCACGGTTCGACGACCGGATCACCGGGCGCATCGACGCGTTCTCTCCAAAGTCGAAGAAAGCCCATATCGACATTGATCCGTCTTCGATCAACAAGGTCATCCGTGTGGATATTCCAATTGTCGGCGACGTGGCGCATGTTCTGGAAGACATTCTGAAGGTGTGGAAGTCACGTGGGCGCAAGACCGAAGCAGCGGCTGTCAAGAAATGGCAGGCGCAGATCTCTGAGTGGCGTAAGATCAACTGTCTGTCCTACACCAACAGCGAAAAGTCGATCAAACCGCAATATGCGCTGCAACGGCTTGAAGAACTGACGAAAAAGCATGACCGCTATATCACCACCGAGGTCGGCCAGCACCAGATGTGGGCGGCACAGTATCTTGGGTTCGAAGACCCCAACCGCTGGATGACCTCAGGCGGGTTGGGCACCATGGGCTACGGCTTCCCCGCTTCGATCGGCGTGCAGATGGCACATCCGGACGCGCTGGTGATCAACGTCGCCGGTGAAGCCTCGTGGCTGATGAACATGCAGGAGATGGGCACGGCCGTTCAGTACCGCCTGCCCGTCAAGCAGTTCATCCTGAACAACGAACGCCTCGGCATGGTCCGTCAGTGGCAGGAACTGCTGCATGGCGAGCGCTATTCGCACAGCTGGTCCGAAGCCCTGCCCGATTTCGTGAAACTCGCCGAGGCGTTTGGCGCCAAAGGTATCCTGTGTTCCGACCCCGCCGATCTGGACGACGCGATCATGGAAATGATCAACTATGACGGTCCGGTAATCTTCGACTGTGTGGTAGAGAAGCACGAGAACTGCTTCCCGATGATCCCGTCGGGCAAGGCACATAACGAGATGCTGCTGGGCGAGGCCGAGACGCAGGGCGTGATCGACAGCAAAGGTTCGGTTCTGGTCTGATACCGTCCGAGGATTACCGCCGGGCGACCGTTGCGCCCGGCAAACACAGGATGATGAAAGGGACATAAATGTCTGCCCTACATATCAAAAAAGGCTCCAACCGCCATTCGGCCTATAACCTACGGCCTACTTTTTCGGACGTGCAGGAACGCCACACCATTGCCGTGCTGGTCGAGAACGAACCCGGTGTCCTGGCCCGTGTGATCGGTCTGTTCTCGGGGCGCGGATACAACATCGAAAGCCTGACCGTGGCCGAGGTGGATCACACAGGACACCTGAGCCGCATCACCATTGTCACCACCGGCACACCGCAGGTGATCGAACAGATCAAGGCGCAGCTGGGCCGGATCGTGACTGTCCACGACGTGCATGACCTGACGGTCGAAGGCCCTTCGGTTGAACGCGAACTGGCCATCATCAAGGTCGTGGGTGAAGGCGACAAACGCGTCGAGGCGCTGCGCCTGGCTGACATCTTCCGTGCCAATGTGGTCGACAGCACCCTGAACTCTTTCATCTTCGAGATCACCGGCGCGCCGGACAAAATCGACGCTTTTGCTGACCTGATGCGCCCGTTGGGCCTGATGGAAATCGCCCGCACCGGCGTGGCGGCCCTGCTGCGCGGCGACTGAACAATATACCCGCCTTGGGGCTTTTCCTGCATCCAAGGCGGGAGCACATCTTTAAGTTGGTGGGCATTTGCAAAATCAACCCACGCGTCCTTCTATGCGCTAAATTTGCCATAGGGTAAGCTTTTCCGGATAAAGATTAGGCATTTTCAGATAAAGCCTATTGCCATTGCGCTTTATGGCATTAGCCTCAACGCGCAACGCGACGTGGGGATACGTTGCTTGGGGTCAATCTGTACGATTTTTCACTGCGCGCCGGGGCTTGGTTCCAGTGCTGCGATGGTTTTTCAGGAATCTCAGCAAGACGTGGGCATCCATGACCAACGACATTCGCAGCCCGGCTGAAGTTCGCGCGATGTTTGGCGCGAACCTGCGGCAATTGGCACGAAGGTATCGGTCGGTCTCGGCACTGTGCCGCAAGCTTGGCGTAAATCGCACGCAATTCAACAGGTATCTTTCGGGCGAAAGTGTTCCACGGCCAGATGTTCTGGATCGCATCTGTCGGTTTTTCGACGTGGATGCGCGCATTCTTCTGAAGCCGCTGGACGAAATTGAAAAGGTCGAGGATCACGCCGCGAAAACTGCCTTGACCGAGTTTCTTGGGTCAGGTGTGGACATGATCGCCAGAACTGCGTTTTCTCCGGGGTTTTACGCCGTGATCGAAAGCGTCTCGGCCTCGCACCGTATGACCCTTCTGCACGCCCGGCCACAGGCCCAATGCACATTGATACGCGGATATGTGTCGCGCGCCGCGATGCCCGAAGCAACACCACAGGCGCGCGAAATACAAGGGATCGTCGCCTGCACCGGCAGTTCCGTCTATATGCTGACCTCTCAGCGAGCGGGTCAGAACAGTCGTGTTTATATGATTGCACCCGATCCGACGGGAACAGCAGTTCAGTGGCGCGGCACGGTCATAAGCCCGGCCAACCCTTCGACACCGGAACCCGTGGTTCTAAAATATCTCGGGCACGATGCAACGGCGATTTTCGCCGCTGCACGGTTGTCGACCAACAATCCGGCACAGTATCCCTGACCGGTTTTCTCAGGACGATGTGCCCTCGCCTTCGACTTGGGTGATTTGCCTATACAGGTGCCAACTGGCGTGGCCCAACAGTGGCAGGACCACCAGAAGGCCCAAAAACCAGGGCACCATGGCCAGAAACGTCAAAACAGCGATGATCACCCCCCAGGCAAGCATCACCGGAAAGTTCCCGGACACATAGGTAAAGCTTGCAATCATTGCCGTGACAAAATCCAACTCGCGATCCAGCAGCAGTGGGATCGACAAAACGGTGATCATATACAGAACGGTTGCGAAAACCGCCCCGACCACCGTGCCCACAGCCAGCATTGTCAGGCCATTCGCCGTCAGAAAGACCTCAAGCGAGGATGACACGTTTGTCATCGTGGCCAGCCCAAGGAACAGGGCAAAGATCATGTGCCCCAGAAAAAACCAGAACAGAAACACCACGACGATGATGGCGCAGATCGACGGCAATTGCCTACGGCTTTGTTGCAGCACGACACCAAAGATTGCGCCAAGATCCAGCGGTTCACCCTGTTCCAGCCGGTGCGACACCTCGTAAAGGCCAACAGCGGCAAACGGGCCGATCAACGGAAAGCCAATGGCTGCCAGAACCAGCCAGAAGGTTGTACCGGTCTGGATGGTGACCCATGCCATCGCCCATCCCGCAAGCACGTAGAACCCGGCAAAGATCAACCCGAACTGCGGCGCACGCCGAAAGTCGGCCCAGGCGCGCCCCAACGCGGCGCGTAGCATGGCAGTATCTACCGGACGCATGTCCGGAACGCCAAATGGCTTTTCCATTAAGTCTCCTCCCTGATCGGCGTTATGACATCGCCGGCCTCTTGTTGGGCCAGTCGGTTTCGGCGTGATAGGCCGCCCCGACCGACAGTAATTTCTGATCCGACCCTCTTGGTCCAAACAGTTGAAAGCCCATGGGCAGGCCCTGCACACCATATCCGGCGGGCGCGGCCAGACAAGGCAAGCCAATCAGGCTGACCGGTACCGTGACATGCATCCAGCGATGATATGTATCCATTGCGCGGTCCGCGATCCGGGTGGGGTAAGGTGTTTCGATCCCAAACGGCCAAACCTGTGCGGATGGCAGGACCAGGGCATCAAACTGCTCGAAGAGTTCCGCCGCGCACCGGAACCATTCTGACCGGATTACGCTGGCGTGATGCACGTCCATGGCACTCATCGTCAGACCCCGATCCAGCTCCCACTGGGCTGTGTCCTTCAGATGGTCCCGTCGTTCAGCCAAGGGTTCCAGCCCCGCAGCAACACTCCAGGATCGCAGGGTGATCCAACTGGTCCATAACCGTTCGGCATCAAAAGGCGGGACGACATGTTCAACGCGCGCGCCCCGCGCTTCGAACACCTTCATCGCATCTTGGCACAGCTCAAGAATTCCGGCCTCTGTTGGAAAGGCCCCGCCCCAATCGCCCAGCCAGCCAATGCGCAACCCGTTCAGATCTGCTGCGACCACCGGGGAAACCGGTGCGTATTCTCCGACCAATGGCAGGCGCGGATCGGGCCCCGAGATCACATCGAGCAGGACGCCCAGATCTTCAGGACTGCGCGCCATTGGACCCAATGTGGACAGCTGATGCAGGAAACTATCGCCGACCGGATCAGACGGCACCCTGCCCCAGCTTGGGCGAAAGCCGTAAACATTGTTCCAGGCCGCCGGGTTGCGCAGGCTGCCCATCATATCGGACCCGTCGGCCAATGCGACCATACCCGTCGCCAAAGCCACTGCTGCCCCACCTGATGAGCCACCGCAGGTGTAACTGGCGTCATAAGGATTGCGCGTCGCACCATAGACCGGGTTGAACGTGTGCGAGCCCAGCCCGAATTCCGGCGTATTGGTCTTGCCGATCAGGATGGCGCCCGCGGCCCGCATCCTGGCGGCAATCAGATCATCCCTGTCAGGGACGACATCCATGAAAACAGGCGATCCGTGCGACGAAACAATACCTGCCACATTGACCAAATCCTTGACCGCAATTGGCAGGCCGTGCAGCGGGCCAGTGACAGGACCGCTGTCGCGGGCCTGCGCTTCGGCCATCAGCTCGCCCTTGTCCCGCAGCGCCACGATGGCGTTCACGTCACCGTTGACTTTGGCAATGCGATCCAGCGTGGCCCGCATGACTTCTGTGGCCGAAACCTGCCGGGTAGCCAGTTGGTTCAGAAGCTCTGTGGCAGATATCCGGGTCAGGTCCATAACACGCCAGTCTGTTGTTGGTCTTCAACAGCCTAGCGAGCGGTTCACCTCATTTAAACCCACTGTTTAGATGTATCTTTTCTTGTCTCACAAACAACAGCATCACAACGCTCTGCGGTGCAATGGCAGGTTGCTGTCCCGGCCCAACCAATACCGTAGACAAAGGGCAATGGCGCCACCACTCAACACCAGCCAGACCCCACCCCACAGCATCGCGGTGCCGCCGAATTCCTCGGCCAACAGGAACGCGTCCGAGCGTGCGCCGGATCGTCGGATGGTGTCATCAAAGATATCAAACGGCACGTAGATCATGCTGGTCAGCCCGACAACGCGCAGCACCAGATCACTGACCTCGTGGCTCATGAACCACGCTGTCGCAATCATTGCCGCCCCGACGCCTGCGCAAAACAGCAAGGCGAAAGCATCGCGTATGTACAGCAGTGCGATCAGACACATGATTGCGCCGAAAACAGCCAAAACAGCCCGGTCAGCATTTGTCCTCAAGGCAATGATCAAAAGCGCAATACCAAACACAAGCGAGCCGAGATAGCCGGCGGACAGGCTGAGAAACCTGCTGCCGCCCCGGCCGATCACCATTCCGCCTTGCTGGGGTGAGATCGTGAAACTCTCGACCGAGCCGCCAGTCAATAGGATTGTCACGGCATGAGACAGCTCATGCAGAAAGACAACCAGAATTTTTAGCGGAACAACAAACGGCGTGTTCCAGAGCGCAAAGACCAGACCGGTGATCAGGATTAGCTGCCAGTGCCCTTTCAGCAGGTCCGGAAAGGAACGCTGGCGTGTCACCTTAGCTGTCGCCCTGCGCCTCGGATCGGCTTTTGCCTGCCACGTTCAGGGCCAAGGTTGCCGCCATGAATCCGTCCAGGTCCCCGTCCAGAACACCTTTGGTATCCGAGGTTTCGTGATTGGTTCGCAGATCCTTGACCATCTGATAGGGCTGCAAGACGTAAGACCGGATTTGGTTGCCCCAGCCCGCATCACCCTTAGCCTCGTGCGCCGCGTTGATATCCGCGTTGCGGCGATCCAGTTCCTGCTGGTACAAGCGCGATTTCAGGGCTTTCATGGCAATATCGCGGTTCTGGTGCTGCGACTTTTCCGAGCTGGTCACAACAATCCCGGTCGGGATGTGCGTGATCCGAACGGCCGAGTCGGTGGTGTTCACGTGCTGGCCGCCAGCCCCTGAAGAGCGGTAGGTGTCGATGCGGATATCGGCCGGGTTCACCTCAATCTCGATATTGTCGTCGACCACCGGATAGACCCAGACCGAGCTGAAAGACGTATGGCGCTTGGCTGCCGAGTCATAGGGCGAGATCCGCACCAGCCGGTGTACGCCGCTTTCCGATTTCAGCCAGCCATAGGCGTTGTGACCGGAAATCTTGTAGGCTGCGGATTTGATCCCCGCTTCTTCGCCCGGTGTCTCTGATTGCAGCTCGACCGTGTAACCCTTTTTCTCGGCCCAGCGCACATACATGCGCGCCAGCATCGACGCCCAGTCGCAGCTTTCGGTTCCCCCCGCGCCCGAGTTGATTTCGAGGAACGTATCATTGCTGTCGGCCTCACCGTCCAGCAGCGCCTCAAGCTCTTTTTTGGCGGCTCTGGCTTTCAGCGTCTTGATCGCCGCTTCGGCATCCTGAACGACTTCTTGGTCTTCCTCCATCTCGCCCAACTCGATCAGTTCGATATTGTCGTTGAGGTCGGTCTTGATGGATTCATACGTCTCGATTGCATCGACCAGCATCTGCCGCTCGCGCATCAGTTTCTGCGCGTTTTCAGGGTTATCCCAAAGGTTGGGGTCTTCGACGCGCGCGTTGAACTCCTCAAGGCGATGCGGTGCGGTTTCATAGTCCATACGCTGCGCCAGCAGCTCCAGTGACTTTTTGATATCCGCCACGATGTTCTGGGTTTCGGCGCGCATGGTCTTGTCCCAACTTGCTCAATCAGGCCTGCGTGATAGCAAGAGGTGCGAGACACCACAAGACAGGCTGGATGCTGAAACAGCTATCGTGCTTTCAATCAGAAAGATGCGCAATCGCCCGAATTTCCACCAGCGCCCCTTCCCGTCGCAATCCCGCAACTTCAACTGCGGTCCAGGCCGGGTAAGGCGCGGTCAGAACCTCAAGGCGCACGCGGTCAAACAAGTCGAAATGATCTCGCATTTCAACATGGTAGGTCGTCATCTCGACCACTGCATCCAATCCAAGGTCGGCTTCCTTCAAGACCTCTGCAATCTTTGCAAAGGCGTTTCGGAATTGTTCTTCCGGATCGCTTGGCATCGAGCCGTCCGCCGCGCTTCCGGTCATGCCGGTGAGAAACACGTGCTGGCCCGAGAGGACGCCCGGTGAAATGCGCAACTGTCCGGGCGCCCCCAGCAAAGAATGCGGAATCAGCGGGGTTTTAGCCAATTGGAACGCGCCTTATCAGTAAAGCCCACCGGTGCTCAGGTCCCCTTGGGAAGCTTTCGGACCAACGGTCACGGTCTGGCCCGTCGACGTCTGAACCTGTACACCCGCGCGCTGGACTTCTTCAAACAATGGCAGGTCCGATCCGATGGCAAAACCACCATCATAGACACGGTCGATAAAACCATCGACGCCGTCGCGGAAGAATTCGGCCACAACATAGTCACCGGTGGCATCATCGGGCAGACGGGCACCGCTGAAGCGGTCGATCTTGATGAAATGGCCGCCTTCGGGCACTTCGAACGGACCGCCGCCGTATTTTTCGACCGCTTTTTCCATGAAGCTCTGGAACACAGGGCCACACAGCGTGCCACCATAGGCCCCACGTCCCATCGGACGCGGTCGATCATAACCGATGTAGCAACCGGCCACGATATTCGACGTAAAGCCGATGAACCACGCATCCTTGGAGTCGTTGGTGGTTCCGGTTTTGCCCGCTGTTGGCACGGGCAGATTCACAACGCTGGATGCCGTCCCGCGATCGACCACACCCTTCATCATCGATGTCAGCTGATAGGCGGTGATCGCATCCATGACCTGCGCGCGATCCGTGACAAGGGTGGGCGATTCATCTGGTTCCAGCCAGGTCGAGTTACAGTCCAGACACTGACGGTCATCGTGGCGATAGATGGTTTTTCCGAACCGGTCTTGAATGCGGTCGACCAGAGTGGGTTCCACACGCTGGCCGCCATTGGCGAACATCGCATAGGCCGCGACCATCTTGTAAAGCGTGGTTTCTTCGGCCCCCAGCGAGTTGGCCAGAAACGCGCCCATCCGGTCATAGACACCGAACCGTTCCGCATAGCCGGCAACGACGGGCATTGTAACTTCCTGCGCCAGACGGATGGTCATCAGGTTCCGCGACTGTTCGATCCCAGTACGCAAAGGAGTTGGACCGTAGAATTTGTTGGAAGAGTTCTTGGGGCGCCACAGACCCTGCGGCGTGTTCACTTCGATGGGTGCATCGACAACGATGGTCGCGGGGCTGTATCCGCTATCCAGCGCAGCAGCATAGACAAACGGCTTGAACGACGATCCCGGCTGACGCTGTGCCTGTGTGGCCCGGTTGAACACGGTATCCTGATACGAGAACCCGCCCTGCATCGCCAGAACACGACCCGAGTTCACATCCATCGCGACAAAGCCGCCTTGTACCTCGGGCACCTGGCGCGCCGACCACTGCCCATCTTCACCCGCAACGACAAAAATGACGTCACCGCGCTTGAAGTTGGCCGCAAAATCACCCTGCATCCACTTGATGTCCGCGCGCGGGATAGTCCCATCGGCAGGACCTTCTTCGACACCAACGGTCAGTTGCTGGTCGGTCACGCCCAGAACCACGGCGGGATACCAACGGGTTGGCAGAATAACGTCGCGCGGAATTTCCATGGCCGCCAGCGCCTCGCGCCATTGCGCCTCATCCGCCAGTTTTTCTTCCGGGATCACGTCACCTGTTCCGCGCCATTTGCCACGGGAGCGGTCGTATTTCTCAAGCGCCTCGCGCAGGGCCCGTGCGGCCTCAACCTGCATTTCCTCATCCACCGATGCACGCACGGTGAAGCCGCCGGTAAAGAACTCGCCCTCACCAAAATCTTCGCTCAGCTGGCGACGGATTTCATCGGTGAAATAGTCGCGGGGCGGCAGGGCCGTACGGAAGCTTTCAAAATCTCCGTTCTGGACCGAGCGCAGAGGCAATTCGACCTCGGCCTCATAAGTCGCCTGATCGATGTAACCGTTCTGCTGCATCTCGCGTAACACGTAATTGCGGCGGGCCAGAAGGCGCTCTTTTTGCCAAACGGGGTGGTAATCTGACGGCGCTTTGGGCATGGCAGCCAGCATGGCGGCCTCATGCGGGGCCAGTTCCTGGAGGGTCTTGTTGAAATAGGTCTGCGCGGCGGCAGTCACACCGTACGAGTTCTGGCCCAGAAAGATCTCGTTCATATAAAGTTCGAGGATCTGTTCCTTGTCCAATGTATCCTCGAGCCGGGTCGCAAGAATGATTTCCTTGATCTTGCGCTCGGCCCGGCGGTCACCGGACAGCAGAAAGTTCTTCATGACCTGCTGCGTGATGGTCGACGCACCGCGTACGGTTTCGCCCTTGGTCCGCACCGCCTCGACCCCGGCGGCAATGATGCCGCGCGGGTCATAGCCCTGATGGTTGTAGAAATTCTTGTCTTCCGCCGAAATAAACGCCTGCTTCACCAGATCCGGGATTTCCTCGGACGGGGTGAACAGGCGGCGTTCCTGCGCGAATTCATCGATCAGCTTGCCTTCACCCGAATAGATCCGGCTGATTGTGGGTGGTTTGTACTGTGCCAGCGACTCGTGGCTGGGCAGGTCGCGCCCATACATCCAGAACACCGCGCCGATCACCAGCGCGGCCATGAAAATACCCAATGTCACGAGGCTGAAAATCGCCCCGAAAATCGAAAGAATAAACCGGATCACGTTACTGCCTTTTTCTCGCGGTGCCGCCTATATAGTGATGCGCCGCCCAAGGGTCAAAACACCGAGCGTATTCTAGCCGTTTTGCGCCGCAAGGTCACTGGCCAATAAGGGATTTGCGGATCACATCCTGCTGGCGCCAATCTTCAAGCCCCCGATGAATTCCCAGCGCCATTCTCGCCCGCCAATCAGGATCATTGAGGTTCTTCAGGTCTCTGGGGCTGGACAGAAACCCAAGCTCGACCAGAACCGACGGGATGTCCGCCGCCTTGAGCACTGAAAAAGACGCGGTACGCAAGGGTTTGCCGTTCATCGGCCCCCCTTGTTGTGCCAGACCGTTTGCAATGGCCTTGGCCAGCGCGCTTGTGCGTGGCATCGTTTCCTGACGGGCCATGTCCAGCAGAACATCCGTGATCTGATCATCTGCCCCGTTCAGATCGACACCGGAAATCAAATCCCCGCGGTCGTGCCGTTCCGCCAGCTTCGCACTGGCCACATCGGAGGCATCGTTGGACAGGGTATAAACCACCGCACCATGCGCCCGCCCTTCGGACAGGGAATCAGCGTGCAGCGAAATGAACAGGTCCGCACCGGCCCGGTGCGCCAGCGCAATTCGGCGCTCCAGCGAGACGAACTGATCGTCGACCCGTGTCAAAACCACCTCGTACCCGCCTGATCTTAGTAGGATTTCGCGCAGCTCACGCGCGAAAGTCAGCATAAGGGTTTTTTCATCAATCGCGTCAGTCTCGGCCCCCGGATCAATGCCTCCGTGGCCCGGATCCAGCATGACACGCAAGGGTCGGTCGGCACTGCGCACCGCGGCTTGCGGCACATCCGCCGGTTCCGGCAAGTCCCAGCCCGGGTTTCGCGGCGCACCTGCCGAGGCGTTGAAAGCATCGAAATCCGTCCCCTTGAGGTCGAGCGACAACAATGCAGCCCCCGAATCCTCTGCCACCGACATTTCTGCTTTCGTCACTGCCATCGGTGCCCCCAGTTCCAGCACCAGACGTGACCAACCCGGAACATATGCGCCGAACTGCACGCCGCTGATGCGATTGGATTGCAGGAAATCTTCGCGGGTCAGCCCGGCCCAATCCACTTCGTTGAAGTCCAGAACCATACGGTAGGGATCCTGCAAGGTGAAAATCCTGTAGGGAACGCCCTGACTGAGGGCGATGTCCACCCGAACACCGGTACGCCCGACATCCGTAATACGGCTCTGGTCAGGCTGGACACGCGCCAACGCGCTGAAATCCTGCGCAATGGCACCACCAGCCAACGCCCAACACAGCGCAATGCTAAAGAAGATCCTGCTCATGGCCTCAAGTTATCCCGAGATCGTTTGTCCGGCACCCTATACCACAAGGGGCGGTTTGTGAACGGCTCAGGCCGGTTCCCTGACTGCGCCGCGCCGCGTCATAAACAGGCGCAAACGCTCAAGCCCTTCCTGAATGTCATCCGTCGCGCGCGCATAGGAAAATCGCAATGTGGTATGGCCGCGCTGTGGGTCAAAATCCAGCCCAGGTGTCACGGCCACACCGGCATGCTCCAGAATCTCGGCCGCAAATGCGCGGCTGTCATCGGTCAGATCAGACACATCGGCATAGACATAAAACGCCCCGTCGGGTGGCGCGATGTTCGAAAACCCGGCTTTGGGCAGCCCGTCCAGCATCAGCGCGCGATTGCGGCGGTACACGTCCAGATTGGCTTGCAATTCGTCATCGCAATCCATGGCAGCCAGCGCTGCGACCTGACTGGCATGGGGGGCGCAGATGAACATGTTCTGAGCGATCCGTTCGACCACGCGCACCTGATCCTCGGGCACCACCATCCAGCCTACGCGCCATCCGGTCATCGAAAAGTACTTCGAGAATGAGTTGATCACATAGCATTCATCTGTCAGTTCCAGCGCCGTCACGGCCTTGGCTTCGTATTCCAGCCCGTGGTAAATCTCGTCACTGATGAACGACGCGCCCTGCCCGTGCGCCGCCTCGATCAGGGCGCCCATGGCGGCCCGGTCCAACATCGTACCGGTCGGATTTGCAGGTGAGGCCACCATCAGCCCCTTCAGATCCATCCCCTGAATATCCGCCGCCACGGGCTGCAACCTGTTTTCCGGCGCGGTCGGCAGGTCGACCGGAACCAGACCCAGTGCCTTCAGGATCTGGCGATAGGACGGATAGCCGGGCGCGCCGATACCGACACGGTCGCCACTGTCGAACAATGCGGTAAAGGTCAGCAGGAATCCGCCGGACGAGCCAGGTGTGATCACCACCCGCTCGGGGTTCAGATCGACATTGTACCAATCGCCATAAAGCCGGGCGATCCGCTGCCTCAGGGCGGGCAGACCCAGAGCAACCGTATATCCCAGCGGGCCTTGCTCCATCGCCGTGGCCAAAGCTTCGGTTGCACCCTTGGGCGCGCCGGTTCCGGGCTGGCCGACTTCCATGTGGATCACGTGGCGACCCGCTTCTTCGGCCTTGCGTGCCGCCTCCATCACATCCATCACGATGAAGGGATCGACCCCGGACCGGGTTGAGTTTCTCATGCCCATCTCCCATGTTGCAGTCATGGCTTTTGAGCGCGTATCCCGGTTGGCGTCAATCCCGGCCCTGATGGTTGCCGTTGTCGTCTGGCTGGCGGCAGCGATGCAATCGCACGCGCAAAGCCTGATCCGCGACCCTGATATCGAACATGGCCTGCGTGAACTGGCCTTTCCGGTGTTGCGGGCTGCGGGGCTGAACACGAACCGGGTTCAGATTCTGGTCGTCAACGACAACACGTTCAACGCATTCGTCATCGACTACAACGCGATCTATGTGAATTACGGGCTGATTCTGACCGTCGAAAGCCCCGAGATGTTGCAGGCTGTCATCGCGCACGAGGCCGCCCATATCTCGAATGGTCATCTGGCGCGGCGGGCTGAGAACCTGAAAGCCGCGCAGCGCAACGCCAGTCTCGGCACGGCATTGGCCCTGCTGGCAGCTGCGGCGGGTGGGGGCGAGGCCGCCATCGGAATTGCCGCTGGCACCCAAGGCGCGGCAATTCGCGGTTTTCTGGGTCACACCCGCGCAGAAGAGGCATCCGCCGACCGCAGTGCGGCAAGTTACCTGCGATGGGCCGAAATCTCACCCAGCGGGATGGTGGAACTGCACCGGAAGTTCGCCGGTCAGGAACTGCTGAGTGTCGCCAATCAGGACCCCTATATGCGCTCACACCCAACAAGCCGTGATCGTCTGCGCGCCGCCGAGGCGTTCCTGGACGAGTTTGGTGACCGCGCCGTTCCAAACCCCAATTCGGATTACTGGTTTGCGCGGGTTAAAGGTAAGCTGTCGGCCTTTCTGCGGTCACCCAGTTGGACCTTGCGGCGTGCCGGTGAAGAACCCTATCGCGACATCCGCCTGATGCGAGAGGCTTCGGCCTATCATCAGAACCGTGATCTGTCCCGCGCCCGTGCCGCGATAGACGCGGCACTTGCCGAACGTCCTGATGACCCGTTCTACTACGATCTGAAAGGACAAATCCTGTTGGAAAACAGAAAGGTAAGCGAGGCTGTTAACGCTTACGCAAGCGCTGTTGAAATGGCCCCGAACAATGCGTTGATCCTTGCGGGCTATGGGCGCGCCCTGCTGGCGCAAGGGGAAACAAAACAGGCATTGAATGCATTGGAACAGGCGCGTGCGCGCGACTTTCGTAATGCACGCCTGATGCAAGACCTGGGTGTGGCTTATGCACAGGTCGGAAATAACGGTATGGCTTCGACCGTGACGGCAGAGCGTTATGCGCTGCAAGGTCGGATGGAGGATGCCGGAATTCACGCGAAACGGGCCGTGGCGCAATTGCCCGAAGGCTCTCCGGGTTGGCAAAGGGCACAAGACGTGTTGATTGCCTCAGAACGACTCAAGAAAGATAAAAGGAAACGGAAATGATCCTCAGACATGCTGCACCTGCCCTTCTGGGGCTTTCCATGGCGGCGACCTCAGCACAGGCGCTGGACCTGAACGCGATGAATGATGCCGAAAAGGCAGAGTTTGGCGCTCAGGTACGCGAATACCTGCTGGAAAACCCCGAAGTCATTATCGAGGCAATCAATATCCTCGAACAGCGAAATGCAGTGGCCGAAGCGGCCGCCGACAAAGAACTGGTCGCCGCCAATGCGGCCGAACTGTTCGACGATGGCTATAGCTGGGTCGGCGGCAACCCGGATGGCGATATCACGCTGGTCGAATTCATGGACTACCGCTGCGGCTATTGCCGCCGTGCGGTGCCCGAAGTGGCAAACCTGCTGGCCAGCGACGGCAATATCCGGTTTGTGATCAAAGAGCTGCCAATTCTGGGCGACGCATCTGTTTTGTCCTCGCGCTTTGCAGTGGCCACCAAACACGTCGCTGGTGGTGACGCCTATAAACAGGTTCACGATGCCCTGATGGCCTTCAACGGCGAACCGTCCGAAGTTACCCTGCGCCGCATCTCAGACGGGCTGGGCCTGGACAGCGACGCGATCATCGCCGCGATGGACAGCGACAGCGTCACGGATGAGATCAGCCGCACCCGTGCCCTGGCGCAACGGATGCAGATTTCGGGCACGCCCTCATTCGTGTTGGGAACCGAGTTGCTGCGCGGCTATCTGCCCGCCGATCAGATGCAGCAGATTGCAGATGGCGTTCGCGCAGAACAGGGTTGATAGGTATTGGGGGCGGCACAGCTGCCCCCAGACAAAAAGGCGGACTGATCACTGACCTCAGCCGTCTACCGGTTCCACGGCCCTTTGATAGAGATGCCACGTGGTATGGCCAAGGATCGGCAAGGTAAAGATCAAGCCCATAAACGCCGGAACCATCGACAATAACATTGTGACCGAGATGATCGCTGCCCAGCCGAGCATGACCACAGGGCTTTCCGAGACGACGCGTAAAGACGTCAACATGGCTGAAACGAAATTTGTCTCCCGGTCCAGAAGCATAGGCATGGCGACGACAGTGACCGAAAACAGGACAGCCGACAGGAACGCCCCGACACAGGTGCCGATTGCAAGGAATGTCCAACCCTGCGGAGTGAACAAGATGATGTTCAAGAATCCGTCAAAATCCGAAAAGGATGAATTCTGCAGGATGATCGCAAGCCAAAGCCGGACCTGATAAACCCAAACCCAGAAAATGAACAGCGTGACAAAGGCCATCCAGCCCATTTCGCGCTTGCGTTGATCGGCCATGACAGTGAGGATTTCATACCAACCAAAACTCTCGCCCTTCTGTAACCGCCGGGACATCTCATAAAGTCCTGCAGCGGCGAAAGGCGCGACCAGAGGAAATCCGACAATCGCAGGAATGATCATCCAGATCTTGCCAAGCCAGACCAAGCTCCAGACCATCAGGATTCCGAAAGCTGCATAGAAAAGCCCGAAGAAACCGCTCATGAAGGGGCGCGCCAGAAAATCGGAAAACCCAGCTTTCAGTGACGCCTTTATATCATCCGAAGTAACCCGAATGACATTGGGCATGGCCTGTTGGTCTGGCGTCAGGTTCTCAGGTGGCGTAGGGCCTGCGGTCTTGGATGTCATGACACACTCCTCCCAAAGCATGGGTCCGCGCGGGTCTGTTTACCGACAGAACCGGCGGCGAAACAGGCATCGTTCAGTCACGAAACAAGTTTGCAACAGCTCAGGCATCAGGGCAAGGGATGAGTAAGGTCGCTATGCCTGCCTTACCGACACAGCCAACCCCACACTACTCTGCGGCTTCCGCAGCCGCATCCAGTTCCGCGGCTTTCTGTTCGACCTGTTCCACGATGTGGTCGATCATCTGATCGTTGGACATCTTGTGGCTGGCCTTGCCTGCCAGATAGACCATCCCGGACCCTGCCCCGCCACCGGTAAACCCGACATCGGTCATCAACGCCTCGCCCGGTCCGTTGACCACGCAGCCGATGATCGACAGGCTCATCGGTGTCTTGATGTGTTCCAGACGGCGTTCCAGCGCCTCGACGGTCTTGATGACGTCAAACCCCTGCCGTGCGCAGGACGGGCATGAGATGATGTTGACGCCCCGGTGGCGCAGACCAAGGGACTTGAGGATTTCAAAGCCGACCTTCACCTCTTCCACCGGATCGGCAGACAGGCTGACGCGGATCGTGTCGCCGATCCCCATCCACAGCAGGTTGCCCAACCCGATGGCAGATTTGATGGTGCCGGACACCAGTCCGCCCGCCTCGGTGATACCCAGATGGATGGGCGCATCAGTGGCTTCGGCTATGCCCTGATATGCGGCGGCGGACAGGAAAACGTCGCTGGCCTTCACACTGATTTTGAACTCATGAAAATCATTGTCCTGAAGGATGCGGATATGTTCCAACCCGCTTTCGACCATCGCTTCGGGGCACGGCTCGCCATATTTCTCAAGCAGGTGCTTTTCCAGACTGCCCGCATTCACGCCTATCCGGATCGAGCAATTGTGGTCGCGCGCGGCCTGAATGACTTCTTTCACCCGGCGTTCATCGCCGATGTTGCCGGGATTGATGCGCAGACAGGCAGCGCCTGCCTCGGCCGCCTCGATACCACGGCGATAGTGAAAATGGATGTCCGCAACGATGGGCACCGGGCTTTCGCGCACGATCTCTTTCAATGCCTTAGCCGAAGCCTCATCGGGGACTGAAACGCGCACGATATCCGCGCCAGCCTCCGCCGCGGCCTGAACCTGCGCCACCGTTGCCGCCACATCGGTGGTCAGGGTGTTGGTCATGGTCTGAACAGCGATCGGGGCATCGCCCCCGACAGGGACGTTGCCGACCATGATTTGACGGGATTTACGACGATAAATGTCGCGCCAGGGGCGCACGTGATTAAGGGACATAAGGACGGATCCGCGTCTGCCTGAGTTGCGACAGTAGATAGTCCGGCAAAGGGGTTACCGCAATGGCAAGATCACTCGGCGGGCGCTTCTGTCGCCGCGGTTTGCAGTTCAGCCACCAGCTGCTTGAGCGCGCTGTTCTGATCCGCTTCAAGATCAGCAACGGCATAAACTTCCGAAACTGCGTCTTTCGAAAGGATCACCCCTTTGGCAACCGTGCCGGGTGCCCCTGCCGGGCCATAGTGCTCGCCGTTCATCGAGAAATAAACCGATCCCGACGCCCCTGCCCGCAACAGCGGCGGTTCTTCTGTCAGAGGAACCTCAAAGACACTGCCTTGCTCGACCGTTCCAAGCGTCCCTTCGAAAATGACACTGCCATCTGCCGCCGTTACCCGCATCCAAGAAGGATCGACAGCAACGATTTTCAGCGTGGTATCAACCTGTTCCACGACCTGAGGCAAAGCTGGTCGTTCAACCGTGTGCACTTCGGCAACTTCGAACTGCGGCAGGCTTGGCGGGCGGAAGGTTCCGACATCGCGCGGATCAAGGGTCGAAATCGGCGCATCGCGGGCAACCAGAACCGGAACATCCAACGCCTGCGGACGATAAAGGCGGTCCAGTGCCTCGGTATTCGCCGCAGCAACCACATCATCGACAACGCCGCCGCGCACGGCATCCAGCGGATCAAGGTCGGACAGCACCATAGGCGCTTGTTCGACCGGGCTGACCTGCACCTGCTGGATCTTGTTCAGAACGGCCCACCCGCCATAGCCGATGCCGCCAATTACCGCCAACAGCACCAGCGACGAGCCGATGGCGCGCGGTTCAATCTGACTGACCAGAGATTCCTTGCCCGGAATGTACGGCGTATTGGGCGAGATGAAGGGATCGCGCCCCATTGGCCCACGCGCCGGAAGCGCGCCGGTCGGCTTTCGCACCACCGAAGCCTCGGCCGACATGCCATGCGCGACCGAAAAACCGCTTTCCGCGCAGAAAGTCGAGAATGTTTCATCCGGGTTCATTCCCAGATAACGCGCATAAGAACGCACATACCCGGCGATAAAGCCGGGCGTGTCAAAGGCGTCGGGATCCGCGTTTTCGATGGCAGCAATGTAGTTGGCTTTGATCCTCAACTCGCGCTGAACATCCAACAGGGATTTGCCCATGGTTGCGCGTTCGCCGCGCATCTTGTCACCAAGGCGTACCTCGTAGTCATCAAACCCTTTGGGTCTGACATCTACGTCCTCATCAGATTCGCGCTGTGATCTGCGCCCGATCATTCCTGCTGCCCCATTCTGCCTGTCGCGTGTTTCGCGTTAGCGGCGAATCATCCCCAAAACGATTCGTCTGCCAATTTTGTTAGCGTAAGCTTAACACGCGGCAAATACGTTGCACACTTTGGCGTGAGGTTAACCGGCAAGTTCGGCGCGATTTAGCGCACAATGTGACCAAAGTTCGTCCATCGCCTGTACCAGACGGTTCATTTCGTCAGGTCCATGCACCGGAGAAGGGGTAAAGCGCAGACGCTCGGTTCCGCGCGGAACGGTCGGGAAATTGATCGGTTGCACATAAATGCCGTAATCATCCAACAGCATATCGCTGAGCTTCTTGGTATGGACCGGGTTTCCGACGATCACGGGCACGATATGGCTTCCGTGGTCGATCAGCGGCAGTCCCATCCCCTTCAACCGCAGCTTGAGGATTTTGGCCTGCGTCTGATGCTGCTCGCGCAGTTCAGGTGCAGTTTTCAGGTAGGCAACAGATGCGGCAGCCCCGGCCGCAACCGCAGGTGGCAGGGACGTGGTAAAGATAAAGCCCGGTGCGTATGACCGCACGGCGTCGCACATCTTGGCGCTGGCCGCGATATAGCCGCCCATCACGCCATAGGCTTTTGCCAGCGTGCCGTTAATGATGTCGATCCGGTGGGCAAGGTTATCGCGCTCGGTCACACCGCCGCCGCGCGGGCCATACATGCCCACGGCATGCACTTCATCAATATAGGTCAGCGCGCCGAATTCATCTGCCAGATCACAGATTTCTTCGATTGGACCAAAATCGCCATCCATTGAATAAACCGACTCGAATACGATCAGTTTGGGCGCGGCGGGGTCATCCGCCTCAAGCAGTTCGCGCAGATGCGCCACGTCATTGTGCCGGAAGATGCGCTTAGCTCCGCCATTCCGGCGTACGCCTTCGATCATCGAGGCATGGTTCAGCGCGTCAGAATAGATGATCAGGCCCGGGAACAGTTTGGGCAGCGTGCTGAGCGTTGCGTCATTGGCGATATAGGCGCTGGTAAAAAGCAGCGCGGCTTCCTTGCCGTGCAGATCGGCCAGTTCAGCCTCAAGCCTTTTGTGATAAACTGTGGTGCCCGAGATATTGCGTGTACCGCCCGAACCTGCACCGGCTGCATCAACGGCTTCGTGCATTGCATTAAGAACGACCGGGTTTTGCCCCATGCCCAGATAATCGTTGCCGCACCATACGGTGATATTCTGCTGTGACCCGTCCGGACGCGTGCGCACCGCATGGGGGAAATGTCCATTGCGACGTTCGATATCGATAAAGGTCCGGTAACGACCTTCATCATGCAGCCTGGCAATCGCTGAATCGAGCTGAGCAGTATAGTCCAAAGGACCCTCCTTGAACGCCCGTATCCGGTTTCCCATTGGGCGATATTTTCGCCACCTCCCACAGCTTACCCTGTTTCGGTGGCTTTGTGTTCCCTTATTCAGCTGGTTACAGCCGTAAAGGTGAACCCAACTTTGATTTGCATCAAATATAAGTTTGCACCCCGTCCGACAAGTAAAGTTACGGCCATCGGACGCGTGGAAACGACGCAGGTCTCGCCTCCCTACCCAAAGCTTACGCTGCCGGGCCGCAATTCGTGTCAACAACTCTGGACGGCGCCGACAACGCTGCTAGGGTTCGCGGGAACAATAAACAGGCAGGAGCCCCCCATGTCGCTAGACGCCGTGTTGAACCGGATTGACGAAGATTTGCAAACCTCGATCGACCGCCTGATGGAACTGCTGCGCATCCCGTCGATCTCGACCGACCCCGCATACAAGGCCGAGGTCAGCCGCGCCGCGGACTGGCTGGTCGCCGATCTGAACAGCATCGGGATTGCGGCAGAGAAACGGGAAACACCGGGCCACCCGATGGTTGTTGGCCACGTGGGTGAGGACGCGACTGCGCCGCATTTCCTGTTTTATGGCCACTACGATGTGCAGCCGGTCGATCCGTTGAACCTGTGGAACCGGGATCCATTCGATCCCGCCATTGAGGACACCGAAACCGGACCGGTCATCCGCGGACGCGGAGCGTCAGACGACAAAGGCCAGCTAATGACTTTTGTCGAAGCCTGCCGCGCCTGGAAGGCCGTGCACGGATCCTTGCCCTGCCGCATCACTTTCTTTTTCGAGGGCGAAGAAGAATCAGGCTCGCCCTCACTGGTTCCTTTCCTCAAGGAAAATGCCGCCGAACTCAAAGCGGATCTGGCGCTGGTCTGCGATACATCCATGGTGTCACGCGGCGTTCCGTCGATTGCGGCGCAGTTGAGGGGCATGCTGAAGGACGAGTTTACCATTGTGGGGCCGCGCATCGATCTGCATTCCGGCCACTATGGCGGCCCGGGCCTGAACCCGCTGCGCGAACTGTCGAAAATCGTGACCTCTTTTTATGACGACGAAACCGGGCGGGTAGCGGTCGACGGGTTCTACGAAGGCGTGCATGAAGTACCCGAAGACCAGTTGCGCCAATGGCAGAATTGCGGCTTCGACGAAGCGGATTATCTGAATTCGGTCGGCTACACCCAGCCGCATGGCGAAAAGGGTTACTCCACCTTGGAGCAACAATGGGCACGACCAACGCTCGAAGTGAACGGGCTGTGGGGTGGTTATAACGGTGCGGGCTCCAAAACCGTTATTCCGTCCAAGGCCCATTGCAAAATCACCTGCCGTCTTGTTGGTGACATGGACCCGGACGCGCTGCGCGCCAAAATCCGCAAACATGTCGAGGATCAGCTATCCCCGGACGCCAAAGTGGTCTGGGATAACGATATGGAAGGGTCTCCCGCTTCGGTCATGAATATCACCCGCCCCGAATTCGAAGCCGCGCGCGGCGCATTGTCGGATGAATGGGACCGCGAGGCGGTGTTCACTGGAATGGGGGGATCAATCCCTGTTGTCGGCTATTTCAACACCGTTCTGGGGCTCGACTCGATGCTGGTTGGCTATGCAAACGAAGATGATGCCATCCATTCGCCGAACGAGAAATATGACGTGAAAAGCTTCCACAAGGGCATCCGGTCATGGGCGCGCATTCTGGATGCTTTGAACAAATAGGTCTTATGCGAGGCTCTGCCTCGCGCTCCGGGATATTTGCAGCCAGATGAATAAAGGATCCCTGCTTCATCTGGCCTAAAATATCCCGGGGGAGGCGCGCGGCACGCGCGGCGGGGGCAGAGCCCCCAACCCTGACGGGGAACTACGCCGATCTTACATATGGATCACGCGACCATAGGCATCCAGCACACTTTCGTGCATCATCTCTGACAGTGTCGGGTGCGGGAAGACGGTGTTCATCAGGTCTTCTTCCGTTGTCTCCAGCTGGCGACCGACCACGTAACCCTGAATCAGTTCGGTAACTTCGGCACCGATCATGTGGGCGCCCAGCAACTCGCCTGTTTTGGCATCGAACACGGTTTTGATCAGCCCGTCAGGCTCACCCAAAGCGATGGCCTTGCCATTGCCGATAAAGGGAAAGCGGCCGACTTTGATGTCGTAACCCAGCTCTTTGGCCTTTGCTTCGGTATATCCAACCGAGGCAACCTGAGGCTGGCAATAGGTGCATCCCGCGATGCTTTCGGGTTTGACCGGGTGCGCATGTTGACCCGCGATGAGGTCCGCGACCATGACACCCTCGTGGCTTGCTTTATGTGCAAGCCAGGGCGCGCCTGCGATGTCACCGATCGCATAAAGGCCCTCAACGCCGGTGCGGCAATACTCGTCCGTAACCACATGTGTCCGGTCGATCTTGACGCCCAGAGGTTCCAGACCAAGGTTTTCGATATTGCCAACGATCCCGACGGCCGAGATCACTGTGTCGAACTCGTGTTTTTCAACCTTGCCTTTAACCTCGATATGCGCGGTCACTTTCCCCTTGCCACGGTCCAGCTGCTTGACCATGGCTTTTTCCATGATGGTCATGCCCTGTTTGGTGAACGCCTTCTTGGCCAATGCGCTGATTTCGGCGTCTTCGACCGGCAACACCCGGTCCATCACCTCGACAACTGTGGTGTCTGCGCCCAGCGTATTGTAGAAGCTGGCAAACTCGATGCCGATCGCACCGGACCCGATGACGAGCAGTTTTTTCGGCATCCGCGGCGGTTGCAGCGCGTGCTTGTACGTCCAGACCAGATCGCCGTCAGCTTCAAGGCCCGGCAGTTCCCGCGCCCGTGCCCCGGTTGCGAGAATGATGTTCTTGGCGGTCAGTTCCTCGGTGCCTTTGTCGGTCTTGACGCTGACCCTGCCCTTTGCTGGGATCGTGGCCTGCCCCATCACGACGGCAACCTTGTTCTTCTTCAACAGGTGGCCGATGCCACCTGACAGCTGTGCGGCCACGCCACGGGATCGTTTGACCACCGCGTCCAGGTCATATCCGATCTTTTCGGCTTTCAGACCGAAATCCTTGGCGCGCTCCATCAGATGAAACACTTCGGACGACCGCAACAGCGCCTTGGTGGGAATACAGCCCCAGTTCAGGCATATCCCCCCCAAATGCTCGCGCTCGACAACCGCGGTTTTCAAGCCCAGCTGGGCTGCGCGGATTGCAGCGACATAGCCGCCGGGGCCAGCCCCGATTACGATCAGATCATAGGATTGTGCAGCCATGTGTTCCTCTCGGCGCAGGAGTTGAAAATTTAGTTTACCATTAAACTATTATTCGGAACGCATCAATATACCCGTCCCGCGACAAATAGGACGCAGGGTAAGCGATGCCTGAACTTGCGGATTTCAGCCTATACCCCGGGCCATGCAATGGCTAGAAAAGAAACGCCGACACCGGTCGGACCTATTCTTTTCTCAACCCATTCAAGAGGCTGACCATGGCCAAAACTCTGAAAGATCTGCTGCTTGCCCTGCTCAACGCCACATTGATACTTGTTGCGCTGTGCCTGTTTCTGGGCTGGAAACTGGCGTCGAAAGCCGAAAGCATCACTGCTGAAGTCTCGCAAACGGTTCAGGCCGTGGCCCCCCTCCGGGATGAGGCGAAGGGCATTCGGGATGAGCTTGCGGCGTTGCGGACTGATTTGACGGTACTTTTACAACAAGACACGTTGGCAGACAGCCAAGCCGCGCAAAACCTCCGGGCAACGCTGGGGCGCCTGAATGCAGCAGAACAGAAGCTGCAAACGGTTCAGGAGCGGATTTCGGAACTTGCTGACACGCCAGAAGTGCTGATTGCGCAGGCGATCCAAACCGGTGCCGATATCGCGGCGGAACGCGTTTTGGAATTGCGGGGATGTACACCGGAGTCATAAAGCGCAGCCGCGACCAAAGCGCGGTTGCGGCTTCGCGCTCAGCCCGTTGCCTGTAGTTCGCGCACGGTCGTGCCGTACCCGCCCATATCGACATAGGCAGTTTCATGCGGGGTCGAGCTGCGGGACAGCGCCGCGTTCCGATACGGGAAACGACCGAACTTTCGGATCACCTCGCGATGCGCTCTGGCGTGCAGCAGGTTGCTTGCGTCGCTGCTCATGTTTTGGCAGATCAGACGCACACAGCGTTCCTGATCGCACAGGTTTTCCGAGTGCATCATCGGCAGGTAAAAGAACTGTCTGGCTGGTTCGTCGATCTTCTTGTCCCAGCCTTTGTCGACTGCGCATTTCGCCGCCGCCAATGCCGCACGATCGGTCGAGAAGGCACGCGCCTCACCTCGGAACATGTTACGCGGGAACTGATCTGTCAGGATGATATAGGCCAGCGCCCCGCTGGGATAAGTCAGCCAGAGCGAGAACCGACCCGCTGCCGCTGCTTCCCAAGTTGACTGAAACCGCGCCCGAATGTCTGCATCCAGCGCCTCATCTTCAAGATACCAACCCTTAGGGCCAACTTCATCTAACCAAAAACTCAATACTTCTTCAGGCGTTACCATTGCCTTAAACTCCGTCAATTGCCCGCGCCCCAGACGTAACGTCATTTAAGTCCCTTTTACAGAACTGTTACAGTAACATATTGCAACACAACCGACATAATTCCGTGTCTCAAGCGGTTTCGCGCGCACCCTCTTCGAACTCGGCTTCTGCCGCCTCTATCGCAACTTCCTGTGCAACCTCGAATGCAACGGGCGATGCGGTTGGATAAAGCGTCGACATGGTGCTGGTTTCATCAACAGGAATGGCTGCACGCTGGGTCATCCGGTAGACCGAATAGGCGGCCAACGCGACAAGCAACACGGCGATGATCAGGAAAAAGCCCGGCGGGCCAAACACTGCATCCCCCATCAGCCAACCTGTGATAACAGGTCCGGTAATTGCCCCAAGGCCGTTGATAAAGATCAGGCCGCCGGATGCCGCGGCCATATCTTCGTATTCCAGAAAATCGTTGGTGTGCGCAATCAGCAATGAATACAAAGGGTTGGTCATTCCGCCGATCACAAAAGCAGACGCCAGAAGGATTTCGAAGGAAAAGCCATAAAGCATACCACTGACGGCGCCAACAGCCCCGGTTGCCGCAACCAACAGGATCAGGAAACGCCTGTCCATCCGGTCGGAAAACCAGCCCAGCGGGTATTGCAGGACAATTGCCCCAACATAGAACGCCGCCACAAATGCCGAGATTTCAACCAAGGACAATCCGGCCTGAGCCCCATAAACCGCCGACATCCCGAACTGCGCCGAAAACACGCCCCCCAGCAGGAACATGCCGACACACCCCAGCGGAGAGCTTTTCATCAACTCCCGCAGCGTCATCGGCTTGGTAGTATCGAACGCCGGAGTTGGTGAGATCGACAGCAAAATCGGTGCGAAAGAAACCGAAACAAGGATCGAGGCGATCACGAATGTTTCGTACCCGGCCGGGTCGCCCAACAGGAAAAGGCCCTGCGCGCCGATGATACCCAACATCTGAACGATCATGTAAAGCGACAGGGCCTGTCCGCGGTTTTCATTATTGGCTGCATTGTTGAGCCAGCTTTCCGCAGTGACGTAAACGCCCGAGAAACAGAACCCGATCACCACGCGCCCCAGAACCCAGGCAATCGGGTCTGCCAGCATCGGATACATGATCATCACGGCGGAAATGAAAGACGCCAGTGCCGCAAAGACCCGCACATGGCCAACACGCCGGATCATCTCGGGCGCAAGCCGTGAACCGCCCAGAAAACCAACGAAATAAGCTGACATTACAAAAGACATCTCAAGGGTCGAAAATCCCTCAAGCTGCCCACGAACACCCAGGATCGTGCCCTGAAGGCCGTTTCCGACCATCAGCAACCCCATGCCGAGCAACAATGCCCATGCGCTGGACAGAACCTGAATCATTTGGGCCTCCGATAGGTGCCAACCTTGTTTGAGTTTTGTTCTGCGATCAAAGACCGCTTCCATCGCGCTTGTCTACGACATTCCCTGTCGGTGATGCCGTATGCGCGCCTATCCGGGGATCAAAAGCGACGCATCGCCATAAGAAAAGAACCGGTAATTCTGCGCGATGGCATGGGCGTAAATATCACGCATCCGGTCCTGACCCATCAACGCCGAAACCAGCATCAGCAACGTGGATTTCGGCAGATGAAAATTTGTCATCAGCGCATCGGTAACGTGAAACCGGAAACCGGGATAGATGAAGATATCGGTGTCACCTTCCCACGGTTCGATCGTGCCCGAACGCGCAGCACTTTCGATCAGGCGCAGGGCAGTGGTGCCCACCGGGATGACACGCCCGCCAGCAGCTTTGGTGGCCTGTATCTCGGCGACAGCCTCGGCGCTGACCTGCCCCCATTCGGCATGCATCTTGTGGGTTGTCACATCCTCGACCTTGACCGGCAGGAAGGTTCCGGCGCCAACATGCAGGGTCACATGTGTGACGGCGACACCCCGTTCCGACAAAGCCTGCATCAGGGCATCGTCAAAATGCAACGAGGCGGTCGGCGCTGCCACCGCACCGGACTTGCGGGCCCAGATGGTCTGATAATCCGTCTTGTCCTGCTCATCGGCCGGACGTTTGGCGGCGATGTAGGGCGGCAGCGGCATCGCACCGGCCTGATCCAGCGCCTTGTCGAAATCCTGACCGCTGAGATTGAAGCGCAAAAAGGCCTGCCCGTCTTCCACCCGATCCAGCGTCGCGCTCAGATCGGCGGAAAATACAATCTCTTCCCCCGGCTTCACTTTCTTCAGCGGCTTGATGAGCGCAGACCAAGTGCCATCGGCCTGCGGATCCAGCAGAGTGGCCTCGACCCCGGCGGTAACCAGGCCTTGCGCGCTGTCCCTGTGGCGCCGCCCGTTCAGACGCGCCGGGATAACGCGTGTGTCGTTCAACACCAGCCGGTCACCCGGACGCAGGAAATCGGGCAGATCGAACACGTGGCTGTCCACTGTACCACCCCCCTGCGCCACAAGCAGGCGCGCAGAGGATCGCGGGCAGGCAGGCCGCGTGGCAATCAGGTCGTCGGGCAGGTCGAAATCAAAATCGCTGAGCTTCATGACCGCGCCTTACAACCCCAAAAAAGATTCTGCCATATCTCCTCAGCGATCACTGGGAGGAGAGCCAAAAGTCGGTTTCGGCTCGTCAGGTTCCACCGGCGCAGCATTGGGGCCATCCGAGACCGTTGGCGCAGGCTGACGCAAGAGATCACGCAGAAACAGGGGCGCCAGACCGGACAGAGGGTTCACCGCGACTTTGGGCGAAGATATCGGCCCGGTCAGCGTGTAATTGAACCCAATGACGCCTTCACCCTTGCGGGTAAACACGCTGCCAACGGCATTGAGAAGGTAAATCGGTGAAATCGCCCCCCGCAGGTTCAGCAGGCTGTTCACGGTGTCGATTGTGCCATCAAACGAAAGCCCCATTGACGGGCCAACAGCGCTGCCACTCAGCACTTTGATGTCGGTGGGCGATATCCTCATGCGGCTGTCAATCGCCGAAAAGAAGATCCCCTGCCCGGCCATCTCGTCCAGCAGACCAACAAGGCTGATCGCGTTCAGGATCGCGGCCATGGCCGGGGCATCGGTGATCCGGGTATTAACGATCTTCAGGATCACGTCGTAACTGCCGGGCGCAGCTACTGGCTCAAGCTTCAGGTCCAGATCACCGCCGCGCGCCTGTGTCAGAACCCCGGCTGATCGCAAAACGGCCCCCGCGTCTTTCGACGTCAGGTCAACGGCGCTTCGATTTCCTCGCGGGGTCACTTGACCGGAAACAGCCGCACCGCCGTTCACCCGCGCTGTGAAGGTGCCATTTACGCCACCGGTTGTCTGGAACGCCCCCCGGAAACCTGTCAGCGCAACAGTTTCGGTGACCTGAAGACGGTCCAATGTCACGTCCAGTTTTGGTCCGGCACCTCCGCCTCCGCCCGATCCGCCGCTTTCCCCGAAGTTTGCACGCCCCATGTTCAGCACACCGCCTAAGACGCGGATATCCGGGACAGCAGCCCCCCGCCCGATCAGTTCCGCCGGAACCGCCAGCCAGTCCCCCAGATCGAACGAGCTGAACTGGACACGGTCATATTCACCGTTTTCGTGAAAAGAAATGGATGCGGTTGTGCGCAGTCCCGCTGCGTTGATCCGCAGGTCGTCCACTTTCAGCTGCGCGCCCAACGTCGCGTCGGCAGTCAGCGATCCTTTGGTGTTCGCCGCCTTGCGCCAGCCGAGTTCAGGGATAGCTAGCGCCACGCCCTGAAGGTCCGAAGCAACAGACAGTTTCGGAGGTGCCCCAGCGCCCAGGCCCAGTGTAATATCGGCAACCCCTTTGCCCGTCAGCATCCCCGGCGGCAGGCCGGCCTTGATCTCATCCATCAGACGCGGGGACAGTTCGATCTGGCCGGTCAAGGTGCTGCGCTGTTCGGTTTCGCCGTCAATAGGCTGCTGCCAAAGTGCTTCTAGCGGAACATCGCCGAACTGACCCAGCCCCTGAATCTGAACACCCGACTGATTGCCGGAAATATCCAGCATCGGGGCACTTACAGAAAATCCCGGTACCAGACGGTCACTGGACAGATTGGCCAACGTTCCGTTGAAGTGAAATTCGGTATCCTGAAACTTTAGTTCTTTTATCAACGGCAGGGACAGCGTTCCGGTCAACGCAACCGTGCCTTTGGCAACGTCAACGGGCAACCCGGCCTTGCTCAGCAATTCCAGCGGTGGTCGGTCCAGCAGCGACAACGCAGAGGTCACGCTGCCCCTTGCCTGAATACGCGCGATGCCGGGTGCGGATTTCTTGATATCCGTGTCAGGTATGATGAAGGACGTCCCCGCGGCATCCACACTCCCCCCGTCATCGGCGACCACCACCCCCTGCTGCGCGGTGACCGTAAACCGGCTGTCGATCAGACTGGCCTGACCTTGTGCATCTTCGATTGGCGGCAGGGTCTTTGCAAAGCGAACCTTGGCTTGCTCGAACCCGAAATCAAGATACAGGTCCGGTTTGGAACCGGGCTCCAGACGCAGGGCGAAATCCATGTCCGACAAAACCCCCTGATAGAGGTTTTCCGTCACCCATTCCCGTGGCTTCGGCGCCAGACGCTCGGGCCAGTAACTCAGAACATTGTCCGAGCTCATCTGATCCAGATGGGCATCCAGCGCCACAGCCCAGCCATCGGGACGACCGTGCAAAACCCCGAAGGCGCGCACGGTATGACCCGGATCCTCGATGGTCATCTGGCCAAGGCGCAACTGGAACGGGTTGAACGCCATCTTGAAATCCACGCTGGCACGCGACAGCTGAATCGGCTCCGGGAAAAGATTTGCCGGGTTCACATTGATCCCGGACAAGCGCAACTGCGTCTCCAGACTGTCCAGCACACCGTCCTCAGCCCCTTGCAGAAACGCCTTTCCATCGGCCTGAACTGTGCCCCAGGCCGACACCACCGATACCTCATTGAAGTCCAGCATCTGGGCTTTCGGGTCATAGGTGAAATACGTGCGGGCAGATTCGAAAGGAACCGGGCGCGTTTCCGGGTTGGGCTGCACCGCCCCGGCCCCCAGATTGAGGGTTGCGAACACGGTTCCTGTGGCCCCGTTCTCATCGACACTGCCCCGCAAAGCCCCTGAAATCGGTGCGCGCAGAACCTGCAACCAGGCAAGGGCCGGGCTTTGGCCTGCTATGTCTTCGGCCGGAAGATCGGTGACCGAGATGCCAAAGCTGGCGGCAGGCGTGCCCAGTACGCTGGTATAGTTGGCCTCGATACTGCTGACATAGTCACGCCCGGCCAGAACCGAAAACCCGGTCGCAAGCCGTACTTCGTTGTCACTGCGGTTCGCCTGAATATGCCCACCGTCCAGAACCCACGACCGCCCCTGCCGCAGGTCGCGGTAATCCAGCGTAATCGCATCAAGTTCGACCGAGGTCAGCGCCGACAGGAGCGGAGACTGAAACACCTCGTCCGATCCCTCGATCAGCTGTGCAAGGTCCGGCGCTTCCTGCACCGGCGCGCTGCCCGATCCCACGGTCAGGGTCAGCGCCCCGTCCTGATCGCGGGTCATGGCGATCTGCGCGCCACTCAGAATGATGCGCTTGGGCCGGACCTGACCGCGCAGCAAGGGGCGCATGGCCAGGCTGGCGCGCATGTCGGATACCTGCGCAATCTGCTGGCCTGTGGCATCACTGATGGCAACATCGGTCAGCCGCAGACGGGGGCGCCAGCCTTCGTGGATGATGAAACTGACGTCTCCAAACCGGATTTGCAGCCCGCCCAGCGCCCGTTCCAGCCGGGCTTCGACCCTGTCGCGCAGCCAGACCGGCGCGTGCATCCTCTGCCCCACGACCATGAAACCAGTGAACATCGCCAGAAGCACCAGCACGATGGCCCCACGCATGGCCCACAGACCAGCGGTGCGGCGGCGCGACCGACGGCGCACAGGCTTGCCCGGCTTTGCTTCGTCGTCTTCGTGCTGCTTCAATTTGCTATCCACGCCTTCCAACCCGCACGCGTTGCCCTATGATGACGGGCAGCCTTTAAAAACCTTTAGCGGAGTTTCCAATGCCCGACGTTTCAGACATCGCCCCCGACTTCACTTTGCCGCGCGACGGCGGTGGCGAGGTGACGCTTTCGGCGTTGCGCGGTGGCACCGTGGTTTTGTTCTTCTATCCCCGTGATGATACGCCGGGCTGCACCAAGGAATCCATCGGTTTCTCAGAGCAGCTTCAGGCGTTTACCGATGCAGGGGCTCACGTTTTCGGCATTTCGCGGGACAGCGTCGCCAAGCATGACAAGTTTGTCGCCAAACACGGGCTGACCACTCCGCTCTTGTCGGACGAAGGTTCGACCGTCTGCGAAGACTATGGCGTATGGGTTGAAAAGAACATGTATGGCCGGAAATCGATGGGGATCGAGCGATCGACCTTTGTCATTGATAGCGAAGGACGTATTGCCAAGGTCTGGCGCAAGGTCAAGGTGCCCGGCCACGTGGAAGAGGTGCTGGAAGCGGTGAAGGCGCTCTAAGCCCCCCTCGACCTGCCGCGCCATCCGGTCTATCACCCGCGCTGACATGCCTAAGGCGGAGCGACCCGGTGCCCAAAACACTGACACAGATGGCGACAGAGGTTCTGACAACAGCGGACGGGCGGGCCAAAACCGCCCTGTCCAAAGCCCATGCCGCCGCGTGGTTTACCTCCCGCACGGCCGAGGGTGAGCCGATCGAGATCGGCACCGCATCACCGCCCCTGTCCCCCGCGCGCCCGGACAAGCCCGAGCTGTTGTCCCCGCGTGAGGTACCCAAACGGAAACCGGGTACCGAAGCCGGGCGCATTGCCCTGCTGCACGCGGTTGCCCATATCGAGCTGAACGCCGTCGATCTGCACTGGGACATCATCGCGCGTTTTGGCCATGTACCCATGCCCATCGGGTTCTACGATGACTGGGTGAAATGCGCCGAAGAGGAATCGCGCCATTTCGAGATGGTCTGCGATTGCCTGCAACAGATGAACAGCTTTTACGGCGCCCTGCCCGCCCATGCCGGAATGTGGCGTGCCGCCGAAGATACTGCGCAAGACCTGATGGGCCGTCTGGCCGTGGTGCCCATGGTGCTTGAGGCGCGCGGGCTGGACGTGACCCCGGGCATGATCGACATATTCCGCAAGGCGAGGGCTGACGACGCCGTTGCCGCGCTGGAAGTGATCTATGCCGAAGAGGTCGGCCACGTCGCTTACGGCTCAAAATGGTTCCACTTATATGCCAACCATTTCGTTCCAGAGGAAGTTTCGAGCACCTAAATCTTTGTAAATTATTAAAAATATTTTCATCAGGTCAGGTTCTCTCTTCAAAAGACTTGCTCCATCACTTGGGCTTACAGAACAAGTATTTTTCGGATGGAACTTTCGAAATGTGCCCATTTACAAATATGCAGCGCCCACAAAAATCTAATCATCACAATACTTTAAAAGATTGGGCGTTTTGGGAACAAAAATGACCGACAGCACTCAATGCCACTAAATTAGGTGCTCGTTGCTGACTAGATTTGACTTACAGTCACGGACGGAGACTCAGATGGTCTCAACTACTTCAGGCGTCTTCGTTTTTGGACTGCCAACAGCGGTATGATTTCCGACCACTGGGAGGCGCAATACCCTGCCATTTCAGAGTGACTGGCACCTTGGCACGCGCGCTCTCCAAATAGCTGGCGTGTGCCAAGGTGCCTTGGTCCGTCAGGACCAATCGAAATTCCATTTCAAGAGTTGTCTTTGAGCTGATTTGCCTGCTTTGCGTCAAGCTATAGCTGTCATCGTTCACCTTAAGAATTCTGACATGATTGGTAAGCCTGCTGAGGCCGCTTGGATCCGTGCCTCCAAGTTGGTTTGGCTGTCGAGGTTGTTGCCTTCGATCATTTGCAGTTGCGGGCTCTCCGGTGATTCGCAGCGCTGGTCAAAACTGGCGCCGACAATGCTCAAAAACGCGTTAGACCGGCAAAAAAGATTTTAGGGGCCTCATCGCCAAGAATAGACATTCGTAGGGCACTATCGCCTCTCTACTCTTATTTTATCCTTGGAACCAAGAACAGTCCTCTCATCTATCCATTTAGGAGCAAGAATAGTATAAGCATTTGTTCTTGCTAAATATTTATGACCACACCAAGCGCGAGAAAGTTGAAGATTGGCCCCCATTCGAGTATCGTTTGGAGACCATCAACTGCCTCGGAGAAACCCTTGAAGCCCATTTCAACACTAGGCCGACAACCTGTGAAACAGACTCAAACTCGAGCTGGCGAAACCCGATTTTCGATTTACCGTGAAGATGGCAGCATCGCTCTGTGGCCTTGGGCTTGGGTTGTCAGCGAGACACGTCAGCGGAACTACACCCCTGATACTATTTCCACTCGACTGTCTCACATCACCATTCTCGAACTTTGGGCAATTCACCGAGGTATCGACCTTTACACCATCATGCTAGATGGAGAATGCCTGAGCTTAGAGCAAGTCGCAGACTTAAACTACTTCCTGAATTTTCAAATCCAGGATTTGCGTAAGCTGGCGTGGGTTTTGCCCATGAATGAGCAGAAGTTTCTTACCAGGTGTCTGGAAGAGCGAAGCGTTCAAGCTGGCACAATAATCCAACGGCAGATTGGTATTGAAGAATACCTCCAGTGGCTCGGCGAGTATGGCAATCGCTTGCTTCGAAAAAAGTCAAGTCCAGGATCCGGACGGAAACTGTGCCGTCGCAAACAACTCTTGGAACCAGCGATCAAGCTAAGTGACGGCGGCTACCACACAGCGCCGGGGAGTTATGCGCATTACTTTCGAAAGATTCGCAAAAGTATGCCACAAAGCCGGATCAAGGCATACGATCATGAGGAAGCTGCTGACCGCTTTTACCTATGGTTAGCGATATGCAATCCGTATGATGTTTGGCCTAAGAACCGAATTCGAGCACTACGAAACTACCTAATTTTATTGATGTTTGCCGAACTTGGTTTGCGCGCTGGCGAGTTGGGTCAAATGAAGACCGAAGATTATAAGAGCGAAGATGATTTGATCGAGGTCGTTCGCCGCCACAACGACCCAGAAGACCCTAGGAAACGTCAGCCAAACGCAAAGACCTTCGACCGGAAAATCAGTTTGAAAGCGTCGCCGTTGCTGATCGAGACCCTCGATGAATGGATGGATGTGAGGGACGACATCGATTTTCAAAGCGGCAGAAACTCAAACTCCTTCATGTTTGTGAACTTGGCACGTGATCCCGCTGAGTATGGCAAACCCATGTCCAAGACCGCAATTGACGATGTGTTCAGAGACGCCTCCAGAGCAGCTGGAGTTCGAAAACTGACGCCGCACCCTATGCGACACAAAAAGGCTCGAGAAATGGCCAAGCTTCTAAACGAACTTGGAACCAGCGGCGAAGAAGCTCGAAAGGTCTTCACCTATCACTTTGGATGGTCGGCAACATCTCAGATGATCTCTCGCTATCTCGGAGGAGAGTCCGACATTGGCGCAGCGAAAAGCATCCGAACGATCTGGGCGGAACAGGAAGCTCGAGCCGCTGCCAAAGATACGGAATTCCTCAACATAATTGGCTCGGAAACAAGTGAGTACATTAGCCTGCTCGATCACCGCGAAAAGTTGGCCGACGAAGCCGCGACAAAAAAGAAAGGTTAGAAATGAACAAGCACAAACCGTGCTCTCACGGCATTCCTGCATTGCGCCCGACCAATATCCGCCGAGCTGCCAACGGTGAAACCTTCGATATCACTTCTGACTATTGGGAATTGAGCGCAACTGGTAGCGTTGCTACCTTCAATTTTGAATGGTGTACTGACGTACTGTCGCCGTTGATGAAAAACGCGCTCAAGGAAGTGGTGGCTTATCGGCTCGAAACCAACCTTGCTTCTTCGATTCTTGCAGAGTTGACAGCCTTCAAGCGACCCTGTGTCTGGCTCAGGCGCGAAAACAACGACCTGGTCGGTCGGATCAACCGTAAAGATATTGCCGCCTACCGATTGGGTGATCCGAGCGGCAACGATCACAGCATGCGCAACATTGTTTCTTCATGGCAAGAAATTGGATTTCCGGGGATTGCCCCGGATGCGGCTGAACTAATCGACGGCTTCCGAAAAAAAGAAAACGAAAAAGCACATATTCTGACCCTAGATCCAGAGTCGGGTCCCTACTTGGATGGCGAAATCGCCATGGTGGATCGCGAACTCCATGAAGCTTACGAAAGCGGCGCCATCAATGATGCTCAATATGTGCTAGTTCAAACTTTCCGCCTCTATGGCCAACGAGCCTCAATGAATGCCAACCTGAAACTTCGGGACATAAGAACTCCGAAGCACCACGGTGTGGAGACCTCTATCCGGTTCGAAATCCTGAAGCAGAAGCGGACCCAAGCCGAAAGGTACGGCCCTAAGCGACCTGCGCCAATGCTGTTTACTCACGCCTTAGAAGCTTACCTGGATCGATTAACCGGTGGCATTCCTGCTTCTGAGTGGAATCAAGAGAAACCATTATTTCCCGCGAGGACTGATGAGTTTGTTACAGATTGTCGCTCAGAAAATAAGAAAAGAGCACGACGCTCAAAAGGTCAAACAAAGGCGGGTTACGAAGGTCACATGACTGCGAACCTAGCCTCCGAGCGTTTCAAAGCCATTCTTGGACGATTAAACATCATAAGCCCTCGAACTGGTGAACCAATGGTGTTTAACCAAATGAGAGAACGGCACACTATCGCGACAATCATGGCGATGCGAGGATGTACGGCGGAAGAAATCGCGGCATGGATGCATCATACCAGCCCCAGCAGCTGCGAAGCCTACATCGAACTAGCCTCTCGACATCATCAGCTCATGAGTAGTCTGCTGGACGGTAAGATGGTACATGTCGCAGGCAGGTTCTTGGGTCAAGTGACCGAAGCGCAACCCGACGACCTCGAATTCGGAGCAATTGTTACAGCAACCGAGGCTGACGGTGCTCCTGATCTGGGTGCATGCGATTTTGGAGGTTGTAGCGCGCTGGAAAGCCTCGCAGCGCCATATGCATGCTTTCTCTGCCGTCATTTCAATCTCTCAATTGATTCCGAGCTTGACCCATTACTGCACCTTCTGACTGGCAGAAAGGCAGAAGCGAAAATGTATGGTGATGACGAATATTCTCGAGAACTTAATCGACACATTGCTGCGGTTTTAGCGGCTAAAAAAATGCAGCACCAGGCGCGCAAAGAACGGGAGAGCACGAAATGACTTTGCACTTCAAGTCGAAACAACAAATCTCAGTTGAAGAATACATCGCAAAGGCTAAGAAACTGTCGATCTTTGACCCCCGCGTCGAGGGGCATGTTGTTTGGGACAGTGCCACTTGGGACATAACTGCTTTTGTAAAGCGGACAAGGAATTCCAAGAGAGAAACGATTGGTTTCCATCATGCAGATCGATGGCAGTCCCGCGCGAATTATCCCGAGTTCGCGATGAACCTGCCGTTTGGTGACTTCGCAAAGGCATACTTCGCCTTTCAACTCAATGAAAACGCCACAAAAACAGGAAAATTTAGAAAATCCAATGTCTTTAGCCACAAGGTGAAGTTCTGTCGCATCTTAGACCGCGTTCTAGAAAGTCGAGGACATCCCGGCCGAGCAGACCTTGTAGCAAAGTCAGACCTGAACAATGTCGTCGAGTTAGCCAGTAAGTCGCATAAGCGTAAGGCTGCTGAGACCATGCGATCTTTTGCGCGAGTTTTGGAGGAAGCGGACATCGCGCGTGACTTAAAGAGCTGGTGGCATCCGGAACTCCAGGACAAACGCTTTCGGAGCAGAGTGAATGAGGATCCTCTCCGGAAAAACCTGACCGAAGAGGAAGTGTCATGCTTGGGAGAAGCCTTTCACAGGGCAAAAACGCCACGAGATCAGGTCGCTATGGGTATTGTCGCACTTTTGATGTGTGCCCCCTCTCGAAAAGAGGAAGTCTTCATTCTACCAGCCACGGTTCAGGTTTTGGATAACCCGGGCGAAGGTTACGTCAACCCAGATGTGCCCTTCAACGAAGACTGTCGTTTCAAGGCTGGCCTCAGGTGGTGGCCAGTTAAGGGCGGCAAGCCTATGATTAAATTTGTTCCGAAAGAAATGGTTCCCGTTGCTCAGTTGGCCCTCGAAAGGATCTGTGAACACACTGAGAAAGCGCGCAAGTTAGCAAAATGGATGATGGAGAACCCTGGCAGAGTCTTTGTCCCTACAAATCTTCAGCATGTTCGGGCAACCGGCGAAATCACACGTTCAGAGCTGGAAGAAATTCTTGGTGTCGGTGTAAATTATTGGCTTCAGTCCAGGCGCATCCTAGCTGCCAAGTACAGGGCCCGCGAAAATGGAAAACCCATAGCCGTATACGACTTTGTTCAGGTTGAAAAGAAGTGTTTGGCCGAAGCACCTCACGGTTTGCCTGTGCTCAGCGAGTTGTCTTCGGTAGCATATTCCGAGGCGCTGTGCGTCTGTTTAAAGAACCAATTTTCCTACAATGCAGAAGCACGGCCTTACATGATAGAAGCATTAAGTAGTGGCGTGGTCGAACTCGTCTTGTCAGGCAGGCCAGAAGGTCTTCAAAAAAGTGGCCACATTCAACCTGCGGTTCCCTCCATCTTCGAGCGTTTAGATATCCGGTTAAAAAACGGTAAGTACCCCAAAATCACTACACACCAAATGCGCCATTACCTAAACACGATTGCGCAACGCGCCAACGTTCCCCAATCACACATAGCCTACTGGAGTGGTCGTGCGAACGTCATGCAAAACCGGAACTACGACCACACAGACAAACTGTATCAAGTCGAGCAAATAAAGCGCAGTGGCGAGGATGAGAACCTACCGGCAATCAGGGTTGTGGACGACTTGGATGTCGAAAATGCGGCCTACGAAACTGCAAACCTGAAGATGCATCTTCTTTCGACGTTATTCGGATATTGCAGTCGTCGCTTCAATCAAGAGCCGTGCGACCGAGCTGGTGCCTGTAGAACATGCACGAGGCTGGTATGCCTAGGCGGTTCCAGAAGAGCCGCTGATCAGCTATTTAGATATGCGGAAAGAGATCAGAAATCTCTTGAGACCCTGCGTGCTCGCCAGGCTAAAGGAATGCGGGTCAATGAAAAAACCATAGAAGCTATCGAACATAGTCACGCTCGTAGCCAGGCTCTCGCTGAGGCCGTTATGGATCCGGCAAACGAAGGGACTCTGATCCGCAATACCGACCTTGGCCCATTGATTGAGTTCAGTCACGCTGAACGGATCATCGAAAAAAAGCTGGCAGAGCTTGAAACCTCTCGAACCACGGGGAACTTGACGTGAAGCTTACGCCCGAAAAAGTGGATAAAATTTTGGTCCTAATTGGTCAAATGAGGGGCGAAATCACCCGGAACAAAATACACTGTAAAGTTGAATCCAAGGTTGTCAAAATCTCATCTAAGCAGCTGTTCAAACACCCTCACATTCATGCGGCCTACCTAGACAGAGCCGCAGCCTTCTCGCGCAAAAGAGAGTCAGACAAAGGTAAGAAAACCCGAAAGGCACCAAAAAACGCCGCTGCAATAATGGAAGAACAGCAGAAAAAGATCGCTCGACTCGAAGAGAAATTAGACGTGATCTTGTCAAACGCGGTGGCACAAGGGGTTGACCCTCGCTTGATGAAGCAACCGCTAAACGTTTCCAGACTTGGGAATACCTACCCAGAGAGGCGCAAATAATGAGCCGTCGCAAAAAGGCGGAAGCTATTACCACGCTTGCAGCGTTGATCAGCTTTTTACCAGAGTAATGGAACAGATGCGCCGCACTAATATTACGTTCAGAGTCGAAACGAGTTGTCGCGAAAACCTAAATTTGCTCGGCCATTTTTGAACTACAGCTACTGCCTGCAAAGCGGACACTCGACCAAACTCGACGAACAAATGCTTCGTGAAAAAAGTGGCCTTCAGTCTTGACACCACCTTGCCATTTTGCGGCTGTACGGAAACAGCAACACAGTCCTTCTACACACAATGCAGGCCATTTCTTGGCTCAATTTCATTGGGCGGCGACGACTGGATTCTGAAACGCTCTCGGCCACCTAACAATCCAGTCAACGGAACTGTCACACAGTCATGCCTGGGATATTACCGAGGCCCTCTTCAAGCGCATCGATGAAGGCTGACACTCTCTAAGAGTTGGGCTTCTGGCCTGCGAGTGTGCTTCCTCGTTTCGCCAGACAGCTATAAAGACGCCGTGGAAGCATCGTGAAGAGCCCGGAGCCACCGATGCTGCGCATCGCACGAATGTCGGCTTAGGCGTTCGACCGAAACGTACCAAAACCCATGACAATATCGGAACAGATTTTTGGCACGTCTAAGCCCTTGATCCACCGTGGCAAGGTAGGGGGGTGACAAAAACCACCGTTTCGGGTCAGCCGAAATAAAACTTGATTCTGCAACGCTGCCGTGTACCCATTTACTCATAGCTTAGGAGGTTTCCATGTCCGAAAAAGATGCTGCATTTAACGCTTTTGCAGAAGCTGGCCTTATAGAAGAGATGACTCCACGCGAAGTTGTTATTGTCGGAATGATGCTTGAACCAAGCGTTCGAGACAAAGTGCGATCCGATGACGACTTTGATTGGACTGGCATTCTGCCTGCGGGTTTAGACCCTAAACTAGTAAACGCCAAAGTGAATCCCGATGTTATTGACCCGCTTTGGTCACCAACACCGGGGTCCGATGATGGTCCACCTTCACTAGACCCTCTGATCTATCCAACAACATCATATCCCGATTGGCGGAAAAGGATTTCATCCGTTCCGGACAACATTTGGGATGATTATCGCAGCAAATTCATAAACCAATACGAACAGGGTATCGCAGCGGCGGCATCTCCTGACATTAGCCCTGAAGCCGTTCTTGGCGCATTCGTAGCTGGCATGGCCGTTGGTTATGCCGCTTATGCATACGCAGCAAAATACTAAGTTGCCGAACCCGCCCTTTAACGGATACCGCTACTATGTATCCTCCGCTTCCCCGTGGAGTGATTTTCCTGAGTGGATCAGGAAGCATCGAACATCCGGTATCCGTAACTATGTCGAGATTTATCTCGAATGCAGTGATTTGACACGACTTGAAGACGCTTGTTTTCAAGATTTTCACGAATTTTCTTTTCGATTCTTTGTATATAGTGACAGCACTCCGACGCTTAAAAAGTTGGAAGCGTACCGAGATTTTTTGTTCGACCACCCCTTGCTAAAATCTCAAATCACAATTCAACTGGACCCCAAACATCGCCCGTCTTTGCTGGAGTTAGATAGTTTTTGGGAACTTGGGATTTATCCTGATATTTCAATTATTTGTGATTCACCAAACACTCGCATCGACGATCTTGATTTCCTTTCTCAAGATACAAATCAGTACAACTCTACCACGTATTTTGAGGCTAACGAAAATCTGACAGGATGGTTTTCCGATCAGAGATATTTAGACAATAAGTCAGACTATAGCAGCATTGACGTTCTAACCCGTGAGAATGATGTAACGAGATTCAATGCCTTAGTTCTAACGCTCACTGACAACTGCAATATGTCATGTCGACACTGCGCCCCAGAGTGCGAGCCCAACAAAAACAGAGTCGACGTTGACCTATTCAAAAAGGCAATCCGTGAAGCGTCTACAAACCCTTACATTCGGAAAGAAGTTTCCTTCGTTGGTGGCGAACCCACAATCTTCTTCGATGAACTCATAAGCTTAGTTCGCTATGCAACAAATCACGGATTCTCGCCTTGTATGACAACAAATGGTTGGTGGGGTAAGTCTAAGAAGAAACGAACCAAGATGTTCGAGCAGCTTACAGAAGCTGGAATGAACAGAATGGAACTGAGCGTTGATGTCTTTCACCAAGAGTTTTTGGACATCGAAGCAATTCGCTCGATTCTGATTGACGCAAAAAAATTCGGCGTCAGCATCATTCTTAGGTGCGTCGTTTTCAAGGATGGCGACATAAGGGAATGCTTAAAGGGTTTGACACTTGGTGATATGGCGGGGCACTTAGTCGCATCCTCCCCAGTTTTGCCTTTTGGTCGAGCCTTGTCCGCTATTCCAATGGAAGATTTTTTTTGGTCAGATCGAAAAGACGGAAACTGCGACAAAAGTCTTAATTTTACAGTTCGTTACGATGGAGTTACCACTCCTTGCTGTGTTGGCACGGAGTTTGTGGATTTTATGCATATAGGTAACTCGCGAGACGAAAGCATCAGTGATCTAGTTGATAACTTCCGATTCAGCCCGAAATTTAACCGGCTGACAAAAGAAGGTCCTAAAAAAGTCCTCGAAGACATTGGTAGTGAGACATCAAACAGTCTCCTGTCTAAAACGTGTGTCGGCATGTGCGACTTATGCATATTAGCGATGGGCAATAACACGATCCAAGACGAATTTGTTCTTCGCAATAAAGATATAATGCGCTCTGTTCTTAAACCCTATCGTGAATCAGTGCCCAACTTGAATCATGGCTCCAATCCCTGATCCCGCTTGCGCTGTTGTCCTTGCTGTCTCTGCTGGCCTCGTCGCTGTTGGCTTTTCAGCTCGGCTTGGTGGGATTCCAACGCCTCTCGCTGTGAGCTGCGATCAAGCGTCAACCAATACCCAAGGTTCGAGCGCATATCGTTCCGCTCACGGCGATGCTTTTCCCGCATGAGCTTGATGGATTTTTGAAGCTGCCGCCTGTCGGTGAGCTGTTCTGTTTTCAGCGCATGAAACTCTCCCGCATCCCGTTTCTTTGCCCTCTCGATCTCGGCGGCAAATTCACGGGGTAGCTTGCCAACGCCAAGCTTGATCTGGGCGCGATCCCACAAGCCCATAAGCCCGCTACGGATACGATCTGCACGGGCTTTGGCCTCGGCCTTCTGGCGGGTCTGGTGCTGGCGCTGCAAAGATTGGCGCGATGTCTGCTGTTCGCTTTTCAGGAGCTTCACAGCATTGCCCATGCGGGTTTGTTCTTTGCGCAGCTTGGCTTTTAGATCATCGACGCGCTTCTCTGCCGCCGCTGTAATTTTCGCTCTGAGGGTCGCGCGCGCCTGGTCAACCGTCTGAACGTGTTCAGGTTGACCAAGCCGTGCGCGAATGTCCTTTTGCTTGGCACCCAGAAACCGATGCAAGGGCAAGGTTTCGCCAGAGTGATGCAGCACGACAAAACCGCGACGGTCGCCACGGGCAAGCTGCATGGCATGGGTCTCTAGTGCTGCGTTGAACGCCTGCGCACCGTCTGCAAACTGATACGCCTCGCCAATGATCCGCTTGATGTCGCGGGGGTCTTCCCCAAGACGTTTGGCCTGCTGCCATTCAGCAATGCCAAAATTCAACGGGTCACGGTCTTGGCTGTTTTTCAGACCATCAGGGAGAGGGATGCCAAGCTCTTTGTGAAGGTCTTGGCTGATCTCCCGCAGCCGCATTTTGTGAAACCCCATGTTCTTGGCTTTGACGATAGGGGTGGAGCGTTCCTCACCCACTTTCGCGCCAACGTCATAATGGGTGGAAAGATGCATGCGGCTGTAAACAACATGCGCATGCTCGCGCCCGTTTTTCTCATGGAAAACGACGGCGCGGGCATGATCGGCAAGCCCCATATCTGCGTCGATCTTATCGAATGCAGCCGCGAACTGCTCGCGGGTGAGATTGGCAGATTCAGGGGGATTAACGATCACATGGAAAAACGGCTGCTGGCATTTGGTGCCTTGGGCGGTCGCCTCGATTTCAAGGAGTTCAATACAGCAAGCAGAGGCGTAGCAGGAAAATCTATGAAAGCAGACATTGGCGCAGCCGCAGCGAAATGGCGCTTTGTCCGCTAAGCTCGCATTGTAAAGACCAATTGTGAAGGTCCTGGTTTGGCTGCGACCAGCCTAACGAAGGGATCGCAGAGAATGGCAGGTCCTGAGCTCAACCTGCTCGTTCGTTAGGATTCAACGAATGTCGGGCGTAATGGCCCTGGTATTCCTGTCCGAAAATGGGAGGATGCCCGGCGAAAAACACCTTTCCTGGTGGATACTTCGCATGGCATTGGGCTCAGATCATGCCTAGCAATTTGTAGGCGGGCTCAAGGTTCAATGATGCTTAGCCGGGCAGACCAACAAGGTACGGAATTTGATGTTACCTTAAGGGAATTTGAGTCATCGGCCACCAGCAATTTGGTCTCTAAAACCAGTGTTTTCCAGACAGCTGATTTCATGGGGCAATCCTGCGACTGATATTCCTAAAGAAACTAAAATCAAAGTCTTCTGTGAGCCTGGAACCGTCCAAAAAATAGATTTTGATCCGGATTACGAACCTATCCACGCCTGAACAAATCGCTCCCCGCAAACGGACTATCTAATTTGGTGGGCCTTGCACGGTCTGACTCGTTGTTCGTTCACACCCAGATATGGATACATAGAGAGGCCGCAATGGGAATCACCTACCCAATTTCGATTTGCGTGGGTAATTTGCATACCGGACACGGTCGAATGACGGCAAGTTATACAACTCAAGCTAGAAGGTTCCCGGAACTACGCGGTGAATTTCGAAGTGCAGCACACTCCGTCTTGACATAGTGACACGAACTGGTTCAGCTTCCGGTCATGACGTACACACGCATCCACTGCCATCGAATATCGGCCTGAGGTCGATAACCCACGCAAAATCCGTGGGAGGCAGCATTGGTATGCGGGCGAGGCTTATATCCTTGTAATTGCTCCAGATTAGAGTGCACGAGTCGGTTCGATTCCGACGCCTCCTACCATTCTCAGGAGGAGTCTGACATGGCGGACGACGTCACGAACGCAATTGATTTCAAAGACATCAAGCAATCGGTCGAACGGAGCCTCGGCCGCACGCCCGAAGGTTGGTCCGGCTTGGTCACGGCGGTCTTCACAGAGGTCAAAGAATTCTGCGATCTTAAAGATGCCACCTACCCCTTCATCCTCCAGATCAAAGAGAAATTCGGCGAGCTCCGCATCTACCACAGGTGTGAAGACAGACATATCCAGTCGATGATCGCTGCGACGATTGCACGAGCAAATCGTACCTGTGAACGATGCGGAATTTCTGCTGACACCCAGCTGTTGGACGGCTGGTACACGACCCTGTGCTGTTGGTGCGCGCATGATGTTGCGAGCAAACGCCATCCTGAACGGAAGAGGCTTTTTGGTGTTCGGAAAAAGCCTGTTCGGGATCGAATGACCTGCTCAATTTGTGGCTATTTCGGTCAGATTGACCGAACGGATGACCGTAATCGGTGCCCCGCGTGCGTGAAGAAGGACTGGTGATGACCGCCGAACAACAAGTGATCTTCAATAAAATTATCGAAGGCTACGATGATGAGGACTACGCCCGGAAGCTCATGAATACGGGCTCGCTGGCCACCGGTCATGTCCCGCCGATTGCCCTTTGCCAAGTCTCGAGAGGGGTCTTCCATCTCAACAAGACCAATTTCTGGAGAATGTGACTGATGGATGATGTCGAAAAGAGCTGGAAGGAATTCCGGGAAAAGGTCCGAGGTGTGATCGAGGACAATGGAGCGCCAGATGATCTCCGCTCATTTGACGCCTGGTGCGCCGAAGAGATGCGTTTGGTGATGGCGCATAACTACCCAGCTCCGCACGTCTCTGACGTCACATGGTCGACCGAGGGTCTGCATGTCGAGTGTGATGACCGCGAAGTAGTCGGCCGTATGATGTCTGCTATGGCGGAGGTTTCACACGATCTCAAAGAGGCGCGCGCCCGGAGGTCAGTGATGAGCAGTGTTGTCGACTGGAACGATATTCATGGAAGCGTCTTAAAGCAGCTGGGTGAGTATCGTGCCGGGTGGGCGGAGCAGCTTACGCTTGAACTTGAGAAAGTGAAGAGGTTGATCGACGAGCAGCCCGACCTGTTTGGTGATGAACACCCGTCCATCGTTCAGATCAAACAGAAATGGGGAGGCTTGCGTGTCTATGAGGGCCCGGGCTGCAACCAGGCTACGAGTGAAGAGATTCAATGGCGTGTCGATCAGATTGAGCAAACCTGTGAAGGTTGTTCTAATTCTGCCCAATGCCAGAGCATCCTTGGGTTTGTGACGACGCTTTGCAGCTGTTGCTACAATGATGCTCTACGGCGGCGATTTGAGGGCGCCGAAGGATCCTGGCCCGACAGCCTGAGGCTGGACATCGTGGAAAACTATCCAGACCTCGTTTCTCCGGATTGCGCATCTCTTGTTCCTGCTGTCGGAAAGGGCTGGCTCGTCGTGATTTCGCAAGCACTCCACAAGCTTTCCTTCAGTCAAGATTTCAGGGCACTGGACCCTGGAACTATTCAGATCTTGGACATTAAGAAAGGCCAGGATGGCAAGATTTGCATCGGTTTCAGTCGATACCACGATCTCATTCAAGAGTACGCTGACTGGATGGAATTTCGATGCGGCGTGACGTGTGAAGAGTGTGGCCACGTTGGTGAAATCGTTCGGACAGCCGACAGGTCTCAAGTGCTCTGTTCTCACTGTTACTGTACTCGGGAGAAGTCTGATGGGTGATGACGACGACGTTGAGCTGGATGAGCAAACCTTGCGTTTGCTTAGGCTTCGGGAGGCTGAAATTGCGGCCGGTCGAGCAAAACTAACCAAGCCGATCTCAGCGGATGAGATCCGGTCGCGAAAGGTGCCTGATCCGACGCGTAAGCCAGATGAGTGACAAAACCACAGAAGAGGAAATCCCAATTTTCTTAATCTGCGAGACTTTGGTGAACGGTCAACTTCGAGAGATTGAAGGAAAAGAGATCACTGTAAAACCGAACAAGATCTTAGTCTTGAAGATCAGTGTCGAGGATGTTGAGCGATGACAGATGATTTTTCAGAAGACGAGATCTTCGGGCGCCCGTTACAGGATGTTCCTCTGGATGACTTGATCGGAGAGTTGCAAGCCCGTCGCAAAGAGGGTCCGGAGGTCTGGCTTGCATTGCGCAAAATGATTTTCGAGCAAATCGCCGATTTTGCACAGCGTCCGGCCGATGCGCCCAAATGGCGGGATGAATGGGTCAAAGAGAACACCTGGGATCTAGTGACTGACGACGATGATGTCGAGATCACTGATGGTAGCGGCAACGTGTTCGACGACCTCGGGATCGAAGACCCAAGGAAGAAGACTTAGTGATGGGGCCCGAGCATTTCAGCTTGATCTTGTCCGCCGTGATCATTGTCGCGTTGGCGATCTACGTCAGGCACGTCGTCCGCACTGCTGGAAAAGATCGCGAAGTCGATCCAGAGCAAGTGCAAAGGATCATGCGAGATCTGGACTACAGCCACCTGGGCCGAGTGATGAACCGGCGAAGGAAGGGGTAGCGGGATGTTGAAGGTGGCTGTCTATGTTGGTGATCAAGAGGTCGCTCGAGCTGTGGCTGAGAACGATTCAGAACTCGCGGACGTGTCCGATTACAATATCCGGATGAACGAACGTGCTGCCGAGCGGTTTGGCATTCAAGAAAAAGGTCTCGGCGGCCGGATTAAAGGCCACCCTCGAAATCAGACGGTCTGGGCGCTCGTCCGCAAAATCGCAGACCTTTGGCTTGCGGGGACCGGCGCGGGCGAAGAAAGCGTTGAGGCAGAGCTGCTGCCGATGATCCGCAAGTCTATCCGCGAACTAGATGAGAGGGTCGAAAAGGAATCGAACCAGAGCGAAGATTGGAATGCTGTGATCAAGCAGATTTCTGATGACGAGCCGTATTCCCTGGGCTTCTACGCTGACAAATTTGAGTCGTGGACAACGGACGAGCTCGAAGCTCTTCGATGTGATGTGGTTGAGACAGCCACAGAGGAAGAGCTAATGGCCGAGGTTGAACGCCGGCGAAGAGCTGGTCAACTGCCCAAGGAGGCCTCGAATGATGGCTTCTCTGATCTGGTTGATGATCTCTGGGGCAAACTCGATACAGACCCAGACCGCTAGTACAGCTTACCTGCTGCCATTACCCAATACTTAATATAAGCTGTCCCATTGGCGCTGACGTCAGACGGCTCTAACATCCGCAATCGTCCTCGCAGCACTCGTTTTATTCTGGCTATGAGTTTTGCTTCAAGATGTTACTCAGCCTCTTTTTCAATTTCAGAAACCAATTTGGTCAAAGTAAGCCCCAGAGCGCCACTGAGAAGTTGTAGGGTTCCGAGTGTTGGTTGGTGGTGCCCAGATTCCAGAAGTGAAATGTACTGCATGCTTCGGTTAGCCTGAGTGGCGAGCTCTTGTTGCGATAGCTTCTTGGCGAGTCTGTGGCGACGCAAAACTCTGGAAAATGCTGCTAGTAATTGGTCTTCTGGTGCGTTCGCCATGTTTTGACAAATCGCCCACGCAACGCTAGTCGTCTATACAGTATACTTTGAATCTCAGTGTAAATTCCAACTGCACCAAGGATTGGCAAAAAAGCGGGGGCCGTTAAATGGCGGAAAGAGTTCATCTGACAGAAACCCAGATGATTGAAATACTGAACAGACTGGAGATGCGCTTCTTGGAGCGACTGTCTCTCGACAAAGAACACAAGACTTTTGTCAAACCGAGCATTGCTTCAGGTGAAAAACCAACTCGAACCAGCGGAAGGCCTAAGTCTCAATACGTTGCGCAATTGCATCTATCGATTTTGGAAGAAGATGCGGCCTGGTTCAAAATGACCGCACAAGCCAACAACCTCCAGTACGGTAAGTTCTTCACCCATTTACGCCAAATTTTCGAGCAACACGGTTAGGTTGGTAGTGGAAGAAGGTCATACGCAGAACGGCTTTATGCTTCGTACAGGCATGGAAGACTAAACGATTATTAAATTCAAATACTTAACAGGAATTGTCAAGGACAACCATGCCACAATCTAGGGCTGCGATGATTGAGGTCGCCGCCCCAGATAGCAGTGCGGTGTCTCGCTTCGTCTAGTTCACCAGCCCCACTCTCCAATCCGTGCGCAATTATTCTGAGTCAAAAGGCTGGCTCATCGACTCGGATTCAGTCCGCTCATCGACCGTCCGATCTTCCAATTAACCGATCATTCAATATGCGCTCTAACTGACAGATGGCCGTAGTTTCGGGAGCGCATGATGGCTCAGACCACGCAGCAACCTGAAATCTGGACGCAGGCTGCGCCCTATAGTAGGCGTGGCAGGCAACCTTAAAATGCTTAATGCGCCATCAGGTTTAAAGCTAAGCTCTGCTAATTCCACCGAACCGGGAGCAAGTTACACTTTGTCTAGCCGCACTGAAAAAGACGCTAAAACACAGCGTCCGACTACCCTGACTGCAATGGCGGTCGACGTGCTCTCCACGGCGGATGGTCACGCAAAAACAGCCAAATCACGAGCCTACGCTTCTATTTGGAAAACTGCGCGTACTAAGGGAGAAATCATTGAACTAGGGCGTTCTATTCCACCAGATCATCCTGCTCGCCCACAGAAACCGGAGTTGCTCAGTCCCCGCGACGTACCAAAGCGCAAGCCGGGATCTCCGGCAGGAAGAATAGCGCTCCTGCATGCAGTCGCTCATATCGAACTCAATGCAGTCGATCTGCATTGGGATATTATCTCACGTTTCGCCCACGTACCGATGCCGATGGGATTTTATGACGATTGGGTGAAAGCCGCAGACGACGAAGCAAAACACTTCAATCTAATCTGTGATTGCCTGGAAACGATGGGAAGCTACTACGGAGCCCTGCCCGCTCATGATGGAATGTGGCGTGCGGCATCAGATACTGCAAATGACCTGCAAGGGCGGTTAGCTATCGTTCCAATGGTATTGGAGGCACGAGGGCTAGATGTAACGCCAGGAATGATAGAACTTTTCGAGAAAGCCGGCGAGACTGCGGCTGTTGAAAGCCTAAAAACCATCTACAGCGAGGAAGTCAGCCACGTGGCGTTTGGGGCGAAATGGTTTAACTTCGGCTGTGGCAGAGACAATAGTGATCCAAAAGAAGTATTCCATGCGCTAGTAAAGCGCTATTTCAAAGGAGGTTTGAAGCCTCCGTTCAACGAAGAAAAACGCGCAGATGCCGGAATGCCACCTGACTTTTATTGGCCGCTCGCTGAGGAGCTTCCTGCTTATGTTCGCTGAGAAAGTTGACAGTTGCCTGCGCCGCTCGAAACGCACTTTATTTTCTACACTCTTTTGCACTAGGCTAAAACAACGGGTTATCCTTCCCGCTTGAGTTGATTCTAAAACCATATCAATTAAAGATTTGGACTTGTGTACGATCAGACTTTTTCCGCAGAGAATCTTCGCAGGATCACCGAGATTGAACAAAGAAAGGGTAGGAACCCTAGCCTTGACTTCTTCCCATCGGTACTGAGTGCGACCGAGGTCTTGAAGGAGCGAATTCGCGACACGAAGGCTTTTCGAGCAAGCCATCGGGGAAGATACTCTTCGGCGGATCAAGCTATCTTTGATGGGCTTAGGAATGCTCGCGAACAAGCGCGTGAGAGTAGAGACAGCGAGCTACTTGAGAGGCTCAAAGAGGTCTCTTCAAATATCTCGAATGGGCGTTTTGAGGTAGATTTGATCCAAAGGAGTGGTCCAAACGGCAAAGCAGTATACCTATTGCCCCCTGGGTCAGCTGAAAGCTATTATTCAATCAAACAGGTTTCACGCAACTTGGAGCGGATTTACAAGGTCAAGCAGGCCAACCGAAATCGCATTGTCGCACAACTCCAAGACCATCTGAATGATGGATTCCCTTACCACATATTGCGACTGGATGTGAGCCAGTTCTATGAATCAATCGAACATCGTGGGCTTATAGAAAAGCTTCGATCCGACCAGCTTTTGAGTGCGGTATCCATCAAAATTATTGAGAAACTACTATGGACGTACGGTCTACGTACAGGCACCCATGGCATCGGTCTGCCACGAGGAATTGGATTGAGCGCATCGCTATCGGAACTCTTCATGAGAGAGTTTGACCGTAGAGTTTTGGCCCTTCCGGACGTGGTTTTCTTTGCACGTTATGTTGATGACATCGTAGTCATCTTCTCACCAACACTCAGTTCAAATCGTTCAACATACAAGAATCAGGTGGTTCATCTTTTGGAAGAATTGAACCTGAAATTGAATCTTAGCAAAGTCAACGAGTCGCCGGATGATCGGAGAAACTGGCGACTAACTTATCTAGGTTATGAGTTTCGCTATTACAATTCGAGTAAATGCAAGACACTACTTAGCGCACCAAAGTTCGCGAGGTATGAAAAGCGTTTGGAGGCGTGTTTTACACGATACCACCGGCAACGAGCGAAAGATGCTAAGAAGGCCTACAGGCTACTTGTGAAGCGCATCCAGTACCTGACTTCAAACACCCAGTTGACGCACAACAAGAGCAATGCATTTGTTGGCATCTACTTCAGCAACCCTCACTTATCAGACCTCGTTCAACTGCGCCAATTGGATGGGCAGCTTGCCGGGTACGTTGCTCGCCTAACCCACAGCCCAAGTCTACAAGCAAATCTACGGCAATACTCCTTCATTGCCGGGTATGAAGAGCGCATTTTCCGCAGATTTCATCGGCCCGGCCAGTTTAAAGAAATCACGAGGGCTTGGGATTATGGCTGATAGAAGCTCGCTTCCCTCCCAACACTCTTATCACAGGCCGCTTCTTTCAGACACTCTACCGTTTGAAGTGCCTCCAACCTTTGGTAATGGTGGCTTCTTTGATTTCGTAACCCGCTACAATGTTCGTCTCAGGATGCGGGGAGGCAAGCAAGTCGTGGTTTGGGAGTGTTCATCTTCCAAGGTGGACGAAGCAATATGTCTACTTTTTGATACCTTGTCGGATCCAACGTCACAACCGACGAACATGACTATCCGACGAAATGGCAAAGTCATAGTGGAGCGGTCTTGGCAATTGAATAATCGCGCAATGTGGACGATCCCATTTGGTTTCAATATTGCACATAAGGACCGAGAATTCAGACAGTTAACGATTGTACACCCAAGAAATCAATTGGCCGTAGCAGATTTCTATTCAGAGAACAGCGCTCAAATACTTTACTACACTAATCTGTCAGATGTTTCTATCCGTTTCCCATCAGCCGTATCTAAATCTGTAAAGTTTTCCGACCGACTTTTCTCAGAGAGAAAATCGTCCGTGCAAGACACAATTGAACAACAAACCAAGGAATATGAGAACCTAGGATCCTACTTCACCTACAAGTTTTACAGCAATATCTTTAAGTTTTATGAACACTACAAATATCTGAATGCTGAAAAGAAGTTTGATTTCCTTCTTCGCTTAGATATTTCAAAGTGTTTTGACAGTATCTACACCCACTCATTGCCTTGGAGCACACTCGGTCTCGCAGCCTGCAAGGATCACCTGACCCTTTCAAAAAAAACGTTCGGTGGACGCTTTGATCGTTTACTCCAGGACATGAACCAAGGCGAAACGAATGGCATCGTCATAGGACCCGAGTTCTCGCGTATTTTTGCCGAAATCATCCTCCAGAGAGTGGACCGTACGTTTCTCAAGAAAATGTCGGAACAGCATGGATTGAAGCATAGATCGGACTTTCAGGCATTTCGATACGTTGACGACTACTTTATTTTTTGCACTTCAGATGTAGATGCAGATGTAGTTGAAAAAACGCTTAGCCAGATACTTCGCCAGATGAAGCTTGGCATAAACTCGGGCAAGAGGGAGCTGATCAGTAAACCGATCATCACAAGGCTAACTATGGCCAAAAACTCGATCCGAGACGCACTCACCAAGAACATCGAGATACAGTGTATTGAATTCGAAAACCCTTCTGATCCAACCAAACCGTTTCGTGTCTACCACCCAAAGGTTCAAGCGTTAAATCTGATAGTTGAGTTCAAAACCATTCTGAAGCGGAACGAAGTTGAGTATAAGAACATCCTGAATTATACGTTTGCGGCCCTCGAAAGAAACGTGCGCTCAATACTCGACAAGTATTCCGTCTCTTCGGGGGCGCATCGTTCCGACAAGACGCTGATCAAAGCACTTTTAGGCATTCTTGAATTCGCGTTTTTTATTTACGCCGCTGATCCCCGCGTAAATATCTCAGTGCGACTGGCACGCCTTGTGTCTATGCTGGTAGATGAACTTCATCGTCTTGGGGTGAACCGAGACCTGAAGCATCAAGTGATGAAGTATGCATTTGATAATCTAACGCGACAGTTGAAGAAGTCATCGTCTAAGCAGAGTCCGGATATTGAAGTAATGTACCTCATACTAGCTCTACGAAAGCTAGGGCGGGGTTATTTTCTTTCAGAAAGGGTTTTGGCATCTTACTTTGGATTCACCTACGATGAGCACAAAAAGGAATTCGTTGGAAATAATAGCTTTGACTACTTCGCCGCAACCGTACTGCTGAGCTACACTACTTCAAAGAAGCGATACTCACGCCTGCGTGGAGCGGTTGAATCCACCATTCTAGAGCGCTTCAACACACGTTCATGCTACGCACGGCAGGATGCGGAGTTAGTTATGATTTATTTGGACTTGGCGACTTGCCCCTATGTTTCGATGGCCACGAAGATGAAGCTTGCTTCTGCCTATGGGCATTCAGTCTTTCAGTTGTGGGCGCTTATTGCCTCTTCGGACTATTGGTTTACGGACTGGAAAGGTTTTGATTTATCTCTATCGCTAGACAAAAAGCGCGCCCGAGAAGTATACTAATGTCAGAGCTTCGCCCAACCTAAATTGCCTGCTTTTCGAAGCTTTGCGGCACACACACAAGCTCCAAGGCTAGTGGGTCTATAAACGACTACTAGTCAAGTTGGTGGCGGGGCGAGCCACCGACGACCACTTACCTGCCGTTCGCCGATGACTTGGAGGTTTTGAGTTTCCATCAAGCCAAATACCGGCGCACAGATTTGTGGGCGATACCGGGTTCCTTCGATAGCGATGATGGGACTTTGGTCATGACGCTATAGTAGATTCCACAGCCACCGCTTTGGCTGCACAAATCTAAACTCTCCAAATAGTAAGAAACCTCAGATTTACCGGCAGAGAGAATAACAGTACGCTATTTAAAGAAGCTAGGGCGAGTGCGGTGTACGTATTTTACGATTTGGAAACATCTGGGACTTCACCGGCATTCGACCAACCGTTGCAGTTTGCCGGTATTCTGACGAATGACGACCTGGAAGAAATCGAGCGCATCGATATTCGGTGCCGCCTTTCTCCGCACATTCTACCTGCTCCCTGGGCCCTAGCGGTCACGGGTGTAACACCTGACATGTTGGTTGATCCTAACCTCCCTAGCGCATTCGAGTTTGCACAAGAGGTCGCTCGCCTTATCCAAAGGTGGGGACCTGCAACCTGGCTAGGCTTCAATAGCATCGCATTTGACGAACAAATGTTGAGGCAGATGTTGTTTCAAAACCTGCATCCTAATCTCTTCCTGACACAGATGGATGGGAATGATCGTATGGACATAATGAAAATGGTCTACGCGACATGGGTTTTGGCCAACGATTGTCTTACTTGGCCAACGGATGAAGCGGGTAAGATCAGCTTCAAATTGGACCGACTGGCACCAGCCAACGGGTTTGTTAGTGACAATTTCCACGACGCTCTGGCCGATGTTGAGGCGACCATTCACATTGCTAGGCTTATCCGAGACCGAGCACCAGAAGTCTGGACTCAGTCTTTAAGGAACAGATCTAAGAATGACGTGCTAGAGGTAATGCAATCCGGCCGCGTTCTCAAGCTCATCGAAAGATTTGGAGCGGCACCTCCCCGTGCCTACCTGGGGGCTTTTGCTGGTCGAAACCCTAACAATCAGAATTCTGTGGCTTTCATGGACTTGGAATTAGTGGACCCGAACAGCCTGAACCCGAACGACGAAGCTGCGATGGCTGAAGCAGTAAACGCCTCACCAAAACAGGTCCGAACGATTGCCATCAACAATGCCCCAAACGTTTTCGCGGTTCCAGTTGATGTTCCCGTACTGCTTGATCGTGCCGCTGACCTACGCGGTATGTATGACCTCCGAGTCGCGCTCGGCAATGCTCTGGCTGGCCGTTTTGCAGACCGTCCTGAGCCCAAAGAGATCGAGCTTCAAATCTATTCCGGTTTTTACTCCAATGAAGACAAGAAGAAGCTGAACCAGTTCCAAGTTTCGTCCTGGACGAAGCGAGTTGAGCTCGCGCAGGAGTTTGAGGATCGGCGACTGCGATGGCTAGCCAGCAGATTGGTATTTCTCAACAAACCAAGCTTGCTAAGTCAATCCGCTCAAGACCATTGGAAACAAGTCATTATCCAACGATGGCAGTGCAATGACCCTAATGTCGAATGGACCACATTCTCCCAAGCAACCCAGCAGCTATCGGAGATTTCCCAGCAAAGTGTACTCTGCGGAAGTAAACTAAACGCACTTGCAGTTTACTATGAGAATTTATCTGACCTCACTGCACTGGATTAGCCTTTTGTCATCCAAAACGAAAAGCAGACGGCAAAAAGCTTCCGATGACTACTTGGGGAAGTATTGTGCCTTTAGAAATTGCACCTGGGTGAAAATCACCAATAACTGGATATTCGTGAGCTGTGGTCCTGATCCTCCCCCTCTGAAGTCGTCCGCCATTATGGTTAAGAAAACGGAGGAACCACTTGGCGAACAAGCGACCAAATACGTCAATATTCACGCTTTATTTGCTCCAGAGAATGATAACACGACGCAGTAGAGCATTTTTCCAATCAAAAAGAATACTAGCCATCCAACTAATATAGCGATCCACATTACCTCCCTATCAAGGATGTCTGGCCTATAAAAATAGGAGATCAATGGTACTGCTAGCAGAAGAATAACGACTGCAACCGACAAACCGAAGCCCCTCAACAAGCTCTTGTTTCGGCAACGAGGTGAAGGTGTCCTTTTCGCTCTGACTATACCGAGTAAAACAAATCCAAAGCACACAATAGCTTTTAGCAAAAAATCCAAATCTGCGAAACAGAGTCCTAACTCGTTCATCCAAGTATTTATGTAGCGCATTTGAGATAACTGATCATAAGGTAAACTACGCCGCGTTCTCTCATATTTGATTTCCAAGCGCGGCTATTGAAGATAGTAGTAAGTTATTCCCCGTAACGTGTTGCTGGGTAAACTACGTTCTGATGCGTTAGACCTTTCACGTAGTAGCACTTGGGCGTCTTGCGCGACTTCTTCAATATCAAAAACGTGAGTGTGATTGTTGCCAATCCACTCGTTGTCGAGGCTTGAAACGTCTATAGTGTCAAGGCCACTCATTACAAAAAGATGTTCTCCAGCTAGGCCAGCTGGGAGAAGGCCACGGCTTACCAACCGGGATGCATTCAAAGGGCGATCAAAGCTATTGCAATAAAGACTGACCAATTCACCATTACTTACGTATTCTCTGAGTTCGCTGCCAAACTGTGCTTGGGGAACATCCGGCGCAACAAAAACGGAATTTGTTATTTCAAAGTTGTTATTTGCTGATTCTTCCAAGAATTTCAGCCCCACTGTCCCACCCATGCTGTGGGCGATCAATGACATCTCGTAGTCCATCCCCTGACGCGCTAAGCTCCGCACAAATCCTCGGGTGAATGCGTTGTTGAAGTCTGTCGCCCTCAGATCTCGAATGTATCCACTCTTGGTTCCCTCAGAAGGCCAACTCCACAATACTACGGGATCTTCTATTTCTAGATCCAAAGCCATTGAGATTGCGCGCTCTAGTCCTTCTTTGAAAGAAGTATTGTAGCCGTGGATAAACAGAGTGATCTCCTGTTCATCGGAGTTTCTAGCGATCTCGGCAAACATCTGGGCGCATGCTTCTGTACCTTCAAGAATATTGGCACCCATAACGTTCACAGGACCGCTGTATGGTTCACCAAATCTGCGTTGGTGACTACGGTCATAGTCAAACTCACCGCACTTCAACTGCACGTCGGCAAGTTGACTAATTCCAAATCGCTTTCGAATATCAGAGTGTGCTTCTTCATTGCGATTAGTTACAAAAAAAACCTGACCAGCGGCTTGGTTGGTCGGCGCATCCAATTCTTGCCGTGGCAGTTGACCAGCTTCCCAAACTTGAGCGAGTTTGTTTTCGACGAAGTCGTCTTCTGCATCGTACAATTCGTTCCAGGCAGAAACTGCGGCCAAGACAATTTGATCTTCTTCTCTACTGCGTTCTTCAACGGAAAGAAACTGGATGTCTTGGCTTAGAGCAAACTCGCGAGCTGTCTCGAATTCGGATTGTACAACCTCTCTAGCCGAAGTCTTCGACTCTTCAACAGCCTCTTCGATGGCCTGCCGCTCAGCCTCTGTGATGCTGAGCCAAAACTCTAGATTGGCAAGTAAAAACCCACTTCTTTGGTCAGTGTTCGCAACTACACTTCCACCGCGAAATGCGCTCTGAAACTGCTCCGAAAACTCAACGTTGAAGGCCAATTCCGCAGCGTCAATGTTTCCCGCTCGAAGTTCATCAAATACTGATCCGCCAGGACCAAAGATCGGCTCAACGGAAAGCTGCAAAAGCGTTTGTTCTGACCTCTCGCTGAATGTTCGGACTTTTGCACCCTCCAATGTGCTCAGCCCACCTTCGCCGAACCTTTTTGGCGACCACAAAGATCTATTGATTGTGTTCCAGAAGGACAAGAAAACGAAACCTTTTGCTCCCAACTCCATTGCCACAGCATCACCGAAAACTGAGTCCTCAAGTAAAAATGTTTCTTCTGGAGAACGTGTGAGACCGGGTTGAGACGCCAGAGTTGAAATGTTTAAACTTGGATCCTCGCCTATTCCTGGGAAGAGCAGAGCGGGTAATAAAGCCATGTCGGTTTTTCGATCAAGAAGGCTTTGCGCAATTTGATTGGGCTCCGAGACTTCTTCGTAAGTTACTCTTATAATAGAGATATCATCAGCCTTTAATGCACTTGAACTTTCCAAAGACGACAAGAATCGCTCGGTAGCCGGGTCAATGATTTGAGGCACCATCACACTTATCTCAAGTGCGCGAACACTGTTAGGGAACAAGAGAAACACGCTCGCGAGCGTAGAGAGCGCTAGCTTTGTAGCACTTAGAAATCGGCTTTTGTTCGAATCCAAAATCATCTATAATTTCCAATAAGTTATCAACATTCTTATAATTTCTTAAGGATACGCTGTTTTAGAGAAAATGTCCAATTTACAACCTTTCCAGCCCCCTAGATTCCCACATAAATCATTGAATAAAAAGGTTTTTAACATGGCAAATCATGAACACTCGACAGTCTGATTTTGCGTAAACAATATTCGCTTGTATTGGCGTCGGATACGAACTTTGTCCATTTCGATCTTTCTACTTTTTTGGTTAATTACCTTGAAGGATCACGGACATAGTTTCACACTCGAAATCACTCAAATAAACCAAGTCTTGTTCATTGTTTTCACTCCCTGATTGGCTACGCTCCAAGCCAAAGCAGCTTACCGAAGCAAATCAAAAGCCCGAAAACGAGCTTGATGCCGAACCGGTTGCGAAGGTCGGCACCAATATCGACCGGCCAGTCATCAATCTTTATCGGCCCCATATCACCTCTGGGGATTGTCTGATTGTCACCGGGTATCAGGACTTCTTGTCGTCGCTTTCGATTTTGATGAAAGAATTGCCCGAACTGCGGGTTCTGGAAAACGACAGCGATATCCGGATACGGATATCGTTCGGGATCGACACAGCGAATACCAAAAGGCTGACCAACCCCAAACCAGTCACCGAGGAAATGAAACTCTACTGGCTGGAGCGCTCAGGGCTTCAAGTGGAAGAGGACCACGATCTTATCGCGGTGCTGGCAAAACACGCCATCAAAACCGGGAAAATAGATTTGGACGTGTCGCGGTTTGATGCCGCTCCTTTGATAGCATTTATTGCAACAAAGGAGACGAACTATGGGACTGAAACGGACGGACGAATTCC